>JBNKCX010000012.1:0-78389 GCA_050287965.1 Sedimenticolaceae bacterium
GGGGCAGGGATGCCCCGTATGGACAGCCCCGCTTAAGACGAGAAGCGCAGAGCACCCGCAAAGCGGGCGGGGACGTGGGGCGGTTTTTCTTTGGTACCTTTCTTTTGAGCGCTCAAAAGAAAGGTACTCGTGACCCTTCTGCAACAGCGGAAATATGGATTCGTACCGGACGGGTCACGAAATTAGTTACCAATTTCCAAACCACGGAGAAAGGGAAAGTTTTGGCTCAAGTTAGACGAGGTAAATTCGAATACCGAGGGCTATAGGCTGCGAAACTAATTACCGGACTGGGACGCCCGAAACAGACAGGTCACGAAACTGGTTACCGATTTAAAAAACGGCCTCGTGATTTGGTGGGGCGAAACCCTACCCTACAAACACCACGGACCGCGAGACTAACTACCAAAAAGAAAAAAGGCGCCATCCGTTTCCGGATGGCGCCTGTCTACAAGCATGACGTACCTGGTCAGGTCTCCTTTTCCTCCTCGAAAGAGATGGCGGCCAGCTTTTCGTAGTACGCATAGCGCTTTTCCGCTTCCGCCTGAGCCAGTTTGGCGAACTCCGCCGCCGCCTCGGGATGGGAACGCTGCAGCTGGGAGAAGCGGGTCTCGCTCTTCATCTGCTCGATGATCGGCACCGAAGGCGCCTTGCAATCGAGCTGCAGCGGGTTCTTGCCCTCTGCCCGAAGGCGCGGGTCGTAGCGATACACGGGGAAGTGGCCGGTATTGACCGCCAGCTCCTGCTGCTTATGGTTGTTCGCCAGGTCGATACCGTGGGCGATACAGGGGCTGTAGGCGATGATGATGGAGACCCCGTCATAGGACTCCGCCTCCAGGAACGCCTTCAGGGTCCGCACGTCCTTGGCGCCGTAGGCCACCTGCGCGACGTAGACGTTCTCGTAGGCCATGGCGATCATGCCGAGATCTTTCTTGCGGCCCGGTTTGCCGCCGGCGGCGAACTTGGCCACAGCGCCGATGGGGGTCGCCTTGGACATCTGGCCGCCGGTATTTGAGTAAACCTCGGTGTCCAGCACCAGGATGTTGACGTTCTCCCCGGAGGCCAGGACGTGGTCCAGACCGCCGTAGCCGATGTCGTAGGCCCAGCCGTCGCCGCCCACGATCCAGACGCTCTTCTTGGCTACGGTGTCGATGACCGACTCGAGATTGCGCGCGGCCTCGGAATCGATCCCCTTGAGGATCTCCTTCACCTTAGCAACGCGTTCCCGCTGGCGGAAGATACCCGCTTCGTCGGACTGGTCGGCGTCGATAATCTCTTTGACCAGATCGCCGCCGATCTCTTTCTCCATCCTCTTCAGTTGCACTCGGGCCATCTCGGCCTGACGGTCGATAGAGACGCGGAAACCGAGCCCGAATTCAGCGGTGTCCTCGAACAAGGAGTTGTTCCAGGTAGGACCGCGGCCCTCGTTATTGGAGGCGTACGGTGTGGTGGGCAGGTTGCCTCCATAGATGGAGGAACAGCCGGTGGCGTTGCCCATTACCATACGGTCGCCGAACAGCTGGGTGGCAAGACGGATATAAGGGGTTTCGCCGCAGCCGACGCAGGCGCCGGAGGCCTCGAACAGGGGCTGCGCCAGCATGGCGGTTTTCATGGTACCCCAACGGATCTTCTCGCGGTCGAACTCCGGAATGCCGAGGAAGAACGTCCAGTTCGCGGCCTCGGATTCACGCAGCGGAGGCTGCGGCACCATGTCCAGGGCCTTGTGTTCCGGGTTCTCCTTGTCCTGGGCCGGGCAGATGTCCGCGCACAGGGTGCAGCCGGTGCAGTCCTCGGGGGCCACCTGATAGGTGATGTGCTGGCCTTCGCCGAACTCCTTGCCCTTGATCTCAATGGACTTGAAGGTGGGCGGGGCGTCCTTGGCCAGTTCCGCCGGAAATACCTTGGAGCGGATAGCCGCGTGCGGGCAGACGAAAACACACTTGCCGCAGTAGATGCAGAGCTCCGCATCCCACACCGGGATATGCCGGGCCAGGTTGCGTTTTTCGTAGGAGGAGCTGTTCAGGGGCCAGATACCGTCGGCGGGGATCAGGCTGACCGGGACGCTGTCGCCACGGCCCGCAATGATCTCGCCACAGACGTTCTTGACGAATTCAGGTGCATTGTCGGTAACCGGCGGCCGTAGCTCGAAGGTGGAGGATACGGCGGACGGGATTTCCACCTTGTGCATGGCGGCCACGGAGGCGTCAATGGCCTGAAAGTTCTTCTCCACCACTGCGGGGCCTTTTTTGCCGTAGGTCTTCTCGGCTGCCGCCTTAATCTTGGCGATGGCCTCATCCTTCGGAAGGATGCCGGAAATGGCGAAGAAGCAGGTCTGCATGATGGTGTTGATGCGGCGACCCATGCCGGTTTCATCGGCCACTTTATAGGCGTCGATGACGTAGACATCCAGCTTCTTGTCGATGATTTGTTGCTGCATCTTGCGCGGCAGCGTGTCCCAGACGCTGTCGGGACCTGCATCCGAGTTGAGCAGGAAGACGCCGCCTTCGCGGGCCTTGTCCAGCATGTCCAGGGTCTCAAGGAAGATCGGTTGGTGACAGGCCACGAAATCCGCCTCACCGTCGCCGATAAGATAAGTGGACCTGATGGGTTCGGGACCGAAACGCAGGTGGGAGGTGGTCACCGCTCCCGCTTTCTTGGAGTCGTAAACGAAATAACCCTGGCCGTAAATATTCTCGTCTTCGCCGATGATCTTGATGGAGTTCTTGTTGGCGGATACGGTGCCGTCCGCGCCCAGGCCGAAGAACATGCACTGAGTGACCTTCTTGTGGTCGATGATCTGGAAGCTCGGGTCCCACTCCAGACTGCTGTGGGTTATGTCGTCGTTGATGCCGACGGTAAAAGAGTTCTTCGGAGCGTCCTTGGACAGCTCGTCGAAGATCCCCTTGATCATGCCCGGGTTGAACTCCTTGGAGGAGAGGCCGTAGCGCCCGCCCACCACACGCGGGATGCCGTCGAACTTGTCGCCGCCGGTGACCACGTAGTCGGCAATGGCGGTGGCCACGTCCTTATACATGGGCTCGCCGTCGCTGCCGGGCTCCTTGCAGCGATCCAATACCGCGATCTTGCGCACGGAGGCCGGCAGAGCGTCGATCATATGCTTGGGAGAGAACGGACGATAGAGACGCACCCGCAGCATGCCGATCTTCTCGCCCTGGGCAACCAGATGCTCCACCGTCTCTTCCGCCGCTTCGGTGGCGGAACCCATCAGGATGATGACCCGCTCCGCGTCCTCGGCGCCGATGTACTCGAACAGTTTGTATTGACGACCGGTGAGATCGGCGAAGCGGTCCATCACCGACTGCATTATCTCCGGCACCTTTTCATAATAGGCGTTGACCGTTTCCCGGCCCTGGAAATAGACGTCGGGGTTCTGCGACGTGCCGCGAATAGTCGGGCGGTCCGGAGACATGGCGCGGTTGCGGAAGGCGCGAATGTGATCGTCCGGCAGCAAGGTGTGCATGACCTCATCGCTCGGGAGTTCCGCCTTGGCCACCTCGTGGGAGGTGCGGAAACCGTCAAAGAAATGCACGAACGGAATGCGGGATTCCAGAGTGGCCACCTGGGCCATCAGGGCGTGGTCCGCTACCTCCTGGGGGGTACAGGAAGAGAGCATGGCGAAACCGGTCATGCGGGTGGACATGACGTCGCTGTGGTCGCCGAAGATGGAGAGGGCCTGGGCGGCGATGGCGCGTGCCGCAACATGGATAACCATCGGGGTCAGTTCGCCGGCGATCTTGTACATGCTGGGGATCATCAGCAACAGACCCTGGGAGGAGGTGAAGGTGGTGGTCAGTGCTCCGGTCTGAATGGCGCCATGGCAGGCCGCAACGGCACCTCCTTCGTGTTGCATCTCCACGACCTTGGGAACGGTACCCCAGATATTGGTCCGGCCATTGGCGGAGAACTCATCACTGAGCTCTCCCATCCCTGAGGAGGGAGTGATCGGATAGATGGCAATCACTTCGTTGGTCTTATGGGCAACGTGGGCCGCCGCTTCGATCCCGTCAACGGTGACCATGTTGTTGTTGGACATTTCAGCCTCCCGGACCTGGTTTATCAGGTGGTATCTAAAATACTATGCGGGACCCAACATGGTGCGCCCCAGTTCATCGCGACCGGCTATTATTCCGTAGCACGATCGAAAAATCTACATAAGTAATCGCTGATTTATTACCCTTATAGACCCATTGGTCAGGGTTCAGAAAGGATTCCAGCACCGCCGATGCTCTTTCCAGCCCTGCGTTCCATGGGCGAGGTTTCCGTCCGATCAGTCTATTCGGTTCGTACCATCGGCTCTGTTGCCTCGAATCGGGCAGCCTAATATTAAGCGATCCAATCTTTATTGGCACTATCCACGGCGAATATCAATAGTATGCCAAAATAAACAGATAAATATACTCGGAAATACTGGGGTTGGTTCCGGCGAGTACGGCTATATATCAGGGTATCAGATAACCGGAATTATATTCCGGTTGATTCTGGAGACAAAAAAAAGGCGCACCCCTTTCGGGATGCGCCTTTTCCGTTTGCCGAGCCCTGCCGGCTTAGTCGATCAGGCTGTTGAAAGTCGCGCTGGGACGCATGACTCCGGTCACCTTTGCTTCCTCCGGACGGTAGTAGCCGCCGATGTCGGCGGCCGCACCCTGCACCGAGTTCAGCTCCTGCACGATCTTCGCCTCATTGGCCTCCAGGTCGTCGGCCAGTTGCACAAATCGGGAAGCCAGTTCGGCATCTTCACTCTGCGAGGCCAGGGCGCGGGCCCAGTACATGGCCAGGTAGAAGTGGCTGCCGCGGTTATCCAGCTCGCCGCATTTGCGTTTAGGCGATTTGTCGTTGTTGAGCAGTTCCTCGGTGGCCTTGTCCAGGGCGTTGGCCAGAACCTGGGCCTTATTGTTGCCGGTCAGGTTGCTCAGGTGCTCCAGGGAGGGGACCAGGGCCAGGAATTCGCCCAGGGAGTCCCAACGCAGGTGGTTTTCCTGCAGCAGCTGTTGCACGTGCTTGGGGGCGGAACCGCCGGCGCCGGTCTCGAACAGACCGCCGCCGTTCATCAACGGTACGATGGAGAGCATCTTGGCGCTGGTGCCCAGCTCCAGGATCGGATACAGGTCGGTATTGAAATCACGCAACACGTTACCGGTCACGGAGATGGTGTTTTCACCGGCGCGCATCCGCTCAACAGAGAGTTTAGCCGCCTCGTAGACCGACATAATACGGATGTCCAGGCCGCTGGTGTCGTGGTCCTGCAGGTACTGGTCCACCTTCTTCCTCAGCTCCACATGGTGGGCGCGGTCCGGGTCCAGCCAGAAAACGGCGGGCCAGCCGGTGGCTTTGGCGCGGGTAACGGCCAGTTTCACCCAGTCCTGGATCGGGGCGTCCTTCACCATCACCATGCGCCAGATATCACCCTCCTCAACGGCCTGTTCGTGAATGGTGTTGCCGTTGGAATCGGTGACGCGGATGACACCGTCGCCCGGGGCTTCGAAGGTGGTGGGGTGGGAGCCGTACTCTTCCGCCTTCTTGGCCATCAGACCCACGTTGGGCACGGTGCCCATGGTGGTGGGGTCGAGAGCGCCGTTCGCGATGCAGTTCTCGATGGTAGCCTGGTAGAGAGGCGCATAGCTGTGATCCGGAATGATGAACTTGGTGTCCTTCTGCTTGCCGTCCGGGCCCCACATCTGACCGGAGGCGCGGATGGCGGCGGGCATGGAGGCGTCGATGATGACATCGGAGGGGACATGCAGGTTGGTAATGCCCTTGTCGGAATCCACCATGGCCATGGCGGGACGCTCGGCATAGAGGGCCTGGATGTCGGCCTCGATCTCCGCCTTCTTCGCCGGGTCCAGTTTGTCCAGCCGGGCGTAGAGGTCACCGATGCCGTTGTTGGCGTCGAAACCGGTGCCGGCGATGGCGCCGGCATGCTTCTCCAGCACCGGGCCGTAGAAGACCTTCACGGCGTGGCCGAAGATCTTGGGATCGGAGACCTTCATCATGGTGGCCTTCATGTGCAGAGAGAACAGCACGTCCTGGGCCTTGGCTTCCGCCACCTGCTCCTCGAGAAACTTCACCAGCGCCTTCTTGCTCATGAAGGTGGCATCGACAATCTCGCCGGCCTCCAGTGGGGTGCTCTCTTTCAGCACGGTACTGGAGCCGTCGCTACCGATGAAAGTGATTTTGGCGTCGGTGGCCTCGGCCATGGTCACGGACTGTTCGTTGGCGGCGAAATCGCCACCGGTCATGGTGGCCACGTGGGACTTGGAGTCCTTGCTCCATGCGCCCATGGAGTGCGGGAACTTTTTGGCATAGTTCTTCACCGCAGTGGGGGCGCGGCGGTCGGAGTTGCCCTCGCGCAGAACCGGGTTCACGGCGGAACCGAGTACCTTGGCGTAACGCTCTTTGATCGCCTTCTCGGCGTCGGTCTTGGGATCTTCCGGGTAGTCCGGCAGGTCGTAACCCTTATCCTGCAGCTCCTTGATCGCGGCCTTCAGCTGCGGAATCGAGGCGGAGATGTTGGGCAGCTTGATGATGTTGGCCTCGGGGGTCTTGGCCAGTTCACCCAGACGGGTCAGTTCGTCCGGGATCTTCTGCTCCTCCCTCAGGTTATCCGGGAAGTTGGCGATGATGCGACCCGCCAGCGAAATGTCCCGGGTTTCGACGTCCACGCCCGCGGCGCTGGCGAATTTCTGCACGATGGGCAGAAAGGAGTAGGTCGCCAGCATCGGGGCCTCATCGATTTTGGTCCAGATGATCTTCGACATGTTTCAGTCCTCAGTTTTTGAAAAAATCTGCTTATGTGAGTAGTTGTCCAAATACCGAGATAAAACGCGAAGGACGCTGAGGCGCTAAGGCGCAAAGAAATGAAGCCTTATAAGCCTCGAATCACTTTGCGCCCCCGCGACTTTGCGCGCTATGCGTTAATACTCCCTGTTTATAAAACAACCACCGATAAATACGGGGGCAGAGTCAGGTGTATCCCGACTCTGCCCGTTGCAGGATTAACCCACGAAGCTGCACTTACTGGCCGGCGTACGGGTGTCCATGTTGCGACCACGGTTGGTGTGGTCGTCGATCTCCGCCGCGGAGCCGATCATGCGTCCGAACAGGAAGGTGGTGAACGCAGCGGACTCCATGGTGGCGTCGTCGATCTCTCCGTCCGCATAGGGTTTCCACAACATCTTCAGGAGAAGAACGGCGATGACGGCATCGACGTTGACGCAGAATACGTTGCGCGTCACGCCGGTCTTATGCAATGCCTTCACCAGTTCTTTATAGAACTCATGGAAGACGTTGTAGTCGCCGCGTTTCTTGAACAGGTCGCTGACGAATACCTCGCGCGGATCGTAGTTCACATCCTCCCCCTTGAAGACCGGGTGACCGGTGCAGGGGATCTTGTTGTAGGAGAGGTTGCCCTCCGCTTTGGCCTTGGTCTTGTACGCCAGATACTCCTTGGCATATTCGGTGGCCATGGCCGCCAGATCGAGACCGTGACCCTCTGCGCCGGGATCGCTCAGGCCGGTATCACGGAAACGGTCCAGCAGGAAGGAGATGGCCTCGTAACCGTTACCGCCATGGGCATATCCGGTGTGAGTGAGAAAGCCGATGTAGCCTTTGTTCACCTGCACCCGCTCCGGGGCTTCGGGGCCGTCGGCCGCCACGGCGCCTTTGGCGCCCTGGGCGGAGATGGTGCCCGGACCATTGGAGATAATCAGACCCAGCAGCACGGAGAAGGCGTACAGCGCCTCCTCGTTCGGACGGTGGCCCAGCAGTGCCAGATGGGCGGTCTCGGTGAAACTCCAATTCTCCATCAACTCCTGGTCGGAGATGCCGCAGAAATTGCCCGGGGTCTGCTGGCCGCTGCTGGCGGCGGAACCGATCAGGGTGCTGAAGACGCGGAAGTGCCACGGCAGGGTGCTGATGGTGGTGGCGGAGAGCCGCTTGCGCATCAGGGCCTTCCAGGCCAGGTGCAGGGTGATGGCCGCCAGCACGACCTGGCCGCGTACATGTCCGCCGGACTTTGCAGCCACGGCCTTGACGAACTCCACGAACAGGGACTTGGCGCCGCGGGCCTCGATGGCGGCCAGCATGGCCTCACCCCGGCTGCAGCTGCTGTCTGTGGAGAACAGGGAGGCGTCGGCCGCTGCCACCTGGGCGGAGATGTCCGCTCCGGTGTCGGCCGGATCCCCGATGCCGGACTTCTTGAACAGCTCCATCATGGCAGTGGCGGCCTTGCGGGAGACCTCCACGTCTTTCGGGCCCACCATGGCGACCGCGGCGGACAGGGCGGTATTGGGGCTGTTCCCCGCATGGCGGGAGGCGTCGGCGGCGGTTAGACCGATGGCATCGGCCTGATTGACGAAGGCGTTCAGGGCCACGTTGGCCAGGGCCGCCCCGTTGCTGTCCGGATACTCCCGGATCAGGCTCTGTACCAGGTTTTCCTCGAAGGTATGCGTGGAAGCATCCAGCACGCTGGTGCCGTGGATACGGGTCACCTGGGTCTTCGGATCCATCATGGAAGCGCCGGAGGCGTCCTTCATGGTCTGGCGCGGGAAGACGGCACCCACCTGTTCGCGGAGGCCGGCGATCTGGTCGTCATAGGGCGCCAGGGCGTTCACCACCGGGGGATTCAGGTGCTCCGGAAGGTCGATACCCTGGGTGTTGCTGAACCAGCACTTGAGAGAGAGGTCCCCCACCGGCTCGAAGTCGTGCTCCATTTTGTTGAGCTTCATCACCGCGTCCATGGCGGCCGGGATATGGGCGATGTTGGTCACCACGGCGCCCTTGGCGGAGCAGACCGGATTGTCCGGAGAGAAGATGGCGTCCACGCCGAACTTCTCCATGAACCACTCCTCCTTGGCGATGGCGTTGTCGCCGGAACCGGCAATGGCGCCGGCGTGGCCGCAGGCCTTGGTCAGCTTGGCCTTCCAGCGACCCACCACGCAGGCGACCACGGGTTTTTCGAACTGCAAGCTGTGCTCGTAATACCCGCCCGGCTCGATGTACATGACGGCCGCTTTGGAACGGTCGTCGTTGTGGAACGCGTGGGTCCACTCCGGCGCGGCGTAGTGGATATAGACGTCCTTGCCGGAGGAGAAGGAAACGGTGCTGCCCCATCCGGCGGTGGCCAGATAGACGGCGATGGTAGTGGTGAAGTTACCGGAGTTGGAATAAATGGCGATGGAGCCCGGGAGCAGTGACTCCTCCGGGTGGTTGCCGCCCAGGGCGCCGCCGATACGCACGTGATTGTGGGCGTCGGCAAGTCCGAGACAGTTGGCGCCGAAGATATCGATGCCGCGCATCTGGCCCATGGCGCGGATGACGCGGGCGTCCCGTACCGGCACCTTCTCGGTGAGAATGACGATCTTCTTCAGTTTGGGGTTGACGCGAATGGCCTCGATCACGCCGTCACGTACACCGGACGGGGGAAGGTAAACCACCACCACGTTGAACTCGTGTCCGGCTTCTATGGCCTCGGCCACGTTATCGTACACCGGTATATCGCCGGCGGAGGTCTTCATCCTGGAGCCGGAACGACCGGGAGCGGTACCGCAAACGATATTGCCGCCGGAATACACGTGACTCACCGGGGTGACGGTGCGGCTTTCGCCGCCGGTGATGTTAAGTACGCAGACCCTGTCCTCTTTGGTGGCCAGTTCCTGCAGAGAGTTTATGCCCACGTAGTAGTGGGGGAATGCTGCTACACCTTGCGGATGCATAATTTGGTTCCCTCATTCATGCGTGATCTTCTGCATACGATCACGACTAGGAATTTTTTGTTTACAGAGGTTACGAGCCGTTATCAGGCCAGACCCATCTTCTTGGCGACAATCTCACGACCACCGCTCTTCATCCAGTCGTCGGCTGCCTGAGCGTAGTTGACCACCTCGCTCATGGCGGAATCGAAGCCGAACATCTGGTAGGGAAGACCCAGCGAATCGAGGGTGTCCTTCATATAGCCCATGCCGCGGATAAGGTTCGGTCCGCCGCGGCCCACCACCACATACAGAGGTTGCGGGCCATGGGTGTTGAAGTGATCCCGTAACGCGTCCGCCATGGCGCGGAAGGTCTCGTAAATATCGGTGTTGTTGGCCTTGCCGCCGATAATAAACAGTACGTTGGACTGTTCCAGCCAGTACTTGTAAACGATGCGGCTGATGTCATGCATCTTCTCGTACGGCGGGTTACCGCCGAAGTCGGAGGAGATGGTTGCCGCATCACCCAGCAGTTCGGTGACCAGGGCGTTGGCGCCGCCGCCGAAGGTCATGGCGGTGATGGTGCCCTCCTCATTGATGACGAACACGTCGGACTGGCCCTGATAGGTGCGCAGGGCGTTCACTTCCTGTTCAAAATCGGAGTAGCTGGAGGTATCCAGACCTTCCGGCAGACCGAGGCGATCCACGTTGGTATCGTCCCCGTCAAAGGCGCACTTGAAGTCGCAGGCGATCGGGATGAGGCGACCGTTTTTGTTGCTCATCATGCGGATCGGATTGAGTTCCAGCGTGGTCATGCCGTAGTTGTGGAACAGATCCCAAAGCTTGGGCAGGTTCTGCACCAGAGGGCTTACCAGCTCCTTGGGGGCGTCCAGCTGCCGCAGGGCATTGGAGATCACGAAGCCCTTCAGCCCGGTCAGCGGATCGAAGGGGATGCGCGCAATCTTCTCGGGGGGCAGTTCCTCAATGTCCATACCGCCATGATGGGTCAGGGTGATCATGGGGGCGCGGAACTCGGTACTGTCGGTGATGGAGAAATAGACCTCGTACTCAGCCGGTACGGCGCCTTCAAAGGTAACGCCCTCGGCCTTGGAGTAGGTGTTGTTATGGAAGTGTTCGGCGAAGTACAGCCGTGCCTTCTCCTGCATGGCGGTGGAAAGATCCTTGGCACGACCCAACAGGCCGGCCTTGCCCTTCTTGCCTACACCGCCCTTGAACATGGGTTTGATGAAGACTTCACCGTGGCGCTCGATGAGACCTTTGATCTCTTCGTTGGTTGCTTCCGGCCCCAGTACCTCGGACGTGGGAAAATCCACGTACTTGAGGAGCTTGGACCCCCAATACATTCCGGTTATCTGCATTCTTATTGCTCCTAAATGCCTGTTTCGGCGACAGTTTTCTTGACCGTTTCGATGGTTTTATCCAACAAAACTTGTTCTTCTGGGGTAAGTTCGAATTCTACGATCCGCTCCATTCCGCCGGCGCCGATCACGGCCGGCACGCCGACGAACAGGCCGTTGATGCCGTACTCGCCCTGACATAGGGCGGCGGAGGGAATCACCCGTTTCTTATCCCTGATAAAGGCCTCGGCCATCTCGATCACGGAGGCGGCGGGGCTGAAATAGGCGCTGCCGTTGCCGAGCAGGCTGACCACCTCGGTGCCTGCTTCCTGGGTGCGCTTGATAATGGCATCGATGCGTTCCTGCGGCAGCAGCGCGGTGAGCGGAACGCCGCCCACGTTGGCGGTACGGATCAGAGGCAGCATCTCCGGGCCGTGACCGCCCATCACCATACCGGAGACATCCTGGACCGAAAGGCCGGTCTCCATGGCGATAAAGGCACGGAAACGGCCGCTGTCCAGTGCCCCGGCCATACCGATCACCTGATTTCTCGCCATGCCGGAATATTTATGGAAGGCATAGACCATGGCGTCCAGCGGGTTGGTGGTGAGGATGACGAAGGCATTGGGCGCCACCCGCTTCACGTTTTCCGCAACGTCCTTCATGATCTTCAGGTTGGTGCCGAGCAGATCCTCGCGGGTCATGCCGGGTTTTCTGGCAAGACCGGCGGTGATCATAATCAGGTCCGCATCGCGGATATCCTCGTAGTCGCTGGTACCGCTCAGATTGACGTCATAACCGTCGTGAGGACGCAGGGCCATCTGGTCGAGGGTCTTTCCCTTAACCTGGCCTTCCATCTGGGGAATATCCAGCATCACCACATCGCCCAGCTCTTTTTGAGCCGCGAGTAGTGCTAGGATTCCGCCGATCTGGCCCCCCCCAATCAGTGCGATTTTTTTTCTGGACATCGTCTTTTCCTCAGTTTTTAAAACCTTAGGCATGCGGCAAAGCAAACAAACCCCTATTCCTCAGCAACCTAAAAAAGTTGTTGAGGAATCCGGGTTGCCAGGCCTTCGCCAGCTATGGGCCGGGTTTTCGCGTTTTAGAATTCAGCTTTGCTGATGACCTGTTTCCAGGAAAAACACGGCGCCTATCATACGCGAATATTGCCTCATCTATTCTTGAAAATTCCAATGATGAAAAATGAAGCGTCTTGAAATTTCAATGCCTGCTAAATGATCCTCTTCGTCCTCCGGGGCAACGAGGTTCGGTGCCGGTTAATCTAACCGGGGTTCCGGATACAGGGCGCAGGGGGTACGGTCGACCGAAAACAAGCCGTTTTTTCAGGAATTTTTACCGCCGAAGAGGCGTTTGTCCCGGAGTAGCAGTCATCTATCCGGTTCTTCCAGCAGCCCCCGCAGCTGATCCGCGGAGGCGCGTTTCTCCGGCCGCTCATCCAGGGGGCTGAGGGGAGCCTGCCGGATCCCTTCAAGAGGGAACCAGATCAGTTCCATTCTCGCCTCTCCGGCGTGGAAGCGGAACAGGGGTTGTTCCCGCACCACTCCTTGCGGGTAGCGCACGGTTTTGCTTCCGTCCCGCCAGGGGATCTTTTTCTCCATGAGTGCAACAGCCACCTGTTCGGGGGTATCGGAAAAGAGATGCAGTTCAATGGTGCTGTTCTGATCGGCGGAACCGTAGAGAACCGGCCCGACCAATCGGGGGGTGAATTCCGCCAGGGCGGTCATGGCCTCTAAGGCTGCGGACCGAAGTCGCCGCAACTCCATGGGTTGGCTCTCGCCCCGGAACAGCTGCTGATACTCCTGGAGGGCGAGTTCGATTTCCGTGTTCGAGGGAAGCTGGCGCCGGTCCCGACAGCCAAGTCTTTGCGCCGCCTTGAGGCGGGCTCGCTGGTAATCGTGGTCCCCCAGATCCGCCAGAATGCGTGCCGCTTCCAGTGCGATGCGTCGGCGTAGATCGCCGTTTTTGCCCGTGTGCATTTCTCCAGGGTTGCCGGGGTCAGAAGAGATCGGTTGGGGCGTTCCCCTGCTCCCCCGGGGCAGCCGTCTCGCCTCCGAACGGCTCATCCGTGATCACCGATGAATCCCCTTCTCCCGGTACATGTTCGGTGCGGAAAAACTCAAAAATGGCGTCCTTCTGACCGCTCGCCGCGGGTTTTCCGGTCTGGGGGTCGATGCGCACGGACACCATGCCCTCCGGCATGTTTAAAGGTTGCTCGGGTACCCCTTTCAAGGCGGTCTCCATGAAAGCGATCCAGGCCGGAAGGGCGGCTCGTCCCCCCACTTCGCCTTTACCCAACGGCTCGGAGGAGTCAAAGCCGACCCAGGCGATGGCGACGAGAGAGCGTTGGAAACCGTTAAACCAGGCGTCCCGTTGCTCGTTGGTGGTACCGGTTTTCCCCGCCAGATCCTGTCGTCCGAGGGAACGGGCGCGTTTGGCGGTGCCGTATTGCACCACGTCGCGCATCATGGAGTTCATCAGGAAGTAGTTCTGGGGCGAGATGACCCGGGGGGCAATGCGTCTTTCCGGGGCCGGTTGTTCGACCGCGGTTCCGCTGTTCTCCGGCGCGCCCGTATCGTCTGTGGTTTCAAACTCCGCCGGCTTTTCGGCCGCCTTTGTCTCCACCATGGTTGCTGGAGAACCGGCCTCCTCGGCCGATTCCTGGGCGCACTCCGGGCATACCTCCAGGGGAGATGTTTTATAAATAGTATGTTTGTACCCGTCCTCAATATGATCGATGAAATAGGGTTCTACAAGATAGCCTCCATTGGCCAGCACCGAGTACCCCCTGGCCATCTGCATCAGGCTGACACCCCCGCTGCCGAGAGCCAGGGAGAGGTTGCGGGGCAGTTCCGCGGGGTTAAAACCAAAATGTTCCACATGCTTGAGGGCGTGATCGATCCCCATCGCGCGCAACAGACGGATGGAGACCAGGTTGCGGGACATGGTGAGTGCATAACGAAGCCGGGTCGGGCCGAAAAACTTACCGCTGTAGTTTTCCGGGCGCCAGGCGGCTTCCAGGCCGGGATCATCGATCACTACCGGGGCATCGTTGATCAGGCTGGCGGCCGTGAACCCGGCTTCCAGTGCTGCGGAGTAAATGAACGCCTTGAATCCCGATCCCGGTTGGCGCTTGGCCTGAACCGCCCGGTTGAACTTGCTGTGGTAATAATCGTAACCGCCCACCAGGGCCACGACGGCGCCGTCATCCGGCCTCACCGCGACCAATGCTCCCTCTACGCCGGGGATCTCGGCAAGACGCCAGGATTTTTCCCCTTCCTCGGTGGTGGTTTCAGTCACGCGGATGATGTCGCCGGGTTTGACTATATCCTTTGCGGATTTCGGCTCGGCACCGCGGTAGTTTTCATTGAGATAAGGCTGGGCCCACTTCAAGCCCTCCCACGTCAGGGTAAGGCGCTCATCCGGTCCTAGATAGACCTCGGCGGTCTGTTCCTCGACGGCAACAACCAGCCCCGGGCGCAGATCACCGACCCTGGGGATGTTTCCGAGAAGGGTATTCCAGCTTTCCGCATCGGCAAGTGCGGCGAGATCCACATGCTGTTCCGCGCCCCGATAGCCATGGCGCTGGTCATATTCCTGCAATGCCAGGCGCACGGCTCTGTTCGCGGTGGTCTGAAGCTTGCCGTCGATGGTGGTATACACGTTGTACCCTTCGGTGTAGGCTTCTTCGCCGAAGCGTTCGACCATCTCCGCCCGCACCATCTCCGCCACATAGGGGGCTTCCACTTCCGCTTTAGAGCTATGCAGTTGCGCCGTCACCGGCACGGACACGGCATGGGTATACTGCTCCTCGGTGATGAAATCGAGTTTCTTCATGCGCCCGAGCACATAGTTCCGGCGCTCCAGCGCCCGTTCCGGGTCGGTGATCGGATTGTCCCTGGAAGGGGCCTTGGGGAGCCCCGCTATCATGGCGATCTGCGGCAGATCGAGCTGGTCGATGCTCTTGCCGTAATAGACCTCTGCGGCGGCGCCGACACCATAGGCGCGATGCCCGAGATAGATCTTGTTGAGATAGAGCTCCATGATCTCCTGTTTGCTCAGTTCTCTTTCAATCTGCAAAGCCAGGAGAATTTCGCTGATCTTCCGGGTAAAGGTTTTTTCCGGTGTCAGGTAGATATTACGGGCCACCTGCATGGTTATGGTGCTGCCGCCCTGACGGCGCTCCCCGGTCATGACCAGCTGGAACCCTGCTCGCAGGATCCCCTGATAATCGACGCCCGGATGGTCGAAAAAGCGGTCATCCTCCGCCGCCAGAAAGGCCTGAACCATCTGCTCCGGTACCTCGGAGTAGCTGACGGGAGAGCGCCGCTTTTCGCCGAATTCCGCTATCAACCCCCCTTCGCGGGAATAGACCCGGAGCGGGACCTGCAGCTTCATTTCCCGCAGGTTTTCAGTGGAAGGAAGATCGGGTCCCAGGATCAGATAGGCGAAAAAAAGACCGGTAATGCCCGCCGTCACCCCAAACATTGCGAGGTACAGGGAATATTTAAGAAACCTTTTTAACCACTTCATGCGCTAGATCACGGATTTAATTAGGACGAATAACCAAATTTGATTCTCGGATACTATACGCGAACATATTAACAGAATTTATAAATTTCTGGATTTTGTTGAACAAAGTACTTCACAAGAAATTCATTTACTGCTATATAGTTAAGCTACCTTATTAAAGAACTACATTTAACTTTTAGTGTAACGCCGTAATAATAGGAGAAGGACACCCCGATGTTACCCTTCTTTGGTTCTCAGAAGCAGGCGATGCTGGGCCTGGATATCAGCTCGACCGCTGTCAAGCTATTGGAGCTTAGCCGTTCAGGCGGCAAAGCGGGAGCCCGTTATCGGGTAGAGAGTTACGCGGTGGAGCCGTTACAGGCCAACGCGGTAGTGGAAAAAAACATCGCCGATGTGGATTCCGTCGGCGAGGCTATCCGTAGCGTAGTGCGCAGATCAGGTAGTCGTGCCAAGCAGGCCGCGGTTGCGGTTTCCGGATCGGCCGTGATTACCAAGATCATCGGAATGCCTGCTTCTCTTTCCGATCAGGAAATGGAAACCCAGATCCAGCTGGAGGCTGATCAGTACATCCCCTACCCCCTTGAAGAGGTGAATATCGACTTCGAGATACTGGGTCCCTCGGAAAAAAATCCGGAGATGGTGGATGTGTTGTTGGCGGCTTCCCGCAGTGAGAATGTTGAAAACCGCGTCGCTGCCCTGGAGATCGCCGGACTGACGGCGGCGGTGGTGGACGTAGAGGCCTATGCCATGGAGGGGGCCTTCTCGTTGATCATAAATCAGTTGCCCGATTTGGGTGTTGATCAGACTATCGCCATTGCGGACATCGGGGCGACCAATACCACGCTGAACGTTTTGCACAACAACAAGATTATTTATACCCGGGAACAGAACTTTGGCGGTAAACAGCTGACGGAAGAGATTCAGAGACGCTACGGACTTTCCCAGGAAGAAGCGGGAATGGCCAAGCGCCAGGGAGGGTTGCCGGACAACTACGTTCCGGAAGTGCTGGAGCCTTTTAAGGAGGCATTGGCGCAGCAGGTCAGCCGTTCGCTGCAGTTCTTTTTTTCCTCCAGCGCCCACAACAGCGTGGATCATATCGTTCTGGCAGGTGGCTGTGCTTCTATTCCGGCGGTGGATGAATTGGTGGAGGAGAAGATTGGAACGCCGACAATTATTGCCAATCCTTTCACCAATATGTCGGTTTCATCGAGTGTAAAGCCACAGAGCTTAAGCAACGACGCCCCTTCGTTGATGATCGCGTGTGGGTTGGCACTAAGGAGTTTCGACTGAAATGGCACATATCAACCTATTACCCTGGCGAGAGAATTTACGTAAGCAGCGTCAGCGCGAATTTGGTTTGACAACCGTGGGTGCCCTGGTTGTAACCCTTTTGTTGGGGGGCTTCGTGCATTTTCAGGTCGAGAGGATGATTGACCATCAGAACGCCCGCAATAGTTTTCTCAAGAGTAAGATTGCCGAGGTGGATCGCAAGATCGCCGAAATTAAGGAGCTGGAAAAAACCAAAGCAAGATTGCTTGCCCGTATGAACGTTATTCAACAGCTGCAGGGGAGTCGTCCGGAAGTCGTTCATCTGTTTGACGAGTTGGTGAATACGACCCCGGACGGAACGTTCCTTACCCAGGTTCAGCAGGCAGGCCGAGGCGTCACGCTTAACGGCAGAGCTCAGTCCAACGCCCGAGTTTCCGCGTATATGCGCAACGTGGAAAAATCGGATTGGATTGGTTCTCCAGTTCTGCAGGTGATTGAAAACAAGGATCAAACTGGAACCGGGTTCAGCCATTTCACCTTGTCTGTAAGTCAGATAAGCAAGAAAGCTGAATCGCCCAAGGGAGAAGCACAGTGAACTTGGACGATCTTAACAATCTGGATTTCTCTAACATCGGTATATGGCCGACACCTATCAAGGTGGTTCTGGTCCTGGTTCTCTGCATTTTGCTGGGAGTAGGCTGGTATTACTACGATACCGAGGACCAGTTGGTTCGCCTGGAAAAGGTGAAAAAAGAAGAAATCACGCTACGCAAAGACTTCGAGCAGAAGCAGGCCAAGGCGGTTAACCTCGAGGCTTATAAGAAACAGCTGGAAGATATGCGGCAGTCGTTCGGCGCAATGCTGCGTCAGTTGCCGAACAAGACCGAAGTGGCGGATCTTCTGGTGGATGTTTCGCAGACCGGCCTGGCGGCCGGCCTGGAATTCGAGCTGTTCGATCCCACCGGCGAGGTCCGGAAAGAGTTTTACGCGGAGCTGCCTATCATATTGAAGGTCAATGGCGATTATCATGAATTTGGCGAATTTATAAGTGGCCTGGCGGCGCTTCCGCGTATCGTAACCATCCATGAGATCAAGATTTATCCTAGGAGTATAAAGAAAGGCGAATCCGTTGCGGCGGGCGGAGGCAGCTTAAGCCTTGAAGCGGTTGCCAAGACGTACCGTTATCTGGATGAGGAGACTGAGAAATGAGGAACTCCGCCACGATATCGGTGAAATTGTTATTGAGTGCCGTTGCCGGGTTGCTTTTGTCCGCATGCTCGGGGAGCGGTATGAGTGATCTGGAACAGTTTGTGGCCGAAGTGGAAGCTCGCAAACCGGGACGAATAGAACCGCTTCCGGAGATCAGGCCGGTCGAAACCTTTGCCTATGTGGCTGGTGACAGGCGCAATCCTTTTCAGCCGGAAGAACCCAGGGACGAGCAGCAGCAGCAAGTTGCGGGTGACGGCATATCTCCGGATTTCAATCGTCGCAAAGAGGAGTTGGAGGCATTTCCTCTCGATTCCATTCGTATGGTCGGCACATTGCAGCAGAATGAAACGACATGGGGTCTGGTAAAGACCAGAGAAGGGATTATCTATCGCGTGAAAGCGGGTAATTACATGGGACAGAACCATGGCCAGATTACCCAGATCACAGAAGATAAGATTGATCTAACGGAAATCATACCTAACCACAGTGGCGGTTATCAGGAAAGGCAAGCCTCCGTGGCGCTGAGTGAATAAAGCAGGGGAATTAGAGATGAACAAGCCAATCTACGCTAGAAAATGGAACCGGTTTGGGCTGTTTACGGCAACGGGTTCGACTGTATCCAGGCTGACGTCCAGTCTCCTGTGCCTGTTTCTGCTGGCAGGGGCTTCCGCATTACATGCGGAGACCGACAATACCCTGCAGGACATAAGCTTCTCGGCGTTGCCCGGAAACGCCGTGCAGATTACCGTAACGGCTGAGAAACCATTTGCCGAGCCTTCCAGCTTCTCCACTGATAACCCGTCGCGCATCGCCGTTGATTTTCAGAGTACGAAGAGCGGAAGCGTGAATAAAAGCCAGGCGGTCGGCATCGGGATGGTGCGTAGCATCAACACCATCGAAGCCGGCGAAAGAACCCGGATGGTGATCAATCTGGCTGACAGCGTCGCCTATGATATGCGGGTCGATGGGAATCGGGTCATCATCAACGTGGATGCCGGAGCGGCACAGATCGCGGAAACTTCCTCTGCGCCCGCGATACAGGAAAAGACCCCGTCCGCCGAAGTCGCGGCAAGCGCCAAGGAACGCGCTATTGAAAACGTCGATTTCAGACGCGGCGATACGGGAGAAGGCAGGATTCTTATCACCCTTTCCGATCCTTCGACGGTAGTGGATATGCGCGAAGAGGGTGGCCGCATCGTACTCGATTTTGTCGATACGGCGTTGCCTGAACGTTTAATGAGAAAGTTTGATGTAACCGATTTCGCTACGCCGGTAAAAGTGTTTGAAGTTTCTTCACAGGCTGACAATGTCCATGTGGAGATCACGACCATGGGCGAGTATGAGCATCTTGCCTATCAGGCGAACAACCTGTTTGCGGTGGAGCTGCGGCCCCTGAGTCTGGCGGAGAAAGAGGAGATTCAGAAGAAGAAACAGCTCTATACCGGGGAACGGTTGTCACTTAATTTTCAGGAGATCGAAGTGCGGGCCGTACTGCAGTTGCTGGCCGATTTCACCGATCTCAATATGGTAACCAGTGATACCGTTACCGGCTCCATCACCCTGCGGTTGCAGAACGTACCTTGGGATCAGGCCCTGGATATCATTCTCAAGACCAAAGGGCTCGACATGCGCAAGACCGGGAATGTGATCATGGTGGCTCCGACGGAAGAGATCGCGGCGCGGGAGAAACTGGAGCTGGAGTCCAAACAGCAGATCGAAGAGCTTGCACCACTGCATTCGGAATATATCCAGATAAATTATGCCAAGGCTGCAGAGATCGCCAACCTCCTGAAGTCGAAAGAGAATCAGCTGCTGACGCCGGATCGTGGAAATGTCACGGTGGATGAGCGCACCAATACCCTGCTGGTTCGGGATACCGTCGCCAAACTGGATGATATCCACCGTCTGGTTAAGAAGCTCGATATCCCGGTTCGTCAGGTGCTGATCGAGTCCAGGGTGGTGAGTGCTGATGATACCTTCGCCAAGGATATCGGCGTCAGGTTCGGGTTTAACCGTTCCAATGAGGTTAACAACAATACGGAAGTGCTTGTAGCCGGCGGTATTCAGGGGCATCTGGACAACAGTGGTAACCTTGATACCGGTACCTTTATGGGGGCAGGCACTCATGCGGGTATAGTCGGCGATAATGACGCGGAGAATCTGCTGGTCAATCTTCCGGCCACCGACCCCAGCGGTGCCGTGAACCTGTTGATCGGCAAGATCGGTTCCTATCTGCTGCAGCTGGAGCTTTCCGCCATGCAGCAGGAAGGCAGGGGCGAAGTCGTTTCCAGCCCACGCGTAATCACCGCCGACCGGCAGAAGGCGATTATCAAACAGGGTGATGAGATCCCGTACCAGGAAGAAACCTCCAGCGGCGCGACCAATATCGCGTTTAAGGAAGCGGTGCTGAAACTGGAGGTGACCCCGCAGATTACGCCGGATGACCGCATTATTATGGATCTGTTGATCAACAATGACGAGGCCGATTTTGACCGGTCCGTCGACGGGGTGCCGCCGCTGGTAACCCGCGAGATCGAGACGTCGGTGTTGGTGGATAACGGGGAAACCGTGGTTCTGGGCGGGGTCTTTACCCGGGAACGCACCACCAATGTGGAGCGGGTCCCCTTCTTCGGAGACCTTCCCTATGTCGGCGCCCTTTTCAAAAACACCACGGAGACGGATAATAACCGCGAGCTGCTGATCTTTGTTACCCCGAAGATTCTCAAGGAGACCCTCGGAGCGCGTTGACAGCAATCGCCGCATTCGACTGGAAATTGGAAGGGGCGCGCCGGATGGGTGTGCCCCTTTCTTTGTTGGTGGGATCGTAAAATTAGGCGCTGATAGTTTGCCGGGCCTTGCGCCGGCAATGTCGATCTGGCATATCTAACTTGTAATGATGTATTCAAAAAACATCTTTCTTATCGGTCCTATGGGGGCCGGGAAAAGCACCATCGGGCGCCGCCTGGCGGAGATGTTGGATATGGAGTTTGACGATACCGATCATGAGGTCCGACGCCGCACCGGTGTGGATATCCCAACGGTATTCGACTTTGAGGGGGAAGAGGGATTCAGGCGGCGTGAAAAGGCGGTTGTGGACGAGCTGACACAGCGCGACGGACTGGTGCTTGCCACCGGTGGAGGGGTTGTGCTTGATCCGGAGAACAGAAGTATTCTCTCTTCCAGGGGGTTTGTTGTTTATCTCTACTGTACCCCGGACCAGCAGTACAGCAGGACGGAAAAGGACCGCAGCAGGCCGTTATTGCAGACCGAAAATCCCCTGCAGCGGTTGCAGGAACTTATGGCGCAGCGAGACCCGCTGTATCGTCAGACCGCGGACATCGTGGTTTCGACTGAGAAACGTAATGCCGTGAGTGTGGCGCGCGAGATCGCCAGGAAAGTCCGTCCCGACTAAGGAACCTCTGGTTAAGTTACTGATGAGCCGAGTTTGTGACCAGATCGGAGGTTCCTTAACTTGGCGGTTGAACCATAGTCTGGAAGAATTGTCATCGCTTTAAACAGTTATGACCGGCAGCCCGGCCGATAAACCGATGGAATTAATACACGAAACACTGCAGGTTGATCTCGGGGAGCGCTCCTACCCTATATATATAGGCGCCGGGCTGCTCGCTGATGCGGAGTGCTATCGCCGCCATATCCCTGGTCGGCAGGTGATGGTGGTCAGCAATGAGACCGTCGCACCTCTTTATCTGGAAAAGCTCCGGGGAGCCCTCGCGGGCTTTGACACCAGGACGGTGATTCTTCCGGATGGCGAGCGGTACAAGACGCTGGAGATCTGGCAGAGGATTTTCGACGAACTCCTGAGTAACCGGTTTAGCCGGCAGTGCACGGTCCTTGCCCTTGGGGGCGGCGTGGTCGGGGACATGGCGGGTTTCGCCGCGGCCTGCTATCAGCGTGGCGTTCACTTCATCCAGGTTCCCACCACGCTACTGGCTCAGGTGGACTCTTCTGTGGGAGGCAAAACCGGCGTCAATCACCGCCTGGGCAAAAACATGATCGGTGCATTTTATCAGCCACGCTGTGTTATCGCCGATACCGATACCCTGAATACCCTGGATGCTAGACAGCTTTCCGCGGGGATCGCGGAGATCATCAAGTACAGTCTGATCAATGACTCTGATTTCTTTGATTGGCTGGAGGCGAACATGGAGCGGCTTACGGCGCGGGATCCCACCATACTCGCCTATGCGGTCAAACGGTCCTGCCAGGATAAGGCCGCGATTGTGGCCGCGGATGAACTGGAAGCCGGGCAGCGTGCACTACTCAACCTGGGACATACGTTCGGGCATGCCATCGAAACCGGCGTCGGTTATGGCGAGTGGCTGCATGGTGAGGCGGTGGGTGCGGGTATCTGCATGGCGGCGAAATTCTCCTCCAGGTTAGGCTGGTTGACACCTGAAGAGGAAGGGCGCATTGTCAATCTCATTGGCCGGGCCGCTCTTCCGGTTGTTCCCCCTGACTCGCTGAACGCGGACCGGTTTATTGAGCTGATGTCGGTGGATAAGAAGGTTGTGGACGGGAGATTGCGCTTGGTGCTGCTTAAGGGGATCGGGCGGTCTCTGATTACCGATGATTTCGATATGAACACGTTGCGCACTACTTTGGATGGATACTGAAGAGCGGTTACAACCGAATTCGACACCTGTGTCCGAGGGGTTCCGTTACGACGCAACCATGGGGAGGGCTGCATCTTTCTTCTCCAGTCCGGAACTCATCCAGCGTTTGGACTTGTTGCGGCATCTTACGGAAAACAGTGAACTTATCCCGTTGGTAAAGGGTATCGAGGGAGCGGGGAAGAGCGCACTGATCGAACAGTTGATGCAGCTGGCCTCGGATAATTGGGTGATCGCGAATATCGAGGCCAATCCGATGATGCAGCCTGACCAGCTGTTGGTTGCTCTTGCGGCGACTTTTTCCAAGGCCGCGGACGGCCGCTCCATGGAACACCTGATACAGCGGTTCGGGTATTTGCGCCAGGATGGGCTTCTGCCGGTGGTGATCGTCGATGATGCGCATCTGCTCCCGGAGGCATCCATCATCACACTGCTGCGTCTGCACGAACGCCGTCAGGGAGACGCGGTTCTCGTACGTATCCTGCTGTTTGCGGAGCCGGAGGTAGACAATCTCCTGAAGACCCCGCAAATACAGGCCATGAATATCCTCGCTCTCCAGTCCCTGGACATGCCCAGGCTGACCAGGTCGCAGACGGAACAGTTCGCCAGACAGTTGCTGACGGCTGAAGACCCGTCGGGGCGATTGGGACTGAACTCCAGTCGTATCGATAAGATTTTCCAGGAAAGCGACGGCCTGCCCGGTCGGGTCAGGGATATGGTGCTGGAGTCGATATTCGCGGGGATGGCGAACAGCCGCTGGCGGATCTGGAAGCCGGGCTCGCCCCTGGCGACCTTTGGGATCGCCGTTGTCATTGTGATCCTTCTTTTGATACTGGTGTTCCAGGACAGCATTAACGGGATTTTCGGAACCGCGCCCGAGAGGGAAGATTCCATGACCTCAATCCCCTCCCCCCAGGGTAAGGTGGTGCCTCTGCAGCTCCCGGCACCGGAGTCTGTAGTAGAGATCCGGCAACCACCGGCTGATACGGAGGCGTTTGATGCCGGTGCTCCGGGGCAGTTACCGGATGCGGAACCCGCCCAGGAGGCGGCACCGCAGGTTTCTTCTCCGGAGCAGGTTTCGAAGCCTGTACCTGTGGAGTTGCCTGTGGTCAGCAACACGGCGGAGGAGCTTCGGGAGCGAGATGTGACAAGGGATGGCGCCGAAGGGGCCGTCCAGGAGCCGATCCCCTCGGAAGAGGCGGTTCCGGAGGATGTGGCGCCGGAACCGGTGCCGAAGGAATCACCGGCGGCGGTCGAAGTCGTCAGCCCCGAGCCGACGGAAGAAGCGCCGGCAGCGGTGTCGGCCCCCGTTCCCGCCGAACCGGAGAAGGCGTCGGCGCCCGCGGTTGCCGAAACCGTCGCCGAGACAGCATCACCGGCCGTCGATCAGGTGGTTCCAACGGCGGAGAAACAGGAATCGGCCCCGGTAAAAGCCGGTAGCGAGGAGTGGCTGCTGCAGCAGAGCCCCGGCTCCTACACCCTGCAACTTATCGGTCTTCAGGACGAGGCGGGGGTAGCCCGGTTCCTGGCACGCAATAAACTGCCGGGTCAAACCGCCTATTTCCGTACTTCTCGCCAGGGTAAATCCTGGTTCCCGGTGTTATACGGGATATTTCCGAACCGGGATGCCGCCCTGGCGGCCCGGGACAGGTTACCGGAAAATCTCAAAAAAACTGACGTCTGGCCGCGTAGCCTGGAGTCGGTTCAGAAAGAGATCCGCAACCGGTGATTTTCGCGGAACCGGCCGCCAGTTATTAAAATACTCAATAAGGCTCTGGCCTAATCTCCACTTCTCCGATATCCTACACGGTTCTGCGCGACCGATTTTTCTGTCGCCCTAATACGTATTAATGGTTTGGTGCCGCGGTTCCCGATACCGTAGGCGGCTGTTTTTTGGCCGGTCCGTACTGCCGCCCCTGCGTGGGACGGGCCGAGATAGATGAAGATGAGGTTTTATGATGACCCCAGGTGCTTTGCCGCCCAAGCATGGGTTGTATGATCCAGCAAACGAACATGATGCCTGCGGTGTCGGTTTTGTCGCCGATATAAAGGGCCGCAAGAGTCATCGGATCATTGAGCAGGGACTTGAGATCCTTGAGAATCTCACGCACCGTGGTGCCGTCGGTGCCGATCCCCTTGCGGGAGACGGGGCCGGTCTGCTGATGCAGATACCCGACCAGTTCCTGCGCGAGGAGAGCGGCGTGGAACTGCCGGCCGTCGGAGAGTACGGCGTCGGCATGGTGTTTCTGCCGCGCTCGGAAGCCGCGCGCAAGCTCTGCGAGGATAAGATCGCCTACTATATCGCCTCCGAGGGACAGAAGTTCCTGGGCTGGCGCGATGTGCCGGTAGACAACAGCGGTCTCGGGGAGTCGGTTAAGGCGAGCGAGCCGGTTATCCGTCAGGTGTTTATCGGTCGCGGCTCCAACTGCGGCGATCAGGACGCCTTCGAGCGCAAATTGTTCGTGATCCGCAAACAGATAGAAAACGAGATCAGGGAGCACTGTGCGGATTGCAGTGGATTTTATATCCCCTCCCTGTCCTCCCGCGTACTCCTTTATAAAGGTATGCTGTTGGCGGACCAGGTAGGGGTTTACTACCGTGATCTTTCTGATATACGCATGGTCAGTGCTCTGGCCCTGGTGCATCAGCGATTCTCGACTAATACTTTCCCCACCTGGAATCTGGCCCATCCGTTCCGGATGATCGCCCATAACGGGGAGATCAACACCCTGCGCGGCAATGTCAACTGGATGGCGGCGCGGCGGCATACCATGGCCTCCGAGGTGTTGGGTGAAGACCTGGATAAGGTATGGCCGTTGATACCGGAAGGTCAGTCCGATTCCGCCTGTTTCGACAATGCCCTGGAGCTGCTGGTGCAAGGCGGTTACTCCCTGGCCCATGCCATGATGCTACTGATCCCGGAAGCATGGCATGACAACCCGTTGATGGATGAAAAGCGGCGGGCTTTTTACGAATACAACTCTTCGTTGATGGAGCCGTGGGACGGTCCCGCGGCGGTGGCTTTCACCGATGGCCGTCAAATCGGCGCCACCCTGGACAGAAACGGTCTGCGACCGGCTCGTTATCTCATTACTGACGATAATCTGGTAGTGATGGCCTCGGAAATGGGCGTGTTGGACATTCCCGAAGAGAAGATTATCAAGAAGTGGCGTCTGCAGCCGGGCAAGATGTTCCTCATCGATCTGGAGAAGGGACGCATCATCGACGATGAGGAACTGAAGGCGGGGTTGGCCTCTGCCCATCCTTATCAGCAGTGGCTGGATGAAACCCAGATCCAGCTGCGGTTTCTGCCCGCGGCGGTTCCGCCGATGGTACCGGACGACGCCACTCTGATGGACCGGCAGCAGGCGTTCGGATTTACCCAGGAAGATATCAAGTTCCTGTTGATGCCCATGGCCGCCACCGGGCAGGAGGCGATCGGCTCCATGGGCGCGGATAATCCCATTGCCGTTTTATCGAATAAGCCGAAACCCCTGTTTAATTACTTCAAGCAGAATTTCGCCCAGGTGACCAACCCGCCCATCGACCCGATCCGGGAGGAGCTGGTGATGTCCCTGGCATCGCAGATCGGGCCCCGTCCCAATCTGTTCGGACTGACCCAGTCCTGTGCCCAGAAACGTCTGGAGGTGACCCAGCCGGTGATCACCAACACCAGTCTGGCACGCATCCGTTGCATCGAATCCCTGACCAAGGGGGCCTTCCGCACCTTCACCGCCGATATCTGTTACCCCGCGGAACAGGGAGCGGATGGTATGGGCCCGGCCCTGGAAAGGCTGTGCCAGATGGCGGAGCAGGCGGTGCGCGAGGGATACAATATCCTGATCCTCTCGGATCGCACCATGAATGCGGACAATATCGCCATCCCGGTATTGTTGGCCACCGCCGCCGTTCATCATCACCTGGTCCGAGAGGGGCTGCGCACTTCGTCCGGGTTGGTGGTGGAAACCGGCGCGGTACGCGAGGTTCACCAGTTTGCCGTATTGGCCGGTTACGGCGCCGAGGCGGTCAATCCCTACCTCGCCTTCGAGACCCTCTCCAAATTGCGTCACAAGCTGCCGGAAGAGATCAGTGAAGAGGACCTCCATTGGCGCTATATCAAAGCGGTGGACAAGGGCCTGCTCAAGATCATGTCCAAGATGGGGATCTCCACCTATCAGTCTTACTGCGGCGCTCAGATCTTCGACGCCGTGGGGCTTTCCTCGGAATTCGTGGACAAATTCTTTACCGGCACCGCTACAACGGTGGAGGGCGCGGGTCTGAAGGAGATCGCGGAAGAGTCCGTGCGCTGGCACCGGCAGGCCTACGGCAATGCGCCGATCTATCGGGATGCCCTGGACGTGGGCGGCGATTACGCCCTGCGGATACGCGGTGAACATCATGCCTGGACGCCCCATACCATCTCCAAGTTGCAGCACGCCACCCGCGCCAATGACTGGAACACCTTCCAGGAGTTTTCCCGCGCCATCGATGAGCAGAACGAGAAGCTGCTGACTCTGCGAGGACTGTTCGAGTTCAGGTTCGCCGACCAGGAGATACCTCTGAATGAGGTGGAACCCGCCAAGGAGATCGTCAGGCGTTTCGCCACCGGTGCCATGTCCTTCGGTTCCATCTCTTACGAGGCCCACTCCACCCTGGCGCGCGCCATGAATCAACTGGGAGGCAAGTCCAATACCGGTGAAGGGGGCGAAGAGCCGGAGCGTTTCAATCCCCTGCCGGACGGTTCCCCTAATCCGGAGCGTTCCGCCATCAAGCAGGTGGCATCCGGACGTTTCGGGGTGACCACGGAATATCTGGTCAATTCCGACGACATCCAGATCAAGATGGCCCAGGGGGCGAAACCGGGAGAAGGCGGACAGCTGCCCGGCCACAAGGTGAATCAGCAGATCGCGCGGGTGCGTCACTCCACTCCGGGTGTGGGTCTGATTTCGCCGCCTCCTCATCACGATATCTACTCCATCGAGGACCTGGCGCAGCTGATCCATGATCTGAAAAACGTCAATCCCCGGGCGCGGATCTCGGTCAAGCTGGTCTCCGAGGTGGGTGTCGGTACGGTGGCGGCGGGTGTCTCCAAGGCCCATGCCGACCACGTTACGATTTCCGGTTATGAGGGGGGTACCGGCGCCAGCCCGCTGACCTCCATCAAGCACGCCGGTTCTCCCTGGGAAATAGGTCTCGCCGAGACTCACCAGACCCTGGTATTGAACCGCCTGCGTGGCCGCATCGCGGTGCAGGTGGACGGTGGTTTGCGTACCGGTCGGGATGTGGTGATCGGTGCTCTGTTGGGGGCGGACGAATTCGGTTTTGCCACGGCGCCGCTCGTCGTGGAAGGCTGCATCATGATGCGGAAGTGTCACCTCAACACCTGCCCGGTGGGGGTCGCCACCCAGGATCCGGAGCTGCGCAAGCGCTTTACGGGTAAGCCGGAGCATGTAATCAACTACTTCTTCTTCATCGCTGAAGAAGTGCGTCGTCTTATGGCCAGACTCGGTTTCCGCAGCTTTAAAGAAATGATCGGACAGATGGATCGCCTGGATATGCGCAAGGCGATCGATCATTGGAAAGCGCGGGGACTCGATTATTCCCGCTTACTGCGCAAGCCTGAGGTCGGGCCGGATGTGGCTGTCCATAATTGCGAGGTGCAGGACCACGGATTGGAAGCGGCTCTGGATAACGAGCTGATCCGTCAGGCCCGGCCGGCGTTGGAGCGGGGCGAGCCGGTACGTATTGAAACCGCCGTACGTAACTACAACCGCACTTTCGGCACCATGCTGTCGGGAGAGGTGGCCCGCCGTTACGGCCATTCCGGTCTGCCGGAGGACACTATCTATATCAAGGCCAACGGCAACGGCGGGCAGTCCTGGGGCGCCTGGGCCGCCCGTGGTGTCACCATCGAGCTGGAGGGAGAGGCCAACGACTATGTCGGTAAGGGGCTCTCCGGCGGCCGTCTGGTGGTCTATCCGCCGTCCGAAACACCTATTGTCGCGGAGGAGAATATAATCGTCGGCAATACGGTGCTGTATGGCGCCATCGATGGTGAGTGTTACTTCCGTGGCGTGGCCGGTGAACGGTTCTGTGTCCGCAACTCCGGTGCCACGGCTGTTGTGGAAGGGGTCGGCGACCACGGATGCGAATATATGACCGGCGGTGTGGTGGTGGTGCTGGGCGCCACCGGACGCAACTTCGCCGCCGGTATGAGCGGCGGTATCGCCTATGTGCTGGATGAGCGGGGCGATTTCGAAAAGCGTTGCAACCTCTCCATGGTGGAGCTGGAGCCGATCGAGGCCGAGGATGAGGCGCTGGAGGCGCTGGAACATCAGGGTGGCGATCTGGAGACCCATGGCCGGGTGGACGTAAGCCATGATATGACCCGGTTTGATGCCATCCGGCTCAGACAGTTGATCGAGAAACATCTGCACTACACCAACAGCGACCGGGCACGAGTGATCCTGGACAACTGGGATGAGAATCTTAAGAAGTTCGTCAAGGTCATGCCGGTGGAGTATCGCCGGGCTTTGAAAGAGTTACAGGCAGAGCAACAGGCTGCCGTAACGGCCTGAGACGACGAGTTAGAAGCCGCAACTATGCGCAAATTATCGCGGATGGGTACCAATATCTTCGCGGATTTTCGCGGTGATTTGCGTTTATTTGCGGCGAGAGAAGATTGGAGTTACTGAGTTATGGGTAAGCCCACAGGTTTTTTGGAATACCCGCGTCAGGACCGGACCTATGCGCCGGCGTCGGACCGTGTAAACCATTTTGAAGAGTTCATGATTCCCCTCACGGAGGAGGAGCTGGCTCGGCAGGGTGCACGCTGCATGGACTGCGGTATCCCCTTCTGTCACAACGCCTGCCCGGTGAACAACATTATTCCGGACTGGAACGATCTGGTTTATCGTGACGACTGGCGACGAGCTTTGCAGGTTTTGCATAGTACCAACAATTTTCCGGAGTTTACCGGCCGCATTTGTCCCGCCCCCTGTCAGGAAGCGTGCACCCTTAATCTCGATGACAACTCGGTCACCATCAAGACCATCGAATGCGCCATTATAGAAAGAGGATGGGAAGAAGGATGGATTACGCCGGAGATCCGCGAGCATCGTACCGGTAAACGGGTGGCGATCGTGGGTTCCGGTCCCGCCGGACTGGCCTGCGCCCAGCAACTGGCCCGGGCCGGACATTCGGTGGTGCTGTATGAGAAACACAACCGCATCGGTGGTCTGCTGCGTTATGGAATTCCGGACTTCAAGCTGGATAAGCGGATTATCACTCGCCGCATGGGGCAGATGCGGAGCGAGGGAGTGGAATTCCGCCCCAACACCCATATCGGTGTCGATATACCAGCTGATCAGCTGTTGCAGGAATATGACGCCGTGGTGTTGACGGGCGGTTCCGAAAAACCGCGGGATTTGCCTATTCCCGGTCGTGATCTGGAGGGGGTCTATTTCGCCCTCGAGTTTCTGCAGACCAACAGTCACAGGGTACAGGGGGATGAGATTCCCGAAGAGGAGTTTATCTCCGCGGAAGGGAAGCATGTGGTAGTCATCGGTGGTGGTGACACCGGTTCCGACTGTATCGGCACCTCTAACCGGCACGGTGCCGAGTCCGTGACCCAATTGGAAATCCTGCCGAAACCACCGGAGCGGGAAGACAAACTTCTGACCTGGCCCGATTGGCCGAACAAGCTGCGTACATCCTCCTCCCACGAAGAGGGTTGCGAGCGTATGTGGAGCGTGGCGACCAAGGAGTTCATCGGCGAGGGCGGCCGGGTCAAGGCGATTCGCTGCGTCAAGGTGGAGTGGAACCGCGACGAGAAAGGTAACTGGCAGATGTCTGAAGTGGAGGGGTCGGAGTTCGAACTCAAGGCCGATCTCGTTACCCTCGCCATGGGGTTCGTCCATCCGGTTCACGAGGGGATGCTGCAGCAGTTGGGCGTGGAGCTGGACCCTCGTGGAAACGTAAAAGGCGCTACCGAGGGGACGGATGCCTACAAGACCTCCGTAGAGGGGGTGTTCGCCGCCGGTGACATGCGCCGTGGCCAATCGCTGGTGGTGTGGGCCATCCGCGAGGGACGCCAATGCGCCCGGGCGGTGGATGAATATCTGATGGGCGAAAGCGAACTACCACGATAGCCGAGAAAGGGCCTTCCTGCTCCTGATGGATTTGCGTGATCCGTTTGTGGGCGGAAAAAAGGGCTGCCTCAGGCAGCCCTTTTTTTGGAAGAAAACAAACCCGCATCAACAAAGGCAGACAAGGGGCTCTCGTTGGGGCCTTTGGATACTTAACCGCTATCTTCCCGTTCTGGTCTGTGTCCCGGCACCCTGGGATGTGGAGCCGGTATTTGTGGAACCCGATCCGGTTGTCCCCTGGTTTTGATCTCCCGCGGCAAAAGCGGAGCCTGCTGCCGCTAAAAACATCATGACCAGTATTAACGCTATGGATTTTTTCATTACGGATATCCTCCCTGAAAAGGCCGATATTTGATCCTGCCATCTATTTATAGTGCATTTTTCTTGAATATCAACGGCATGCGGCTCATGTTCCGTCCCGCATGTGATTAAGTGCACACAGAACGTTACCGGGGAAGGGGGCTTGACCGGCTAAAAAGACAGCCGATGACGGGCGAATATTTTGTACTCGGAGATTCAAGAAGCGGAAAATTCTGCCGCTATGCCTGATATGGTTGCCAATAACAGGAAAAACCCGTCCTAAGAGAACCTTGGAGGGGCGTCCAAGATGGGCCTAAAAAGAAAGACAACAACCTTCTTTGTTTTCCTTACCTTGATTATGGTCTCCGCTCTCGTGGCGGCCAGTCTCATCTCGTTCCGGTACTTTGCGCTCAGCACCGCGGAAGACCAGGCGCGGACCGCCGCTGAAATCGTCCGGGTGCATCTGACCGAATCCATGGTGAACGGGACCATCAGTAAACGAAAGACTTTTCTCGAGCGGCTGGCGGGGGTGAAAGGGTTGCTTGATGTCTGGGTGGTGCGGGGTCCTGCAGTGGTCAAACAGTTCGGGCCCGGGTTCGAATCGGAACAGCGGCGGGACGCCATCGACGAGGAGGTCATCGCCACGGTAAAGCCCTACTTCGGGCTGGTTGACAGGGGCAGGGGCGAGGTCTTTCGCGCCACCATCCCTTATGTGGCACAGAGTGAATCCGAGCCCCATTGCATGCAGTGCCACCAGGTGGAGCGCGGTGATGTATTGGGCGCGGTAACCATTTTTCTCTCCATCGCCGAGCAGCGCAACCAGGCGCTCATGATCGTTATGCTGATGGCGGGGGTGGTAGCCTTGTTCGCCACCCTTTCAATGATGTTTTCGCGGCGTCTGATCAAGCCTCTGATCGATACTGCCGGAGCGGTGCAGGATGCGGTACACGGTGCGCGCGCCGGTGATTTCTCGGCCAGGATTCAGTACCAGAGCGATGACGAGGTGGGGCAGATCGCCAAGGATCTAAATGTCCTGATGGTGCTGTTGAGTAAGGGACTGGAGAGTATCGCTCAGAAGGTTGCCAAGCTGATTCGGTATACCCAGCCGATCGGAGACAACCAGCTTGCCACCACCATTGAAATGGTGGAAAGCCTGGAGGACGTCTCCTGTTTCAAGCAGGCAATCGAAGAGGATGAGACCAAGGAAGAGGTTTATTGGCGGCTCTCCCAGGTGATCAACAAGGATTTCATGATCGACCACTTTTCTATCTACGAAGTGGCGTCAAGCAAGAATAAGCTGAAGCCCATGATAGTGGACGGTATCCCCGACGGGGACTGCTGCTGGTGTGATCCACAGGTTCTGGTGCGGGCGGACGCCTGCCGTGCCAAACGTACCGGCCATCTGGTAGACGGCATCAGCACCCCCGGCATATGTACCGCGTTCGGACCTCGTGACGATCACATCAACGCGCTTCATGTCTGTATCCCGATGATTCAATCGGGATCCGTCGGAGGCGTGGTGCAGGTGGTTACCGATCCTGATCGAAAGGCCCTGGCCTGCAATATGATGCCGTTTATCGAGGTCTACCTGCGTGAGGCCGCGCCTGTTCTGGAGGCGAAGCGGCTTATGAGTACTCTGCGCGAGTCGGCGCTACGGGACCCCATGACCGGCTTGCATAACCGGCGTTTCCTGCAGGAGTATGTGGATATCCTGATCTCCTATACCGATCGCAACAAGAGTAACTTCACGGTGCTGATGGCGGATCTGGATTACTTCAAGCAGGTTAACGATACCTATGGACACGAGGCGGGCGATGCCACGCTGAAGGCCCTGGCGAAGGCGCTGACCAACTGTGTGCGGGGTTCCGATCTGGTTATTCGCTATGGCGGCGAAGAGTTCCTGATCCTGCTGCGGGATACGACTCCGGAATCCGGGCTGAAGGTGGCGGAGAAGATTCGCGAAGCCATCGAGAATATGAAGGTCGAGCTGACAGGCATTGTGATCAAGAAAACCCTTTCCTTGGGGGTATCCGGATATCCGGACGACAGCAGCAACTTCTGGCAGGTGGTCAAATATGCCGATGTGGCCTTATACAAGGCGAAAGACGCCGGGCGCAACAAGGTACTGCGTTTTACCCCTGATATGTGGAAGGACGAAGACGCCTATTGAGGCGGCGAGGCGTCCCTGACCGTCCCCGCTGCCGGCCCGCCCGTTCCCCTCGTCTCACAGACCCCGCCTGCGGGGCGATTCCGTGAGGCGGCCGCTGTTTCGGTGTACAATCCGGTCCCTGAGTTGAAAAGCAAAAAGGAACCGAGTCCGTGACCGCCCTGAAAAATGACCGTCTTCTCCGCGCCTTTATGCGCGAACCCGTCGATATAACCCCGGTTTGGATGATGCGTCAGGCGGGGCGTTACCTGCCTGAATATCGTGCCACACGGGCCGCTGCCGGCAGTTTTATGGACCTCTGCAAGAACCCGGATCTGGCCTGCGAGGTGACCCTTCAGCCGCTGGAGCGGTTTCCCCTGGATGCCGCCATCCTGTTTTCCGATATTCTGACCATTCCGGACGCCATGGGTCTGGGGCTTCAATTTGCCGAAGGTGAAGGCCCCCGCTTCGAGCATCCGGTACAGGATGCGGCCGCAGTTCGGAAACTGGGAGTACCGGATCCGGAGGGGGATCTCGGTTATGTGATGGATGCGGTACGCGTTATACGCAGGGAACTGGACGGCCGAGTACCGCTGATCGGGTTTTCCGGCAGTCCCTGGACCCTGGCAACCTACATGGTCGAGGGCGGATGCACCAAAAACTTCGCCAAGTGCAAGGGGATGATGTTTGATCGGCCGGACCTTATGCATCAGTTACTCACCACCGTCGCCGATGCGGTGATCGCCTATCTCAATGCCCAAGTTGCTGCGGGTGCGCAGGCGGTGATGATCTTCGATACCTGGGGCGGCGTGTTGAGCCCGCGGGAATATGAACTGTTCTCCCTCGCCTATATGGAGCGCATCATCCAGAGGCTGGTTCGCGAGAGCGAAGGCCGCCGGGTACCGGTAATACTTTTCACCAAAGGCGGCGGGCAGTGGTTGAGCCGTATGGCGGATAGCGGATGCGATGCCCTGGGAGTGGATTGGACCATCGATCTGGCGGATGCGCGGGTGCAGGTACGGGACCGTGTGGCGTTACAGGGCAATCTCGACCCCTGTATCCTCTATTCCTCACCGGAGCGGATACGGGAAGAAGTGGCACGGGTACTGGACAGCTATGGCCACGGTCCGGGACATGTCTTTAATCTGGGCCACGGTATCCATCCGGATGTGAATCCTGATCATGCTGCCGTGTTGGTGGAGGCGGTGCACGAGCTGAGTGTGCCCTATCACCAGTAGCCGTGTATTTTTCTTCGCGGAATACCGTGCCCTTTTGTAGAACCGGTCAAAAAAAAGCAAATTTGCCGTCGAGCGGAGGGTATTTCGGATCTCTTTTTGCGGTCATGACGCACATTCAGCGGCGATTCAGCTAAAGTAAACCAGAATAACTCCATAGTCAGATCGGGAGAGGGGAATCGTACCCGCGATGGCCTTTCGCTCTGACGTGAATAAAATCGGACACCTTCCGGGCAACACTGCAATCTGTGCGACCGGACTATGAGGTGCCACCGAACCTGAATATTTCGGATAAGGAGAAACTGACAATGTTGCAAAAAATAAGAATCATGATGGCTTTGCTGTTGCTTGCCCCGGTTATCGCTCTGGCGGACCTTACCGGTACCTGGCAGGGTGACGATGGAGGCACCTACTATATACGGCAGGTGGGGAACATCCTTCACTGGTATGGTGAGAGTTCGGCCAATAATCCGAACTGGTCCAACGTCTTTTATGGCCATGTTCAAGGTGGCCAGATCAACGGTTCCTGGGCGGACGTGCCCAAAGGGCAGATCATGAACCGTGGTCAGATGAAGCTGAGCATCAAGCATAACGGCAATGTGCTGGTAGCCATACATAAAACCGGCGGTTTCGGCGGTTCCCGTTGGACCCGCGCCGGCTATGTGGTACCGACACCGCAACCTGCCGGTCCGTTTACACCGGTGCTGCCGCTGAATGAGGATTGCATCGGTTTTAATCCCGCCAATACCCAGGTGCAGAACGTCAACGGCAGCTGGAAGATCGTGGACGGCAGCCACTGGATGTTCGACTTCGGTCCCAAGGAGCAGGAAGCGAGAACGGCGTTGCGCGTCATCAAGACCTATAATGCCAATCAGTCCTGCTTCGTCGGCCGGCCGCATGCCTCTTTCACCTATCTGAAGGTCGGCAATCAGGCGCCTGCCGGACAAATGCCGGGTGAAGACTGTATCGGATTCAACCCCGCCAACACTCAGGCGCAGAACATCAACGGTAGCTGGAAGATCGTGGACGGCAGCCACTGGATGTTCGATTTCGGCAATAAGGAAGACGAGGCTCGGCAGTCCCTGCGTATTATCAAACACTACGGCTTCAACAAGTCCTGTTTTGTGGGACGGCCCGATCCCAGCTTCACCTATCTTCGTAAATGAGGATATAGGGTAGCGGTCGGGAAAGATCCCACCACGTCCGACCGTGGCGATCATGGCAAAGCGGATTAGAGAGTGATCTCTAATCCGCTGTTGCCTTTAAAATATTGGATTCTCACGGACGGGGAGAATATAGGGAAGATCAAGGGCGTTCTCCTTGGTGGCGAACGCGGAGTTGCCAATCATTTATGAGTGTCCTATCTTGTTTATGGGGCTTCTGATTGGCCCACGACGGGCGAGGCGCCCTGATCAGAGGTTCCTTAAGGTAACCAACAAAGGGAATGGCGTGAATCAGATCGATTCCGATCAGCGTGGTTCGGACAGGCGGTCCGGTATGGAACGTCGCACGGGCCGGATGGAAGGGCACGGTTCCGAACACAGGATGTCCTGGGAGGACCAGCGTGCCCAATACTGGACACGCCTGCTGTTCTGCATACTGGCACTCCTCTATTTTAATTTCGGCGGTGCGGAACAGGTACGCGACTGGACCAGCCTGCAGGTGGTCAATTTGGCCTTCGCGGCATTCGGCGTCGAGATTCTGTTCTTCATGCACCACGCCTCACGGGTTCCCCACGCACCTTGGCGTCAGCGTCTGACCATGTGGGTGGATATCGCCATGGCCTCCTTCGCGGTGCTGGCAGATACCACCATCAGTTCCCCCGGATTTCTGGTCTTTCTGATGGTGATTCTCGGAAACGGTATGCGTTATGGCCTGCGACTGTTCGCCGAGGCCGTAGCGGGCAGCCTCGGTGCGGCGGTGCTGATCGTGAATCTGCGGCTGTCTGACTATGTGGATCTGTTCTCCGTCAGCTCCATATTCTTTCTCGTCTTCTTCGCAATTATCGTTCTCTATTCTTATACCCTGACGGCCAAGATCGAGTCCGGCCGGGCCAAGCTTACCCATGAGCGGAATGTCGATTCCCTGACCGGACTACTCAATCGGCGAGCCTTAATTGAGCTGTCTTCGCCCCTTTTCCAGTCGCGGGAAAACGGGAACGGCGTCGTAGTGTTATTCGCCGATCTGGACGGCTTCAAGGCCGTCAACGACACCTATGGCCATCATGTAGGTGATCGGGTGCTTGCCGCGGTTGCGAACAGGATCGCGGAGGTTGTGCGGAACGATGACCTGGTGGCACGCTACGGCGGTGATGAGTTTCTGCTGCTGCTTCCCTGTGCCACCAAAGAGGGTGGCGAGCTGGTTGCCCGGCGCCTCAGGCAGGCGATCAAGGATTATGCCGGGGAAAACGATATCGCTTTCAGCATTTCCATCGGCATGGGGAAATATCCGGATCATGGTCACGACCTCGAGAGCGTGGTCAAATGTGTTGATCAGGCCATGTACCGCAGCAAAATAGAGCATGGCGGTGGCGGTATCTTACATGTGGATGGTTGCGAGTTTGATGGATCGGGATCTCCGTCCAGGTCAGTTCACTAGTTTTTTCTTGAGAGCTGAGAAAATTTGTCCGGCCAAAGCCGGACCGGTAGGGGGATGAACGATATCGCCCCAGTTGGCTGAGGTCATAATGCCAATCCAGGAAGATGTTGCTCCAGAAAACTTTTATTGTCGTCACATGGAGGAGTAGCGCATGAAAGTATCCATTCGTAGTAATCGTGCAGTTCTGGCCGGTATCTTTGCTGTGGTTCTGCTGGGATTTTCTATTACTACCGCTATGGCCTGTCGTTCGTACGTGGAAAAGATAGAGGATGCGGAGGATTTCTGCCGCAAGAAGCTCGAATGCGAGCCTCCGCTGGTGGTGGTCTGCCGCGGTCAGACCAGGGAGTGGAAATGTCGCTGTGAGAAGCCGAAAGCAGAAGCGGAAGCGGTAAAAGAGTTCAAGAAGGAAACGGAGCAGGATTACTCAATCAACAAGGATGTGGATAAGGCGTCCCCCAAACTGCTGGAAGACAAATGAACGACAAGGGCGTATATCGGCGGGGCGGGAGGGAAACGGAAGTTGTTCCTGTCGCTTGCAGATAGGCGAAAAAAAAGCGGATTAGAGATAATACTCTAATCCGCTTTTCCATGCGGACGGCGCCGGCCCCGTCTATTGGTTAAGTTGCGGATATTTCCGAGGTGCAGTTAGGGCAACGGGTCGCCTTGATCGGAATGCTCGAAAAACAGTAGGAACATTCTTTGGTGGTCGGTTCTTCCGGGGCTTTCTCCTCGCGTTTGAGTTTGTTCAGGCTCTTGATGAGTAGAAAAACCGCGAAGGCGACGATGAGGAAACTTATTACGCTGTTCATGAAAAGGCCGTAACTCAGCGTTACCGCGCCGGCTTCCTGGGCCATGGCCAGAGTCATATAGGGTCCGGCCGTAGCGCCGTCTTTGAGGGTGATGAACAGATCGGAGAAATCCACACCGCCAAGCAGTAGTCCTATGGGCGGCATCAGTACGTCATTCACCAGGCTCTTTACTATTGTCCCGAAGGCGCCGCCGATAATGATACCTACCGCCATGTCAACGACGTTTCCCCGCATGGCAAATTCTTTGAATTCTTTTAGCATAACCCTGTCCTCTCTAGATCACTGGCTTTGGTAGAAGATTATCCGATTTTCCTAATAGGCTCGCCATCTTGCCCAGCGAGTCGAGTATGACGGTCACCCGGTATTATGAGACGGGCTCTAGAATATGCCTATAGATTAGGCTTAGCAAGGGAGTGTGGAAAAGCCGGGAGGTGAAAAAAGCGGATTAGAGATCGCTCTCTAATCCGCTTTTCCTTTGGGCGAGTCGCCGTGACAGAGCCACGGCTGAGGTTACAGTCTGACGTTTACCGGTACGCCGTGGTATTGCAGCATCATGTCGTCGGCCGACATGCCGCAGGCCAGGCCCACCAGTTCCGGCAGGAACAGCACCGGCAACTGGAACTGCTTTCCGGTCTGGGCCAGCGCCTTGGCCTGGGATCCGTCCATGCTCTTGAAACAGAGCGGGCAGGAGGTGACCATCAGATCGACCCCTTTTATGTGCGCCCCCTCCAGGACATTGGAGGTCATCTGCATGTTGAGCTTGTTGTTGGGCCAAGCCAGGTGATAGCCGCAGCAGTCGTCCTTGGTGTCATACTCCACGAGCTGCACGCCCAGCACCTTCAGGATATCTTCCAGGGAGGTGGGATTATTGGACGATTCGTAACCCTGGATGTCAGCCGGGTTGCGGGTATGGCAGCCGTAGTAGGAGGCGACCCTCAGACCGTTGAGAGGATTGGTTACCCGCTCTTTCAGCTTATTCAGCCCTACATCCTGCGCCAGGACCCAGAGGGTATGGGTAATCTGGCATTCGCCCTTGTACTCCATGCCGTCCTCAGCGAGGATCTCGTTGACCTGTCTCATCAACTCCGGTTCCTCACGCATGCGCTTCTGGGCGTTGGAGATGACGTTGAAGCAGGTGGAACAGGGGGTATAGAGGGGTAACCCCATCTGCTCCGCATGGGCCATATTCTTGGCGTTGACCGCGAGGGAGGTCAGTTCCGAGCGCTCTTCGATAACACCGGAGCCACAGCAGACGGCATCATTGATAAGCTCCAGCTCCACGTCGACCTTGGCGAACACGTTTTTCAGGATATCGAAGAAACGGGCGTCCGCTCCCTGAAAGCAACAACCGGAATAGAATCCGTAACGTATAGTCTCGCTCATGTCTTGTTCTCTCCTCTGGATTCGAGTTCGGAAACCCGGTCGTAGATTTTTTGTGTTTGGTTCTGACCGCCCAGAGTGCAGACTTGACGTTCGGGCTCGATCCCGTGTTTTTTCAGATAGGCGTCCGCCGCCTCGATGGCAGCCCAACCCTTCGGTCCGTTGACCACCACCGGCAGCATCGGTTTGTTGACCTGGCCGTACTTGGCCACGTCGCCGGCATAGGCCTTGGCGCGGCGGGAGCCGGGGGTATCGTGGATGCCGTCGTCGATGGACATCTTGCGCAGTCGCTGAATGGAGATGGCCGGACGGGTGTCCTTGGGGCAAACGTTGATACACTTGCGGCACTGGGCGCAGGACCAGAGTCCCTGGTCAACGGCGGCCTGCATGCGCTCTCCCTGGAAGCTGTCGCGCACGTCGGCGGAGAAACGGTAGGCCTTGCCGAGAGTCAACGGGCCGGCATAGCCCGGGTCGGCAAACACCGCCGAACAGGCCGAGTAACAGGAGCCGCAGAGGATGCAGTCGGTGATGTAGTCAAAGCGACCGAACTCCTGCTTGGACATCAAAGACTCCCGTTCCAGGGTCTCCGGAATCCGATCGTGGTTCTCCATCAAATAGGGGTGCATCTTGGCCAGTTTCTCGATGACCGGATCGATGTCCACCACCAGGTCCCGCAGGACCGGCATGTTCTTCATCGGTTGGATCATCACCGATTCCTGTTTGAAATCCTCAAGAATCGGCATCAGCTGAGTGCTGCAGGCCAGCACCGGTTTGTTGTTCACCCGTACGGCGCAGGAGCCGCAGATCTTGGAACGGCAGAAGGCGCGGAAGGTAAGAGAGCTGTCCTGGGTGTTTTTAATCAGGCGCAACACCTCCAGCACGGTCATACCGGTTTCCACATTGACCTTGAAGTTGTCGAAATAGGGTGATTTGTGTTTTTCCGGGGTAAACCGCTGTACGCGGATATTGGCAAGAATACTCTTGCGATCCGGTGTGATTTTTTCGCTCATGCTGGCATCTCCTTAATAGGTGCGGGCCGTGGGCTGGAACTCGGTGATGGTAACGGGCGCGAAGTCCAGCTTGGGACGGCCGTCATCACCTCGGGTGGCCATGGTATGCACCAGCCAATCTTTGTCATCACGTTCCGGGTGATCTTCGCGGGTGTGGGCACCGCGGGACTCCTTGCGCTCCAGGGCGCCTGCCGCTACCACCTCCGCCAGATCGAGCATGTTCTTCAGCTCCAGAGCCGCAACCAGTTCGGTATTGAAGGCCTTGGTCTTGTCGCCCACCCGGACGGTGCTGAATTTTTCCTTCAGTTCCGCCAGCTCATCCACCGCTTCCTGCAGATCTTTGGCGTTGCGGTATACGCCCACCTTCTCCGACATGAGTTTACCCATGGCCTGGCGGATGTTGGGAACGCTGATCTCGCTCTCGCCGTCCATCATGTCCGCGATCATCTGGGTATCCGCCTTTTCCTGCTCGCTATCTACCGGCACGAAGTAGCTGTTGCGGGCGTATTCCAGGGCGTGCTTGCCGGCGCGCCGGCCGAAGACCAGGATATCCAGCAGGGAGTTGCCGCCCAGGCGGTTGGCGCCGTGGACCGAGACGCAGCCCGCTTCTCCCGCGGCGTAGATACCCTGAATGGCGGTCTGGCCGTTCGTGTCGGTATGGATACCCCCCATGGAGTAATGGGCGGTGGGCTTGATGGGGATCGGCTCCTGTATCGGATCCACGCCCTCAAATTCGATGCAGAGCTCGCGGATCTGAGGCAGCCGCTCGATAATGCGCTCTTCGCCCAGATGGGTGAGATCCAGGAAGACCTCGCCCTCCGGTCCGCCGCGTCCTTCCCGTACCTCGGTCTCGCAGGAGCGGGAGACCAGGTCGCGTGGGCCCAGTTCCATCTTTTCCGGGGCGTAGCGGCTCATGAAACGCTCGCCCTGACCATTCAGCAGATAGCCGCCCTCACCACGGGCGCCTTCAGACACCAGGATGCCGGTACGACGCAGACCGGTGGGGTGAAACTGGATGAACTCCATATCCTTGATGGGCAGACCGGCACGATAGATCATGGCGGTGCCGTCGCCGGTGTTGCCGTAGGCGTTGGAGGTGCGGGTCCAGTAGATACGCCCATGCCCACCGGTGGCCAGAATGACCGCCTTGGCCTGAATGGTATGAACGCGCCCGGTCTGGATGTTGAGGGCGGTCACGCCCTGACAACGCTTGCCGTCATGCAGCAGGGAGAGGGTTTGCCACTCATTGAGGAAATTCACGCCGTGGCGGATGCCCTGCTCATACAGGGTATGAAGCATCACGTGTCCCACCTTGTCCGCCGAGTAGCAGGCCCGAGGCTTGGAGGCGCCGCCGAAGGGTCGCTGGGCGATCTTGCCGTCGTCAGTACGGGAGAACGGGCACCCCCAGTGCTCCATCTCGCGCACAACCATGGGCGCCTCGCGGGTCATGATCTCGGCCGCATCCTGGTCCGCGAGGTAGTCGGAACCCTTTACCGTATCAAACCAGTGGTCCTGCCAGGTGTCGGTGCCATCCAGGTTTGCCAGAGCGGCGTTGACTCCGCCCTGGGCCGCCCCGGTATGGGAGCGGGTCGGATACACCTTGGTTAAAACACCCACCTGCACGTCCTCCTCCATTCGTGATTCGAGGGCGGCGTAGAGGCCCGCTCCCCCGGAACCAACGATTAAGATGTCATATGTCAGCACGGGCTAACTCCTTTGTTATTGGTAAATATCTGCCTGACGCAGCGGTCAATCTCTGCGCTGAGTAATAGGAAAATTCGTGTATTTTAATATTAAGGATTGATCTTTTTAGGGAAAAACACAGACGCAATCAACCCCTGTCCCAACTCGGGTATATTTGGAATTTGTATAGAAAACGGCAAAAAGAGGGGCGTTTTATTTCCGTAGGAAATATGTGGTTTTCCTAGGTTTCCGGTTCATAGGCGAGGTTCTGCCCCAACCACCGCTCCACCTCTCTTTGGTCCATGCCCTTGCGCCGCGCGTAGTCCTGCACCTGGTCGAGCCCGATACGGCCTATGGCGAAATAATGCGCCCCCGGGTAGGCGAAATAGAGTCCGCTTACGGAAGCGGTCGGGACCATGGCCTTGCTGTCGGTAAGCCAGATACCGATGTTTTGTTCCACCGCGAGAAGATCCCACAGCAGATCTTTTTCGGTGTGGTCCGGAGTGGCGGGATACCCCAGGGCGGGGCGGATGCCGGTGTACTGTTCCGCGATCAGCTGGTCGTTGGTCAAGGCCTCGTCCGGGGCATAGCCCCAGTACTCCCTGCGCACCCGCTGGTGCAGCCATTCCGCCAGGGCCTCTGCCAGCCGATCGGCCAGGGCCTTCAGCATAATGGCGTGGTAGTCGTCATGGTCGGCCTCGAACTCCCGTAGTTTCTCCTCGATACCGAGACCGGCAGTGCAGGCAAATCCGCCGATAAAGTCGATCTTGCCGCTCGCCTTGGGGGCGATGAAATCGGCCAGGCAGTCATTGACTGCGCCCTCCGGTTGCCGGCCCTGTTTACGCAGGGTGTGCAGAACGGACAGGGTTTCGGAGCGGGATACGTCCGCATAGACCTCGATATCATCTCCCACGGCGTTGGCCGGGAAGAGACCCAACACCGCTTTCGCCCGCAGCCAGCCTTCCGCGACGATGCGCTGGAGCATCACCCGGGCGTCGGCAAAGAGCCGGGTCGCCTCCTCGCCCATTTCAGGGTCTTGCAGGATCCGGGGGTAGCGTCCTTTGAGCTGCCAGGTGTGGAAGAAAAAAGTCCAGTCGATATAACCGGTCAGTTCGGAAATGGGGATATCCTCCAGCACCGTGACGCCGGGCTTGGCCGGGACCGTCGGGGAGTAGACGGACCAGTCGATGACCGCCGGATTCTGCCGTGCCTCCGCGATAGGAATCAGGTTGCGTGCCTCATTCTTCGCCGCCCGGCGTTCCCGTACCGCCTGGTACTCGGCCCGCAGGGTGTGCATGAACCGATCACGCTGTTCCATCGACAGCAGGCTGGCGGCCACGCCCACGGCTCGGGAGGCATCCGGTACATAGACCGACGGATGGTCATAGACCGGTTCGATCTTCACCGCGGTATGGGCCTTGGAGGTAGTGGCACCGCCGATCAACAGCGGCTGTTTCATACCGAGCCGCTGCATCTCTTTCGCCACATGCACCATCTCGTCCAGGGACGGGGTGATAAGGCCGGAGAGGCCGATGATGTCCGCCTGTTCTTCCCGTGCCCGCTTCAGGATCTCATCCGCCGGCTGCATCACTCCGGCATCGATGACTTCGTAGTTGTTGCACTGCAAAACCACGGCGACGATGTTTTTGCCGATGTCGTGCACGTCCCCCTTCACGGTGGCGAGCAGGATCCTGCCCTGGGACTGGGCGCCACACGCCGCCTTTTCCTCTTCCATAAAGGGTTCAAGGTAGGCCACAGCCTTTTTCATCACCCGGGCCGATTTCACCACCTGGGGCAGGAACATCTTGCCGGCGCCGAACAGATCACCCACGGTGTTCATGCCTTCCATCAAGGGTCCTTCAATCACCTCCAGGGTTCGGGAGGCCTGTTGTCGTGCCTCCTCGGTGTCCTGGTCGATGAATTCGGTGATGCCCTTTACCAGGGCATGTTCAAGCCGCTTGCTGACCGGCCAGGAGCGCCACTCCAGATCTTCTTTCTTCTCGGCGGCACCGCCGTCACCCTTGTATTTGGGTGCCAGGTCGATAAGCCTTTCGGTGGCGCCGGGGTCGCGATTGAGCACTACATCCTCCACCGCCATACGCAGCTCCTGCGGGATCTCGTCGTACACTGCCAGCTGTCCGGCGTTGACGATGCCCATATCCAGCCCCGCCTGGATGGCGTGATAAAGGAATACGGCGTGGATTGCCTCCCGTACCGGGTTGTTACCGCGGAAACCGAAGGAGATGTTGGATATACCCCCGGATACCAGCGCGCCGGGAAGGTTCTGTTTGATCCAGCGCACGGACCCGATGAAATCCACGCCGTAGTTGGCATGTTCTTCGATGCCGGTGCCCACGGTAAGGACGTTGGGGTCGAAGATGATGTCCTCGGCGGGGAATCCCACCTGCCCGGTAAGTATCCGGTAGGCACGGGCGCAGATCTCGATGCGCCGTTCCAGATTATCCGCCTGGCCCTGTTCGTCGAAGGCCATGACGATAACGGCGGCGCCGTAGCGACGGCAGAGCCGGGCGCGTTCGATGAAGATCGCCTCACCCTCCTTGAGGGAGATGGAGTTGACGATGGTTTTACCCTGCACGCACTTCAGGCCGGTCTCCAGAATTTCCCACTTGGAAGAGTCGATCATGAAGGGGACCCGGGCGATCTCCGGTTCGGAGGCGCAGAGATTGAGAAAGCGGCGCATGGCGGCCACCCCGTCCAGCATCCCTTCGTCCATGTTTACATCGACGATCTGGGCGCCGTTTTCCACCTGGGTACGGCAGATCCCCAGGGCTTCGTCGTATCTGTCTTCGAGAATCAGTCGCTTGAACTTCGCGGAACCGGCCACGTTCGCCCTCTCCCCTATGTTAACGAACAGGGAGTTCTCTTCTATGTTGAAAGGCTCCTGTCCGGAAAGGCGGCAGGCGGGGGCGGGTTTCGGAACGCGGTGGGGAGCCTTGCCGGCAACCCTTTTCGCAATGGCGGCTATGTGCAGCGGTGTGGAGCCGCAGCAGCCCCCTACGATGTTTATCAGTCCCGCGTCGGCCCACTCTCCGATGTAGTCGGCCATGTGGGCGGCATCAAGATCGTACTCGCCAAACTCGTTGGGCAGGCCGGCGTTGGGGTGGGCGGATACGCGACAATCCGCCAACTCTGCAAGTTCTTCAATGTGTTGACGCAGCTTGTCCGGGCCGAAACCGCAGTTCAGGCCGATGGAGAGGGGCTCGGCGTGGCGCAGGCTGTTGTAGAAGGCTTCCACGGTCTGGCCGGAGATCTCGATACGGCCGGAACGGCCTACCGTACCGGAAATCATAATCGGCAGGCGGCGCCCTAGTTTTTCGAACAGTCCGGTGAGCGCGAAAATGGCAGCTTTGGCGTTCAGGGAATCGAATATGGTCTCCACCAGAAGGATATGGACGCCACCCTCGATCAACCCGGCGGCGGCTTCGGTGTAATCAGTCACCAGTTCGTCAAAGGTGATGGCTCGCGCACCGGGGTCATTGACATCCACGGAGGTGGAGGCGGATTTCTGATTGGGTCCCAGGACGCCGGCCACGAACCGAGGTTTATCCGGTGTAGTGTATTTCTCCGCGGCCTCTCTGGCGACACGGGCGGCCGCCACGTTGATCTCACGGGCGTGGGGAGAGAGCCGGTACTTGGCCAGATCGCCGGCGGTGGCGTTGAAACTGTTGGTTTCGATGATATCGGCACCGGCCTCAAGATATTGTTCGTGGATGTCCCGGATGATCTCCGGCCGGGTCAGCACCAGGAGATCATTCATCCCTTTGAGGTTGACCGGCCAATGGGCGAAGCGCTCACCCCGGTAGTCCGTCTCATCAAGGCCGTGGCGCTGGATCATGGTACCCATGGCGCCGTCCAGGATCAGGATGCGCTGTTCGAGCAGGGTCTGCAGTTCTGCGGTGCGGTCTCGGTTCGTCATGGGATGGGGCGCTGGTTTAAAAAAGAGGCCAATTATAGATGGTTTGCGGCTTTTCTGCTTGTTTGGCCGTGCATTAGACGGCCACAGAGACGCAGAGGATTAATCATATAAATTGCGGTATTGCCGTAAACAAGGCGAACGAATTGCAAAAGTCCGATTAACAGAACCTACTATAAAATACTATTGATAAACTTTGTGATCTCTGTGTCTCCGTGGCATTAATCAAATGAAATAATCTCCGGCTATGGAAATGAACAGTGAAATCGAGCAGGTGCGACAGTGGCTCCGGGGGGCGGAATCGGTTGTGGTGCTGACCGGTGCCGGTATATCCGCCGAGAGCGGTGTTCCCACCTTTCGCGGTGAAGGGGGGCTGTGGCGCCGGTTTAGGGCGGAGGATCTGGCGACGCCGGAGGCATTCGGCCGGGATCCGAAACTGGTCTGGGAGTGGTACGACTGGCGGCGCAGTGTTGTGGCGGAGGTTCGTCCGAATCCCGGCCACTACGCCCTGGCCAGGCTGCAGGAGGGGCGGGTTGGGTTCAGCCTTATTACCCAGAACGTGGACGGTCTGCACGACCTCGCGGGGTCAATAGGTCCGCTGAAGCTCCACGGCGATATCTGGGAAGTGCGCTGCACCCGCTGTAGCTTTAAGGGGGTAAACCGGGAAGTCCCCTTGCCGGAGATACCGCCCCGTTGCGGATGCGGTGCCCTGTTGCGGCCCGATATCGTCTGGTTCGGTGAGTCACTGCCGGCCGGGGTGATCGAGGCGGCGTGGAACCTTTCCGAGCAGGCGGATCTGTTCCTGGTGGTGGGTACTTCCGCTCTGGTGCAGCCGGCGGCCAGTCTGCCGCTGGCCGCAAAGAGGTGCGGCGCCCGTTTGGTGGAGATTAATCCGGATCGCACCCCCATTACTCCGCAGGCGGATATTCACCTCTCCGGCCCGGCGGGGGAGATCCTGCCGCTGCTGTTACGCTAAATACAGGTAGGGGCGGGCCCGCCCAACAAATTTCCGCAGACGTGATCCCGTGCACCGTTCTGGAACAATTAACCAGGACGTGATTGACAATCGTCAATGATTTAGAGTTAGATTAAGTCTAATAATTTCCCCACGCGAGTTACCGGATTGCGCTCGGTAATTCGTCCCCCCTATCAACATAAGCCATCGCGTTTTCTTAACGTTAAGGAGGATAGTTGTAATGAAAAAGTTGCTTTCAATAGCTGTAGCCACGGCCTTAGGCATTGCAGCCGCCGGCGTATCCGCGAAAGAACCCATTCAGCCGATTGAGCCGGCAACAGGCGTCAACGCGGCCATGGCCGAACTGGGTAAGAAACTCTATTTCGATCCGCGACTTTCCAAATCCGGTTTTATCTCCTGTAACTCCTGTCATAACCTGAGCATGGGCGGTACCGATAACCTCAAGACCTCCATCGGCGATCATTGGCAGCAGGGTCCTATCAACGCGCCGACGGTTCTGAATTCCAGCATGAATCTGGCCCAGTTCTGGGATGGCCGGGCCGAGGACCTGAAGGCTCAGGCGGGCGGCCCTATCGCCAATCCGGGTGAGATGGCGTTCAGCCATGAATTGGCCGTGAATGTCCTGGAGTCGATTCCGGCCTATGTGGCGGAGTTCAAGCAGGTGTTCGGGAAAGAGGGGATTGATATTGACGAGATCACCGACGCCATCGCAGAGTTCGAAAAGACCCTGGTTACTCCCAACTCACGATTCGACCAATGGCTGAAAGGGGACGAAAAGGCATTATCCGCCGACGAAATGGCTGGTTACGCGCTGTTCAAGGACAGCGGTTGCACCAGTTGTCACAACGGCCCGGCCGTGGGTGGTAACTCCTTCCAGAAAATGGGGGTGGTGGAACCCTATCAGGCAAAAAGTCCTGCGGAGGGAAGGGTGGCTGTAACCGGCAAGGATGCGGATCGCTTCAAGTTCAAGGTGCCGACTTTGCGTAACGTGGAGATGACCTATCCCTATTTCCACGATGGTGAGGCCGAGACCCTGACCGAGGCGGTGGATGTCATGGGGCGTTTGCAGCTCGGCAAGAAGTTTAACGAAAAAGAGAATGCGCAGGTTGTCGCTTTTCTTAAGACCCTGACCGGTGATCAGCCGTCATTCTCGTTGCCGGTTCTTCCGCCTTCGACGGATAAGACACCGCAACCTAAACCGTTCTAGCAACCCTCGGGCCGGCCGTATCCGGCCGGGAATCGCGGTGCGTTCATTCTCCTGAACGCACCGCGTATTTTTTCAACGCCGGCATATAATGTCTGCGCCGGGGAGCCGTCTTTCGTGTGGTAGCGTCTTCCGTACACGCATAGATAGGGTTTTTATTGGAGGCAGGCATGTCAAATACACAAGAGAATCTAAAAGAGGCCTTCGCCGGTGAGAGCCAGGCGAACCAAAAGTATCGGGCTTTTGCAAAGAAGGCGGAAAAAGAGGGGTTCCCGAATATCGCCCGCCTGTTCCTGACCACGGCCGAGGCGGAACGCATCCATGCTGAGGGACATCTCGGCGCATTGGAGGCCGTTGGGTCAACCGCCGAGAATCTTCAGGCGGCCATCGACGGCGAAACCGAGGAGTACACCCGGATGTATCCCTCGATGCTGGAGCAGGCGGAGGAAGAGGGGCACAAGGCAAAACGCATGTTTTACTATGCGGTCAAGACCGAGGAAGTCCACGCAGCCCTTTATAAACTGGCCCTGGAGGTGGTGCGACGCGGAGAGGATCTGGCCGAGACGGAGTTTTATCTCTGTCCCATCTGCGGTCACATCGAGTTGGGAACCCCCCCAGAGATCTGCCCGGTGTGCCAGGCGAAGGGCGCGAGCTTCGTTCAGATCTGACAAAATCGGGATCAATTGGGCTAGGCTTACGGTGTTGAAACCAATAATGAAGGAGCCCGTGGTTATGCCGATAACTAAACAGGAGCTTATTAAAGAGCTTAATAAGGATCTGGAGTGGGAGTACGCGGCCGCCGTGCAATACACTCAGCACGCGGCGGTTATCTCCGGTGCCCAATATGAATCGATCCAGAAAGAGCTGCTCATTCATGCTCAGGAGGAGATGCAGCACGCCGTAATGTTATCCGAGCAGATCGATTTTCTCGGCGGGGTGCCCAGTATCGACGTGGAGCGGCGCGAAATCTCCAGCGACGCCGTGGAGATGCTTAAGCAGGATCTGTGGGGAGAGGATAACGCCATAGAACGTTACAAGGAACGCATCGCCCAGGCGGAGTCCCTCCGTGAGTACGGACTGCGTCGCATATTGGAGGATATCCTGATCCAGGAGGAGGAGCACAAGCGGGATCTGCTAAACGCGCTCGATTGAGGGATGGCGAAGCTGCAGGTCAGGTTGGATCGGGACAGGATGCCGTCCTGCGTACGTATTCATACATCACAATCGACGCCGCGACGCTGACATTAAGGCTTTCTATCTGTCCGAACTGGGGAATGGAAAGAGGACGTATTCCTTCATAGGCGCCGGGGTCGAAGCTGATGCCCATCTCTTCATGGCCAAAAATAAAGGCGCTTTTCCCGGGGAGTTCCGCCGTCATAAGCGATTCGCCACTGTTCGCCTCCAGGGTGAAGAGCGAGTAGCCGCGTTGTCTCAGATCACTGTAGCAGTCGGTAAAATCATCGAAAAAACGGGCGGGGATATTCTTGAAGCCGCCCTTGGACGGTGCCGGGTCGAAGGGGCCGATGCCTATCAGATGCACCTCCCGGGCGCCGAAGATCTCGGCGCTGCGGAATATCTTGGGGACGTTGAAACAGGCCTTGAGATGATCCAGGACAATGATGAAATCGTGCACGCCGGGACAGGCCAAAAGATTATGGCGGCGCTGCTTCTCATAGCGCTGTAACGCCTGTCTGCGATCTCTTCTTCTGCTGGATTTGCTTGGCATAACGGCTGCAGATATGGCAATACTTCACAAAATAAGGGGCTGTAACACCATAGATAATTTGAGACAATCCATTACTCACGAGGCCGCCGATTCGGCCTTTTTTGTTAGAGGCGTTTTCGCGAGCTCCTCTTTCGACCGCCATGAAGGAGATCGATATGACGCAGGCAACCACCGGAAACACCATTAAGGTTCATTATACCGGCACCTTGGATGATGGTACCCAGTTTGATTCTTCCGCAGGTCGCGAACCCCTTGAGCTGACCCTCGGAGAGGGCCAGGTTATTCCCGGTTTTGAAAAAGGGCTGGAAGGTATGGCGGTGGGTGAAAAGAAGACCGTACATATTCCGGTGGAAGAGGCCTACGGCAAGCACCATCCGGAACTGGTGCAGGAGGTTCCTCGGGATAGAATTCCCGAAGAGATCGAGTTGGAGGTGGGGGTGCAGTTGCAGGCCCAAGGTCCCAGCGGTGCGTTTGTCGTGGTGGTAACCGATCTGAACGATGATGTGGCGACCCTGGATGGGAATCATCCCCTCGCCGGTGAGGCGTTGAACTTTGAACTGGAGCTGGTGGAAATCGTTTCCTGAAATAGGTTTCTGATTCCCGGTCCCGATGCGCCTTCCCGATTATAAAGGCGGCAGTATCGTAAATCTCATGGCCTCCATTGAGGCGGGTATGGGCGGAAGTCCTGACGGGTACCCGCCTCTGGCCACCCTGCCCCCGAATATCCTGAGCGACGGGGAAAAAGTGGTCCTGTTGGCCATCGATGGTCTGGGTTACGATTATCTCTGCACTAAAGGCGGGGCACTGAGGGAGTATCTCATCGGTGCGGCGACCTCGGTCTGTCCTGCGACCACCGCAAGTGCCATAACCACCTTTCTTACAGCGTCCGCGCCCCAACAACACGGTCTCACCGGTTGGTTCAGCTGGTTCCGGGAGATTGGAAGCGTGTTGGCGATACTGCCGTTCCGTTCCCGTTTCGGAGGCGATCCGTTGAGCGGGGTCGGTTTTACTCCCGCCACACTCTGCGGTGTCGCGCCCTTGTTTGATCGTATCCCGGTGAATTCACACGTGGCGGTTCCGGACTGGATCGCCGATTCCGCCTTCAATACCGCCTTTCAGGACGGAGCCAGAATCTGGCCTTATAAGGGGATGGATGGGCTGTTCGCATCCATCCAGGAGGCGATAAAGGTCAGGGAGGCCCGTTCCCTGACTTACGCATATTGGCCGGATCTGGACACGTTGGCGCATAACCATGGGGTGGAGAGCGAAGAGGTTTCCCGGCATTTTGAGCAATTCGACGCCGCTTTTGCCCGTTTTGTGAAGCAGCTGCAGGGAAGCGGCGTGCGCCTGATCGTAACCGCCGATCACGGGTTTATTGATTCGCCGCCGGAACGGACCGTCCTTCTCAGCGATCACCCGGAGCTCGCGGATTGCCTGATGCTCCCCCTGTGTGGCGAGCAGCGGTTTGCGTACTGTTATGTTCACCCCGGCAGGGCTGAGCATTTTAAGGAATACGTGGGGAACGAGCTCGCCGAGGTCGCGGATCTATTCCCCAGTTCGGAGCTGATAAAGAACGGCTGGTTCGGCTTCGGTGAGGCGCATCCGGAACTGAAAAACCGGGTGGGACACTATACCCTGGTGATGAAGGACAACTATAAGATCAAGGAGTGGGTGCTGGGCGAAAAGCATTACCGGCACATCGGGGTTCATGGAGGCGTCAGTCGGGAGGAGATGATGGTGCCGGTGGTGTTGGTTAGTAGTTAGAAGTATGAAGTTAGTAGTGAGTAATAGGCAGAAGGAAATTGGTAGTGTAGGGAGGTAAATGCGGGGTTATCCTCTTGTCCAACTTCCAACTTCCAACTTCCAACTTCCAACTTCCAACTTCCAACTTCCAACTTCCAACTTCCAACTTCCAACTAAAACCTCAATCTTTCCACCGCGTCGGGATGATCGATAAAACGATTGCGCGTGCCCTGAAGCCGCTCGATCAGATCGTTGCGGCGGCGTTCCTCGGCATCCGGAGGATCTTCGCGGTGCCACTGTTTGAGCAGTTCCCCCTGGCGTTGGTAGATCTTTAACTGATACGCATCCTGCATATAAAACATGGCGCGGGCGATATCGCCGCGGACCTTACGTCGGGGCTCCACTTTCCTGCGTTTCTCATCCACCTCAAAATCGCAGGCGCCGAAGCGGCGTTGTTCGCCCAGCACCATGCCGTAGGCCATGGCGCTCCGCGCCTCGTTGATCTCCGCAAGCGCCGGGTAGAGGTTATGCAGATCGGCCTCGATGCGGTTGAAAAGAGGGCTGCTTCTGCGACACTGTTTACGGCTGCGGCAACGCAACTCCTTTATCACCCAACTCATGGGAAAGACATGCTCCACATTGATTGCCCGATCTTTACCGCCGCCGAACGGTTTGCCGCAGTATAAGGTTTCTCCCCCCTCGCTATATACCTCGGACCAGAACACCGGCAATGCCTCGAAGTAGTCGTTGAAGACGACCTGTTGGGCCGTTAAGGGAAAAGCGCTGCATATCCCCGTTATCAGCAGCAGTGTGTTGAGCGAGAGATGTTTCCGCGGCACGGGGAATTCCTTGGGTGGTCGGGCTGAAAAAAGTGTCGTTGTGTATTCCGATTTTAGCTCTTTGACCTGGTTTTTAGAAAAATGTTTGCTCGATTGCGAAAATGACGACTATAAAGATTATGGGAGCCCCTGATTAAGTCACTGAAGAGCCGGGTATGTGATCAATTCAGAGGCTGCTGAGGTCTATTCAGGAATCCCTGGCCTTTCACTGGACGATATCTCTATGGCTGATACCAAAAGTATGAACTCCTCTACCGCCCTCGGCATCCTGACCGGGGTGCTCCTGATAACCTTGTCGGTGTACCTGTCGGCAGAAGAACCGGGCGTTTTCCTCAATTTCCCCGGTCTGCTGATTGTCGTGGGGGGGACCATTGCCGCCACCTCTATCAGCTACCCCATGCAGGAACTGCGCAAGGTATTCCGGAGTTTTCGGTTGATCTGGCAGCATCGCGAACACCCGGTGGATGAGGAGATTGAGGAGATTGTCCGTGTTTCCATTCTCCTGGGGCGCGGAAAACTGGTGGAGATAGAAAACGATCTCTACAAGATTTACAACCCGTTTCTCCGCACCGGCATTCAGCTGGTGATCGACCGCACCCCTCCGGAGGATATCGAGGCGATGCTGAAGTGGCGGATATTCAAGCTGAAGCGCAAGGAATTGGCAGAGGCGCAGGTATTCCGGTCCATGGCAACCTATGCCCCCGCATTCGGCATGGCCGGGACGTTGCTGGGGCTGGTGAATATGCTCTACGCCATGGGCGGCGCCGATTTCGAGATCATTGGGCGGAATCTGGGAATTGCGTTGACCACCACGCTCTACGGAATAGTACTTGCCAATCTGCTGCTGCGGCCCGCGGCCATCAAGCTGGAGCGACGGACAGAACAACGGATTATGTTGATGTACATGGTGCTGGAGGGAATCAGCATGCTGGGACAACACCGTAATCCCAGTTTTATCCGGGAGACACTGAAATCCTTCGTCGCTCAGTACGAAGACGAGATACACTCGCCTTCCCTGGCGGAGATTGAGGCGGAAGTGGCCAGGAAAGAGGCCGAGGGTGAGGCGGCGGCGGAGAGCAATGAATGAACCGGAGACGGCGCCATCTTCCGGGGCCGCCGGAGTGGGTTGAGGGTGAACCGCAGCCCCTGGATGACAGGGGTTGGCTTATCGTCTATCTGGATGTGTTTACCCTGATACTCAGCGTCTTTGTGATGCTCCTTTCCTATACCACCTTTGCCCCGGACAGGTATGAGCAATTGACCCATGCATTGTCGGAGGCGGTGGTGGATGAGTCGGCAAAACAGGTCGAGAAGGAAACGGAGACGGAAACGGAAACGGAAACGGAAGTGGGGATGGTTGATGTTCCGCTGGTGGAAGAGACGGAAACCCTGGAGAAGGCCTATCGCCAGGCCATCATCGACCAGGATCTGGAACAGTCAGTGGAGGTGAGTATTGAACCCGGACGAGTCAACTTGCAGATCCGCGATACTATCCTGTTCGCCGTCGGCAAGGCGAACCTGACCGTTACCGGTCAGGGGGTACTGCGAAAACTGGTGCCGCTGCTCAATTCACGGGCGCATGCCATATCGGTGGAAGGACACACCGATCCGGTGCCTATCAATAACCGGCGGTTTCCTTCAAACTGGGAGCTTTCCGCCCAACGGGCCACTACCGTCCTTCGTTATCTTGTCCGGGCCGGGGTTCCTGCCGACCGTCTCCGCGCCGTCGGTTATGCGGATACCCGGCCGTTGGCCGATAACGGCACCGCGGAGGGCAGGGCCAGAAACCGCCGGGTTGCCCTGGTGGTGCACCTGGAGGAGGAGTGACCCGCCCTCGGATATTTAAAGAGGTGAGCTATTTTCGATACTTTGCGGGGATTGGCGTTCGCGGCTTGTGTTTCCAATTCACGCGCCATTCGGTTCAGAAAACGTTCTCCAGGATATCCAGGATCAGACCGGTGGCCTCCTCGATCAGCAGTACATCGTTGTCCACTATGACCCTTTTCTGGCCGGGCAGGCGCCCGGGAAGCAGTGAGTGAAGGTCATCCGGCAGGTCCCTTTTCTCCAGGCCCGGCGGGAGGTGTCCATTGCGCTGCAGCTGCTTGGCAAGACCCGGAGGAAGGGTATCCCGCTTGGCCAGTCCGGGAGGGAGGCCCTTTTCCTGTTTGTGTCCTTTCTTGCCCTTCGAATCGTCCGCCTTATTTTTCTCGTCGATCTCTTTGTCGAAGCGGTCGCGGTAATAGCGTTCTATGGTCTGTTTCTCAAGCTCGGTAAAGAGTCGGTCGACGATCTTCTCCTCTTTCGGCGCAGGAGGGTCCGCCGGAAGGATTTGAGAGATTAATGTCAGGCCGAGGACGAGGCAGAACCGGAAAGCGTGCTTCATGGGGTAACTCCTTTGAAATATGTAACTCCTAAGAGTTTAGCCGCTACGCGGGAGATCGGGATAAAACAGGTGGGGGTGCGCGTTTCCGGCCGGCATCTTAACGGCAAAGCCTGCAAAGAACGCAAAAGGGTTGATCGTGATCCCCTTCGGCCTACTATGCGGCTATCAACTCGAAAGCCCCGCCGTCTCCCGAATGGTCGTCAGATTGATCGCCGGCAGGTACTCCGGCTTGGGATCGGCACGGCGGGTGAATTTCTTGATGATGCTCTCCAGGTTGGGCCGTTTCTCCGCCGGTCCCTCACCGCTGCCGATACCGCCGCCGAACTCCACGAAATGGGTGACGCCTTCATCCAGGGCGCACTGCAGACACCCGACCCAATTGACCGGGTGGAAGAGCTGAAAAAAGAGTCTGGAGCAAATACTGTCGGCATCCGGTTCATGAAAGCTGCCGGTATAGTTGGAGGCCACCTTGATCCGGGGTGGGGCAAACTCCACCCGATTCAGCTCCTCCCGGAACAGGCGGGCGGCGGTTACCATGTAATAGGTATGGAACGCCCCCTCGGTCTTGAGGCGTACCGCCTTTTTTTTCGGAAACATCTCCTCCATTTCCGATGCCAGCGCATCCAGATCGGGGCCGGCGCCGCCCACCACGGTCTGATCCGGCAGGTTCAGCCCGGCGATGCCGCAGTAGTGTTTGTCCGCCAGCGGCTGAGCGCTTTCCAGTTCGATGGTGAGGGCCATCATTTCCCCTTCGCCGTGTTCACTCATCAGCTCACCGCGTTTGGCCACCAGCCGCAGGCCGTCCTGAAAGCTGAGTGAGCCGGCTGCAACCAGGGCGGAGTATTCGCCCAGAGAATGCCCCGCCGCCGCGATCGGTTGCAGCGGGTCCTGTGCCAGTTCCCCATAGAGGGTGAGGCAGGCGATGTGGTGAGTCAGTAATACCGGCTGGGTGAAGCGGGTAAGGTTGATCTGCCCCTCCGGGTCCTGGAAAGAGAGCTTCGCCATGTCCAGGCCCAGCACGTCGCTCGCCTCTTCATAGACGCGGCGGACGGACTCGAACTCCCCGTGCAGATCGCTGCCGATACCGGGGTATTGAGAACCTTGGCCGGGAAATATGAAGACGGGGCACGGTTCGTTACTGGGCATGATGTTCTCTCCAAATAGGTATGCGCATGGGCCTGGGCTGGTGCGGGAGAATAGACATATTCGGCGTTCAGGGCAAGGGAGCGGCCGTTTATCCCTTGGAGGGAAGATTCTCCCGGCTAGTTGATAGGCTTCACTACCAATTTCCGGCGTGAGATGTTAGAAAGATGTCAGGACCTGTTAACGGGTCCTGGCTGGAAGTCGGAGGCAGGTGATAGGTGTGTGGTGTTACTATCCCGCCTTATCGTTAAGATTTAAGGAGTGAAAGCATGTCCTCCAAATTAATGGTGTTACCCAGCAAGGAATTTGGTCAGATCAGGCTGGTGCAGATCCCGGATGATGTGGCCGAGCAGGAAGCCTTTCAGCACGCGACCGGGATTATCGCCGGGGTGGAAGAGAAACCCGGTTACGGCATGGAGGACATCGAGGATGCCCTGGAGGATCACGGATTTCGACTGGTGGAGCATCTTCTGGGTCCGGAGATAGACTGAGTCGCCGGAGCCCGGATTCCGCGAAGAACCGTTCGCTCAAATACCCGCGCACCCCGAGCGGTGGCGCGGTGCATCATGGGGTCAGGTGCGTTACCTGCTGCTCCCGCCGTAGCCTTTTTTCTCCAACCGTTCCCTGACCAGGGTGACATGCAGCCGCAGATCATACAATTCCTCTGCGAACGAGAGCGGCACATGTATCTCCGATATCCCCCGCTCGATCTGATCGAGTTCCACCAGTAACTGGTTGCCGTTGTCTCTGGCCGCGCTATCCAGGTAGACCTGCCGGTCGATCTCAAGCAGTTCCCGGTACCAGCGGTAGATACGGGAACGCATGCGCCAGCGGTAGATCGGGGGCATGATCTTGAACAGAGGCAAAAGCAGCGCGATCAACGGCAATAACATCACCTTCAGCCGGTCCACCAGGGTGGCCGCCCAGAACGGGAGATAACGTTGCAACAGCGGGGGGCCGTAGTCGTAGAAACGGCGTGCCTCCTTGCCCAGGGGGAAATCGAGATAGTCGGCATTGGGGAATTGTCCGCTCCGCTCGAACCAGCCGCCGTTCCCATGCACCTCTTTCGCCGCCTGCAGCAGCAGATCGATCAGTGCCGGGTGTAGATCCTCGCGTATTACCAGGTTGGCGCTGGCGGCCAGCAACACCGTCTGCTCCGCGGGAAGGTTGCGACGGAAATTGATTACCCCCTCGGGAAGAACGACCCGGGACAGGTAGCGGTGGATGCGGGTGTAGGCATCCGCCCGCTCGAAACTCATCAGGCTGATATCGTCGTGTTCCAGCAGGGCCCGTATCAGCGGCGACCGGGGAGAGGCGACGAAGAAAGCGGCGTCCGCCCTGTTCCCGATAAGGGCGTCGGCGGCGGTCTGTCCCCCGAGGGCCTGGAGATCAGAGGTGCTGTCGTCGATGGAGTTATCCGCGAGCAGTTGCAGCGCCAGAGCGCGGGTACCACTCCCTTCCCTTCCCACCGCGATGCGCTTCCCCTGCAGCTGAGAGATCCGCGAAAGCGGAAGATCACGGCGGTGGAAGAGCCAGATCGGTTCGAAGAAAAGGCTGCCCAGAGAGCGGAGTTTACCGGACCTGGCGAGACTGCCGGTGCCGCCCTGGACGAAGGCCGCATCCACCTCCCCCGCCTCAAGACGCTGGATATTCTCTATCGACCCCGCGCTTTCACGGACTTCGAGTTGTATCCGCTCTTGGGAGAAGATCTCCTGATAGCGCTGGCCGAACAGATAGTAGGCCCCGTCTTCTCCGCCGGTGGAGATCACGAGTTGGTTGGGCGGCGCCGGATCGACGAACTGATAGGCCAGAAGGAAGCCGAGCAGTGCGACCAGAACCGCCGGACCGAAAATGCCGATATGTTCCCGAAACGGTCGATGGCGGTGCATGGTGTCAAGAGATCCTCGGCCGAACCTTAATGATAATAACTATAGTGCCAAGGCGGGCAGGAAGGAATCGGGAAAAGGTGTTTCGTCCGGAACGGCGGCGTCGCCGTCCCGGACTTCAGCCCCGGAGAAAGGGGGCTTACAGCGCTTTTCTGAAGGTGAAGGCGCCGCGGATATCCCCTTCCTTGAATCCCCGTGCCTTGTCTTCGGGATAGAGTGAATCCAGTTTCTCCGCCACATCCGCATCAATCCCATCGCCGTGACACTTGAGGCAGGGTTTCCCTGTGGGGATGGCCTTCATATAGCGGAAGTAGCGCTTGCCATCCTGTTCCACAATCTCCGACAGTTCTATCTTAGTGATATCTTCGCCGGCCCCTTTGCGGGTTTCGAACGACTGAAGAACCTCCTGCTCCCAGGCGTCCGGGGCATTATCCCGGTTGCGGAGTTTGAGGCTGGTGCGAGCCAGGTCCCAGCCGAACTGCTGCGATTTCTGCCCGGCAATCTCCGGGGCTTTGAGATTACAGGTGCCGATGGCCTCAATGGGTCCGCCGGCCTCCATTGCGGTTTTCAGTTCGCCTTTCAATGATCCCATGAATTCTTTGACCAGGCCTCTGGCCTCCTGGGTATATTGGGTAACCTCGTCGGCAAATACCTGGCCCGGGAGTGTCGCGCAAAGCAGGGATGTCAGTAGGATTTTCTTCATGATAAGGGTTCCTTTTCTCCTAATGTCTGAAAGGGACCGGAAGCGGATTCCCAGGCCCGGTCGAAACCTAACACACTCTATGGGCCGCGGTCAGTATTCCGAGGGGATCCTGTTGTACCGGATTTTTCGAAGGTTTATTTTCGTCACATTTCCGGCTGTACTTGGGGTCAAACCGGTAGGGAATACAGGAAAGGAGGAGCGCAACCGTGACCCTGCTCGATAAAAAGATTCATTTGCCTTCGCCGGAAACCGCGTTGCCGGGCCGGTCGGAACCTCTGGCGGTGCCGGAACGCCATTTCGTCAATGGTAACCCCCTGCAGTCGCCCTTCCCGCAAGGGATGGAACAGGCCATGTTCGGGCTCGGCTGCTTCTGGGGGGCTGAGCGCCGCTTCTGGCAGTTGCCCGGAGTCTACGTGACGGCGGTGGGCTATGCCGGCGGCTATACCCCCAATCCCACTTACGAAGAAGTGTGCAGCGGCATGACCGGCCATGCGGAGGTGGTGTGGCTGGTGTTCGATCCGGCACAGATCTCTTACGAGAGTCTGCTGCGCTGTTTCTGGGAGTCCCACGATCCCACCCAGGGTATGCGCCAGGGAAACGACCGGGGGACCCAGTACCGCTCAGGTATCTACACCTATACCCGGGAACAGCACACCCTTGCGGAAGCGAGCAGGGGGCGCTACCAACAGGCGTTGTCGGAAAAAGGAAAGGGCGGGATCACCACCGAGATCCGCCGTGCACCGCCCTTCTACTACGCCGAGGCATACCATCAGCAGTACCTGGCAAAAAACCCCTCGGGTTACTGTGGTCTGGGCGGGACCGGGGTGTCCTGTCCCGAGCCTCTCTGATGTACGAGCGGTCTGTTCCCTAGGGGGTCATCTCTATGGTGCCGCTGATGTGCACCTGCAGTTGCTGGGTTCCGGCCTCCAGGGCGGGTGCGGGAGCCGCCGCCTGTTCCATTACCATGGCTCGCATCAGCTGGGGTCTGGGCGAAATACCCGAGGTGTTGACCTGCATGTGGACCAGCCGATAACCGCTACGACCCATCTCCCGGGACACCAGCTGCGACCGCAGTTTAAAGGCGGCGATGCCCTCCGCGATCAACTGATTCTCTACCGTACCGCGCTGTTCCGGAGAGACGGTGTAGGAGATGTTGCCGATCGCAAGGTTCTTCTGAAGTTTTCCGACCAGGTCACTTAGTACCGCCGACTCTTTGCTCTCCAGTCGGATGGACTGGCGAATGCGCCAGCCCTCAAGGGCCTGCTTTCGGTAGACCGGCGTGGTGTTGTATTCGAGGGTCTGGACCTTGACGGCGGATACGGCTTTCGCCTGTTCGATGGCGTCGCTTATCAGTCCATTAACTTCCGTCGCCAGTTGGGAGGTGTCGTTACCTTCCCGCTGGGCATACATGACGATGACCAGGGTATCGTTTTCCACCTCGCGACCGGCGGTGACAGAAAGATCCGCCCGGTCGTAGGTCTGAGACTGTTCGGCGGCAACGGCCGTGAGGCTTAGCAGCAACAGCAGCGGTGCCGTGATCCATGAACTGCGCATAATGAGATCTCCCTATGGTCTGACAGACTCCAGTTCAGCGGAACAGTTCCGCCAGTTTCGCTCCGGGGTCGGCGGCACGCATGAATGCCTCCCCCACCAGGAACCCGTGTACGCCGTGGTTACGCATACGCTGCACATCCTCCCGGGTATGAATGCCGCTCTCTGTCACCACGATACGATCCTCCGGTATCTGCTCCAGCAGCTCAAGGGTGGTGTTCAGATCCACCTCGAAGGAGCGCAGGTTGCGGTTGTTGATTCCGATCAGACGGTTACCCAGGGGCAGCGCCCGATGCAGTTCCCGGGCGTCATGCACTTCGATCAGTACATCCATCCCCAGTTCGGAGGCCAGCCGGTTAAGTTCACGCAATTCGGTATCATCCAGGCAGGCGGCGATCAGCAGTATGCAGTCGGCACCGATAGCCCGTGCCTCGTAGACCTGATAGGGATCGATAATGAAGTCCTTACGGATGACCGGCAGGGAGCAGGCGCCACGCGCCTCTTTAAGGTATTGGTCCGCACCCTGAAAAAAATCCACATCGGTCAACACGGAAAGGCAGGCGGCGCCGCCTCTTGCATAACTCGCGGCGATCTCCGCCGGCCGGAAATCCTCGCGGATCACGCCTTTGCTCGGCGAGGCCTTCTTGATTTCCGCGATCACCCCGGCCGCACCCGCCTGTATTCGGGCTTCGATGGCGGAAACGAACCTGCGAACAGGGGGTGCCTCCTCCGGGCGTAGCCGGGGCAGTTGCTCCACCCGTTCCGCGATCTCCTCACGCTTTCGCTGCAGGATCTTTTTCAGGATATCAGGGGTGTCGCTCATCAGGCCAAAGGTTTCCGAGTGTTTAAGAAAAGACTCGATATTTTACACCCTTTAGGAGCCTCTGATTAAGTCGCCGATGAGTCGAGTTTGTGTCCAAATGTTCTTCCTGCCACTGGAGTCGGGGTAAAATCGACTAATCTTAGTCTGTGTAGGGGGGGCGAGATTGTCGCCCGCCGTCAAAGAGGACAGCATCGGGCCGTGCCCGGCCGAGTTGAAATGGGTCGCTACCGTCCACCACAGCCGAAAAGCTCCGCATACATCACCCGCGGCGGTTATGACACCCTGCATACGGAGTCGAAGATCCTCTGGGTGCGGCGGCGTGAGGTCACCAAGGCCCTGGCCGCGGCAGCGGCGGAGGGGGACCGCTCTGAGAACGCGGAGTATATCTATCGCAAAAAGGAACTGCGTGAAATCGACCGGCGTATCCGATATCTGCAGAAACGCTTACCCGATCTCAAGGTGGTGGAAGGCCCTCCCTCCGATTCCACGCGTATCTTTTTCGGCGCCTGGGTGACGCTGGAAGATGAGGCGGGCGAGGAGGCTGTTTACCGGATCGTCGGTCCGGACGAGTTTGATCTGCAGAAGGGTTGGATCAGTATGGACGCCCCGTTGGGGCGGGCATTGTTGAAACGGGGATTGGATGACGAGGTGGTTGTTCAGACCCCCGGCGGGGTATACCGCTATGTCGTAGTGGCGGTGAATTACGGCAACGGCCCCCGCTGATATCTGCACGGTTCGGGTTTAACGGACGATAAGCACCGGATCTGTAGAGGAGAAATGCGGTGTTAAAGAAGTTCCTGAATAGACTCAAACTGCTGGGTGCTTATCTGCTGCTGGCCATGTCGGTGGTATTGGTGTTTATCGAATTGGGTCCCGCCAGCATCACCCCCTGGCTGTTGCTGGTGGCGTTGGCTGTTTACTTCGGGGTTACCCATTTCGGCGAGCGGGACTCGTTCCTGGTCTGGTCGGACGACTACGGCACGGGGATCGATGCCATTGACGAGGACCATAAACAGCTCTTGAACATGATCAATAATCTGCGGGCGGCAGTGCTCTGCAATACCGGTAAGGAGTTCGAACGCCATACCCTGGAGGAGCTGGTGGCGTACACCGGTTACCACTTCGAAAAGGAGGAGGCGTTGATGCAGGAGTTCGGCTATCCGGACTTCGAAGGGCATAAGGCCCAGCATGATCAAATGGCGCAGTACGCCCAGGGTTTCGTAAGGCGCTATGACGAGCACGGCAAGAAGGTTCTGGAGGACGTGGCGGATTATCTGACCCGCTGGTTACTGCAGCACATCAACGGGACCGACATGCAGTACGTGGAGTTCTTCAGGGAAAAGGGCGTCAGCAGGCGGCTGGGCTGAGTATCACTGAAAATCGTAGACCAGGATCCTGCGGGTAAGGGGGAGGATCTTTTCCTGCAGCGCCCAGCGGTGTTGCGGATGCCGCAGGTACCGGTTCATATCCGCTACGTTATCGAAGGTCATGACGATGCCTACGTCGAAGCTGTCGTCGACGATGGGGCGATCGCTTGGGATCGATTCCCCGACCCGTATTTCCCGCACCCCGGGGATCTCGCGCAACCGCCGGGTCTGTTCCATAAGTTCCTGTCGCTGAGTCCTGTCGCCCGGCTCCTTGAGCCAGCAGAGCACGATATGATGTACTCGTTGCCCGGCGGCAGGAGGGTCCTGTAGCAGGCCGGCGCAGCCGGTGACCAGAAACAGCAGCGCAGCAGGCAGCAGGCCGACGCCTGTTCTCACCGTTCCTGTTTCCTATTCATCGGGCCGGGTCGCATAAGCGTTGTCGAATAGACTTTCCAGAACACCGTGGGTGCCGCGGATACCGTCCACCACCTCTTTGGCCCAGTCGTAGTAGGCCGCGACCCTCTCCCCGGACCAGCCCGCCGGGGGGCTGGAGGCCAGATCCCTGAGGTTGCAGATCTTGTCTGCCAGTTTTACCAGCCGCGCACTCCGGCTGGCCTCCTTGGCGTGTTCGATCTGCAGGCGTTTACGCTCCTGTCGGGGTAGGCGTGTGTCATCCGTGACTTCCAGTACGATCCGCCGGATGGCCGGGCCGAACTCCTGCTCCAGTTCCTCGGGGGAGGTGTCCGTGTCTTCCACCGTGTCATGCAACAGGGCGCTGCAGAGTAGGGTGGCGTCGCTCTCACCGGCCTCGTTGCAGAGCAGGTTGGCAAGGGCGATGGGATGGTTGATGTAAGGCGACGCCTCCACGTCCTTGCGACGCTGGTCGCGGTGTTTGCGGGCGGCAAACAGCAGGGCTTTAAGAAGGATCGAAAGGTCGGAAGCGGATTGGGTCTGGTACATGGGTGTTCCCCGCCTGGAATCGGAGCTTCCTTAGTAAAGGTAGCATCTATGCGGCTTCTGCAGCGGCCTTTTCTCTGAACACCACGGTATGTTCTTCCGTGAGGATGCCGGGGCATCCCGGGGCACGTTTGTGTTTGGCCATATGCAGGGCCTCCGACTCCATGATAATGAGGATCAGCATGGTCACCATCACCGGCAGCAGGCCTACGCCTCCCACCAGCGCCAGGGCCGCTTCCGGCATCAGTCCCATATAAAAATGTGCCAGGGCGGCGAATCCGCCCACCAGTGCAAGAACCGCCAGCATGATCAGAAACACCCGGGTGCGTTTTGCGGCCACGGACCAGTGGCACTGGATAAAGGGTGTGTCCCACTGGGCGGATTTTCCGGCGCGCCACAGGGTATACCAGATCAGGGAGGCGGAGATGATCACCGGCACCGTCAGCAGCAGGGGAAAGGTCTTGGCCAGACCACCCACCAGAACCGTGATCAGGATATGGTTGCCGATAAAGTTGAAAAGCAGTATGTCATGGGGGATGGAAGCCAGGCTCATCTGGGTATGGCCTACATCGTACTCGGGTCGCTGGTCCTGCATGGAATCTCCTCGAAAGCCTCTATTTGGGTCGTTTGCCCGCTGTTGCCGGGGTGCGATTGGAGTGGGATTATACGGCAATGCGGGACCCGATTGACAATTGTCAATCGGGTCTGTGTCCTCGGCGGGATGGACCCCGAAGAGTTTCCAATTTATGCTGATCGGGCCGGGAACGCCGGCGGAGGGTGTTACGGTCTATGAATAACGACAAGAGTAAAAGCGGTTTCTGGCTGGGCAACGGGGTCCTCGCCGTGGCGTTTCTGATGTTGTGGAACATGGGCGCGCTTTGGGACTACCTCGGTCCCGCCGCCATGGGGCTATGGATCGCGGTGGCCGGTTTCGGGGTCTATCTGGTGATGAGTGACGATCGGAATTAGGCGAGCCCTGTACAGTTCTCGTGTACAACTTCCTCTACCGGGCGGAGGGACCGCCCGGGTTTCGGCGGAGATCAGACCGTAATATCGATAGGGTATCCAGGTGCGGGCCGGGATGGGATTTAACCGTTTCTATTCCCAGAATTTCCACCACTTCTTGCGCACTTCTTCCCGTTGGGTCTGGCCCTGTTCCGATCCCTTTCCGGTCTCTTTCTGCTCTTTTTCCATCATTTCCGCGCGCTTGCGTTCCTCGCGCTCCATCTCTTCGCGGTATTTGCGGTCCTCCAACTCCTGTTCATTAAGACGTTTGCGCTCTTCGCGCTCTATCTCCGCCCGCTTTTTTTGTTCGTACTGCTCGGCCTCCTGAGCCTGCTTCGATTGTTGCTTTAACTGGGCCTGCTCCTGTTGCTTGAGCTCCTGCTGGTACTGCGTCTGACCCTTTTGGGATTGCCCGTTGCCGCCCCATTTGCCTTTCGAGCCTCCCGATCCGCCGCCCGGGCCTGCGGCTTGTGTGGCGGCGGCGCCCAGGATAGCGGCAAAGGCGACGGTGGTAACTATGGTCCGTGATCTCTTCATGTCTTTCACCTGTTGCTGTATGGCTAGTGATCGATGTTCTGATGCTAGACAGAAAAGCTGAAAAGAAGCTGAACGGGGTTCCCAAAAACCCGATAGGTGGCGGTAGCGGGGCTCAATATTTTTTGCTGATATGCAGCTACGGAGATCAGGCGCCCGGACCGGTTGCGACCGTCGCGCAAGGTATCAACGAACCAGAAGAACCCATTTTCGCGACGTGAGGATGCTAATCGAAGCTCTGAGAAAGAATCACCAGTTTGTCCAGCCGGTTGCGGGCCTCGCCGCTGGCGATGGCCTCATCGGCCTTTTTGATGCCGTCCGCCAGGCTGTCGGCGATGCCGGCGGCATAGATGGCGGCGCCGGCGTTGAGCTGCACGATGTCGCGGGCCGGGCCGGGGTTGTCTTCCAGCACGGAGCGGATAATGGCGAGGCTCTCCTGAGCATCGGCGGCCGTGATCCCGGAGATGGAGGTGCGTTTGAAGCCGAAATCCTCCGGCTGGATGCTGAAGCGCCGCACCTGGCCGTTCTTCAGCTCCGCGATCTCGGTTTTTTCGCCGATGGAGATCTCATCCAGGCCGTCCCGGGCGTGGACCACCAGCACATGGCGGCTGCCGAGGCGCTGCAGCACATTGGCCAATGGATCGAGCAGTTCATCGCTGAACACCCCCAGAACCTGGTTGGGGGCGCCGGCCGGATTGGTAAGCGGGCCGAGCACATTGAAGATGGTGCGGGCGCCCATCTCCCTGCGTGGACCGATGGCGTGTTTCATGGCGCCGTGATGGGCGGGGGCGAACATGAAACCGACACCCACGTCGGCGATGCATTCCGCCACTTGATCGGGGGAGAGATCGAGACGCACTCCCGCCGCTTCCAGTACATCGGCTGATCCGGACTTGGATGAGATGGAGCGGTTGCCGTGCTTGGCCACCTCGGCCCCCGCCGCGGCCGTGACAAAGGCGCTGGCGGTGGAGATGTTGAAGGTACCGGAGGTATCGCCACCGGTGCCACAGGTATCCACCAGGTAGGCCGAACTGGCGTTTACTCTGGTGGCCAGTTCCCGCATCACCGCAGCTGCCGCCGTAATTTCGGTCACCGTCTCCCCTTTCATGCGCAGGCCGATGAGGAAGCCGCCGATCTGCGCATCGGTGGCGCCGCCGGTCATGATGGTACGCATCACCTCGGTCATTTCTTCCGAGTTCAGATCATGACGGGCGAGTACCTGGTTGATGGCTTGCTGCATGTTCATTCTTTTCGGCTCCGTTGTTAAACGCAGAGAACGCAAAGGCGCGAAGACGCAAAGATGTTTATTATGGCATCTCTGTTCATTTCGTCATTCCAGCGAGGGCCGGAAACCACAAGGTTGATTCAACCGTATCCCGGCATATGCCGGAATGATCAATTGGAACTATCAGGCCGCAACATTATTTTACTCCGCATCTAACTTACTATTTGCCTTCGATAAAGTTCCTGAGCAAATCATGTCCATGTTCAGTAAGGATCGATTCCGGATGGAACTGCACCCCCTGCACATCCAGCTCCTTGTGTCGTACGCCCATGATCTCGTCCATGGAGCCGTCGGGGAGCTGGGTCCAGGCGGTGATCTCCAGGCAGTCCGGCAGGGTTTGCCGTTCGATCACCAGGGAGTGGTAACGGGTGGCCTCATAGGGGTTGGGCAGGCCGCTGAATATGCCGGTATCGGCATGGTATATGGGAGAGGTCTTGCCGTGCATCACCTGCCGGGCATGGACGATGTGGCCGCCGAAGGCCTGGCCGATGGCCTGATGACCGAGACATACGCCCAGCAGCGGGATACGCCCGGCGAAGGCCTGGATGGCCGCAACCGAAATACCCGCTTCGTTCGGCGTGCAGGGGCCGGGAGAGATGACAATGTGGTCCGGCCGCAGCGCCTCGATCCCGGCTACGTCGATCTCATCGTTGCGCTCTACCCGTACATCCACCCCCAGCTCACCCAGGTACTGCACCAGGTTGTATGTGAAGGAGTCGTAATTGTCGATCATTAAGAGCATTTTTCGATGCCTATGTATTTAGCCACAGAGGTCACAGAGTACACGGAGAATATCCACAGAGATGACTAATGCCCGGCAGGTTTCGAGCAGAAGTGAATTATCTGCATCGGCCAATTGTTTTTCGTGTCAATACTCAGTGATCTCTGTGTGCTCTGTGGCAGTAATTAATCCTGATTATTGCGGTCCAACCCCGCCTCGGCCATAGCCACGGCACGGAAGATAGCCCGGCCTTTGTTCATGGTCTCTTCCCACTCCAGTTGGGGAACGGAGTCGGCGACGATCCCGGCGCCGGCCTGGATATGCAGGGTCCGGTCCTTGATCACCGCGGTGCGGATGGCGATAGCTGTGTCCATGTTGCCGTTCCAGGAGAGGTATCCCACGGCGCCGGAATAGACCCCGCGCTTGACCGGTTCCAGTTCGTCGATGATCTCCATGGCCCGGATCTTGGGGGCGCCGCTGACGGTGCCGGCCGGGAAGGTCGCACGCAGCACGTCGATGGCGCTCATGCCTTGCTTCAGATCGCCGATCACGTTGGAGACGATATGCATGACGTGGGAGTAACGCTCCACGATCATCTTGTCGGTCAGCCGGACGCTGCCGATCTTCGCCACCCGGCCGGTATCGTTGCGCCCCAGATCGATCAGCATCAGATGCTCCGCCAGCTCCTTCGGGTCGGCCAGCAGTTCCTCTTCCAGGGCCCGGTCCTCCTCCTCGGTATGGCCGCGGCGGCGGGTGCCGGCTATGGGCCGCACCGTGATCTCGCCATCCTCCAGGCGTACCAGGATCTCCGGCGAGGAACCGACGATATGAAAGTCGCCCAGGTTGAGAAAATACATATAGGGAGAAGGATTAAGGCCCCGCAGCGCCCGGTAGAGATCGAGAGGGGGCGCATGGAACGGGATGGAGAGCCGCTGCGACACCACCACCTGCATACAGTCCCCATCGAGGATGTACTCCTTGGTTCGCTCCACCGCCTGCTTGAATCCCTCCTCGGTGAAGCCGGAGACAAAATGGGACTCCTCCACGCTGCGCGGGGCCTCATGCGGTCGGCGGGGCGCCGCACCCCGCATCCTGCCCATCAGTTCGGCTATGCGTTTTTCACCGCTCTCCAGGGTCCCGCCCTGACCGGGGTCTACATAGACGATCAGGTACATTGAGCCGCGCAGATTGTCGAATACCACCACCTCGTCGGAAACCATGAGCAGGATGTCGGGACTGCCGATGGTATCCGGATTGGGGCAGCGAGCCAGCTTGGTCTCAATGTAGCGGATGGTATCGTAACCGAAATAGCCCACCAGCCCGCCGTTGAAGCGCGGCAGGTTCTCAACCTCCGCGGCCCTGTAGCGGGACTGGAAGGTCTCGATAAAGGTGAGGGGATCTTCCGCTTCCAACTCCTCCGCCGTGGCCCCGTCGGTTTCCACGGTGATCCTGTGCCCGTGAATCCGCACCAGGGTTTTGCAGGGCAGGCCGATAATGGAGTAGCGGCCCCATTTTTCACCGCCGTGGACCGACTCGAGGAGATAAGAGTAGGGGCCATCCGCCAGTTTGAGGTAGATGCTCAGGGGCGTGTCGAGATCCGCCAGGACCTCGCGCATGATGGGAATTCGGTTATAGCCCTCTGCCGTGAGGGCGGCGAACGTTTCGGGGGTCATGTTCCTCTCCACAAAAAGATTTCAGACAAAGGCATATGTCGCGAGCGGGCTTCACCAGCGCCATCGCGAGCCTGTCTGCAGGGTCTTCATGTGTTCCAAGAGGTACATATCAGTTCAATCTACTCAGAGCAGTGCTTACGATAATCCAAATTGTATCGGTGTTCCAGTTATTCGGTTATTGGCGCGCGGATTCGGATCTCGCCGGGATCCCTTATGATTATTGGATCAGCGCGAGGAGTTCGCCGAAGCCTTCGATCACGGCGTCCGGTGCCGCGTCCCGGATGTCCCGGCCATGGTTGTAGCCGTAACTCACGCAGATGATGCGAAAACCTGCCGCCCGCGCGGCCTTCACGTCGTTGATGGAGTCGCCCACCATCAGACTGCTGCCGGGTGTCGTACCCAGCTGTTCGGCGGCGTATAACAGGGGCAGGGGATGGGGTTTCTTTTCCGGCAGGGAGTCGCCGCAGAGGATGATGCGGAAATAGCGTTCCATATCCAGGGCCCGCAGCAGCGGCAGGGTAAACTGGTGCGCCTTGTTGGTGATGCAGCCGAGGGGGACGCCCTCGGCGTGGAGATGATCCAGGGTCTCCCGTACCTCCGGGTAAAGACGACAGGCGGTACCGTTGTGCCTATGATAGGCGTCACGGAAGATCGGAAAGGCCTGCTGGAACAGGGTCTCGTCCGGCTCGCCATCGAGCCGGCCCACCAGGGCGCGCCGCACCAGTCTCTCCATGCCGTTGCCCACCCAGTCCCGTACCTTTGTTTCCCCGCAGGTCGGACGGCCCAGGCGTTTCAGCATGTCGTCGATGGCGGCCGCCAGGTCCGGGACGCTGTCCACCAGGGTCCCGTCCAGGTCGATGAGGATCAATTCCGGTCCGGTCATGGGAGTTAATACGGTTTAGGTGCCTCTCAACTACTCGAGGGAGAGGATGAACGCCCACTGTTCCCCGGTCACCGGCATGATGGAGAGCCGATTACCCGGGCGCAGCAGCGGGAGGTCGTCCAGTCCGGCATCATTGCAGTTCTTGAGTTCCCGCAGGGTGATGGTCCGCTTCAGGCGGCGTTTGAAGCGCACGTCCGCCATGTACCAGCGGGGATTGTCCGGGCTGCTTTTTGGATCGTAGTACTTGCTCTCCTGATCGAAAGCGGTAGGGTCCGGATAACCTTCGCGGACGATCTGCATGATTCCCACGATCCCCGGTTCCGCGCAATTGGAGTGGTAGAAAAAAGCCAGATCCCCCTTGTGCATTTCGTCCCGCATCATATTGCGGGCCTGGTAATTGCGCACGCCGTCCCACGGTTCGACCTTGACCTGTTTCAGGTCATCGATGCTGAAGGTATCCGGTTCCGATTTCATCAGCCAGTGGTTCATTTTCAAAAAGGGTGCGCAAATGAACGCCGATAAACGCAAATGGGGTTGTTGTGTAAATTAGAGGACAAAGCGTTACCGGGGCGAGTATCTGACAGGTTGATTGTTTTACTTCGCAACGCCGGCAACAGGCATTAGCGTTTATTTGCGGATAACTAAATACACGGGCTTGGTTGTTATGTTCAGCTCACCGTCGCCAGGGCGTCGCGCATGGATTTGATGATGCTGTTGTAGCGGTCGGGATCGGTATCCTTCCCTTGGCCGAAGATGCCGGAGCCCGCTACGAAGGTATCCGCACCCGCCGCGGCGATCTCTGCGATGTTTTCCACCTTGACGCCGCCGTCGATCTCCAGGCGGATATCAAATCCGGTATCATCGATCATCCCACGCACCTGTCGGATCTTGTCCAGGGCGGAAGGGATAAAGCTCTGGCCGCCGAATCCCGGATTGACCGACATGATCAACACCATGTCCACCTTGTCCAGCACATAGTCCAGGTGAGAGAGCGGCGTGGCCGGGTTGAATACCAGCCCCGATTTGCATCCGCAGTCGCGAATCAGTTGCAGGGAACGGTCCACATGACGACTCGCTTCCGGGTGGAAGGTGATATACCTGGCTCCCGCCTGGGCGAAATCCGGAATGATCCGGTCCACCGGTTCCACCATCAGATGAACATCGATAGGGGCGGTCACCCCATGCTTGCGCAATGCTTCGCAGACCAGCGGGCCGATGGTCAGGTTGGGGACATAATGGTTGTCCATGACGTCGAAATGGACGATGTCGGCACCCGCCGCCAGGACGTTGTCCACCTCTTCCCCCAGGCGAGCGAAATCGGCGGAAAGGATAGAGGGGGCGAGCAGATAATCGGCCATGGCGGTTCTCTTAATGGCTGGTGAAAGGGTGGCAACGGTATGCGCGCAACTTTAGCGCAAAGAGTCGCGTTTTTCATCCACCGATCGGAACGTTCGTTCCGGCCGGCTGCCAGGTCCGGCGATTCTGCTAAAGTACGAAAGAGGGCCTTACGATGGAGACATATACCCATCCGCGGCATTTGTCGTGCGAACCATGGAAAATCAGACCATGTGGAAAGTGAATTTTCTGATCCTGCTGTTACTTCCCTTTTCCGTCGCGGCCTCGGACCTGATCCGTGAGCAGCGTTACGCGGAAGAGTTGCGGGATATGCTGGTGGTGGGAAACGGCGTAACCCTCAAGGCGGGGGATACCGAGTTCTTTGCCATTCACACTGAAGCGGAAACCGGCCGGCCTCATGGCGCGGTCATCCTGTTGCACGGTCGCGGGGCCCACCCCAATTGGCCGGATGTGATTTGGCCCTTGCGCACGGGGCTGGCGAGTCGCGGGTGGGAGACCCTTTCCCTGCAGATGCCGGTGGCCGGCGCCGACAGCGAAAGCTGGATATACGAACAACTGATTCCGGAGGCCTCCCCCCGTATCGCCGCGGCAGTGGCTTTTCTCAAGGAGCGCAAGATCAGCAACATCGTTCTGGTCGGTCACTCCCTCGGGGCCCGCATGGGTGCCCAGTTTCTGGCGGCGGGAACCCCGAAAGAGATAACCGCCTTCGTGGCCGTCGGCATGATGCTGGAACCCGCCGGATCCCAGATCAAAACCGGGGAGGCGTTGGCGGCGATAAAGATACCGGTACTCGATATCTACGGCAGCCGTGATCTGGACCTGGTGTTAAACAGTGTACGGGAGCGGGCCGCCGCTGCCCGTAAGGCGGGAAACGATGAATATCGTCAGAGCGAAGTTGCCGGAGCCGATCATTTCTTTCACGGCCTGGACGACACCCTGGCGGGGCGTGTGTATGCCTGGATAACCAGAGTGGCGGGAGAACAGGGGGCGTCCGCCGGAGAAGAGAGTGCGACCGGGGCGGCGCAGCCCTGAAACGGGGTCCGGATATCCAACACGGCTGATGTGCCCTCTGTGCCTTTCTCTTTTCAATGCCCGAGCTGTGCCAGGAGCTGGTCGATCATCCTTAACGCCTGTTCGCCGTACCCTCCTCCGAACAGATTGAGGTGGTTGAGGATATGGTAGAGGTTGTAGAGGGTCTTGCGGGTGGAATAGCCGGGATCCAGGGGCCAACTCTCGTTGTATGCGTCATAGAATCTGCCGCCGAAGCCGCCGAAGAGTTCCGTCATGGCGACATCGGTTTCCCGGTCACCGTAATAGACCGCGGGATCGAATATCACCGGCGCGCCCGTCCGGTCGTAGGCCATATTGCCGCTCCAGAGATCCCCGTGAAGCAGTGCCGGCCGGGGATCGTGGTCCAACAGTGCGGGGAATAGATCCAGCAGCTTTTCCCCCCGGCTCTGCAGTCTGCCGCCGTGGCCCCTGGAAGCGGCGAGCCGCAGCTGAAACCCGAGGCGCCGGTGGCGCCAGAAGTCGCTCCAGTCGCTGCCGGGGGTATTGGATTGCGGCGTGGAACCGATGGTGTTGTCCCGATCCCAGCCGAACCGGTCCCGGGTTGTGCGGTGCATGGCGGCCAGCAGACGTCCGGCGACGGCGTTGTCACCGCTGCCGCCCATTTCGATATGTTCCAGCACCAGATAGGCCTCATCGCCGTTGCTTCCGAAACAGACAGGGCGGGGGACGCGCACGGTGCCGGTGGCGGCCATTTCCATCAGTCCGGCTGCTTCCGCTTCAAACATTTCCAGCAGAAGAGCGGAATTGAGTTTTACAAAATAACTGTATTGACCGTCGCTGAGTTGAATTGCACGGTTTATGCAACCGCCGCTGATGTCGCGGGGTTCCCGCGGGGAGAATTGGGAACCGGTGGTCCGGCTAATCTGCTCAGCGATAGAGTTCCAGTCGCTCATGCAACGGGCTGGTACGTGGAAAATGGGAGCGCAGAAACTCCATCTGGTCGGCCAGGATATTACGTCCTTGAAGGTAGATGTACTCCGCATGGGTCGGTGTGAACGGGATGGCCAGCAACTGCATCCCGGCCCCCTCCGGGGTACGGCCCGCCTTGCGGTTGTTGCAGTGAACGCAGGCGGTAACGACGTTGTTCCAGTGGTCCGGGCCGCCCATGCTGAGGGGTCGCACGTGATCCCGCGACAGCTGTTTGGGCCCGAAGGCCTCTCCGCAATAAAGGCAGAGATGACCGTCACGCTGGAACAGGGTTTCGTTGCAGAGGGGCGGGGTATAACCGGCACGCACCTTATCCAGCACCCGGCTGTTGCCGTGGGTGGCGATGATGGTATTGACCTCCACCATACTGCGCCTTTGAGAACGGGCGTTGATACCGCCGCGGAGCCGGAACAGCACCCGGCCGCAACTGTAAGCGATCTGGTCGAGAAAATAGAGGCGTACCGCGTGGCGGTAATCGATCCATCCCAGCGGCATGCCGGCGATGTCGGTACGCAGGATTTTTTGCTGAAGATCTATCACGCTAACCGCCTACGAATATACAGGTCGAATCCCGGAAAATAAGCAGTCCAAACCCCTTTTGCGATGATACACGGATCAATGGAAGGTGCAATGCGGGATGCGCCTTGTGTCTCCCCTACGACCAGGATTATTAAAGACATTTTTAAGCCGGCAGGGGCTGGTCGGCTGAGTGTCCACAAGAGAAACCGTTCGATCTGTTTCCCTATTAATTCGATCTGTTTCCCTATTAACGGGTGGCGAGGTTGTCTCCGGTATTCCCGGCCGGTCCCTGATTTCGCCGGCAACCGTTCCTTCTTCAGGGAGAACTAAGATCCGACTTTTTTCCGAAAAGCAATGTTTCTCCGGTATCTGGATTGACAGAAAAAAATGCAAGCGTGGCCGCTACTTATGCACAATAGGGGGGGGCTGTGGGAGAGGAGGTGCCGATTCCTCCCTCGCTGCATTATTTATCAGTGCTTGATCTCTAACTATATGATTATTAAAACAATTACATCGTTGGTCAGAAAAGGCCGATCGGGCTGTCGCTCCCAGCGCGCCCCATATCGTGCTCCTGGGTACGGTTTATTCCACAGAGTTATCCACAGGTTGGCGAGAGAATCCTTTTCTTTCAACACCGATAGTGGCTTAGCTCCTGCTGGTAATCCCCACCCTTAGAAAAGAGCAGTAACTGTGGGTGATTTTTCACCCTGTTTCCGGGCGGCCCCCAACTGGAGTAGAGTCTCTCCATGTCCAAAGATGCCGTATTACGCATAGCAGTCCCCGCACCCCTGCAGACCTGTTTTGACTACCTTCCGCCGGAAGGGATCGACCCGTTCCGTTTGCGTCCGGGTGGGCGTGTTCTGGTCCCGTTCGGCCAGGGAGAACGCTGTGGCGTGCTGTTGGAGGTGGTGGCGGAGAGTCAGGTGGAGCGCGGCCGGATGCGGCGGGTATCGCAATTGTTGGACCGGGAGCCGTTGCTGGGTGCCGCGGAACTGGAGCTGCTTCTCTGGGCCGCCGACTATTACCAGCACCCGGTGGGAGAGGTAGTGGCCTCCGCGTTGCCGCTGCGCCTGCGCAGAGGAAAGCCGGTCATGGACGGCTCCCGTCCCGGCTGGCGTCTGACCGCGGCAGGTAGGGGGCAGCCGCCCGAAGATCTGAGGCGGGCGCCGCGACAGGCGGCGGTTCTGCGCCTGTTGCAGGAGTCGCCCGAGGAGGTCGTGGACCAGGAGGAGATCTACCGGCGTTGTGATGAGTGCCGGGCTGTCCTGCGGGCCATGGCCGGTAAAGGCTGGGTTGAGCCGGCGCAGGCCGCGGCGGGCCGGTCGGTGTCCTGTCCGTCGCCGTCTTCCGATTCCCGGCACCGGTTGAATACCGCCCAGCAGGCGGCGGTGGACGCGGTGCTGGAGAGTGGGGGACGGTTCATGGCGTTTTTGCTGGATGGGGTTACCGGCAGCGGCAAGACAGAGGTCTACCTGGAACTGGTGGAGGGGGTGGTGGCACAGGGACGACAGGTGTTGATCCTGGTGCCGGAGATCGGCTTGACGCCGCAACTCCTGAAGCGGTTCCGGCGTCGCCTGGCCGCCCCCATGGCGTTGTTGCACTCCGGGCTCTCGGATCTGGAGCGGGAGCGGGCCTGGATTGCGACGGCGCGGGGAGAGGCGCAGGTGATAGTAGGCACCCGCTCCGCCATATTCACCCCTGTACCGCAACTCGGGCTGGTGGTGGTGGATGAGGAGCATGACCTCTCTTTCAAGCAGCAGGAGGGGTTTCGTTACTCCGCCCGGGATCTGGCGCTGGTGCTGGCCCGGCAACGGGGTTGCCCGGTTGTGCTGGGTTCCGCCACCCCCTCGCTGGAGAGTTTGAACAACGCCGACGCGGGGCGTTTCCAGCACCTGCTGTTGCCGCAGCGTGCCGGGGAGGCCCTGCCCCCTCGGCTGGATCTCATTGATATCCGCTCGGTGCGTTTGGACGGGGGGTTGTCTCCCACCCTGATACGGATGGTTTCCGAGGAACTGAATGCCGGCAATCAGGTGTTGCTGTTTCTCAACCGGCGGGGTTATGCGCCGCTGATCACCTGTTACGATTGCGGCTGGGTGGCGGAGTGCCGCCGCTGCGATGCCCGTATGACGTTGCATAGGGGGAGCGACATCCTCTGGTGTCACCACTGCGGCTCCCAGCGGCGCACCGACCGGAAATGTCCGGAGTGCGGCGGAACGGATCTGCACCCCCTGGGTCAGGGTACGGAACGACTCGAGGAGGTCCTTGTCCAGCGTTTTCCGGAAGCGGCCATCGCCCGCATCGACCGGGACTCCACCCGGCACAAAGGCAGCCTGGAACGGCTGCTCACCGCTATTCGCAGAGGCGAATACTCCCTCCTGCTGGGGACCCAGATGCTGGCCAAGGGACATCATTTCCCCGATGTAACCCTGGTAGGGATCCTGGACGTGGATCAGGGGCTGTTCGGCGCCGACTTCCGGGCCGCAGAGCGTATGGCGCAACTGGTGGTGCAGGTATCCGGCCGGGCGGGTCGGGCGGAAAAACCGGGACGTGTGATCATCCAGACCCGTCATCCGGAGCACCCGCTGCTCCAGACCCTGATTCACCAGGGCTATGACGCCTTCGCCAGGGAGGCGTTGGTGGAGCGCCGTTCGGCGGGGTTGCCGCCGTTCGGATACCAGGCCCTGTTGCGGGCCGAGGCCCCGAAGGAGCTGTTGCCCAGGGAGTTTCTGGAGCAGGCGATGGCGGTGGCGCAGGATCTGGCGGGGTCCGGTGTGGAGTTATGGGGCCCGGTGCCGGCCCCCATGGAACGCCGCGCCGGCCGCTACCGGGCCCATCTGCTGGTACAGGCCTCCCGGCGTTCGGATCTGCAACGGCTGCTGAAGAACTGGCTGCCCAGGGTCCGGGAGTTGCAGTCGGCGCGGCGGGTGCGCTGGTCCCTGGACGTGGATCCACAGGAGATGTTGTAGGCGGGAAACCGGGGGCCAATACTTAGGGTTGCGGCCGGTTTTTTGCGGTTTTTGCAACAGTTTTTCGCTCGTTGTTTTAAACGCAGAAAATTGTTGTTTGGGTGATATCGGGGATGGTAGTATGGCGCGCAATAAATTTTTATAAAACAATATGCGGGAAGTCTGAAATGAACAAAAAACTACTCACTGTGGCGGTCTCCGCCGCCCTGGCCTCTCCGACCGTGCTGGCCGGCGACGTCACCATGTACGGTCAGGTGCATATCGCCACCTCCAGCTATGACTCCGAGATCGACAGCGGCGACGGCTGGGACGTCTCCAGCCACGCCACCCGCCTCGGTTTCAAGGGAAGCGAGGACCTGGGGGGCAACCTGAAGGCCATCTGGCAGATCGAGCTGGGTATCGCCGCTTCCGATGACGCGGATGACGCCGAGGGTGGCAATACCACCAACAACGCGGACAACATCAGTTACCGCAACACCTTCGTCGGACTTTCCGGCAACTGGGGTACCGCCCTCATCGGCCGTCACGACACCCCGCTGAAGATCTCCACCGCTTCATTGGACCTGTTCTCCGACACCATCGCCGACTACAACAGCAACGGTGCCGATGACGAACTCAACGGGGCCGGCAACCTGACCGCGTTCGTCCCCACGGACAGCACCAGCGAATGGGCGGCCATTCCGCTGCTGGCGGGTCAGAGCCTGGGTTTTGTGGACCTGCGGGTGGATCAGGCCATCGCCTACATCAGCCCCACGTGGAACGGTCTGACCGTCGCCGGCGCCATCGTGCAGCCCGGCATGGATTCCAATGTCCAGCACGGCTCCGGCCAGATGTATGCCGACAGCGCCGACGGCTTTGCCGATGCCTACTCCCTGGCCGCCATGTACAGCAACGGACCCTTCTACGCCTCTCTGGCCTGGGAGTACATCTCCGAGGACCTGATGGAGGAGCTGATGCGGGCCAGTCCCGGGAGTATTGCTAATAACTTTGACGGCCAGGGCTACACCCAGGAAGAGCGCCGCTGGCGTCTGGGTCTGGGTTATACCGCCAACGGCATGCATGTGGGCTTCGTGTTTGAAGACCAGGATCATGCCATCGTGGGTATCGATGCCAAGCGCTGGCAGATCAGCGGTTCCTACACCCTGGGCAATAACGTCATCAAGGCCATGTATGGTGAGAACGAGGTGGAGGTGTCCCAGGCCGGCGCCGACGCCCTCGACGACGGCAATACCTACCTGGTGGACGGTACCTCCATCGATGGCCAGGATTACCGGGGATTTGACATCCGCCAGTGGGCTATCGGCCTGGATCACAACTTCTCCAAGCGCACCAAGGCCTACATCGTTTATACGGACGTGGAAGTGGACCAGCAGGTTGGTACGTTCACCAACGTCGATAACGACGGCTCATGGGACGGTTTCTCCATCGGCCTGGTGCATAAGTTCTGAGGTTCTTGGGCTGTATGTAGTAACTGCATGAAAATACGGGGCCTTCGGGCCCCGTGTTGTTTCAGGGCCGGATAGATGGGTTTTCAGAGACTGAGCGACAAGTGGGAGAGATCAGGAAAATGAACCAACGTAAAAATATTCTCACAGTGGCGATCGCCGCCGCTTTGGCCGCTCCGGCAGCCATGGCGGGAGACGTGACTATGTACGGTCAGGTGCATATCGCCACCTCCAGCTATGACTCCGAACGGGACACCGGCGACGGTTGGGATATCTCCAGCCACGCCAGCCGCCTCGGCTTCAAGGGCAGCGAGGACCTGGGGGGCGACCTGAAGGCCATCTGGCAGATCGAGCTGGGCATCGCCGCCTCCGACGACGCGGATGATGACGAAGGTGGTGACACCATCAACAACGCCGACGGCCTCAGCTATCGCAACACCTTCGTGGGGCTCTCCGGCAACTGGGGTACCGCCCTCATCGGCCGTCACGACACCCCGATGAAGATCTCCACCGCTTCCCTGGATCTGTTTGCCGACACCATCGCCGATTACAACAACAACGGTGCCGACGACGAGTTGATCGGTGCCGGTAATCTTACATCACTCCCGATTCTGATTTTTCAGGGTATCGGCTTCGTGGATCTGCGGGTGGACCAGGCCATTGCCTATGTCAGCCCCAGTTTCAACGGCCTGACCCTCGCCGCCGCCATCGTGCAGCCGGGCATGGACCGTACCACCGG
>JBNKCX010000013.1:0-129392 GCA_050287965.1 Sedimenticolaceae bacterium
CCGGGACGGTGAGGAACGCAGGGTACCCCGCAGGGGCAAGTCGTGGAGTGCCCTTTTCTTTCGCCTATTTCTTTTGGGCAAGCAAAAGAAATAGGCTCGCAGCTTTTTAGATAAAGCAGGTGAAAAGCACAGAAGCCTATAGGCTGCGAAATTATTTACCAGACCAGAAATTCCACTACAGACAGGTCACGAAACTAATTACCTGAATGAAAAACGAGCTAAAGGCCTGTCGGGTTCTTACCCCACCAAAAGAACAACAAGATTCCGCTCCGGAACCGCATCCTGTAACCTTCCTATCCATGCTGAAAAATATTCGCATCGTCCTGATCGGGACCACTCATCCGGGAAATATCGGGGCTGTCGCCAGGGCCATGAAAAACATGTGCCTGGAACAGCTTTACCTGGTAAGCCCGCGCCAATACCCGGATGCCGAGGCTACCGCCAGGGCGTCCGGAGCCGACGATCTGTTGGCCAAGGCGAGGGTTTGCGACACCCTGGATGAGGCGCTGAAGGATTGCCGATTGGTGGTGGGTGCCAGTGCGCGTCTGCGGAGTGTGCAATGGCCGCAACTCCTGCCGCGAGAGAGCGCCGCTCGTCTTCTGGGAGAAGCGACCAAAGGTGAGGTTGCGCTGCTTTTCGGTCGTGAAAGCTCAGGTCTCTCCAACGAGGAACTGGATCGTTGCCACTACCTGGTCCATATCCCGGCCAACGCCGATTACAGTTCGCTCAATCTTGCACAGGCGGTTCAGGTGCTTACCTATGAACTCCATCTCGCATCTCTCTCGGATGCATTTCAGGAGCCGGAGCAGGCGGAAGTGGCCTCGGCGGAAATGATGGAGGGATTTTTTCAGCATCTGGAACAGACCATGGAAGAGATCGGGTTCTCCGATCCACGTCAATCCGACAAGCTTCGGCGCCGCTTGCGCCGCCTGTTTCTGCGTGCCCGTCCGGACGTGGATGAACTGAATATCCTGCGCGGACTCTTGAGTGCAGCCCAGGGAAGGAAGTCCATGCGTCGTTCCTAGGAACGGTTCGGTACCCCGGCTTCGTCCGGAGACCGGCACAAAAATACCCTCTCTCCCTCTGGCCAACGGGAATAATAATCTAGTAGAATAGTTGGTCTTTTATGGAACGGCGCACTATCGAGTGCCCGAGAAGATATAAATAACTATATGTTTTCAAGACTTAAGGAAGATATCTCCTGCGTATTTGACCGCGATCCGGCGGCGCGCAGCACCTTTGAGGTGCTATTGACCTATCCGGGGCTGCATGCGCTGCTGTTTCACAGGATGGCGCATCGCCTCTGGCACCTGGGGCTGCGCCTGCTGGCGCGCATGCTCTCCAATGTTGCCCGTTTGTTCACCGGTATCGAGATCCATCCGGCGGCGCAGATCGGTCGCCGTTTCTTTATCGATCACGGCATGGGCGTGGTGATCGGCGAGACTGCAGTGATCGGCGATGACTGCACCCTTTACCACGGCGTGACACTGGGTGGAACCAGTTGGGAACGGGGGAAGCGTCACCCGACCCTGGCGGATGACGTGGTGGTGGGTGCGGGAGCCAAGGTCCTGGGACCGGTGGAGATAGGTACGGGGGCCAGAATCGGTTCTAACGCGGTGGTCCTGAAAAGCGTTCCGGAGGGGGCCACGGTGGTGGGTGTTCCCGGGCGGCTGATAACGCCGGCGGCCCAGGATGCGGGTTTACGCCGCAAAAAGATCGCCGACAAGATGGGTTTCGACGCCTACGGCGCGACCCAGGACGCACCGGACCCGGTCGCTCACGCCATCAACTGCATGCTCGATCATATCCATGTCATGGATCAGCGAATGCAGTCCATGTGCGAGTTGCTCAAGAAGATAGGGGGCGAAGATATGGATATCGATCTGCCCAGCCTGGACTCCTGTGAAATCGCCTCCACGGCGGAGGAGATCCTGAAAAGAAGAAATGCCGAATCCGCGGGTGAGCCCTTGAAAAATGGGGACGAAGAGCCCAAATAGTTGATTGAATTACTATGTCTTATATATTAGTGTTTGCCGATATTTTAGGAGAGTAACACGTGAGGCTGACTACAAAAGGCCGCTATGCGGTAACCGCCATGCTGGATCTGGCGCTGCATCAGGGCGAAGGCCCCATAACATTGGCGGATGTGGCCAAACGGCAGGGTATCTCGCTCTCTTACCTGGAACAGCTTTTTTCCCGGCTGCGTAAACGTTCGCTGGTAACCAGCGTCCGGGGACCGGGGGGAGGTTACAGCCTCGGGCGTGACGCGGATCAGATCCCTATCGCCGAAGTGATCACGGCAGTGGATGAAGTGGTCGATACCACCAGCTGCGGCGGATCCCATAATTGTCACGATAACCGCCGCTGCCTTACCCACGATCTCTGGCAGGATCTCAGCAGCAGGATTCACGACTACCTGAACGGAATCAGCCTCGGTGATCTCATGTCGCGTCAGGTGGTGCAGCGGATCGCCGCCCGCCAGGATGCCTGTTGTAAAGATTTCATGGAAACAGAATCCCTGCCGGAGCAGCATCCCCGGACCGGGACCTGATTTTTATCTGGAAACCGTACCACGGAGCAATCGATGAAGTTACCAATCTATATGGATTATTCGGCAACCACACCGGTTGATCCGCGGGTGGCGGAGAAGATGTGTGAATGTCTTACCCTGAGCGGTAACTTCGGCAATCCCGCTTCCCGTTCGCACCAGTACGGCTGGAATGCGGATGAAGCCGTGGAGCGGGCGCGTCGTGATGTGGCGGTGCTGATCAACGCCGATCCGAAGGAGATCGTCTGGACCTCGGGAGCGACCGAGTCCGACAATCTCGCGATAAAGGGTGTCGCCCACTTCTACCATAAGAAGGGGAAGCACATCATCACCTGTAAAACCGAACATAAGGCGGTTCTCGACACCTGTCGGCAACTGGAGCGCGAGGGTTACGAGGTCACCTACCTTGACCCCGAACCGAGCGGTCTCGTGGATCTGGGAAAACTGGAAGCGGCTCTGCGTGATGACACCATCCTGGTCTCCATCATGCACGTGAATAATGAGATCGGTGTGATTCAGGATATCGGGGCAATCGGTGAACTGACCCGTTCCCGGAAGATCCTGTTTCATGTGGATGCCGCGCAGAGCGCGGGCAAGGTGCCGATCGATCTGGAGGCCGTGAAAGTGGACCTGATGTCCCTGTCGGCGCACAAGATCTACGGACCCAAAGGTATAGGCGCCCTCTATGTGCGTCGTAAACCGCGGGTGCGTATCGAGGCCCAGATGCATGGTGGCGGTCATGAGCGGGGAATGCGTTCCGGGACGCTCGCTACCCATCAGATCGTGGGTATGGGGGAGGCCTTCCGTATTGCCCGGGAGGAGATGGAGAGCGAGAACGAGCGCATCCTTTCGCTGCGTAACCGTCTGTGGGACGGTATCAAGGATATGGAGGAGGTCTACCTGAACGGTGATCTGGAGCATCGCATCGGGGGAAACCTGAACGTGAGTTTCAACTATGTGGAAGGTGAATCCCTGATCATGGCGCTGAAGGATATGGCGGTATCCTCCGGTTCCGCCTGTACCTCCGCGAGTCTTGAACCCAGTTATGTACTGCGGGCTCTCGGACGGGACGATGAACTGGCCCACAGCTCCATCCGTTTCACTATCGGGCGTTTCACCACGGCGGAAGAGGTGGATTACGTGATCGACAAGATCCGCACCCAGGTCGACAGGCTGCGGGAACTCTCACCGCTATGGGATATGTATAAAGAGGGCATCGACCTGAAGTCGGTGACCTGGGCTGCGCATTGAAGCAATGGGCACAGAGGTAGGAGATTAGGAACATGGCGTACAGCGACAAGGTTCTGGACCATTACGAGAATCCCCGCAATGTGGGGACGTTGGACAAGAATGACAAAGATGTAGGTACCGGTATGGTGGGTGCGCCCGCTTGCGGTGACGTTATGCGACTGCAGATCAAGGTCAACGACAAAGGTGTTATCGAGGATGCCAAGTTCAAGACCTACGGCTGCGGGTCCGCCATCGCCTCCAGCAGCCTCCTGACCGAATGGGTAAAGGGAAAGACCCTGGAGGAAGCGCAGCAGATCAAGAACTCGCAGATCGCCGAGGAACTGGCGCTGCCTCCGGTGAAGGTTCACTGTTCGGTTCTGGCTGAGGATGCCATCAAGGCCGCGGTTAACGACTATACCCAAAAGCAGAAGAAGTCCTGATGCGGGGTCGGGAGTAGATTATGGCGATTACATTGACCGAAGCGGCGGCGGACCGGGTACACCGTTTTCTCGAAAGCCGCGGTAAAGGATTGGGTATCCGGCTGGGTGTAAAGACCTCCGGCTGTTCCGGCATGGCCTATCTGCTGGAGTTCGCCGATCAACAGGAAGAGGACGACGTGGTATTTGAGGACCGCGGCGTGAAGGTGTTTGTGGATCCCAAGAGTCTGGTCTATCTCGACGGCACCGAAGTGGACTTCACCAAGGAGGGTCTTAACGAAGGCTTCAAGTTCAATAACCCGAACGCCCAGGCCGCCTGCGGTTGCGGTGAGAGCTTCTCTGTCTGATCGATCAAGTTAGGGTTATTCGCCCGGCTTCTATGTGTTTGCGTTATCGAGTAGGGCAGGCTGTGCCTGCCGTGGGTGTGTCGGCGAGCGTAGCCCACCCCACGGGCTTTGCGTTTTAATTTGTGGGTAGATTTGTAGCGGATGCTCGATTTTAAAAAAAATTACTTCGAACTGTTCGGGTTGCCGGTCAGTTACACCGTGGATCGTGCTGCTCTTGCGAGTCACTATCGTGATCTGCAACGCAAGATACATCCGGATCGTTTTGCCAATGCTTCCGACCAGGAGAAGCGCATCTCCATGCAGGGAGCCGCTCTTCTGAACCAGGCGCTGGAGACCCTGAAGGATCCGATCCTGCGCGGCCGTTACCTGCTTTCCCTTCGTGGTGTGGAGATGGACGTCACCAAGAGCACCGGGGATGCTGCGTTTCTTATGGAGCAGCTGGAACTGCGGGAGGAACTGGCGGAAGCGAAAGCGAGTGCGGATCCTTATGAGGTGATCGGGCGGATTATGGCGGATATTAAAAAGCGGTTGGACGCCTTCGGTGAGGAGTTGGCGGCGCTGTTTGATGAATCCGGCCCGAAAGAGTTGGAGGCAGTGGAAGAGATCCTGCGCAAGATGCAGTTCCTGCAGAAGCTGCAGCACGATGCCGAGCTGCTGGAAACGGAGTTGGAGGACTGATGGCACTGTTGCAACTCTTGGAACCGGGGCAGTCCGCCGCACCCCATCAGCATCGACTGGCGGTGGGAATCGATCTGGGTACCACCAACTCCCTGGTGGCCTCCGTTCGCAGCGGCACGGCCGAGACCCTGCCGGATGCTCAGGGGCGGCATCTGTTGCCCTCGGTGGTTCGCTATATGGAAGAGGGGGTCGTGGTCGGATATGAGGCCCGGGAGGCCGCCGCCGGCGATCCGCTCAATACCATCGTCTCGGTCAAGCGTCTGGTGGGCCGAGGTCTGGATGATGTGAAGACCCTGGGCGGGCGCCTGCCCTACGATTTTTCCCGGGAACAGGCGGCGGTACCCCGTATCCGTACCGTGGCCGGAGAGGTAAGTCCGGTGGAGGTCTCCGCCGAGATCCTGAAGAACCTGGCGCGGCGGGCGCAGGAGACCCTGGGCGGAGATCTTACCGGTGTGGTGATAACCGTACCGGCCTATTTTGACGATGCCCAGCGCCAGGCGACCAAGGACGCCGCCAGGCTGGCGGGGTTGCATGTGCTGCGACTGTTGAACGAACCCACCGCCGCCGCCGTGGCCTATGGGCTGGACAGCGGCTCCGAAGGGGTGCATGCGATTTATGATCTGGGCGGCGGGACCTTCGATATATCTATCCTGAGACTCAATCGCGGGGTCTTTGAGGTGCTTGCAACCGGCGGAGATTCGGCCCTGGGTGGAGACGACTTCGACCGGACCCTGGCGGAGTGGATCATGCAGCAGGCCGGTATAAAGGAGGATGCCGGCCACGCCCTGCTGCGGCGTCTGATGCGGGACGCCTGCGCGGCGAAAGAGGCGTTGACCGACAGCGAAATCGCTGATCTGAAGATCGAGCTGGAAGACGGCGGTTTCTGGGAAGGCAGTCTCAGCCGCGAACAGTTTAATGAACTGGTGGACCCGCTGATCCGCAAGACCCTGGCCCCGTGTCGTCGCGCTCTGCGCGATGCGGGCATTTCCGCCGAAGAGGTGGAGGACGTGGTCATGGTGGGCGGTTCGACCCGCGTTCCCCGGGTGCGGGAGCTGGTGGGCGAGTTCTTCGGTACGCAGCCGCTGGTGAGTATCGATCCCGACCGCGTGGTGGCCATCGGGGCCGCCCTGCAGGCGGATGTCCTGGTGGGCAACAAACCGGACGACGAGATGCTGCTGCTGGACGTGATTCCGCTCTCCCTGGGTATCGAGACCATGGGCGGGCTGGTGGAAAAGATCATTCCGCGCAATACCACCATTCCGGTGGCGCGGGCCCAGGAGTTCACCACCTTCAAGGACGGTCAGACCGCTCTCGCGGTGCATGTGTTGCAGGGGGAACGGGATCTGGTGAGCGATTGCCGTTCCCTGGCCCGTTTCGAGCTGCGCGGTATCCCACCCATGGTGGCGGGCGCCGCCCGTATCCGCGTCACCTATGCGGTGGATGCGGACGGGCTGCTGAGCGTGGAGGCGGAAGAGCAGACCAGCGGCGTGAAGGCGAGTATCGAGGTCAAGCCTTCCTACGGCCTTACGGACGCCGAGATCGAGACCATGCTGCGGGAATCCGTGGAGCACGCCCAGGGCGATATGGAGGCGCGGCGACTGCGTGAGCAGCAGGTGGAGGCGGAGCGGGTTATCGAAGCGCTGGTCTCAGCCCTGGAAGCGGATGGAGACAAGTTGCTGAATGAGCAGGAGAAGGCCGGGATTATCAAAGAGCTGGAGAAGCTGGTTGAGACCTCCCGCGGCCATGACCACAGCGCCATCGAAGAGGGGATCAAGGCCCTGGAGAAACAGTGCGAGTTCTACGTGGAGCGCCGCATGAACGCTAGCATCAGCGCCGCCATGTCCGGGCATTCGGTAGATGAGTTTGAATAGGTTATATCCGCTACGGAGGGCACAGAGGACACGGAGATTCTTAGGTAGGTGGGCGGTTGAGTTATATATGGATCGCTCAAACGACCAACGCTGTTAGCTTTTTGAATTATGATTATTAAATACTCCGTGACCTCTGTGGTGAAAATGTTATAGGTGTCCCATGCCACGAATTAAATTTTTACCCCATGAAGAGCTCTGCCCGGAAGGGAAAGAGATCGAAGTGGAATCCGGAATCACCATCTGTGACGCCGCTCTGCAGAACGGTATCGAGATCGAGCACGCCTGCGAGAAGTCCTGCGCCTGCACCACCTGCCATGTCATCATCCGGGAAGGCTATGATTCCCTGGAGGAGCCGGAGATGGAGGAAGAGGACATGCTGGATCAGGCTTGGGGGCTGGAACCCGAATCCCGCCTCAGCTGTCAGGCACGGGTGGGGGAAGAGGATCTCGTTGTGGAGATTCCCAAATACACTATCAATCTTGCCTCCGAGAAACATTGATCATGAGCCTGAAATGGACCGATTCGCTGGATATCGCCATTGAACTGGAGGAGTCCCATCCGGATGCGGATCCTACGCGGATCAACTTCGTGGATCTGCGGAACTGGGTTTTGGCGCTCCCTGATTTCGACGATGATCCCGAACACTCCGGTGAGAAGATCCTGGAGGCGATACAGATGGCCTGGATCGAGGAACGCACCTAGGTTCGGTCGTAGGTCCGGCTTCAGCCGGACAATAGCGGCAAGGTGTTATCCGCCGGCCGGTTAAAGCGGGCCCTGCAAGGAAGGATTACAACCAAGAAGTGATGGTCTTGCGATCCGGGATTCCGCCCGCGTGTACCACCTGGCCGTCGATCACCACCGCCGGTGTCGACATCACGCCGTAGCTCATTATCTGTGCGAAGTCTTCAACCTTTTCCAGCGTTACCTCCACCCCCAGTTCTTGCGCTGTCTTTTGAACCAGATCATAGGTGACCTGACAGTTGCGGCAACCGCCGCCGAGTACCTTGATGTCTTTCATGTGATTCCCCTTGAGTTTATGACAACAGATTGAATCCCCACCCCACCAGGGTGAAGGCGACCGCAAGTACGGACGCGTAGAGCGCCAACGCCGGCCAACGTATAACCTTGCGCAGGATCAGCATCTCCGGCAGCGACAGAGCTGCAATACTCATCATCAGCGCCAGGGTGGTGCCCAGCGCCACCCCCTTGCCCAGCATCGCTTCCGCTATCGGAATCACGCCGGTAGCGTTGGAGTAGAGCGGTATGCCGAGCAGTACCGCCGCCGGCACCGTGTACCAGGCGTCGCCACCGAGATGTTCCGTTACCCAGTGTTCGGGTACATAGCCGTGAAACAGCGCTCCGACGGCGATGCCGGCAAGTACCCATTTCCAGATACGTCCGACGATCTCTTTTACCTCTCCCCAGGCATAACGATGCCGACCCCGCAGTGAACGGTCCGGTTGCGGCAGCGCGTTTTCACCGACATGGATCTTCCATACATACTCTTCCACCCAGCGTTCGGGACGGAAGCGTTCCATGGCAACGCCGCCGACGTAGGCTACCGCCAGACCGGACGCCACATATAGCGCCGCCAGTTTCCAACCCAGGATGCCGACCAGGATTACCGCGGCGACCTCATTGATCATGGGTGAGGCGATCAGGAAAGAGAAGGTGACGCCGAGGGGGATACCGGCCTCGACAAAGCCGATAAACAGCGGCACGGAGGAGCAGGAGCAGAACGGTGTGACCGCACCGAGGGTAATAGCGGTTGAACGGGCCAGCCATTTCGGTTTGTTACGCACATAGTCGCGGACCCGCTCCGGCGAGAGCAGGGCGCGCAACATACCCATTAGGTAAATAATAATCAGCAGCAGTACGAATATTTTTGCAGTGTCGGCAATGAAGAAGTGCAGCGCGGCAGCACCGCGACCGGCGGGATCAAATCCGAGCAGATGGGATACGATATAGGTTGCGATAGTGTCGAACATTTCAGTGTCAGGTCTGTTGCGATCGCTCGTACCACTCTTTGGTGTTGTTAACGATCCGTACTACCGTAAGCATCACCGGTACCTCGATCAACACCCCCACCACCGTGGCCAGTGCGGCACCGGAGTCGAATCCGAACAGGCTGATGGCGGCCGCCACCGCCAGTTCGAAGAAGTTGCTGGCGCCGATCAGCGCCGAAGGTCCGGCCACGCTGTGCGCCACCTTCAATCTGCGATTGAGCAGATAGGCCAGGCCGGAGTTGAAATAGACCTGAATCAGGATCGGTACCGCCAGCAATAGGATCACCAGCGGCTGCGCCAGGATCTGCTCCCCCTGAAACCCGAACAGCAGCACCAGTGTCGCCAACAGCGCGGAGAGTGAAATCGGGTGCAAACGGTCGAGCATCCGTTGCAGTGCCTCCTCGCCGCGGGCAAGCAATGTACGCCGCCATAGTTGTGCAACAGCCACCGGGATAACGATGTAGAGCAGTACCGATAGCAGCAACGTATCCCACGGCACGGTGATGGCCGAGATGCCGAGCAATAATCCGACGATAGGCGCGAAGGCGAACACCATGATGATGTCGTTGAGGGCGACCTGGGTCAGGGTGAAGTGCGGTTCGCCGCGGGTGAGGTGACTCCAGACGAATACCATGGCGGTGCAGGGTGCGGCGGCCAGCAGAATCAATCCCGCGATGTAGCTGTCGTGCTGCGTCGCCGGAAGCAGATCGGCGAACAACACGCGGATGAACAACCAGCCGAACAACGCCATGGAGAACGGCTTTACCGCCCAATTGATGAATAGCGTCACGCCGACGCCACGCCAGTGCTCTTTCACCTGGTGCAGTGCGCCGAAATCAATCTTCAGCAGCATCGGCACGATCATCAGCCAGATCAGTAACGCCACCGGCAGATTGACCTGAAACAGCTCCAGCCGGCCGATGAAATGAAACGGGGCGGGAAACAGGTGGCCGAGGGCGATCCCGACCACGATACAGAGAAACACCCATAGGGTCAGATAACGTTCGAACAGCCCCATCTCGCTGCCGGCGACTTCTTTGGCGACCACTTCACACTGTACGGACATATAAATCCTCTATAGCTTTGGAGGTGTCGGGAACGCGGAGACAAATTCCTATTTGGGTTTTCTCTGAGAACCCTGTGTCTAGCCGAATTCTTTCGTTAACTCCACCAACAGGGCGGCGACGCGTTCGCGGATGTCGTCGCGGCTGGCGCGAAACACCGCCATGATCTCATCCTCGGAACCATCGGCCTGAGCGGGGTCGTCCAGGGGCCAGTGGATCTTGCGCACCCCGGGCGGCAGCATAGGGCAGCGCTCGTCGGCGTGGCCGCAGACGGTCACCACCACATCTGCCGCATGGATCATCTCGTCGGTGACCCGGGTGGACTCCTGGCCGGTGATGTCGATACCCGCCTCTGCCATCACAGCGATAGCGCGCGGATTTTGGCCATGGGCTTCGATGCCGGCGGAGTGCACCTCAAGGCGATCGCCGGCAAAGTGGCGTCCCCATCCCTCGGCCATCTGCGAGCGGCAGGCGTTGCCGGTACAGAGGAACAGCAGGTTCGGTTTATTCATGGAACGCTCGCGCAATGGGGAAATCGGTCAGGCACAGCAACTGGCGCCGGGGCGATTTGGCATAGCCCGCAGGGCGGCGCGGTCATGACGGAAAGGCGTTTCGTTTTCTATCCCCGCCGCCGTGGCGGTCAGCACCTGCAGGGCCCAATCAGGCAGCTCCGGGTGAAGACGGTAATGGATCCATATCCCCCGTCTACGGTCGGCGACGATGCCGGCATCCCGCAACTGGGCCAGGTGGCGGGAGATCTTGGGTTGAGACTCCCCGAGGGCATGGGTCAGTTCGCAGACGCATAACTCGCCCTCCCGCTGCAGCAGCACAATGCAGCGCAGGCGGGTGGGATCGGCCAGGGCGCGAAAGAGATCGGTGACGGAGCGGGTCATGGATGCAATATATGGTAATCCATATATATGCGCAAGCGAATATATTGAATCAGGGTTTCTTTTTTTCGTCGGGATAGGGTTACCGTCCTTGATATGGATTGAAAATTTGCCCCAAACGCCTCAGATTATGTCTGTTTCCAACAGTCACCGGGTGTCGGACGTTATGAAAAGAATATTTCTGTTTCTGGTAACCAATATCGCGATCCTGTTTGTTCTGGGTATTGTCCTGCAGCTGCTGGGATTTCAGGGTTATATGGATGCCCAGGGGGTGAATCTGGATATGAAGGGCCTGCTGGTGTTTGCGCTGGTGTTCGGTATGGGCGGCTCCTTCATCTCTTTGCTTATCTCCAAATGGACCGCCAAACGGCTTACAGGCGCCCGTGTGATCGAGCAACCCGCCGACGCCACCGAGGCCTGGCTGGTGGAAACGGTTCATCGCCAGGCCCGGCAGGTTGGAATCGGCGAGCCGGAGGTGGCGATCTTTCCCTCCGCGGATCCCAATGCCTTCGCTACCGGCGCCAACCGTAACAATGCCCTGGTGGCGGTGAGCGCCGGACTGCTGCAGCGGATGAGCAGGGACGAGGTGGAAGCGGTGCTGGCGCATGAGATCAGCCATGTGGCCAACGGAGACATGATCACCCTTGCCCTTATCCAGGGGGTGGTGAACACCTTTGTGATAGTCCTCTCCCGGGTGGCCGGTCATATAATTGACCGGGTGGTGTTCAAGACTCAGCGGGGTCACGGCCCCGCATTCTGGATCACCACTATCCTGGCGCAAATGCTGCTGGGCATCCTGGCCAGCGTCATCGTTATGTGGTTCTCACGTCAGCGGGAGTATCGGGCGGATGCGGGGGGCGCCCGACTCGCCGGACGTGAACGCATGATCTCCGCTCTGGAACGGCTGCAGGCGACGGTTAACCAGCCGCACTTGCCGGATCAGATGGCCGCGTTCGGTATCTCCGGCGGCGGCGGGGGAGGTTTGGCGGATCTGTTTCGTTCTCATCCGCACCTGGAGGACCGTATTCAGGCGCTGCGAAATCAGGCATAATTCCGCGCTTTGGTTTCCACTGTTTGTGAACCGCCGGTTGGTGTTCAGGCGGTCCTCTCGCTCGTTGTAGGAGTATCTCTATGCCGCTAGTAAGAGCATTTCCTGGTCTTCGTCCGACACCGGGTCACGCAGGTGATGTCGCTGCGCCGCCCTATGATGTAATGAGTACGGAGGAAGCGCGGGAGATGGTCAAGGGACGGCCCTGGAGCTTCCTTCATATCTCCCGTCCCGAGGTGGATCTGCCCGCGGGTACCGATCCCTATTCACCGGAGGTCTACGCCAAGGCGGCCGCCAACCTCAGGAAGATGGAGCAGGAGGGGATACTGGCGACGGATCCGCAACCCTGTTTCTATGCCTATCGCCTTACCATGGGTGAACACAGGCAGACCGGCCTGGTGGCGGCGGCCTCGGTGGCGGCGTACGACCAGGATCGTATCAAGAAACACGAGTTTACCCGGCCGGCCAAAGAGGACGACCGGGTTCGCCAGATCGAGGCCCTCGATGCCCAGACCGGCCCGGTATTTCTTGTATATCCGAGCGACCAGACCGTGGATGGAATCCTGGCCCGCGCGTCTGCGGAAAAACCGGCGGACATGGAGGTTACGGCAGCGGACGGGGTGCGTCACGAGATCTGGGTGTTGGCGGATGAAGGGGAGGTTGCCGCCCTCACCGGTGCCTTCGATAAAATGCCGGCCCTGTACGTGGCGGACGGACATCACCGGTCGGCCGCGGCATCGCGAGTGGCCGCAAGCCGCGGCTCAGCCAATCCCAACCATACCGGAGAGGAACCGTATAATTATTTTCTTTCCGTTATTTTCCCCCATAACCAGATGCAGATCCTCGATTACAACCGGGTGATTCGCGATCTCAACGGTCTGGACAGGGATCGGTTCCTGCAGAAGATCGGCGAGGTATTCGAAGTCGAAACCCGTGATTCGCCGGTTAAGCCGGGAAGCAACGGGGAGTTCGGCATGTATCTGCCGGGACAGTGGTATCGGTTGCGGCTGGACCGTTCCCGCATCCCCTGGGATGATCCGGTGGCGAGCCTGGATGTCAGTCTTCTTGCGGACCGGCTGATCGAGCCGATACTGGGTATCAGCGATCCGCGGCGTGACGAACGTATCGATTTCGTCGGCGGTATCCGGGGGTTGGGAGAACTGGAGCGCCGCGTGGACAGCGGCGGTATGGCGGTGGCCTTTTCCCTGTTTCCGACCTCTATGGAGGCGCTGATGGCGGTGGCGGATGCCGGAGAGGTGATGCCCCCGAAATCCACCTGGTTCGAGCCCAAGCTGGCGGATGGTCTGGTAAGCCACCTGCTCTGAAAATACCTTAGCCGTAGGGAGCGGGAACGCCCGAGATGTCCCGATTTACGGGGTTCCCGGGATTTCGCAGGGCCCGGTAGAAATTGCGTTAATGTCGGTAGACCGCTAATATAGCCCGCCTATTTTTCTAGGAGAGAAAACCATGCGCCAGCCCCTTGTCGCCGGTAACTGGAAGATGAACGGTTCCAGAGAGAGTGTGGCCGGTCTGCTGAACGGAGTTAAGGAAGGAATGGGTGCGGTACAGGTGGCGGAAGTCGCGGTATGTCCGCCCTTCGCCTACCTCAGGGATGTGCAGGAACTGCTGACGGGAACCGCCGTGGCCTGGGGAGGACAGGATCTCTCGGTGCATCAGTTCGGTGCCTATACCGGCGAGGTGTCCGGTCCCATGCTGGCGGATTTCGGATGTCGCTACGTGATCGTGGGTCACTCGGAGCGGCGTACCTATCACCAGGAGAGCAACGAGCTGGTGGCGGAAAAGTTCGAAGCGGCGTTGCAGTCCGGATTAACTCCCATCTTCTGTGTGGGAGAAACCCTGGAACAGCGGGAACAGGGCATTACGGAGACGGTGATTGGCGCCCAAGTGGACGCGGTGCTGGAGAAGGTCGGTGTGGAGATGCTGGGCAAAGGCGTCATAGCCTACGAACCGGTATGGGCCATCGGCACCGGAAAAACAGCGACCCCGGAACAGGCGCAGGAGGTTCACAGATTCATTCGGGGCCGCGTCGCGGACCGGAGCAGTGAAGTGGCGGAGGGGATTCGGATCCTCTACGGCGGCAGCATGAAGCCGGATAATGCCGCGGAGCTTATCTCCAAGCCGGATATAGACGGCGGATTGATCGGCGGCGCGTCACTGAAGGCGGAAGATTTTCTCGCGATCTGCAGGGCTGCGGGTTAGAGATTCATATATACAGTTAAGGTGTAGGACATGCAGACACTCCTGGTAGTGGTAAATCTATTTGTAGCCGTGGGGCTCGTTGGCCTGGTGCTCATGCAACAGGGAAAAGGCGCGGACGCCGGAGCGGCGTTTGGAAGCGGTGCGTCGTCGACCGTGTTCGGCGCCCGCGGTTCCGGTTCCTTTTTGAGCAGGGCGACCGCCGTCCTGGCGGCGCTGTTCTTCCTCACCAGCCTGGCTCTGGCATGGTATGCCATGCAATCCACCGACCGTCCGGGGTTGATGGAAGAACAGACGGCACCCGAGACTGTCGAACCGACGGAGCCGGTCCCGGAGATCCCCGCGACCGTAGTACCCGGGACGGAGGGATCCCCGGCGGGCGAGGAACTGCCTAAGATTCCGGAATAGGAGTAAAATCCAACCCTTTAGCCGATGTGGTGGAATTGGTAGACACGCTATCTTGAGGGGGTAGTGGCGTAAGCCGTGCCGGTTCAAATCCGGCCATCGGCACCATCTCGAACGGCATCATCCAAATGGGTGATGCCGTTTTTTTATCCCCTAATAAGTAATCGTAACTTTATGAATATAAAGGAAAATAAAAACTTACCCCAACTTGACACGGAAAAACATTCTGCTTAGACTGCCGGTCCATTGTTGCGCGAAATAATTACTATTTAACAAGGGGAGGGCAACAAGACCATGTTGGGAAACTATCTGCCCGTCCTGGTGTTTCTGGGCGTAGGGCTCATCGCGGGCGTCTTTATGGTGGTTATCGGCTTCGTGCTCGGTACCCGCAAGCCCGACAGCGAAAAACTCTCTCCCTACGAGTGCGGTTTCGAGGCGTTCGAAGACGCCCGTATGAAATTCGATGTCCGCTACTATCTGGTCGCCATACTTTTCATTATTTTCGACCTGGAAATCGCCTTCCTTTTTCCCTGGGCCGTAGTGCTCGACAAGATCGGTATGGTCGGGTTGATCGCCATGACGGTTTTCCTCGGGATCCTGGTCGTCGGCTTTATCTACGAATGGAAGAAGGGGGCGTTGGAGTGGGAGTAACCGCGCGAGCAGTGAGCAGGGGCCCCACGAAGTGGGGATGCGAGCGTCCGCGAGTCGCGGTCAGCCGGCGGCACACCGCGCCGGCAGCGAGTGCGGTTATTATCGGGGAGGTGTGCCGTGGGCATTGAAGGCATCCTGGAAAAAGGTGTCATAACCACCACCGTCGACAAGCTCATGAACTGGGCCCAGACCGGTTCCCTCTGGCCCGTGACCTTCGGTCTGGCCTGTTGTGCGGTGGAGATGATGCACTCGGCCATGCCTCGGTATGACACCGACCGTTTCGGCATTATCTACCGGCCCAGTCCCCGGCAGTCCGACGTGATGATCGTGGCCGGTACCCTTACCAACAAGATGGCCCCGGCCCTGCGTAAGGTCTACGATCAGATGGCGGAGCCGCGTTGGGTGATCTCAATGGGTTCCTGTGCCAATGGCGGTGGTTATTACCACTATTCCTACGCGGTGGTGCGCGGCTGTGATCGCGTGGTTCCGGTGGACGTCTATGTCCCCGGTTGCCCGCCTACCGCCGAGGCGCTGATCTACGGCATCCTGCAGCTGCAGGAAAAGATCAAGCGCACCAATACCATCGCCCGATAAACAGACCCTATTCATGAACGATACTGTTTCGACAACACCTTTGGAACGACTGGATCGGTTGGAAGAGAACCTGCGTGCGCGCTTCGAGCCCGCGGGTTGCGAGATCATCCGCGCCCGCGGCGAGGTGACCATGGTGGTGCCCCGTGAACAGCTGACGGAGATCGCCGGCGAACTGCGCGATGCGGAGCCGTTCGGTTTCCAGGAGCTGATCGATCTTTGCGGCGTGGATTATTTCACCTTCGGTGAATCGGAGTGGGGTACCAGCGAGGCCTCCAGCAGCGGTTTCGGGCGGGCTATAGAGTCTCCGCACGGACTGCAGAACGGCGATCGCCGTTTCGCGGTGGTTTACCATCTGCTGTCGGTGAGCAATAACCAGCGTCTGCGTCTGCGCACCTTCGTGGACAGCGAGCATCCCATCGTCGATTCCGTCGTGGATATCTGGAACAGCGCCAACTGGTTCGAGCGCGAGGCCTTCGATATGTTCGGGATCCTGTTTGCCGGACATCCCGACCTGCGGCGTATCCTCACCGATTACGGTTTCATCGGCCACCCGTTCCGTAAGGATTTTCCGCTTACCGGGCATATGGAGATGCGCTATGACCCGGAACAGCAGCGAGTCATCTACGAGCCGGTCACTGTTCGTCAGCGGCCCCAGGTTCCGAAGGTGGTCCGTGACGACAATCGTTATGTAAGCGAAAAACAGAAACCGCAGGACGCCGCCGATGCCTGAGATCCGCAACTACACCCTGAATTTCGGGCCCCAGCATCCTGCGGCCCACGGCGTATTGCGTCTGGTGCTGGAGATGGACGGCGAGGTGATCGAACGGGCCGATCCCCATATCGGACTGTTGCATCGCGGCACCGAGAAGCTGGCGGAACAGAAACCGTACAACCACTCCATCCCCTACATGGACCGGCTCGACTACGTCTCCATGATGTGCAACGAGCACGGCTATGTGGCGGCGATAGAGAAGCTGCTGGGGGTGGAGGTGCCGATCCGCGCCCAGTATATCCGCACCATGTTCGACGAGATCACCCGCATCCTGAATCACCTGATGTGGCTGGGGGCCCACGCCCTGGATGTCGGCGCCATGACCATGCTGCTCTACACATTCCGCGAGCGCGAAGACCTGATGGACTGTTACGAAGCGGTCTCCGGCGCGCGCATGCACGCCGCCTACTATCGCGTCGGTGGGGTATACCGGGATCTGCCGGATGAGATGCCCCGCTATCAGTACAACGGGTTCCGCAGCGAGGCGGATATCGCCCGTCGCAACGAGGCGCGTCAGGGCTCGCTGCTGGATTTTATCGAGGATTTTGCCGATCGTTTCCCCGCTCTGGTGGACGATTACGAGACCCTGCTCACCGATAACCGGATCTGGAAACAGCGCACCGTCGGCATCGGCGTGGTCTCCCCGGAGCGTGCGCTGCAGCTCGGCTTTACCGGCCCCATGATTCGCGGTTCCGGTTTCGCCTGGGACCTGCGCAAGAAGCAACCTTATGCCGCGTATGACCAGGTGGATTTCGATATCCCGGTAGGTCAGAACGGCGACTGTTACGATCGTTATCTGGTGCGTGTGGAAGAGCTGCGCCAGTCGACCCGCATCATTAAACAGTGTGTGCAGTGGCTGCGGAACAATCCGGGTCCGGTGATCGTCGCGGATCACAAGGTCGCACCGCCGTCCCGTTCCGAGATGAAGGACGGCATGGAAGGGCTGATCCACCACTTCAAACTTTTTACCGAGGGTTACTGCCCGCCTGCCGGTGAGGCCTACGCGGCGGTGGAGGCCCCGAAAGGGGAGTTCGGCTGCTACATCGTATCGGACGGCTCCAACAAACCTTATCGTCTGAAGATCCGGGCGCCCGGTTTTGCCCATCTCGCCGCCATGGACGAGATGACCCGGGGGCATATGCTGGCCGACGTCACCGCCGTGATCGGTACCATGGATGTCGTATTCGGGGAGATTGACCGCTGATGAGTTTCAAGACTCAACCAATGACCACCGTAACGCCGACGCCGGACAAAGAGAAACTCTTTACCCCGGAGATCCGCCAGCATATCGATCGCTGGATCGCCAAGTATCCCGAGGGGTGGCAGCAGTCCGCGGTGATGGAGGCCTTGCGGGTGGTGCAGGAGGCGAACGGCGGATGGCTTACCGAAGAGCTGATGAATGACGTTGCGGCCTACCTGGATATGCCGCCCATCGCCGTCTACGAAGTGGCGACCTTTTATTCCATGTACGAGCACAAGCCGGTGGGCAAGCACAAGCTCTGCATGTGCACCAACGTCTCCTGCATGATCAACGGTTCCGACCAGGTGGTGGAACATCTGGAAAAGAAGCTGGGGATCAAGCTGGGCGAGACCACCACCGACGGTAAGTTCACCCTGAAGGAGGTGGAGTGCCTGGGTGCCTGCGGCGGCGCGCCGGCCATGCAGATCGACAAGCAGTATTACGAGAACCTGTCCCCCGAACAGATCGACAAGATCCTGGACGGGTTGGAGTAGGGTCATGACAGAGCGGGTAATACTCAGAAATCAGGATCTCGACCGTCCCTGGGAGATGGAGCAGTACCGCAGCCGCGGCGGCTACGGGATGCTGACTCGGATCTTCCGCGAGGGCATAACCCCGGCCCAGATCATCGACGAGGTCAAGGCCTCGGGTCTGCGCGGCCGTGGCGGTGCGGGTTTTCCCACCGGGGTGAAGTGGAGCTTCATCAATCCCCAGGTGCCGGGTGACGTCTATCTGGTCTGCAACTCGGACGAGGGCGAACCGGGTACCTTCAAGGACCGGGATATCCTGCGCTACAACCCCCACCAGCTGGTGGAGGGGATGATTATCGCCGGTTACGCCGTCGGTGCGCGGGCCGGTTACAACTATATCCGCGGCGAGTTCTGGGAGCCCTATGAGCGCTTCGAGGCGGCCCTGGAGGATGCCCGCAAGGCGGGGTTCCTGGGCAAGAACATCCTGGGTTCCGGCTTCGATTTCGATATCCACGTCCACCTCGGTGCCGGCGCCTATGTCTGCGGCGAGGAGTCGGCGCTGCTGGAGTCCATCGAAGGCAAGAAGGGCCAGCCGCGGTTCAAGCCGCCGTTCCCGGCCCAGGTGGGTCTCTACGGTTGCCGCACCATTATCAACAACACCGAGTCCCTCACCGCCGTGCCGGTGATCATGGAGAAGGGGGGGGAGTGGTTCAAGAATCTCGGGGTGGAGAACAGCGGCGGTACCAAGCTCTTCTCCATCTCCGGCAACGTCAACAACCCCGGCGTTTTCGAAGTGCCCATGGGCACCCCGTTCGCCAGCCTGCTGCAGATGGCGGGGGGGGTAAAGGACGGCCGTAAGCTCAAGGCGGTGATCCCGGGCGGTTCTTCGGCACCCGTGATTCCCGGCGAGCAGATGATGGAACTCACCATGGATTATGACGCCATCTCCAAGGCGGGCTCCATGCTGGGTTCCGGCGCGGTGATCGTGCTCGACGACCGCCAGTGCATGGTGAAGGTGCTGGAGCGCATGTCCTACTTCTATTACGAAGAGTCCTGCGGCCAGTGCACTCCCTGCCGCGAGGGTACCGGCTGGCTGTGGCGCATTCTGCGCCGTATCGAGAGCGGCGAAGGACGGCAGGAGGATCTTGATCTGCTGCTGGATCTGGGCGGCAAGATTGCCGGGCGCACCATCTGCGCCCTGGGGGACGCGGCGGTGATGCCGGTGCAGGGGATGCTGAGGCATTTCCGGGACGAGTTTCAGTACCACATCGACCACAAGAAGTGCATGGTCGAGTGACGTAACGAAGTTATCGATTCGAAAAGGGGATAACCACAGAGCGCACAGAGGACGCAGAGGATTTACGGTTAGGAAGGTTCTGATTGATACCGTTTTTGTCGGAATGACGAATTATTCAGAGATTCCCAGGATTGCAGGGAAGTTAAACCTCAGTGACCTCCGTGGTGAAAAGCCTGGTTAGAGAAAACACAGATGTCTGAAGAGCAGACGATAACAATTGAAGTGAACGGCCGGGAGCTCAAGGCGGCCCCGGGTGCGACGCTCATCGATGTGACCGATGCGGCGGGCATCCATATTCCCCGTTTCTGCTACCACAAGAAACTCTCCACGGCGGCCAATTGCCGCATGTGTCTGGTGGAGGTGGAGAAGGTGCCCAAGCCGTTGCCGGCCTGCGCCACCACCGTCACCGACGGCATGAAGGTGTTCACCCGTTCCCCCATGGCCCTGGCGGCGCAGAAGGGGACCATGGAGTTTCTGCTCATCAACCACCCGCTGGACTGTCCTATCTGCGACCAGGGCGGCGAGTGCGAACTGCAGGATTTCTCCCTCGGCTACGGTGACGGCATCTCCCGTTTCATCGAGGGCAAACATGTGGTGCCCAAGGTGGACATCGGTCCCCTGATCAACGCCAACTTCGACCGCTGTATCCACTGTACACGCTGTGTCCGTTTCAGCGCCGAGATCGCGGGTATCCGGGAGTTGGGCGGCACCGGCCGCGGTGAACACCTCACCATCGGCACCTATGTGGAAAAGAGTATCGATTCCGAGCTGTCGGGCAATGTCATCGACCTCTGCCCGGTGGGTTCGCTCACCTCCCGGCCCTATCGCTATCAGGCGCGGCCCTGGGAACTGGTGCAGCGGGAGGCGGTGGCTCCCCACGACTCCCTGGGTTCCAATCTGCATCTGCATGTGCGGCGGGACCGTGTCATGCGGGTCCATCCGCGGGAGAACGAGGCCATTAACGAGTGCTGGCTCTCGGACCGGGATCGCTTCAGCTACGAAGGTCTCTACAGTGCGGACCGGCTGCAGGCACCGCTGATAAAGCGGGGCGAAAAATGGGAGAAGGCGGACTGGGACGAGGCCCTGGAGCTGGCGGCCAAGGGATTGAAGGCGGCGGGTGCCGCGACGGGTGCCCTGGTTTCCCCCAGCGCCACCCTGGAGGAACTGCATCTGGCCCAGAAACTGGTGCGCGGCCTGGGTAGTGATGCTATCGATTTCCGGCTTAGGCAGGGGGACTTTCGCGGCACCGAGCCCGCCTGTCCCTGGCTGGGCCAGACCATTTCTGAACTGGAACAGGTGGATGCCGCCCTGGTGATCGGCTCCAACCTGCGCAAGGATCTGCCGCTGTTGAACCATCGCCTGCGCAAGGCGGCCATGGGCGGCGCGGCGGTTACCTTCGTGAATCCCCTGAGGCTTGATCTGAATTACCGGGCGGAGCAGCGGGTGAGCAGCCCGGCCGGTATGGTGAGTGAACTCGCGGCGGTGGCCAAGGCGCTGGGCGCCTCGGGTGGTCTCATCGATCAGGCGACCCCCGGTGCGGCCCAGGAGCAGACGGCGCAGCGGTTGAAGCAGGCCGCGAACGCCACGGTGCTGCTGGGAAATCTGGCAACCGCCCATCCCGATTACTCTGTGTTGCGGACGTTGGCGAAGGCCATTGCCGACGCGAGCGGGGCGCGCTTGGGTTATCTGCCGGAGGCGGCCAACAGTGTGGGCGCCCGGATGGCCGGTGCCCTGCCTGCCGGATCTGAAGCGAATGCCCGGGAAATGCTGACACAACCTCGTAAGGGTTATCTGCTGCTGGGTGTGGAGCCGGGCTTTGACTGCTGGGATCCGGCCCTGGCGCACCGGGCCCTGACCAAGGCGGAGTGCGTGGTGGCGCTCAGCGCCTGGCGCAGCGCCGATCTGGAGGCGGTGGCGGACGTGATCCTGCCCATGGCCGGATTTGCCGAGACCTCCGGTACCTATGTGAACGCGGAAGGAAAACGCCAGTCCTTCTCCGGCGCCGTGCCGCCGCCGGGTGAGGCCCGTCCCGCCTGGAAGGTGCTGCGGGTACTGGGGAATATGCTGGACCTCTCCGGGTTCGATCAGGTCAGTTCCCAGGAGGTGCTGGCGGACGTGCGGCAGGCGGATCCGGACAACAGCGCTCCGGTGGAGTGGGCGGACAGCGGCCTGCGGTCCGGCGGGGCCCTGGTGCGGGTGGGTGACGTACCCCTCTACGCCCTGGACCCCCTGGTGCGCCGTGCCGCGGCCCTGCAGAAGACCCGCGACGCATTGAGCGCCGCCGTACGTATCAACGCCGGGACCGCCGGCGACGCCGGTCTGGCGGAGGGCGATCAGGCGGCGGTGACACAGAACGGTAACCGCGTCCTGTTGCCGGTAGTAATCGATTCCAGTGTTCCGGACGGCTGTGTCCGAGTGTCGGCCGGCCTTGCCGGTACCGAAGGGCTGGGCGGACAGTTCGACGAGATAGCGTTGGAAAAGGCCTGATTCTATGGAAACAGTGATCAATCTCTGGGGGTGGCTGGGCGAAAACGCCCTATGGCTGCAGATCTTGATCAAGATCGTGGCGATCGTCCTGCCGCTGGTCCTCTGCGTCGCCTACTTCACCTATGCCGAACGCAAGATCATCGGCTATATGCAGGCGCGCATCGGTCCCAACCGGGTAGGTCCCAAGGGTTGGCTGCAGCCTATCGCCGACGCCGTCAAGCTGATGTTCAAGGAGATCATCATCCCCAGTCAGGCGAACAAGACCCTGTTTCTGCTGGCGCCGCTGTTGACCTTCGGGCCAGCGCTGGCCGCCTGGGCGGTGTTCTCCTTTGATGAGAATCTGGTGCTGGCGGATATCAATGCCGGCCTGCTCTATATCCTGGCCCTCACCTCGATGGGCGTGTACGGCGTGATCATCGCCGGCTGGGCCTCCAACTCCAAGTACGCCTTTCTCGGGGCCATGCGTTCGGCGGCCCAGATGGTTTCTTATGAGATCGCCATGGGTTTCGCCCTGGTGGGTGTGCTGGTAGCCGCCGGCAGCCTCAATCTCGGGGATATCGTCCGCGCCCAATCGGGGGAAGGCGGGCTGTTCAACTGGTTCTGGCTGCCGCTGTTACCGTTGTTCGTGATCTATTTTATCTCGGGTGTGGCCGAGACCAACCGCGCACCGTTCGACGTGGCGGAGGGTGAATCGGAGATCGTGGCCGGTTTTCATGTGGAGTACTCGGGCATGCCCTTCGCCCTGTTTTTCCTGGGTGAGTACGCCAACATGATCCTGATCTCGGCGTTGGCCGCGCTGATGTTCCTGGGCGGCTGGCTGTCGCCGTTTCCGGCCTCCTGGGTGGAAGGCGTGCCGCTCCTGGGGAACGGCTTCCACTGGCTGTTTCTGAAGGCCCTGATTTTCGGATTCCTTTTTCTCTGGTTTCGCGCCACCTTTCCCCGTTACCGCTATGACCAGATCATGCGGCTGGGCTGGAAGGTGTTCATACCTATTACCATCGTCTGGATCCTGGTCGTGGGCGTGGCCGTGGTTTACCAATTGCCCTGGTGGTTTGATTGATGAAAGTTCTGATCGACTATATCAAGAGCCTCTTACTCCTGGAGCTGTTCCAGGGCATGAGCGTCACCGGGCGTTATCTGTTTAAAAAGAAGTTCACCGTCCAGTATCCGGAAGAACGGGCGCCCATGTCCCCCCGTTTCCGTGGACTGCACGCCCAGCGTCGCTATCCCAACGGAGAAGAGCGCTGTATCGCCTGTAAGCTGTGTGAAGCGGTGTGTCCGGCGCAGGCCATCACCATCGAGGCGGCGCCGCGTGCCGAGGACGGCTCCCGGCGCACCACCCGCTACGATATCGATCTTTTTAAGTGCATCTTCTGCGGTTACTGTCAGGAGTCCTGTCCGGTGGATGCCATAGTGGAGACCCGGGTCTACGAATACCACTTCGAGGAACGGGGCGGGAACGTCATGACCAAGGAGAAGCTGCTGGCGGTCGGTGACAAACATGAACAGCAGATCGCGGCCGATATTGCGGCGCAGGCCAAATACCGTTGAGGAGCGACCGGTGACGTTTGAGAAATATTTGTTCTACTTTTTCGCCGCGATCCTGGTGTTTGCCGCCACCATGGTGATCACCCGGCGCAATCCGGTGCACTCGGCCCTGTTCCTGGTGCTGGCCTTCGTCTCCAGCGCCTGTATCTGGATGCTGGCGGAGGCGGAGTTTCTCGCCATTGTGCTGGTTCTGGTCTATGTGGGCGCGGTGATGGTGCTGTTCCTGTTCGTGGTGATGATGCTGGATATCGATGTCGCCGCCCTGCGCGCCGGTTTTATACGTTATCTGCCCCTGGGATTGCTGGTGGCGGCGGCCATGGCGGTGGAGATATTTCTGGTTGTAGGCCCCGGCAATTTCGGTCTGGAGCAATACCCGGCACCGGTGCGGCATACCGCCGACTACAGCAATACCGCCGACCTGGGCAGTGTTTTGTATACGGTCTATATGTATCCGTTCGAGATCGCCGCGGTAATCCTGCTGGTGGCGATCATCGCCGCCATCGGGCTGACCATGCGCAAGCGGCCGGAGACCAAATACCAGAACCCGTCGCAACAGGTGCGGGTGAAGAAGGGCCCGGACCGTATCAAGGTGGTGTCCATGAAGGCTGAGCCGAAGATGGAGATAGAACCATGATCGCCCTCTCCGATTACCTGATCCTCGGTGCGGTGCTGTTTTCTCTCGGCATCGCCGGGATCTTTTTGAACCGCAAGAACGTGCTCATCCTGCTTATGTGCATCGAGCTGATGCTGTTGGCGGTGAATATCAACTTTGTGGCCTTTTCTCATTTTCTCGGGGACACGGCGGGGCAGGTATTTGTGTTCTTTATCCTCACCGTGGCGGCCGCGGAAGCGGCGATCGGTCTGGCGATCCTGGTGGTGCTGTTCCGTAACAGACGCACCATCAACGTTGAAGACCTGGATGCATTGAAGGGGTAGGGCAGGCATGGAAAACATCTATCTGCTAATCGTGCTGGCACCCCTGATCGGTGCGATCATCGCCGGATTCTGGGGCGGCAAGATCGGCCGTGCGGGCGCCCACTGGGTGACCAGCAGCGGTGTGGGTATCTCCGCGCTGCTTTCCCTCTATGTGTTGTTCGGCTTTATCAGCGGCGAGCTGGAGACCTTCAACGGGGCGGTATATACCTGGATGGTGAGCGACGGCCTGCGTATGGAGGTGGGTTTCCTGGTGGACAACCTCACCGCCATGATGATCGCCACGGTCAGCTTTATTTCCTTCTGTATCCATATCTACACCATCGGCTACATGGCGCACGACGAGGAGAACTGGCCGCAGGAGAGTCTTGCCGGACGTAACAGCTATCAGCGTTTCTTCAGCTACATCTCGCTGTTTACCTTCTCCATGCTGATGCTGGTGATGTCCAACAACTTTTTGCAGCTCTTTTTCGGTTGGGAGGCCGTGGGTCTGGTCTCCTATCTCCTGATCGGGTTCTGGTCGGTGCGGCCCACCGCCATCTTCGCCAACCTCAAGGCGTTTCTGGTGAACCGGGTGGGGGATTTCGGATTCATCCTCGGCATTGCCGCCGTGGCCATGTATTTCGGCAGCATCGACTATGCCGATGTATTCACCATGGCGAAGAATCCCGAACTGGGTTTTGCCGACAAGCAGATCGAACTGTTCGGCGGCATCTCTTTGATGAGCGCCATCGGCATCCTGCTGTTCATCGGCGCCATGGGCAAGTCGGCCCAGGTCCCGCTGCATGTGTGGCTGCCGGACTCCATGGAGGGCCCGACCCCGATCTCCGCCCTGATCCATGCCGCCACCATGGTGACCGCCGGTATCTTCATGGTGGCCCGCATGTCGCCGCTGTATGAACTGTCGGAGACGGCCCTGAGTTTCGTCATGGTGATCGGTGCCACCACCGCCTTCTTTACCGGACTCATCGGTATCGTGCAGAACGACATCAAGCGGGTGGTGGCCTATTCGACCCTATCCCAGCTCGGCTACATGATGACCGCCCTGGGTGCCTCCGCCTATGCCGCCGGCGTCTATCATCTGATGACCCACGCCTTCTTCAAGGCGCTGCTGTTCCTGGCGGCCGGTTCGGTGATCATCGGCATGCACCATGATCAGGATATCCGCAACATGGGCGGTATCCGCAAATATATGCCCATAACCTGGTTTACCGCGTTGCTGGGTTCCCTGGCCCTGATCGGTTTTCCCGGCTTCTCCGGTTTCTTCTCCAAGGACGCCATCATCGAGGCGGTGCATCTCTCGCAGCTTCCCGTCTCCGGTTATGCCTACTGGCTGCTGTTCCTCGGGGTGTTCGTGACCGCCCTCTACAGCTTCCGCATGTACTTCCTGGTGTTCCACGGCAAGGGTCCGCGGGACGAGCACGCCAAGGATCACCTGCATGAATCACCCAAGGTGGTGTGGGTGCCGCTGGTACTGCTGGCCATTCCCTCGGTTATCATCGGCTGGCCCACCGTGGGACCGATGCTGTTCGGCGACTGGTTTACATCCGCTATCCATGTATTGCCGCAACACGATGTGCTGGGCGAGATGGGTAAAGAGTTTCACGGTCCCTGGGCGTTCATGCTGCACGGCCTCGGTCTGGTGACGGTGCTGGCCATCGGCGGCGCCGTGGTCGCCTGGTTTATCTATATGAAACGCCCGGATATCGCCGACCGCATCAAGACCGTGGCCGCGCCACTCTACAAGATGCTGGACAAGAAATACTGGTTTGACGAGGCCTATCAGTTCCTGTTTGCCGGCGGCAGCCGCGGTATCGGCAAGGCCCTCTGGAATTTCGGCGACAAGGGTCTTATCGACGGCGTCATCATCAACGGATCGGCAAACACCATCGGCCGTTTCGCCGGGGCTATCCGCGCCATCCAGACCGGTTATCTGTTCCATTACGCTATGGCGATGATCCTGGGTTTGCTGGCGCTGTTGGCCTGGTTCGTGATTTTTTAGAGTTTAAGAGATTAAGTTAGGACGCTTCGCATGTTTGCAGACTGGCCCATACTCAGCTTGACCATCTGGCTGCCGATCATCGGCGGTATCCTGGTGCTTGCCAGCGGCGACAAGGCGGCCAACGCCTCCCGCTGGACCGCGCTTACCGTGGCGATCCTGACTTTCATCGTGAGTCTTCCGCTCTGGTCCGCGTTCGACCCCTCCACGGCGGACATGCAGTTCGTGGAACGCTCCATGTGGATCTCCCTGTTCAACATCGAGTACTACCTGGGTGTCGACGGCATATCCATGCCGCTGATTATTCTCACCACCTTTATCACGGTGTTCGTGATCGTCGCCGGCTGGGAGGTGATCCAGTACAAGCCGTCCCAGTACATGGCCGCCTTCCTGATCATGGAAGGGGTGATGGTGGGGGTGTTCTCCGCCCTGGATGCCATGCTGTTCTATGTCTTCTGGGAAGCGATGCTGATCCCCATGTTCCTGATCATCGGGGTGTGGGGCGGTCCCAACCGGGTCTACGCCACCATCAAGTTCTTCCTCTATACCTTCTTCGGATCGGTGTTCATGCTGGTGGCGCTGATCTATATGTACTTCCAGTCCGGCAGCTTCGATATCCTCGCATTCCACGACCTGAAGCTGGGGCTGAACGCGCAGATCCTGATTTTTATCGCCTTCCTGCTGGCCTTCGCGGTGAAGGTGCCCATGTGGCCGGTGCACACCTGGTTGCCGGATGCCCACGTGGAGGCCCCCACCGGCGGTTCCGTGATCCTGGCGGCCATTATGCTGAAGATCGGCGGATACGGTTTCCTGCGTTTCAGTCTGCCCATTACGCCGGACGCCAGCAGCCACCTGGACTGGCTGATTATCGCCATGTCCCTGATCGCCGTGGTCTACATCGGTTTCGTGGCGTTGGTGCAGAGCGATATGAAGAAGCTGATCGCCTACTCCTCCATCGCCCATATGGGATTCGTGACCCTCGGATTCTTTATCGTCTTTATGATCGCCAACAATGCCGCGGCCAACGGCGGCGCGAGCCTGGGTATGGAAGGCGGTATGGTGCAGATGATCTCCCATGGTTTTATCTCCGCCGCCCTGTTCCTCTGCGTGGGTGTTCTTTATGACCGCCTGCACAGCCGCGAGATCGCCGATTACGGCGGGGTGGTGAACACCATGCCCATCTTCGGCGCCTTCATGGTGTTCTTCGCCATGGCCAATGCCGGACTGCCGGGCACCTCCGGATTCGTCGGGGAGTTCATGGTGATACTGGCCAGCTTCCGGGCCGATTTCTGGTTCGCCTTCCTGGCCGCCAGCATCATGATAATCGGTGCCGCCTATACCCTGTGGATGGTGAAACGGGTGGTCTTCGGTGACGTGACCAGTGAGCGTGTGGCGGCGTTGAAGGATATCAGCAACCGGGAGTTTTTTGTCCTGGGTTCCCTGGCCCTGGCGGTGCTGGTTCTGGGACTCTACCCGGCGCCTCTGGTGGAGGTGATGGATGCTTCCATCAGTAACCTTTTACAGCACATCTCAGAAACAAAGCTGCCCTGACGGAATTGGTGAGATTCGATGCAATTTCAATTTGAAACATCCAGCCTGATACCGGTCCTGCCGGAGGTCTTTATCCTGACCATGGCCTGTGTGGTGATGGTGGTGGACCTGTTCCTGAAGGAGAGCCAGCGGATAGTGAGTTACGGCCTGAGCCAGTTCGCACTGCTGGCGGCCATCCCCCTGACCCTGGCCGTGGGCGGGGGCGAAACGCAGATCGTGTTTAGCGGCAGCTATGTCCGGGACGGCATGGGCGATCTGCTGAAGGTTTTCATCTTCCTCATCAGCTGCGGTGCTTTCCTGTACGCCAAGGACTATCTGCGGGACCGCGGGTTGTTCAAGGGCGAGTACTACGTGCTCGGCCTGTTCGCCGTGCTCGGTATGATGGTGATGGTGTCCTCTAACAGTTTTCTTACCGCCTATCTCGGTCTGGAACTGCTGTCCCTGTCGCTCTACGCCCTGGTGGCTTTCGACCGCGACTCCCAGGCGGGCTCCGAGGCGGCCATGAAGTATTTCGTGCTGGGCGCCATCGCCTCCGGCATGCTGCTTTACGGTATCTCCATGATCTACGGCGCCACCGGCTCCATCGGATTCCAGGAGGTGGCGCAGGCCCTGAGTTCCACCGGCGCCGATAACCTGGTGCTGGTGTTCGGTCTGGTATTCGTGGTGATCGGACTGGCCTTCAAACTGGGGGCGGTGCCGTTCCACATGTGGATTCCGGATGTGTATCACGGCGCGCCCACGGCGGTGACCCTGTTCCTCGGAAGCACGCCCAAGATCGCCGCCTTCGCCCTGGCCATGCGGCTGCTGGTGGACGGCATGAACCCCTTGCAGGCGGATTGGCAGGGGATGCTGGTGATCATGGCGGTGCTCTCCATGGCCCTGGGTAACGTGATCGCCATCGCCCAGAGCAATATCAAGCGTATGCTGGCCTACTCCACCATCTCCCATGTGGGCTTTATCCTGCTGGGTATCCTGGCGGGTACCAGTAAGGGTTACACCGCTTCCATGTTCTATACCCTGGTCTATGCACTGATGGCGCTGGGCGGATTCGGTATCGTCATCCTGCTCAGCCGCAAGGGCTTCGAGGCGGACAACCTGGAAGACTACAAGGGTCTGCACGAACGCAGCCCCTGGTTCGCCGCCATGATGTTGCTGCTGATGTTCTCCATGGCCGGTGTGCCGCCCACGGTGGGATTCTTCGCCAAGCTGTTCGTGCTGGATGCGGTTATCAGCGTGAATATGGTGTGGCTGGCCGTGGTGGGCGTCTTCTTCTCCATCATCGGCGCCTTCTACTACATCCGCATGGTCAAGCTGATGTATTTCGACAAGCCCCTGGACGATACTCCCCTGGCCCCCGCGGGCCTGGATACCCGGGTGGTTCTGACTCTGAACGGTCTGGCCATGCTGATCCTCGGCATGTTCCCCGCCGGCCTGCTCTCCCTCTGCACTGCCGCGATAGGGTAGGGCGGCCGTCGCTCTTTTCTTCTCTCGAGTATTAAACGCAGAGAACGCTGAGGCGCAGAGACGCGGAGTTTTCCTTTCTGTAAGGACCCTGTCCTCCTGACCGGAAGCCTGATATGGAGAACCGGGTTCCTGCTCGGAATCCCGGACGGGGGTATTTTGAACCCTCCCCGCTGGGCGCATTGACTTGCACCCGGTTCTCAAATGCTCTAAAAAAGAACCATCCTCTCCTCAAACCCGGTGTCAGGAAGCGTATATCCGTGAAATCGAAGGATACGATTGCCCCACTTGAAGCGTCGCAAATCCGTGCGCAAGCTATTGTGCATTGGGATACCTATGTAGAGAACATATATAGAACCCTTCGCGGCATATCACAATATTTGTGCCGGCTACATAACACAATATACGTGCCGTCCACATAAGCACCTGTTGGGCCTATATATAAATGGAGGAAGATATGAGAATGGTTTATGTAGTTGCTTTATGCGCGATTGTTGCCGGGTGTGCGACATCAAGAGACACCTTCCTTCCAGACGGAGGAAAGGGGTATAGCATTAACTGCTCAGGAGCTGCGCTAAATTGGGGAATGTGTTACGAAAAAGCAGGAGATATTTGTGGTGCGAAAGGCTATGTCGTAATCGCCGGTGGTTCTGATCAAGGCGTTGTTGTAGCCGGCACTCAATACGGGCTATACGGCGGCTCTGTTATGAATCGCAGTATGCTGATCAAATGCAAGGAATAGTTTGGCTTTGTAGGCCCAACAATGCGCTCGTGTGGGACGCTGCGCCGCGTTGCGGCTTGCGCCCCACAGCTTAGCCGTTATGTGATTTAAGAATGAAGAAAAATAGGAAAACACTGATTATAGCCATTCTTAGTGCCCTATCAGGGTTTCTACTTGGTGGTTTAATCACCGGGTACGCAGTTGCCTATTTTATTGGGCAGTTTTTTAGCGATGGAGCCGCATTAAATGCATCAAATCAATTAAATTATAATATCTGGGCACTAGAAAGCATTAGAGAGAATAATAATGAGAAAGCAATAGAGCAGCTAGAAAGAGAAGCAAAGCTCAATCTAATATCCGCGGATGCATATGAAGAACAAGTAACTTCTTCTACAAGCGCTGCAATAAAGAAATCTATTTCTAATGCAAAGATATATTTTAACCAATATCCGCTCGAATACATAAATGAGGATGAGAGGATATTAATAGAGGATGCGCTAGATAAGGATGAATAATAAATCACATAACCAGCCGCGCCACCGGACGCTACGCGCCGGTGCGCTTCAACGTTATGCATAGAAACATGGATGCACAGAACTTAATCAACATTATCGATACAAATGAACTCACCTATGAAGCTACTTCATTAATGGCTTGGGAAATAGGTGCTGTCGATAATATCGATGATGTAGCTCAATTCATGTGGCATGGTGGGCCGTATCCACCTCAAGCATCAGCAAAACGCCCAAGGAGAATTCAGCTTTCTGAAGACGATCCCAGGCCAGAGAAAAAATATTGGGACTTCGTAAAAAAAGAAATGTTTAGTTTTCTTTGTGAAGACAGTCCTAAGTACAAAGAGCTGTGGGAGAGGCTTGGAAAGCTAGAAAAGAAAAGCTCTAGTGCAATAGTGCTTGTCATTTCTGGCTATATTGGCGAAAAAGCAGGTATGGAAGGTAGTATTTTGGCTGGGTTCGTGGCTGTGTGTTTGTATGGCGCAGCTAAGGTGTCAAAAGAAGCACTGTGTCAGTACATGCGAAACAACAATGCATAACCATCAGCTCCAGTGGATGCTCGCTATCGCTCGCCCCACTGAGTTGAGCCGTTATAACTCAAGGAAGCCATGTCGCACCTAGAAGATTTGATAGCTGAATACTACGACTGGAAAGGCTACTTGGTAAAAAGAAATATCAAGGTTGGCAAGCTCAGTCACGGCGGCTGGGAAATGGAACTAGATGTAATTGCCTTTGATCCACATACAGGACACCTAATTCATTTAGAGCCATCAATTGACGCCCACTCATGGAGTGTTCGTGAAGAGCGGTTCACAAAAAAATTTAAAGCAGCAAGAAAGTACATCTTCGCCGAAGTGTTCACATGGCTCGATAAGAACATGGAAATAGAGCAAATGGCTGTTCTCATTTCACACCCAAAAGGAAGAGATGAGCTTGCAGGCGGAAAAATAGTATCGGTTGATGAGTTGATGGCTGAAATACGGCAAAAAGTAGTCGAGTGCGGCATAGTTGCGAAAAATGCTATCCCAGAGCAATACCCGCTATTACGAACACTGCAACTTTCCCACAATGGCTACTACAAAACGTTATAACAATTCGCTCGTGTGGGACGCTTCGCCGCGATACGGCTCGCCCCCACAGCTTGTCGTTATATGGAAGGAAAGTAAACCAGGGGGGCAAATGTTTAAACTATACGGTAAAAAGCAAAGATGTTTGTGGTGCGGCAAAGCTGATAAAGAAAATTATAGAGAAGTCATTATGAATATAAAATTTGCAAAGCCTCCACAAGAAAAGGCTATTGCTTGTTCCAATGAATGTGAAGAAAAAATCTTATCTACTTGTAGATTTATAGAAAAGGGTATTTTCTTTTATGTTGTTGGGGTTGTTGTTGGCACGCTTATGTCGATGGCGGCAATATTTAACCCGCTAATTGGGAAAAATCTTATGCCGATTACCATAATAGGATTATTTGTGCTAGGAACAACTATAATGATTACGCCTTTTGTTACCCCTCAAACAGTGCAATTACTGGGGTTAAGAAATGGAATGCTTTCAGGCCGTATTTGTGGATTAATAGCATTAATTATTGCGATGATTCTATTATTAAAAACCATATAACAATTCGGTCAAGTTTGCTTCGGGCCTACGGCCCTGCGCGGGACCTCGGCTTCGCCTCGGCCCCTTACCGCAGACGTTAGATGCTTAATTGGTGGTGTTTAAATGATTGACCAAGACTCGCCACTGCGTCAGCTTCCGCGCGGATTAGATGCTAAACAGATTGTATTTTTTGATGCACTACGAATCTCTGCAGAAATCGCTGGGCAGGCATATGCTGATATATTAGCTGAGTTGCGCTTACTCGATACCGAAGCGAAACCAGATCAGCCTCGAGACTTCGTACGTGTGATACGCCATACTTGGACATTTGTAGATGCCGTACATCGATTTCGGGTAGTGCTCCAACAGACACCGCGAATCAAGCACGATTATGTTTACGAACTTTTCATGCGGCGTACTAAGCCTGTTACCGACATGAGAAACGTTGCCCAACATCTTAACCAAGCATTGCCAAACATTGCTGCACAAAGCCAGGGTGCTTACGGTACATTGACGTGGGTTCTTGGGGTTGGGGAGGGTCATGTACCAAAACCGTTGATGTTGAACATTGGTACCGCATATGGACGCGTGGTCGGTCCAGTGATCGATTTCGAGGAACGATTGCCAGTAGGCACAATTAGTCGAATTCGATTGGAGCTAGCAGATCAGTTTCTGATGTTATCTGGGGTTTATGAACATCTAACCTCTATGGTGCGAAGCCTAGAACCACCTTTAGCGGAGTTTGCAGAAGGGAAACCAAAGTATGGAGCCGACCAATTTGTAAACTTCGATCTGATTCCAATTAATGAAAATGACGTACCTGAAGAGAGCATCTAACAAGGCAAAACCACTCCCACGCCAAAAAGCGCCGCTGCGCTCTGCTTTTTGTCTCCGGTGATTTGCGGCGTTGGGCATTAATAAAACGAACGAAAGGAGAAACAAAATGGGATTTATTATAGGGCTGATAATCTTTGGAATTCCCTCAGCGATAATCGCTGGATACAAGGGATTCAAATCCCTTCGATGGTTGATTGCTTTAGGTCTGATCGGACTAATCGTTGTATCGTTTATGTCTAGCGCAAAAGCAGAAGGAATATCATCGGAAGAATCTAAGCGACGAGCTGATAAAGCGAATTCGGTTGGCGCCGGGATGGCCGGAATAAATATTTTCTTAGGCGTACTGTCCATCCTGATCGCGGTTGTGATGCGAGCCATTTAGATGTTTAGGTTGGGTCCATCAGGAAATATAGTAACTTTATTCTTGCTTTTTGATGATTGAGCCCATTCATCCATTTCAGCGGACAAGCCGCTGAATGCGGCGTTAGGCGAAAAAAAGAATGATGAAATGAAAAAAGTAGACTACAAAAATGAGCTCAAACACCTTTATAGGCCATCTGCAAAAAAAGTCGAAATAATAGATGCGCCAAAGATGAATTTTCTAATGATTGACGGTGAAGGCGATCCAAACACATCCCAATCATTCAAGAACGCCATTATCACATTGTATCCGCTTTCATACACATTAAAATTCATGGTCAAAAAAGGAGAAATAGGTATTGATTATGGTGTTTTACCCTTAGAAGGTTTGTGGTGGGCAGATGATATGTCTTCTTTTACGGAAGGAAGAAAGGACAAATGGAAATGGACGTTAATGATAATGCAACCAGACTTTATAACTAGAAAAATGGTGCAAGAAGCAATAGAGCAAGTAGGGGTCAAAAAGAATCCAGTTTCATTACCATTGGTTCGTTTTGAGTCATTTAAAGAAGGGAAAGCAGCTCAAACCATGCATATAGGGCCATTCTCTGAGGAGGGCACTACTATAGCAAAAGTTCATTCGCATATTGAAGAACATGGGCACAAGTTAACGGGAAAACACCATGAAATTTACCTTAGTGATATAAGGCGTGCTGCACCAGAAAAATGGAAAACAATAATAAGGCAACCCATATCATGAATACACGCGTAACAATTCGGTCAATTTCACTCCAGGCCTACGGCCCTGCACGGAACCTCGGCTTCGCCTCGGCTACTTACCGTATACGTTAACGAGCAGGAAGGCGTAGAATGCCGAAGAAATCACATTTAATCGCAGGGTTTTTGGCAACACTGATAATTGCCACCTTCTTTCTGTCTGCGGTCCTCGTCGAACTGTTTGGTTCGCATGAGGCGGTAGCAATAGTTAAGAGTCTGATCGTCCTACCTGGCCTCTTTATTCTTGTTCCTGCTATCGCAGCAACAGGAGGCACCGGCTTTTATCTATCGAAGTCCCGCCAAGGTCCGCTCGTAGACTTAAAGAAGAAGCGAATGCCATTCATTGCAGTAAATGGGCTGCTGGTATTGATCCCCTGCGCCATTTTTCTGAACCGCTGGGCCGCGGCTGGCGCATTCGATACCACCTTCTACATGGTACAGGCCCTTGAGCTTCTTGCCGGAGCGATAAATCTCACACTTATGGGCATGAATATACGTGATGGCATGAGACTGAGTGGGTGGCTTCACCAATAGGAAAGTTATACCTAACAAGCAGGTCAAGTATGCTTCGGGTCTACGGTCCTGCGCGGGACGCCTGGCTTCGCCAGCCGCCCCTTTCCTCAAACGTTATGCGGAATTAATCACATGCGAACGAAGTGCTATCAAATCATTGTGTTTTTGACGCTGCTCGTACCTTTAGCGGCTGCGAGTCCAATTGTTTCTCACTTTTATCATGTGAAGATCCATCTAACTGATGGCAGGGTATTTACGGGCAATACTTGGGGCATTGGCTGGATGGGCGGTGGTTTATTCCAGGAGCAGAAGATCAAAAGGGTTGATTTAAAGTCGACAAGCGACACAGTCGCCGCGACATTTTATCTCCTCGAAAAAGACGTCACAAACACATTTACCTCGTCACTGAAAGACCGCCATGGCCAACCTCACAGTCTCGTTTTGTATTCAGGCTATGAGCGATTCGAAGACACGGGTGGCCTTACATATTTTTGGGGAAAGGACGGGAAAGAGATACCATTGACGCAGATATCGAGTATAGAGACTGTAAATGTAATCGGTAGTGGCCATGCTGTGGCTGACCCCCGCCCCTATCAGAACGTTCAAGAGCCATTTATTGTTGTGGAGGACTGTGTGGTTGGCTGTGCTGTTAAGCTATTCTCCAGAGATCCGGCGGTGAATAGGGATGATCTGGAGCGTATTTGGGCGACGTACCTTAATTGTATGAGCGGCATACCGAAAGCAGAACAGATAGAAATTGAAAAGCAGCATCAATTGGTCTTGCTAAAAGATCCATTTTGTACGGATTAAGAAACGCATAACCATTTGCTCCATCAGATTCGGGCCAGAGAGCGACCCTCTCTGGTGAGCAACACGTTGGCTGTACATAAGTGGAGATGGAACGTTGAATAGAGAAACTATCATTGCAGATCCATCATCATCTGATGCATCGTGGGTGTTTCTGGATGGCAGTACAAGATCGGCTGTAAATCTAAGAACATCATTTGTCGGCATAGGCACATATCAGCCTGGCTGGCGTTGGTCTGAGCATGTGGGCAAACAAACGGGAAAGCCATCGGAAAATCACATAGGTTATATATTATCTGGTTCTTTTACCGTAAAAAGTGCCAACGGAGAAGAGTCCGTTGTTAGTCCCGGCGAAGCTTTTGAATTATCTCCGGGTCATGATGCATGGGTAAACGGTAACGAACCTTGTGTGGCTTTAGACTTCGGCTGTAATGAAAAACATGAAGTATAGAATGGCAGCTAACAAACGGGTCAAGAGTGCTCCCTTCGGTCGCTGTGAGCTCCGCTACGCTACCGCCCCTTACTAAAGACGTTGGCTTCGGAAACACAAATTGCGGTACTATTTTTATTGGGGGAAATATCCGTTCTACAACAACGAATACGGAAATGAATATATATGAGGTAAATTATCGCTGTAGGTGGCTATAATACTTATTCTTAACCCAGGTGGTGCGTTAGAGTCGTATTTTCGAATTCAAATCGTCATATATTGTATAACGTGGCGAAATATGAATAAGGAAAAATTATGCAAAAACACAAAATGTTTAAGCTGGTACGTGAACCGTTGGAAGAAGTGCCAGGCCTTGAAAAATTGTCACTCAAACAACTGCCGAACCCAGATGATCCTGACTCAACAAAGATATCGCCAATAAGGATTGCTGTGGCATGGAAGACATTCGGAGAGATTCAAGTGGGAGACTTTACCTTAGGCGTAACTCAAGAACATCGGTTTGGTCAGCCACCGCAACATGTATGCTTTTCGCTACAAATGGGACAGGTATTTAGCAATACAATCTTATACGGCGTCAAGAATGGCAGAATGGCCGTTGTAGTCGGAGAGATAGGTGATGAGGATGGAACAATGTATGAATTACCATCTCAGGCCGGCGAATCACTAGCCGTAATCGAATGGCTGGAAAATCTGTCTGAAAATACTTACTGGGGGGATTAACTGGAAATAACCAGGGTCAGAGATGTATTTACGTTAGTATTAGAAGTTGTTGCTCTCCGCGCCGGTTTTTTCTCGCTGCCCAGTATTTTCCCGTCGCGCCGCACAGCTTAAACGTTATAACCAGGAGAGCTTATGAGATACATATTGGGCGGGATTATGGTTGCAATCTCATGTCACGCATATTCGGGGTGCATGAGCTTTGATGACGGTCGCTTTGAATTGCAGGGCGTGGTCGGGGATGAGATAGCTGTCACGCTTTACGATGAGAAACTCGATGGTTGGATTTTCAAGCTTAATAAGGCAGCATGTTTTGAGAAGATAGGTACCACCACTGAAATCGTAATAGTTCCAGTAAGCCCAATTGATCGAACGGACAGGTCGTTTCTGGAAACTGGACAACAATACCAAATCAGGGGCGATTCATTTGAGGTTGATCCACCTGTGCAAGGAATACAGGCGGGGTTGGTTTTTATCCAGTGGATGGAGTTATAACCTTATACAGATAATCATTTAGTCTGGAGATATACGGAAATGTTAGAGAATTCAGCAGATGTTACCAAGCATGTATCGGCGAAAGAGTATGCAAAGCAGCAGGGTGATACGGAGGAGAATATCGTTTGGCAACTCCGGAAAGGTCATTTGATCGGGGAGATCAAGGACGACGTGTGGTTCGTAGATATTGAATCATCTAATAACTTGATTGCAGAGCGTTCTTCCCGCAAATCCAAGCCCGGAATGAACATGATTATCAGTATATTGCTGATCGTGGCAGCAATATATTCAACCGGGCATGCGGTTGATGTTTCAAACGAACCCGTAGCCAGTTTAGGTTATGGAGGCAGTATATATAACAAAGAAGACGCGAGACCGCTACTCTACCAACTGGACTCGTACGGGAGTGCGGCAGGGAAACGGTTTGCGTGGGATCTAAGGCAAGATCTAAACAATAAGGAAGACTGGGTAATATTTTGGGGGATATTCTCCGCCGCTTTATGGCTGATGGGAATCATTGGCTTCATGATATCATTGAGATCTTATCGTGCAGGACGACAGACTCAGGATGAGCCTTCACCGGTTTGAAGAGAAAAGAGATAAAAAGGGACGGAGGGATTATTAAAGTATATAGATATTGTATGGGTAATTAGTAATCCTTCCGATCTCGCTGAACTAGTAACCGTAACGTTTTAGAAACCAACTGGAAATAGTCAAACATGTCGCAATTCAGTAATGTATCAATCGCTAAAGAAGCAAACATCTATTTCGATGGCCGGGTGACGAGCAGAACAGTGCTCTTCGAGGATGGCTCAAAAAAGACCCTGGGCATAATGCTTCCCGGTGATTATGAGTTTAGTACGGATAAGAAGGAGTTGATGGAGATTCTGTCGGGGGATCTGGAAATCCAGTTGGCCGGCGAGGGCTGGAGAAAAATATCAGCCATGGAATCGTTTGAAGTGCCGGCAAACTCGAGCTTCAAATTGAAGATTTATAAAGTGACTGATTACTGCTGCAGCTATCTGGATTGAAGGTTGAGATAAATGAGATCCGTAGTGTGAACTCTACGTATAGATGCAAAAAGGGGGCGAAAGCCCCCTTTTTGTTGATGCCGGGTGACCGGGCTCAGCTCGTCACATCGGTCGAGTCAAGGTAGAAGTCGTAACAGTTATCCTTCCTGCTGTTGTCGCCCCGGCATTTCATCGCTTCCCGCGGATGCTGGTTGAGGTGACCGCTGATCCCGTAGATATCGTTATAGCCCCACTCGATGATGGAACGAAGGGGGACGAACTCCTCCTGGATCACTTTGTAGACCGGTCGTACGTCGAATTTGGGGTTCTTCAGGAAATTCAGCAGTAGTTCCAGATTGCAGTTGCCGGCGCCACGGCCGATGCCGTTGATGGTGGCATCCAGCAGGTTCACGCCGTCGATGATGGCCTGCTGGGTGTTGGAAAAGGCCAGCTGCTGGTTGTTGTGGGCATGGAATCCGAGTTCCTTGTCGGGGGCATGCTTCTTATACAGCTCCAGGTAGTCGGTGACCTGCTCGGAATAGAAGGCGCCGTAGCTGTCCACCAGGTAGAGGTAATCGATCTCCGGGGTATCGTTGACCTGTTCCAGGGCCTCGATCAGGTCGGTCCGGATGGCGGCGGAGCAGGCCATGATATTGATGGTGGTCAGGTAGCCCAGGTCCTTTGAGCGCTTTGCCAGGTCAATGCCTTTATCGATATCGGGTACATAGCAGGCGGTGCGAACCATGTCGGAAGGGCTCTGATCCGCCGGTTTCAGTATGGAGAAATCCACCCGCCCGACGTCGAACATCACGGCGATCAGCGGCCGGTATTCGCTGTCATGGGAGTCGATCACCCGTTTCAGGTCATCGTCGTCGCAGAAGTTCCATTTACCGTACTTGTCCCGGGTATATTCGTCGCTTTCCGCAAGCTTCTTCCCGAGTTCCACGATATCCACTCCGGAATCGCAGGCGGCCCGATAGACCGCTTTTACGAAATCATCGGTGAATCGGTAGTTGTTGATCAGCCCTCCGTCCCTGATGGTGCAGTCCAGGACCTTGATCTCTTTTCGGAACATCTGAATAACCCCTCGGCGAGTTGGCAAATTCCCCGCACACGGCCGGGAGCTTGGTGAGACAGCTGCAATAAGCTGGAAATGTTAAGGCATAGGAGGTCAAAAAACGAGTAAAACGTGGGTTTAATTGGCCGTGCATCAAGGATGGTAGGTGAGATATCCGCGGTGACCTGGTCTCTTTCGCCAGGTGTCGGCGACGACCGGCCAGGGTTGCCTGAATACCCGCGGGTGTGTCACAATACGCGGATCAGTGCGGGGTGGAGCAGTCTGGCAGCTCGTCGGGCTCATAACCCGAAGGTCGTAGGTTCAAATCCTGCCCCCGCTACCAAGCAAAAAAGGCCGCCGATGCGCGGCCTTTTTTTATTTGTGCCTCTTTGCTTTCGACACCTTTGTTCCCGCCGGCTGCAGTGCCGCCACCCTGTCCCGGCGGCGGTATGTCAGCTTTTTTTACATCTCGATTACCTGAAAAACCCGATCAGAAGGGAGGAAATCGCTATTTCCGCGCGTTTTATGTGGGGATTTAGTCAGGTAATGTATTGTTTAAACTGAAAAAACTACTGAGGGTGTCCCTGTGGGGGCATGGGATCGGGATTTTTTACAGTTGTTGGATCCGGATAGGGCCTAATGTCCCGTAACTCGTTCGAGGTCTATGACGTTACCACCGGTATCGCAAATCTGATCGCCGGGACCGGCGGGGTCGCCGCATGGGCGGATCTGGGTAGCGGGGTTAATTTTGGTTCTTACGTCGCGACCGCGGCAGATAATGACGCGTTTGTCGACATATTACTGAATTCCGCCGCGTTGTCCGGCTTGAATGCCGCCACTGATTTATATGCCTTTGGAGGTATGATTTCGACACTGAATGCGGTGGCGGACGACGAGCATCTTTTCGCCTGGACACACCATTACCCTGAATTGAGCAACACTCAGCTTATCCTGACGACGGTGCCTGAGCCGGCCACTATTGCCCTGGTTGGCCTCGGCCTTGCCGGTTTCGGGTTTGCCCGGAAGAGAAAGCAGGCTTAAGAACCAGGACCGACGCGATCACCCCGGACCCCGCACCGCCCCGGCGGGGTCTTTTTTTGCCTCCGGAGTGCCCGGGGGTGGTTTTGCCCGGAAGGGGGAATAAGGGGGAATCCTTTACTTTTCCGGCAGTTTTTATATAATCTGCCACCAGATTGGAGGTAGCGGGCCTGTTACAGGCGGGGCGCGCCGAAAGGGTGCGAATCCGGCTACCGAGTGATAAACCCCGACTTCGGGGTTTTTTTCTGGGATCGGGATTTAGCGGGTCGGGTATGGACACCTCCGTCGCCCGATCCATGCCGAGGAGTAAAGATGAGTGGGCCTTTGGCCCATTTTTTTATTGTGGCGGAACATGCGTAGTGCGCCGGAGAAATTGACCGCGTTGGTCAGAAGAGTGGTTGAGCCCATGGGTTATGAACTCGTGGGCGTCGAGTTCCTGGGCGGGAGAGAGGGCGGTAGCCTGTTACGCGTCTATATCGACCAGGAGGAAGGCATTACCCTGGATGATTGTACCGCGGTAAGCCGGCAGTTGAGTGCCGTTTTGGATGTTGAGGATCCGGTGAAGGAACACTATTCACTGGAGATTTCCTCACCGGGTCTGGATAGGCCGCTGTTTTCCGAGGAGCATTTTCGCAAATATGCGGGTAGTCGCATCCGCCTGAAAATGGCCCTCAAGATTAATGGAAGACGACGTTTTGAAGGGATCCTGAAAGGATTGCAGGATCGGGAAATTGTACTGGAAGTGGAAGAAGAACAGCTTCTTCTGCCACTGGACCAGGTGGAGACAGCCCGGCTTGTTCCGGAGTTTTGATTGGGAAGTGATGACTGATGAATAAAGAGATTCTGCTCGTCGTTGACGTTGTTTCCAACGAGAAAGACGTTGAGAAAGAGATCATCTTCGAGGCTATCGAGGCTGCGTTGGCGTCGGCGACCCGAAAAAAGCATGGCGGGGAGATCGATGTTCGCGTTGCTATCGATCGCAACAGCGGTGATTACGCCAGTTTTCGGCGCTGGGAAGTGATTGAAGAGCCGGACGAGGAGGGACTGCGACCGGAACGGCAGGTCCTGCTGGAAGACGCGCGCAAAGAACATCCGGACATTGCGCCGGGAGAGTACGTCGAAGAACCGATGGAATCCATCGCGTTCGGTCGTATTGCCGCCCAGACCGCCAAGCAGGTGATCGTACAGAAGGTGCGTGAGGCCGAGCGGGCGAAGGTGGTCGAGGCCTATAAGGACCGTAAGGGAGAGCTGGTTACCGGTGTGGTGAAGCGCGTGGAGCGGGGCAACATCCTGTTGGATCTCGGCGGTAATGCGGAGGCTCTGGTGCCGCGGGAAGAGATGATTCCCCGGGAGTCCGTGCGCACCGGAGATCGTCTGCGGGGGTATTTATATGATATCCGTCCTGACGCCCGCGGTCCGCAACTGTTTGTCAGCCGCACTTGTCCGGAACTGCTTATCGAGCTTTTCAAGCTGGAAGTTCCGGAAGTGGGTGAAGGCCTGATCGAAATCATCGGCGCTGCCAGGGATCCGGGGTTGCGGGCAAAGATCGCGGTCAAGGCCAAGGATCAGCGCATCGACCCGGTGGGGGCGTGTGTAGGTATGCGCGGTTCCAGGGTACAGGCGGTTTCCAACGAGCTGAACGGTGAGCGGGTGGATATCATTCTTTGGAATGAGCATCCGGCGCAGTTCGTGATCAATGCCATGTCCCCCGCGGACGTGGTTTCCATCGTGGTCGACGAAGAGAGCAACAGCATGACCGTGGCGGTTGAGGAAGAGAACCTCTCGCAGGCGATCGGTCGTGGTGGCCAGAACGTTCGCCTTGCCAGTGAGCTTACCGGTTGGGAGCTGAACGTTATGAATGAGGCCGAGGCGGCAGAGCGAAGCGAAGCCGAGGCACGGGAACTGGTCAAGCAGTTTATGGAGCAGTTGGACGTGGACGAGGAGGTCGCGGCAATCCTGGTCCAGGAAGGATTTTCCAACCTGGAAGAGGTGGCCTATGTTCCTAAAGAAGAGATGCTCGAAATCGAAGAGTTCGATCAGGATATCGTGGAGGAACTGCGGGGACGTGCTCAGGAGGTACTTCTTACCCAGGCCATCGCCAGGGAAGAAGAACTGTCCGATGCCGAACCGGCGGAGGATCTGCTTACCATGGACGGGATGGAAAAGAATCTGGCTTACGAACTGGCGCGCCGTGGTATCAAGAGCATGGAAGATCTCGCGGAGCAGTCTGTTGATGAATTGATGGAAATCGAGGATATGGACGAAGAGCGCGCGGCTCAGTTGATTATGACGGCGCGTGCCCCTTGGTTTGAGGACGAAAAGAAGGCGTAGGACTGCCCGGGAGGTCCTAACATTATGAGTGAAGTAACAGTAAAACAGCTTGCGGAGGACGTGGGTATTCCCGTCGAACTTCTGCTCTCCCAGCTTGATGAGGCTGGTCTGAAAAAAGTCGGTGAAGACGACAGTGTCAGCGAAAAAGAGAAGCTGCAGCTGTTGTCGCACCTGAGAGAGAGCCACGGTAAGAAAAGGGAGTCAACCGCCTCGGGGCGCAAGATCACGCTGAAAAGAAAGACGGTCAGCGAACTGCGTCAACCGGCGGCAACCGGGGGAAGAGCACCCACCCGGGGAGCGACCTCCCGTGGCGGTAAGACCGTCAGTGTCGAGGTCCGGCGCAAGCGCACCATCACCAAGAAAGAAGAGACTGTTTCCCAGCAGGAACAACGCCTGAAAGAGGCGGAGGCGGCCAGGAAGGCCCTTGCGGAGCAGGCCGAGCAGCGGCGCAAGGTGGAAGCGGAATCGGAGGCGCGCCGCGCCGCCGAGGAGGCCAGGCGCAAGGCCGAGGAAGAGGCGAAGCGCGAGCTCGAGGAGGTGCGTCAGAAGGCCGAGGCCGAAGCGACTCAGGCCAAGAAGACTGTCCGTAAGAAGCGGGCCGAAAAACCGGCGGAAGAGAATGTATCGCCCCAGGAAGCGGCTGCCCGGGCGGAGGTTGAAGCGGAAGCGTTGCGTGCCGCGGAGGAAAAGAGCGGGAAGAAAGCTGCGCACCGCAAGGAAGAGAAGGAACGGGAAAAGAAAAAATCCTCTCGCCAAGGACGTCAGGAACTGCACGTGGCGGAAGACATGCGCGGCCGGCGCAAGGTCAAGCCCGCCAAACGTCATGCCAAGCCCACGGTAACGACGGAAACCCAGCACGGCTTCCAGAAGCCCACGGCACCGGTTGTACGTGACGTGGAGATCCCGGAGACCATCACCGTGGCGGAGCTGGCCCAGCGGATGTCCGTTAAGGCCGCAGAGGTGATCAAGGGACTGATGAGGATGGGCATGATGGTGACCATCAACCAGAGCCTGGATCGGGATTCTGCCACCCTTATTGTGGAAGAGATGGGTCACCGTGCCGTCGAGCAGAAAGAGGCGGATGTGGAGGCGGAGGTGATGAGCGCCATTGAAGAGGAGCAGGGGGAGAAAAAGCCCCGTGCCCCGGTGGTCACCATCATGGGTCATGTGGACCATGGCACGACCTCGCTGCTGGACTACATCCGGGCCACCCGCGTCGCCGCCGGTGAAGCCGGGGGTATTACCCAGCATATCGGCGCCTATCACGTAGAGACCGATAAAGGCATGGTGTCGTTTCTGGATACGCCGGGTCACGCCGCGTTTTCCGCCATGCGTGCACGCGGCGCCAAGGTGACGGATATCGTGGTATTGGTGGTTGCCGCCGATGACGGCGTCAAGCCGCAGACCATCGAGGCGATTCAGCATGCCCGTGCCGCTTCGGTGCCTCTTATTATCGCGGTGAACAAGATCGACAAGCCCGAGGCGCAACCGGACAAAGTGATGCAGGAACTCTCTGGTCAGGAAGTGGTGCCGGAAGCATGGGGCGGCGACACCATGTTCGTCCAGGTCTCCGCCAAGACCGGGCAGGGTATCGACGATCTCCTTGATGCCATCCTGCTGCAGGCGGAGGTTTTGGAATTGAAGTCGGTGGTGGATTCGCCGGCGCGGGGCATCATCGTGGAGTCCTGTCTCGACAAGGGCCGCGGCCCGGTGGCCACGGTGCTGGTTCAGTCGGGCACCCTGAAACAGGGCGACATGCTGGTCAGCGGTCAGGAGTACGGCCGGGTCCGCGCATTGCTGGACGAGAATCGGCAGCAGGTGAAATCGGCGGGGCCTTCCATTCCAGTGGAGGTGTTGGGGCTTTCCGGGGTACCGAATGCCGGCGACGACGTATTGGTGGTGCCGGATGAGCGTATGGCCCGCGAGTTGGCGGAATCGCGCCAGGAAAAGGCGCGGGACTCCCGTCTTGCCGCCCAGAAGGCGGCGAAACTGGACGAGTTCTTCTCCCAGATGGAGGAGGGCGAGATCAATTATGTCAATCTCATCGTCAAGGCGGACGTACAGGGCAGTGTGGAGGCATTGAAGGACTCCCTGCTCAAGATCACCACCGATGAGGTGAAGGTGAAGGTGGTGGCCGCCGCCGTGGGCGGTATCAGCGAATCCGACGTGAACCTGGCGCTGACCTCCGGTGCCTTCATCATCGGCTTCAACGTCCGTGCCGACGCCACGGCGCGCCGGGCCGCGGAAGATCAGGGCGTGGACATCCGCTACTACAGCATCATCTATGAGGTGATCGATGATGTGAAGAAGGCGATTTCCGGTCTGCTGACCCCCGAGGTCCGGGAAGAGATTATCGGTCTGGCCGAGGTGCGCGACGTATTCCGTTCCTCCAAGCTGGGCGCCATCGCCGGTTGTATGGTGGTGGAGGGCACGGTCAAGCGCAACAATCCGATCCGCGTGCTGCGGGAAAACGTGGTGATATACGAGGGTGCGCTGGAGTCTCTGCGCCGGCATAAGGATGACGTCAACGAGGTCAAGGCCGGTACCGAGTGCGGCATCGGTGTTAAGAACTACAACGATGTGAAGATCGGAGATCATATCGAAGTCTTCGAGCGCATCGAAGTGGCGCGCGAAATCTGACGGAAACACCGGTTTATGGCGCGAGAGTTCAGCAGGACCGACCGGGTCGGTTCCCAGATGCAGCGTGAATTGGCGCAACTCATTCGCGATGAGCTGGATGATCCGCGCCTGGGTATGGTTACCGTCCAGGCGGTGCAGGTGGTTCGGGATTTTTCCCACGCCAAGGTCTATTTCACCATTCTGGGCGGCAGTCTCTCGGAAAAAGAGACCACCACGCTGCTGAATGAGGCTGCGCCCTTCTTCCGCCACGAGTTAAGACACCGGCTGAACATCCGCAGTCTCCCAATGCTTCATTTCCTATATGACGAATCGATTGAGAAAGGCGCCCACCTCTCCGCCCTCATTGATGAGGCGGTCGAGTCTGATCGGGAAAGGCACCGCGACTCGGATGATTAGTTAAGGTTAAGAGAGCACCATGGGTAGAAGGCGGAACAGAGGGCGCAACGTTCGGGGTATCCTGTTGCTGGATAAGCCCCGGGGCATTACCTCCAACGATGCGTTGCAAAGGGTGAAGCGGTTGTACAAGGCCGACAAGGCCGGTCATACCGGGAGCCTGGATCCTCTGGCCGACGGTCTGCTCCCCGTCTGTTTCGGTGCCGCCACCAAGATCTCCGCTTTTCTGCTCGATGCAGACAAGCGTTACTGGGTGCGGATCAGGCTCGGAGTCACAACCACCACCGCCGATTCCGACGGAGAGGTGCTGCAGACCCGCGCTGTCGACGGTGTGAGCGAAAAGGCGCTGCAGCAGGTGTTGACCCGGTTTGAAGGTCAGATCGAACAGATACCCCCCATGTATTCCGCCCTGAAACACAAGGGTGAGCGTTTGTATAAGCTTGCCCGGGAAGGCAAGGAAGTGGAGCGGGAGCCGCGCAGCGTCACCATCCACAGCCTGCAGCTCGGTGCCTGCGACCTGCCGGAGTTTGAGCTGGAGGTTCACTGCTCCAAGGGCACCTATGTGCGTACCCTGGCCGAGGATATCGGCGAGGCCCTGGGCTGCGGCGCCCATGTGACGGCACTACGGCGCACCGGTGTCGGGCCTTACGGCGATGACGGGCTGGTGAGCATGGAGGCGCTGGAAAAGCTGGCTGAGGAGGGCTTCGAGGCCATGGATTCCCTGCTGCTTCCGGTGGAGAGCGCCCTTGCCGACTGGCCGGAGGTGAAGCTGACTCCGGACAGCAGTTTTTATGTGCGTCAGGGCCAGCCGGTGCTGGTGCCCAACGCGCCGGTAGAGGGCCTGGTCCGGCTGTTCGGCCCCGACGGTTTCATCGGTGTCGGCGAGATCCTGGACGACGGCCGGGTGGCGCCGCGGCGCCTGATGTGAGCTTCCACCACGGAGAACACAGAGGTCACAGAAGGGAAGAAATACTTGGTTTATACCTCCGTGTAAACCGTGACCTCCGTGGTAATAAAGGATATTAACTACGCGAATTTGATTGGTTTTTTAAAACCCTTATAATACGCGATTCACTGATCCCGGGCGGCTTTTGCGGCTGGCCGGGTATCGAAAAGGCGCCCTCCTTTTCCGGAGGGTATTTTTGTTCGCCGCCCTGAACCCATTGTCGGGGTGCGGATGTAGTTGCTATGCAACACAATGAGGAGCAACAGCAATGTCTATTACCGCCAACGAGAAAAAGGCGATTGTCGAAGAGTATGGACGTGGAACCAACGACACCGGTTCCCCGGAAGTGCAGGTGGCGCTTCTGACCGCCCGTATCAATCAGCTCACGGAACATTTTGCCGAACATAAGCATGACCATCACTCCCGCCAGGGTCTGGTTCGGATGGTGAACTCCCGCCGCAAGCTGCTGGACTACCTGAAGTCCAAGGATCTGGAACGTTATCGTACCCTGATCTCCAAGCTTGGTCTGCGCCGGTAAGCCGGTTAACAGTAACTTATCGAGGACACTATCGTGACCCCCATAACCAAAGAATTTCAGTTGGGTGACCACACGGTCACCATCGAGACCGGTGAGATCGCGCGTCAGGCCGACGGCGCAGTGATGATCAATATGAGCGACACCGTGGTGCAGTGCACCGTGGTAGGCTCCAAGCAGCCGATGGAAGGGCGTGACTTCTTCCCCCTGACCGTCGATTACCAGGAAAAGACCTACGCTGCGGGCACTATCCCCGGCGGTTTCTTTCGCCGCGAGGGACGTCCCTCGGAAAAGGAGATCCTGGTCTGCCGTTTGATCGATCGTCCGGTTCGCCCGCTGTTCCCGAAGGGCTACACCAACGAGGTGCAGATCATCTGTACCGTCATGTCCCTTAACCCGGCGGTGGATCCGGAGATCCCGGCCATGATCGGCACCTCCGCGGCCCTGGCCATCTCCGGTCTGCCGTTCAACGGACCGATCGGCGCCGTGCGGGTCGGTTACAAAGACGGCGAATACCTGCTCAATCAGTCCCAGACCGGTCTCAGTGACGAGAGCGATCTGGACCTGATAGTGGCCGGTACCGAGAGCGCCGTGCTGATGGTGGAGTCGGAGGCCGACGGCCTGCCGGAAGAGGTGATGCTCGGCGCGGTGCTGTTCGGCCACGAACAGATGCAGGTCATCATCAAGGCCATCAATGAACTGGCCGCCGAGGTGGGCAAGCCGATGGCGGAGTTCACCCCGCCGGTAGAGAATACGGAACTGGCGGAGGCGGTGAGTGCCGCCGCCGGAGAGGCCCTGACTCAGGCTTATACCATTGCCGACAAGATGGAGCGCTACGGCCGCATCGATGCGGTTGTCTCCGAGGTGGTGGAGAAGCTCTGCGCCGGGGACGAGCCCCAGTGGTCCGAGGGTGAGGTAAAAGGCGCCCTGGACAAGCTCAAGAAGAAGATCGTGCGCAGCCGCATCCTGGCGGGTGATCCCCGTATCGACGGCCGCGATACCCGCACTGTGCGTCCTATTACCGTTCGCACCGGCGTACTGCCCCGTACCCACGGTTCCGCCCTGTTCACCCGGGGTGAGACCCAGGCCCTGGTTGTCGCCACCCTCGGTACCGAGCGGGATTCCCAGATTATCGATGCGCTGCACGGTTCCTACCGCGAACCCTTCATGCTGCATTACAACTTCCCGCCGTTCTGTGTGGGTGAGACCGGTCGCGTAGGCAGCCCGAAACGGCGCGAGATCGGCCACGGCCGTCTGGCCAAGCGCGGCGTGCTGGCCTGTATGCCCAATATGGAGGAGTTTCCTTACTCCATTCGCGTGGTCTCCGAGATCACCGAGTCCAACGGCTCTTCCTCCATGGCTTCCGTCTGCGGTACCAGCCTGGCGCTGATGGATGCGGGCGTGCCCATGAAGGCGCCGGTGGCCGGCGTGGCCATGGGTCTGATCCTGGAGGGCGACAGGTTCGCCGTACTGACCGACATCCTGGGTGACGAGGATCACCTCGGCGATATGGACTTCAAGGTTGCGGGCACCACCGACGGCGTCAACGCCCTGCAGATGGATATCAAGATCCAGGGTATCACCAAGGAGATCATGGAGATTGCCCTGGGGCAGGCCAAAGAGGGCCGGCTGCACATCCTCGGCGAAATGAACAAGGTGATCGCTTCCCATCGCGAGGAGATGTCCGAGCATGCGCCGCGCATCATTACCATCAAGATCGATCCGGAGAAGATCCGCGACGTGATCGGCAAGGGTGGTGTAACCATCCGCTCCATCACCGAAGAGACCGGCGCCACCGTCGACGTCACCGACGACGGTATGGTCAAGATCTTCTCCGTGGACAAGGCGGCCGGTGAAGAGGCGCTGAAGCGCATCGAACTGATCACCGCCGATGTCGAGGTGGGCCGGATCTACGAGGGCAAGGTCGCCCGTCTCATGGACTTCGGCGCCTTCGTCACCATCCTGCCCGGCAAGGACGGTCTGGTGCACATCTCCCAGATCTGCGAAGAGCGGGTGGAGAAGGTGAGCGACAAACTGGCCGAGGGCGACATCGTCAAGGTCAAGGTGCTGGAAGTGGACAAGCAGGGCCGTGTCCGACTCAGCATGAAGGCGGTGGAAGAGGGCGAATAAGCCTTAGCTCCTCTGCAACGGAAAAAGGGACCTTAGGGTCCCTTTTTTTATTGTCTAGTAGTAATTCAGTTGTCGGATAGAAGGTAGCCTCTGGATTCCGGGTCGTCGCCGCGCATCGTCCGGAATGACGATGTTCGAGTTTCCTGCTGTATCTAAACCGCCGTCATCCCGGCGCAGGCCGGGATCCAGGGAGAACTCCTGGTCGAACAACCGCTGCCACCGGCGTCCGGTCGGCCTGTTTCACGGCGCTCAGTTTGCTGGGCTCGTGTTCTACTGGGCGCGAATCGCTGCCCCATCCCCTGTTGGCCCGCAGCTTGCAAGGTATTTGCCTATACCCAAGGGTGAGAGAGCGGGGGCGAGAGGAATATATCCGTGTAACCGGTATGCGATTCCCGGGAATCCGCTGCAAGGATGGGCCAAAGCGCTGAGGAAGATCTGTGTCCATGAGTCGGATGGGGGCATCTATTCCGGTGGTATAGGGGATAAATCAGCAATATGCCTGCGCTGTCGGGAAAAGGAACCCGCCTGCTTCGACCCTGGGATAACGGGAGGTTAAATGTCCGTATCGATTACAGCAGAACGATTCTCTCCGTGGTCATTGGTGGCCGATCTTGAGCGGCAACTTGTTGATCGCAAAGGCGATGTAGGTGCTTGCGTCACCTTTGTCGGTACCATGCGCGATTTTAACGAAGGTGATGATGTGGCCGCGATGGAACTGGAGTATTACCAGGGTATGACCGAAAGGGTACTGCAGGAGATTATCGACGACGCGAAGGTTGAGTATGACCTGGTGGAGGCGCATATCCATCATCGCGTCGGAGAGATTCTGCCCGGCGAGGCTATCGTGGTTATCGTGGTGTGGTCCGCTCACCGCCGTGAAGCCTTCGCGGCCGCACGTCAATTGATCGAGTTCCTCAAAGCGCGCGCGCCGTTCTGGAAGCGGGAGATGTTACCGGACGGTAACACCCGCTGGGTTACGCACAACACCCCTGGCTAAATACCAATCGGAGGAGTGGATACAAATGGCTCAAATGGTGGAGGTAGGGACCAAATCCGATGTAGTTCGGTTTGCCGTGGCAGAGGGCTATTTGCGTTTGCAGCAGGCTACTCTGGAAGCGATTCGAAACGGAACGGTGAAAAAGGGCATGCCCTTCGAGGTGGCCAAGGTAGCGGCCATTCAGGCGGTTAAGGACACTCCGCGGATAGTCCCCCTTTGTCATCCCATACCCGTTACCGGGGTGGAGGTGGAACTGGAGGAGTCTAACGGCCGGGTACGCGTCGCCTGCAAGGTCTCGTGCGACTATAAGACCGGCGTGGAGATGGAGGCCTTGACCGGGGTAAGCGCGGCCCTGCTGACTGTCTGGGATATGGTGAAATATCTGGAAAAGGATCAGGGCGGTCAGTACCCCTCCACCTGTATCGAGGCCATTCAGGTCATTGAAAAATACAAGGGGGAAAACTGATTGGCACGTTATCAGTTCCATGAAGAGCCAAGGGGTGGCGTCGGGTTGGAGGTGATCGCGTCCGATCCGTTGGAAGTGATCGACGCCGCGGTCGCGGCGCTAAACCTGTTTATGTGGGACCAGGAGGGCGTCCGGGAGCAGGAGTCCGTTGAGCTGGTCTGTCACGGTTTTAATGAGGGAACTGCCCTGGTCGCACTGCTCTCGGAGATCCTCTATCGTGCCGACAATGATGATTGGGTATTTAAGCGCTTCCAGGCGGCCACTCTGGAAGAGGTTGTACCGGAAGAGGAGGGCTTCAGGAAGCAGTACCGTATAGTCGGCCGGGCTATTGGAGAACGCCGGGACGGCATGCGGCATCGGAAAAGATTCCCGGTCCGGGCTGTCCTGCTGCCGAAACTGAAATTCAAGCCGCATGAGGAAGGGTGGCGTTTTTACGCCATCCTGGATGCCTGATGGAAGAGCTATTGGTACCCATAGAGTGGGTCGCGATTATCTTTTTCGTTGTTTCAATGGCATATTCGTCGGTTGGGCTAGGTGGTGGTTCGAGCTACACTGCACTGCTGATGTTGTTTGGCGCAAGTCAGGTGGCCATCCCGTCCATATCCCTGACATTGAACCTGCTGGTTACAACGGTGGGTAGCTACCATTTCCTTTCCCACCGTCACGGACGGTGGCGCTTGATACTCCCTTTCCTGCTCGGTTCGATTCCATTCGCCTACCTTGGTGGCACTTTGATGCTGCCGGCAGCGGCATTTCGGTGGATACTGCTTCTCAGTCTGCTGTTCGTTTGTATGCGCATCTATATGTGGCGTACCGTCTCATTTCAACTGGACCTGGATCGCAGGCAGAAACTCGTGCTGGCCGTGGTATGCGGTATGCTGCTCGGATTTGTCGCGGGTACGGTCGGGATTGGTGGTGGGATCTATCTCGTACCGCTAATTATCATACTCGGGCTGGGGAGTCCCAAGGAGGCCGCGGCAACAGGCGCGATCTTCATTTGGGTCAATTCTCTAACCGGATTGACGGCGCGCTATCAATCCAACCTTATCGACCTGGAAGGGATTGTCCCTATCGCCATAGCCGCCCTGGTTGGCGGCGCCCTCGGCTCCTGGTTAGGTTCCGTAAAGCTGGAACCGAAGAAGATGGAGAGGGTTCTCGGTCTTGTAGTTGCTGTTGCCGCCGTCACGCTGGGTAAGCGCCTGATGCTGCTGTAGTATCGGGGGGCCGCTCTTACAGGATGTTACCGAATGGTAATTTCCGGATTAGCCCGTTGTTACCATTTGGTAACAATTTCTTTCCCGTGCATCGTGTATTTCCGGTGAATTCATACAGATTATATCCTGCCGTATTAGATGGCATGTTTCCTGCCTGTAGAAGAAAGACGGGTTGCTGCTGAACCCGGTTTTAGTCTCCCGCCGGGAGGCGATAGGTATGACTACAGGTCCTCATCAAAAGCAAATATCGAGCGCGCCCGGTTGCGCGCGGCTATAGATGGTGAGGGGGGTTATATCCCGTATCCACGATTTTAGCGCTAAAGGAAGCCCGAATGTCCAAGACCAAGCCTGACGCACCATTTGTCCCCCTCAATCTGGCGATTCTTACGGTATCCGATACGCGTACCGAGGAAAATGACGAATCCGGACACTACCTGCGTGATAACGCACTTGCAGCGGGCCATCAGGTAAAAGAAAAAAGGATCTTGATAGACGATATTTATCTCGTTCGGGCTCTGGTTTCACACTGGATTGCGGAGTCTGAAATCGACGTTATTCTGATTACCGGCGGGACGGGCGTTACTGATCGTGACGTGACGGTTGAAGCGGTTACCCCCCTGCTGGATATGGAGATCCCCGGTTATGGTGAGTTGTTTCGTACAGCCTCTTTCAAAACCATAGGAACGTCGACTCTTCAATCGAGAGCCTTTGCCGGTCTGGCAAACGGGACTCTCTGTTTCACCATGCCGGGTTCCCCCGGTGGATGCCAAACCGCCTGGGAGGAGATTGTGCGTCACCAGATCGACAGCCGCACGCGTCCGTGCAATTTCGTAAATCTGATACCGCGTATGAAGAGCAGGCAATAAGGTCTGTGTTCCGTCGATAAGATCAGGCTTTGGAAAGATGTGCGTTGCTTAAAAGATAATCCTATGGATCTGAAGCATATGGAAACATTCTCTCAGGTTACCGGAATGGTTCTCGCGGGGGGGTGTGGTCGCCGTATGGGAGGTGAAGACAAGGGGCTGATTGCCTTTAACGGGCGTTTGATGGTTAACCATATCATTTCGCGAATACAAGATAAGACCCCTCACATACTGATTAATGCAAACCGCAATTCCAGCATTTACGGCCGGATGGGTTACCGGGTTGTGCGCGATATCCGTAACGGGTTTCTGGGGCCGGTGGCGGGCATTGAAAGTGGACTGAAGTATGCGCAAACCCCGCTGCTGTGGGTTGTTCCGTGCGATACGCCGCTCTTTCCCGAAGATGCGCTTGAACGGCTGTTACACGCCATGTATCAGGAGCAGGTTGCGGCTGCTTATGTTGTCTCCGATGGGCAGAGCCTGCCGGTTTTCTGCCTGCTTCGGAGCAGTCTTTATGCAAATGCCGTACGCTATCTCGACAGTGGCGGGCGGAGCATGCGCGGGTGGTTAAAGGAGGTTGGTGCCGCGGCGGTGGAGTGGAATGGGCCGCAAGCTCGATTTGTAGGGGCCAACTCATATTCTGAGTTGAGTTCAATGGAAAAAATGGAGCATTGCCGGGACGCTTCACCAATATTCCGCGTTGGGTGATAGCGACCGCTGAAAGCGGCGATACGGGATCGGAAAACGGTTATTGCCGCTTTGGGTCCAAATCAATCATGGTTTCAATTGGTAAGGTCTTTTCCGCCGCCCACTCGCTCATCGAGGCATCATAAAGCCTGGCCTTGCGGTTTCCCAGGATAACGTAGTCCACGAACCAGGTTAAGGCGGCACGATTGCCGGTATGGCAAAAATGAATGGTACCGTCCTGGTTTGGATTCAGTCCCACTGCTTGGTATAAGGTGATCACCGCCTCTTTGTCACGGATGCGTCCATGAGCGTCAACAAGCCAGTCGAAAGGCAGATGTTTTGCGCCGGGGATGGTTCCCGGCCGCTCCAGCGGATTAGCGGTAACTACTCCGGTATACTCGCCTAAGGTACGAGCGTCGAGCAGTTGGGTATCATCCTGCAGTGCAACCAGTATGTCATGATGGGTTGCAACGACGCTGAAGTCAGGATTGGGTCGATAGCGGGAGATTGGTCGGGAAAGCGAGGCGGTTTCCGCGTCGCGGGCGAAATGTGTGGTGTAGTCGGCGAGTCCGCCGTTGAGCACGGCGACTTTCCGATGTCCCATTACTTTCAATGTCCAGAATACTCTGCCGGCAGCGGCCATATCTCCCGGCTGGTTCCCCCCGGTGACGATTACCACGGTGCTGTTGTTGTCGATCCGAAGTTCGCTGAGCAATGTTTCCATCTGAGGAGTAGGAGGAAGCATGCCGGGCTTCTTCGATTCCTTGCCGGTGCGCCAACGGTCATAAGGTGCATTGACGGCGCCGGGGATGTGATAGTACCGGTATAACGTCGGCTCACGTATGTCCAGCAGGATCAGATCTCTCAGATGTATATTGGCATTGAGCCATGTGCTGTCAATCAATTCATCCAGCGCGGCAGCCGGTGAACATAGGAATATCAGTAGAAGAAGAGAAAGATGTCTGAGCATCAAGTTCTCGTGTAAGCGAACTATTATTCCTACGGGATCATCCGCCGGTTACCGGAGGAAAAAAGGCGACCTCGTCACCGTTTTTTATTGGTTGATCCGGGCCGGCCATTTCCTGATTGATAGCCGCCAGAACCAGGGTTCCGGCGTCAAAGGTTTCCGCCCAAACACCTTTTCGTGACCTGAGGATATGCAAGATGTCTTTGATGGTGACGGTAGTTGCAGGCAGTTCCAGATCTTCTGAAGTAGTGCCGATACGGTCACGCAGGCTGGCAAAATAGAGCACCTTGATCATGACAGCAGCTCGCAGAAGCTCAGAAATCGCACTTTGTCCCCCCGTTGCAGGGTCTGGTTCTCTTCTATTATTGCCAAACCGTTCGCCCAGGCGACGGAGCTGAGTACACCGGATGAGCGGCTCGGGAAGAGGGTTACCCGCGCTATTCCATCGGTACCGATTGCAAGCCTGCCGCGGGCGAATTCACGCCGCTTGTCGGCCTTTGGCCAATCGAATGCCGCCTCTACCGTGATTGGCGCCGGCAGCGGTTCGCTGCATCCCTGCATCTTCAGAATAAAGGGGCGGGCGAACAGCAGGAAGGTGACGAACAGGGAGACCGGGTTACCGGGGGTGCCGATAAATGGCGTGTCGGCTATACGGCCGAAAGCTACCGGTTTTCCCGGACGAATAGCGATCTTCCATAACTCCAGCGATCCGAGTTTCTCTATCGCGGGCTTGACATGATCTTCCTCTCCTACCGATACGCCGCCGGAAGCGAGAACCAGATCGGCCTCCTGTGCGCCCAGGGCGAGGGCGTTGCAGGTGGCATCGAAGGAATCCTCCACAATACCCAGCGGAATTACCTCGCAACCAAGTGCCTGTAGCAGACCGGATGCCGTGTATTGATTGGAGTTATATATCTGGCCCGGCTTCAAGGGGTTGCCGGGCATGACCAGTTCGTCGCCACTGGTCAGCAGGGCGACTTTAAGGCGGCGGTAGACAGTGACCTCGGTTACCCCCACGGAGGCGGCTAATCCAAGATGTTGGGGAGCCAGCCTGGTACCTGGATCAATAATGCTGCTTCCGGCGGAAATGTCCTCGCCGGTTTTGCGAATGTTGGCACCTTTTCTGGGGAGCTCCCTGATGATTACATGATCGTCATCCTGTTCACACAGCTCCTGTATAACTACGGTATCGGCATTACGGGGTACCGGCGCACCGGTGAAGATGCGGGCGGCGGTGCCGGGCAGCAACGGTGCACCGCTCTGTCCGGCCGGAATGCGCTGACTAATCGGCAGTCGGGTGCCGCCCCCCGACAGATCCTCGAATCGAACGGCGTATCCGTCCATGGCGCTGTTATCCCAGCCTGGGACGTCGATAGTACTGCTGAGCGGCAAGGCCAGAATCCTACCCAGCGCCTGTTCGATCTTCACGGATTCGACTTCCGACAGAGGTACGGCGGCATTTAGCAACTGAGAAATGGCCTCGTCGTAACCGCGTTGTTGATCAGACATGCCACCACATCCGCAGATTGCCGTGTGTTCGGTAGCTGTTAGGGGGAGGGGCGTATCGTTACGAGTTTCGGTGGTCGATATTGTGTTCATAACCTATCTCTTGGTTTTGCAGTCGTTCCATTCGGTTCCACTACAAATGGAACCCGGTATCACGGTATGGGTATGTCGAATATATAGTTACGCAAATTGAATGCCAGAAACCCAGGCCTGTATGACGGTGTTTTTCTCCCCATATCGTTACCGTTCGGTAACTTTTCCGCATCGGATGTTTCAGTTGAGTAACCAAAAGCGGGGATTTCAGGCCTTTTTGCCGGCGCTTATTACCGTGGTTCGAATATTGCAAGTCCCCGGCAGTTAACACCGGAAAATGTGGAAACAGATGGAACAAGAACACGTCCTAACTGATCGTTTCGGTCGTACTATCCGCTATCTGCGTATATCAGTCACCGATCGGTGTGATCTTCGTTGTCAATATTGTTTGCCGAAGTCCTGTACTGATTTTTCCGAACCGGATGATTGGCTGGATATTCATGAGATCGGGAGGGTTGCAAGACAATTTGCCGAACTGGGTGTCAGTCACCTGCGCCTGACCGGAGGAGAGCCGCTGGTCAGGCGCGATATCGTTGAGCTGGCGACGGTGCTTTCCGCCATACCCGGAATCGAGGATTTGTCGCTCTCCACCAACGCCGTCAGGTTGGCGGAATTTGCAGAGCCGCTGTTTCGTGCCGGGGTAACGCGAATCAATGTCAGTTTGGACAGCCTGAATCCGGCGACCTACAGCACTATCTCCGGTGGCGGCAAGCTGGGGAAGGTCCTGGATGGACTTTCTGCAGCCGAGGCTGCCGGATTTAAACCCATAAAACTGAATACGGTTGTGATGCGCGGGGTGAATGACGGGGAGATTGAGGACATTTTCGAATTTGCCGCCGGTCGGGGATACACCTTGCGTCTGATCGAGACGATGCCGATGGGAACCGCCGGTCGGGAAGCATCGGAAAGATATGTTGACCTGGAAACCGTACGGCGCCGTTTGATGTCCCGCTATGAGTTGATACCGGATATGTTACCCGGTGCGGGTCCCGCCCGCTATTATCGGGTGTCCGGCTCCGGCGCCAGTATCGGCTTCATCACACCCCTGTCACAACACTTCTGTGAGACATGTAACCGGGTACGTCTTTCGGTAGAAGGAGATCTGATCGCCTGCCTGGGAGACGAACACCGTTACCCGTTGCGGGATATATTGCGATCAGGATGCAGCAGTGAGGTGTTGTCGCAACATCTGTTGAAGGCAATTGAGTTGAAACCGGAACGACATGAATTCAATGAGCGGCCGGGCCGCATCGTTCGCTTCATGTCCATGACCGGAGGATGAATTTTCATGGGATCAGAAAGTGCTAGAGTCCGATAAAGAGCTTGATCTGTCCGATTTGAATTGCCCCTTGCCTATTCTCAAAACAAAGGCAGCATTTGCTTTGATGGAGCGGGGAGAGATCATTAAGGTTACGGTGAATAACTCCGATTCCGTCAGAGAAATAAAGACATTCTGTCGTCAACTGGGGCACAAGATACTGAAATATCACGAAGAGGCCGGGAGTTACCATTTCTGGATGGAGAAGGTATAAACCCGCTACATCGGTTTTTGGATCTGCTGCGGAATCTGCCGAATGCCGGAATATGAGAAATCGTATTCCGTATGAGAACGTGTTGAAGTATTTGCCCCTATATCGTTACTTCCCGGTAACGCAATCCCCTGTTGGATTTTCCTTCGTGTCGCGCGGTGTTTTCCGGATGCATGATGCTCGTTACCCTTCGGTAACAGTGAAAAAGTTATCGCCGGGCAATGAAATTTCTCTTGTAAATTATGGTGTTGGGAAAAACCCTCTAGAAAGCCGTTACAGAACGGTAACCATTATCGACAAGGATCATATGCTGATAATTCTGCCATCTGTTCACGAAGAATGTATGTAGTTATTAATAATCAATAGGTTATAAATCACACTAAAAAACTATGGTATGGGAAATGCTTTGACCTTAATCGTATCGTGACGGTGGCTTCGGTCACGGTGTTGTTTTCAATAACCAAAGCATTAGGAGGAAATCCCATGCCCGTTGGTCTCCAGGCTGATCCGTCCCTGGGAGTGCCCGGTAAGAAGCGTTGGGCTATGGTCGTCGACCTGCGTCGCTGTATTGGTTGTATGGCCTGTGTCTGTGCTGACAAAGCTGAATACGACGTGCCGCTTGGTGTATGGCGCACCATCGTTAAAGTAAAAGATACCGGTCACTACCCCAATACCAAACGTCATTTCATGCCGCGGCTGTGTAATCACTGCGACAACCCGCCCTGCGTTCGCAACTGTCCCACGGAGGCGACATATAAGCATGAAGATGGATTTGTGTTGCAGCGCTATGATCGTTGCATTGCTTGCCGTACCTGTATTGCCGCCTGTCCCTATAACGCCCGTCATGTGCTGCCGAAAAACCGTGATCGTGTAAACATCGGCGGGGTGGTGGATAAATGCACGTTCTGCAACCACCGGGTGGAAAATGGTCAGTTGCCGGCCTGCGTGCAAACCTGCCTGGGGCGTTCCCGTATCTTCGGTGATCTCAATGATCCCGAAAGCGAGGTATCCCGCCTGGTCGCGAGACACAAGACGGTGGTGCTAAAGGCCGATAAGGGGACAAGCCCTCAGGTTTACTACATAAAACCCGATCGGGCGCAGACCGAACAACTGTTCAGTGCGCCCACGTCCTATGCGGCTCGCTCGGATGCCGAGGCATTTTACAAGCACAACCGCGGCAGTAAGTTTTTTTCCGGTGTTCTGTAAGGGGGATAATCATGTTTGAGTACATGCAATTCAATATCGCCCCCTGGGGGCATGATATCGTCATCTACTTCTTTCTTATTGGGGTTGCGGCAATGACTTTTGTCTACGCGGCTGCCCCGGCAGTATTTGGCGATCTTTTCAGTGGTGCCGCGCGATCAATGGAGCCGTTTCAACGCGTGGGGATGGTTGTTGCAATGGTGCTGCTGTTGATCTGCGGTCCGTTGCTGATCATCGACTTGGGAAGGCCGGAACGTTTCCTCTACCCGATTCTATATTTCCACTGGACCTCGCCTCTGTCCTGGGGGTCTCTGTTCCTGCCGTTGTTCGGCCTCTGCATCGTCGGCTTCTTCTTCGGTCTAAAGAAGGGAAATGGCAAGCTGATGCGCTGGACCGGTATCCTGGGATCACTGTTGGCCTTGTCGATGCCGCTATATACCGGTCTTGATCTCATGGTCCACCAGACCCGCGAGCTGTGGAGTAATGCGACCATCCCGTTGTTGTTCGTTATTCTGTCGATCAGCTCCGGTACGGCGTTAACTGCAGTTATTCAGCTGATCCGCGGCCAGATGGACGAAAGGACGGTGGAGTTTCTGCATCTTTTCCTCTATGTCGCACTGGCCGTGACTTTCGCTTTGTTCCTGGCCGAGTGGGTGGTGCTTAACTACGGCTCCGGGGAGAAACAGCAGGCCTGGGACATCATCAATCAACAGTTCGGCTTCAGGTATTGGGTCTTGACTTTCCTGGTCGGCATTCTTGTACCCCTTGTGTTGGTGGCCATTCCGAAGTTGGGGCGTAATCCAAAGATCCTGACTCTGGCTGCAGTGATGAGTGCCGTAGGTGCTTACACCTTCCGCGAGGTGCTGATCTACGCCGGTCAGCTAACCCAGATTTACTACTGAGGGAGATTAGAGCGATGAGCGATAGTCATAAATTCACCCGCCGCGAGTTCATGAAAATTGGCGGTACTGTGAGTGCCGTCGCCGGAGTGGCGGGGCTTTCCAGCAGTCGCCTGGTGGCGATGGAACAGGAGTTGGGAGGCAAGGATTTCTCCGCAACGACCGGCGCCGAACGCCAAGCCGTCCCTTACACCTGCCTGGCCTGTAATATAGAGGATGGCGGCGTGGCGTTTGTTGAGAACGGCCGTATTGTAAAACTCGAAGGCAACATGGATCACCCCAACACCCGCGGCAAACTCTGTGCCAAGGGTAACTCAGGTTTCCTCCATGTCTACGATCCGGATCGGATCATGACACCGCTGCTACGGACCGGTACACGCGGGGAAGGCAAGTGGAAGCGTATCTCCTACGATGAGGCGACCACACTGTTGGCCCAGAAGCTGCGTGAAGTTATCGACCGCGCTCACGCGGAGCATAAGCCGGAGATCCTGAACGAGATCGTCTTCAAGTGGGGGCGTGACAGGACGGGTGGTGCAGTGGGGCGTTTCATGCATGCCCTGGGTTCCAATGCCATGCTCAACCACACCAATATCTGTGAATCATCGAAGAAGGTCGGGTTGGAGCCGTCATGGGGGCCGGATATCGAATCCTGTGACTGGGCCAACACCAAGTATATTCTCAATTTCGGGTCTAACATCCTGGAAACCGCCTATTTCATGAATCCAAACGCCCAGCGGTTGGTGGACGGTGTGGTGGGCAACAAGGCCAAGCTGGTCAGCTTCGACGTGCGTACGTCAAATACCGCGGGGTTTTCGGATGAGGCCTACTTTCCTTATCCGGGCACCGACGCGGCCATAGCACTGGCAATTTGCCACGTGATCATGAATGAAGGGCTGTATGATGCCGACTTCATTCGTGACTGGACAAACGTCACAGCGGAGCAGTTGATTCAGCATCTGAAATCCTACACCCCGGAATTCGCGGAGGAGGAATCCGGAGTTCCGGCCAAGGATATCCGCCGTATTGCCCGTGAGTTTGCAACTACCAAACCGGCGACCACCTTTTCCTATCGCGGCCCCTGTAAGCATGTCTGGGGTTCCTATCAGGAAGCGGCGATCCACATGATTAATGTGATCACCGGAAACGTGGAAAAGAAGGGAGGTTACTGTTTGCCCCGTGGTATGGGTTGGCCGCAGCCCGATCCGGTGCCGCCCAAGGGTAAGACGCCGAGTGCTATCGCCACCCCGCCGCTCTATCCCCTGGCATCCCATCACGTCTCCACGCATGCACCGTACATGGTACAAAAGGGTGAGGCCAAGGTGGCGGTGTGGATGACCTACTACGACAATCCGGTATATACCTATCCGTCGAGCCACGTATGGGAGGACTTTCTCAAGAATGAGAAACTGGTGCCTTTCCTGGTCTCCTTTAGTCCCTACATGTCGGAGACGACGGAGTTGGCGGATCTCATCATTCCCGATGTCACATATCTGGAACGCCATGACCCGGAGTCGATGCCTAGCGGGCTGTACCCCTGTCTGTCCATACGTCAGCCGGTGGTAAAGCCCCTCGCCGGAACCCAGGAGTTTCGTCAGACATTGATCGATGTCATTCAAAAGGTGGATTCCGACGGTTCTTTGGGTATCAAGAAGTACTTCGCCTTTGATTCGGTGGAGGACTGGATGAAGGCGCACTTCGACAACATAGCCGGCCTGAAGGAAGACGGTGGATGGGAGTTCATGAAAAAGAAGGGGGTCTGGCCGATCTACGGTAAGGTCGACAAGGATACGGCAAAAATCGTCGATAAAAACGGCAATGAGGTGGATCCGGACTACGCGCTTCATACCAAGGAGCTTTCCGTCTCCGATATGGCGGGAGCGATGGTGGACGGGAGCGGAACCATTACGAAAAACGGGCATGCCATCGGTGTTCGAGTGAATGGTAGAAATATGGTGGGTTTCGGAACGCCATCGCGCCGTATCGAGCTCTATAAAGAGAGTTACAAGAAGTACGGTTTCAATCCACTGCCGGTTTACAAGCGTCTTGAGTCCCGAAATAAGAAACCCGACGAGTTGGTGCTGACCACCTATAAGGTTAACGTCCATACCCAGAGCCGCACTGCATCACTGAAGTATCTGTCCGAGCTGTATCACAAGAATCCGGCCTGGATAAATCCGAAGACGGCGGTTGCTCGCGGTATCCAAGACGGTGATCTTATTCGGGTTGCATCGAAGCTTGGGTATATCGTTACCCGTGCCCATGTGACCGAGGGCATACATCCGGACGTGGTGGCGATCTCCACCGCATGCGGCCACAATGCCTATGGCCGGCTGGCTCAGCTTAAGCAGAAGCAGATGGCTGAGAGCTGGGCAAAGGGGGATGAATCGGATATCGCTAACAATGTTTGGTGGAACGATAAAGGGGTTCATCCGAATCCCATTATTCGTCTGGCCGTTGATCCCATTGGAGGCTCTCAGGGTTGGTTCGATACCATCGTTACGGTGAGCAAGGCGCAATCCGGCGATACGTACGGTGATGTCAAGGTAAGCGTGGAGGAATCGATGAAGGACTATGAAGAGACCTTGCGCTACGCCTATACCGGCGATCTTCATCGGGCCAACCACAAGGAGGTGGATGTCGACTGGGACAGTCTGCCCGTTCCGGCATTGCATGCAAGCAGTCATTAACTGACAGGCCCCCGGCTTTGGCCGGGGGCCCTCAAGCAGAGATGAAAAAGAGATGCAGACAGCAACAACATCCAACGAACCGGCGAAGAAGCACAAAAGACTGAACGAAAGGATTTCGGCGGCCAGCAGTTTGGCCGGTCTGTTCGGGTTTCTGAGCCGTTGCCTGGAACGGGAGGCGGATGTCGTCCTGGTGGACCTGATCCGCGGCGATCTACGTGAGCCTCTGGAGTCAGTCGGCCTGATGTTCGATGAGGATTTCCATTCCGTACCTGCCGAGTCTCTGGCGGAGATCCTGGCCGAGGAGTTTACCGGTCTGTTCGTGGCGCCGGGGTGCGTCAGTCCTTACGCGTCGGTGTTTGAAACCGGGTGTATGTTCAAGGCGCCGGTGGATAAGGTGATCAAGGCGTATCGTCAGGCCGGCTGGGACTATCGTAACCGTATGAGTGGCGAGTTCCCCGATCATATCGGTACCATGCTCGGTTTCTGCGGGCTGTTGGCCGATGCCGAGACCCAGAGTCTTCTCCGGGGTGACCTGCTTGGCGCCGACGAATTAAGACAGAAGCGGGAAATTTTCCTGGTCGAACAGTTGGGGCGCTGGGGGCCGGGTTGGTGCCGGCTGGCCGGCGCGGCGGCTAACCACTCTTTCTACCGAAAGATCCTGCAGATGGCGGAGCAACTGCTGTGGAACGAGCTTGGCCGTATTGTCGATCGCCGCCGCTTGCGTCAACTGGCGGAGTTGAACCAACGCGAACCTAAACGGCTCGACTACGACGCGGACTTCCGTAAGGCCTCCGGACTATAGGGTGTTCCATGCGTCTTTTGCTGGTAGAGCCTTCCGGCCGTGGTTTTTTAAGTCACTACACCCATGCTTTGGCCCTGGGACTGCAACGGATCGGGGTTGAAGTACACCTGATGACCGGTAAACGGGATGAACTGGCTGAATTGGTCGTACCGTTCCGTAAATTCTATCAGGGGAACGGCGGCCGCTCCTGGCATTGCATTCGGCGTCACGTAGTCATGGAGAAGCCGGATGTAGTTCATCTGCAGTGGGTTGGCAATCCCTTCTCGGCACTGCTTTTCGTGCGCTGGGCGCAGCGGCGGGGGGTGAAGGTGGTGTATACGCCCCACAACATTCTACCTCATGAATATCGATGGTTGTTGTTGCCGGCCTTTCGGCTTCTGTATCGCAGGTTGGATCGGGTGGTCGCGCGAGACGCACACATCGCCTGGGCCTTGGAGGAATTGTTGGGTATGACGCGGGAACGACTGGCCCAATTATCCGGCAGCCCTAACATTCTCGCTTTGTATAAAAAGGGTAACCGGAATGAGTCCGTTCCTCAAAAAACAACACATGAACACCGGCTGCTGTTTTTCGGGCACGGCGGCGCCGGAAAAGGGTTAGACCGATTATTGTCCGTGGTCGAGCAAAATGAGTGGCCTGAATCTCTGCGCCTGATTTTGGCGGGGGAGGAGGTTCTCCGCGGAGTGTCACGGGAACTGTTCGAAGCGGCGTCGAGAAGGATGCCTATCAGCATAGTGGACCAATATGTGGCGCCGAGTGCTGTTGCGGACATTTTCCGTGATGCAGATCTATTGCTGATGCCTTATAGCAAACTGTGTAAGAGTCCATTGCTTGATCTGGCGGCAGTTATGGGGTTGCCGGTTCTGCGCTCCGATCGTGTACAGGGTGCGGATTTTATAGAAGGTGTACATGGTGCCACCTATGCCTATGACGACACTCTGACCTTATATCGCTTAATTATTGACAGGGGATGGGTTGGCAGGGCGGCAGCCAAACTGGAGGATGTTTTGGAAGATCCTGTCGCGGCTATGGATCGCCTCGCAGAGGAACATGCGAGGCTCTACCGCAAAGTGACAGTCGGGAGTCAGGAACATGAGACGGCGATATCAATACTCCCCGTTCCTCAATCAAGATGATTGTGTTGCTGGTTCGTCAAACGGCGGTCATGCCGGTTTTGGAGCCGGGAAAAACAACAGTTTCGTTTTCCTGCGGCGGACAGGGAAGTCCCCCCTTTGTTTTTGTTGTCTAGGTATTTGAGGAGTCGTCCCATGGCGGGTGCCGGAAAAACCATCGTTCTAATTGCCCACGAAAGCAAGTTGCCGGAGTTGCTGAAATTGATGAAAAAGCAGCTGCCGGTGTTTGCGGCATACCGGTTGCTGGCAACCAGCGAAACAGGAGAGGCGATTGCGGCGGAGACCGGACTGGAGGTGACGCATATATTTTCGGGTAAGAAAGGGGGTGAGATTCAGTTATGCGGTCTGGTCTGCACCAACTCCGTCCGCGCAGTCTTTTTTATCCGGGATCCTGAGAGCCCCGCCGTAAATGAGCCTGACATTACCCCTTTCTACCGTGCCTGTGATCTGAACAACGTTCCGCTGGCGACAAATATGGTGTCCGCGGTGGCTTTGACATACTGGCTGGGCCGCAAGGTGCAGGCTGTGTCGCGGGATGAAGAGCCGGAACTGCCGAAGGTGGTCGCATGAAGGTGGAGGGTCGTACGCAGGCAAACGGACTTCTGGTTCTGTCCGAACTGATAGTGGAGGAAGGTTTCTGCATCAATCTGCGGGGCAGAACGGAGCAGTGCTCCGCCTGTGGGGATGTCTGTCCTTCCGGGGCTATCGCCCTGGCCGTCGACGCCGTCGATGTGGATGACGAAAAATGCACCGGCTGTAACAGTTGCCTGCCCAGTTGTCCTGCGGGAGCGCTGCGATCCAGCGGATTTGTTCCTGAGCGGTTTCTGCAGGCCATGGGCGGTAAGGAGGCGGTTCATCTGCACTGCCGCGGCAGTAGCGATGGAGGTGGCGGCATAGTTATCCCGTGCCACGGGGTTTTGGATACAAGACTTCTGGCGTCGGCTAGGGCCGAAGGCGTGAAGTCGATCTCCCTGCACGGCCTCGATCACTGTGAAGCCTGCAACATGGGGGATGCCCGTGCACATATAGAAGCGCTTGAGGTTGATCTGAAAATCTGGCTCGGAGAAGAGGCGCCGAAGCTGGATACCGCGCCCGGGGTTGATAAGACTGAAGCGCGTAGATATCAGGATCAACTCCACCTGAGCAGGCGCGCATTCCTGCGCTTCAGCAGCGCAAACACGGTGACTCAGGCGGTGGACTGGATGGTGCCCGGTTTGAGTGAAGAAGAACAGAGTGAAGACCTGTTGCCTTTCTTTCAGGCCGAAGAGTTCCCCCAGCGGGCAGCGCAATATCAGCAGACGTTATCCTCGCGGGTGGACCGGGTGCCCTGGAGATCCGGAACGCGGTTGCCATGGCAGGTTCGTGCCGTGTCCGGGAACTGCAACGGGTGTCTTTCCTGTGGTGAGCGCTGCCCGACCGGAGCACTGCAAGCGCGATCCGACGCCAAGGTGCGTCTTCTGAGTTTCGACTACCTGCTTTGTACCAACTGCAAGCTGTGCGAAACCATCTGCCCGGAAGACGCGGTCATCGTGACCATGATCGATGAAACAGAAGTCCTGCCTGCGGGACGGTCGACGCTTTATTACCGAAAAATGCGGCCGTGCAAGTGGTGCGGAACGCCCTTCGACCCCGGTACCGCGGATGAGGACGTATGCTCCATTTGTGGCAACGAGCAGTCCCTGGATGAAGAGTGGCTTGGGATGTTGTCGAGCTAAGGTGGTGGTAGTACTGCTGATCGTCGGCGTTGTCTGGATGGCTTGGTGGTGGAGACAGCCGAAGACGGATGAGGAGCTGTTCCTGGTGCGTTGTTCCAGTTGCCATGAGCTGCGTGTTCAGAGGTTATGTGAATTCGAAGCGGGATTAAGACCCTACATTGTCGACGTCATGCGCGAGCAGCATGGCGCGGATAAGGTAATTGATAGTGATGAGGCGATAAGAATACAGCGCTATTTGAGAGAGAAATTCAGATGTCGGTAAAGTCCTTGGCTGAAGAAATGGGAAATCTGGAAGAGAGTGTATTGAGCACTCTGCGCCGGGTGGTTACGGAAGAGGGTGTCGATGTGGTGGCTTCCGGCCAGGTCTACGATGTGGTCGCCACCGGTGGTGCGGTGCGTGTGTTGCTCGATCTGGAGCGGATTACGTCCGAAGCCGGAGAGTCTTTGGCGGAAGTCATTATCCCGTTGGTAGAGTCGTTGCCCGGTGTAGAGCGTGTGGTGATAAAGCCACGCCCTCGCCCCATTGCTAAACGGAAGGCGTTGCCGGGAATCCGCCACGTGGTGGCTGTGCACAGCGGCAAGGGCGGTGTTGGTAAGTCGACCCTGGCGGTAAATCTGGCAGTGACCCTGGCTTCCCAGGGATACCGGGTGGGTTTGCTGGATGCTGATGTTTACGGGCCGTCGGTTCCGACCCAACTGGGTGAAAACGGTCGCGCGGAGACGGTGGAGGAGGGTGGCCGCATTGCGCCCAAGGAACGGTTCGGGGTGCGTGTGATGTCGCTTGGTCTGTTGTTACCGCGGGAACAGGCACTGGTTTGGCGAGGCTCGCTCATCGATGAGGGGTTGCCGCAGCTATTTAACCATGTTGACTGGGGAGAATTGGACCTGCTGTTGCTCGATCTCCCGCCTGGAACCTCCGATGTTCATTTGGCCGTGGCGCGGACGGTGGCGTTGTCCGGGGTCATCGCGGTTACCGCGCCGGGGCAGGTTTCCATTGATGATACGCGGCGTGGATTGGAGATGTTCGCCGATCTGGCGGTGCCCTGCCTGGGATTGGTTGAGAACATGTCGGGTTTCAGCTGCCGCAAGTGCGGATGTAGCGGTGCATTGTTCGGTAAAGGGGGAGGCGCGGAACTCGCGCACCTGACCGGACTGCCGCTGCTGGCGACTCTGCCTTTTCTTCCCGCCGTGGCCGTCGGGGCGGATGGCGGTGTTCCGGCGGCGACCGAAGACGCAGCCGTCGGTACCTTATTCCACGGGCTGGCTGAGACTGTGGCCTCGAGACTCGGATTGACCGCACCGGAAGGAGCAATATCGTGAGCGCGCTGCCCGAGTTCCCCTTACCGGTTAGCCATAGAACAGATGCGACGGCCTCCGATCCTTGGTATGCGGAGCCCCAGGAGCCGGTTGCCGGTATAGAAGAGATCGTATTGGTGGCCAGCGGCAAGGGTGGCGTCGGCAAGTCCACCGTCACTGTCAACCTGGCTTGCGCAATGGCCCGTTCGGGAAAACGGGTGGGCATTCTGGACGCCGATCTCTACGGTCCCTCCATCGCCCGCATGTTGGGGACCCATGTGGAATTGGTTATCGATGAAGAAGGTCGTGCCGTCCCGGCGCGGAACCATGGGGTTTGGGCGGTCTCGGTGGCCAATATCCTCCCACCGGAGGCGGCATTGGTATGGAAAGGGCCGCTGGTGGCTCAGACCCTGGTCCAGATGTTTCGCGAGGTGGCCTGGCCCGATCTGGATATATTGCTGGTGGACTTGCCGCCGGGTACGGGCGACATACCTCTGACTATCCTGGAACAGATCCCAGTAACCGGTACGGTGTTGGTGACCACTCCGCAGCGGTTATCCGCGATCGATGTTGCGCGCGGGGTGGCGCTGTTTCATGGTCTGGATATCCCCGTCTTCGGCCTGGTGGAGAATATGGACCGATATATCTGCCCTTGTTGCGGTGAGGAACAACCGCTTTTCCCGGCCGGTGCCGCCGGTGAGTTGGCAGAGCGCAAGCATGTGAAACACCTCGGGGGAATTCCCTTGGACCCGGAGGGGCAGGACAACGCCGATGACGGTAATCCTTTGGTGATCGCGCATCCTCAAGGAGCGGCCGCCCTGGCCTTCGACGGATTGGCGAGAGCGGTCAGTGAGGCGATTGAACGTGAGCGGACGTTTAGGCGACGCGACTTGGATGCCCGGGCGCAGGCGGATCATCAAGAGTTTTGGGAAAACCTGTTGGATGACTAAAGGCAATTACAATGAGTGAAAAAATTCAACTGTTTCTGGAATGGCCTGAGCAAGGGAGTGACGGTGGAGACGGGATGATGTGTATGGACGGCGCAGATGCGCTGATAATCGATCCCCGTCAGTGTGATCCCATGCTGTTTGAACGAACGGGAGTGGAGCGGGCCGTTATTCGCAACGGCGATCCCGTGCGGGATGACTGTTGGCTGGAACGTCCGGCATGGTGGGTGTTGGATGGAGAATTGGAACAGATGGCCCGGCATCGCGATAGTTATCCCGAGCTTGATTGGATCCCGCGCCTTGAGGTTACGCGGGCGCGGGTAAGTTATCGTTTTTCCGGTCCTGCCGTTGGTGAAGGGTTCTCTTTTTATATGCCGGATACGGCCGCCGTCAGGGGATGGCGGATCGATGGTAGCGAGCGTTCTTTGAATGAGGCTTACGCTCGGGCAATAGAGCTGGGTTTTCCCGCCGTATGGTTACATTCATCAGAGGCGGCGGCTCGCGGCAACGGTCTGGAACTTGATGTTTTGGACAAGATCCGGGGCGGGCCCCTGGAAGTCTGGCTTTCCGGCGGGGCGACCGAGCCGAAGCATTTGCAGACCATGGCAAGGTCGGGTGGTGCGGTAGCTGTGATAGTGAACGAAAGGCTGATACGCGGTTGCTCTATGGATGTTCTGCGAGAGGCGTTGCTTGCGGAAGAGTCCGTGCCGGAGTCGGTTCCCATACACTTCGAGCGGCAATCCGCACGGACGAGATAAAGGCAGTGAGGCCGAGATATTCGGTATTGACCGCTGTTTCACTTTTTTTTCTCCTACCGCTGTTCGCACTGGGTGATCCGGCAAGCATATCGGCCGCAAGATTGCAGTCCTGGTTGGAGAAGGATAATCCTCCGCTGGTGTTGGATGTGCGTGGCAAGGAGCTCTACCAGGCGGGAACCTTGCCGGGAGCCGTTAACGCGGGCCGGGATCCCTTAGGCTATCTTCCGGACGATAGCAAGGAACCGGTGGTTCTGATTCTTCCAGATGAAGCAGGTGCGGAGTTCGCCGCTGCCTGGAGGCGGCGGTTAGCTGATGCGGGTCACGAGGTGTGGGTTCTTGATCGCGGGCTCGACGGTTGGAAAGCAGCGGGCGGCACTGTAGTTATTTATGATGCCAGCTATGCCAAACCGGGGCGGGTTCCTTTTGTTATCCCGCGGGGGCTGTGCGAAGGTAACGAACCTGCACAGATCTATGAATGAAACGTTTGGCTTGTCTGCCGTTTGCATTAGTGATGCTGATTACGGCCAGAGAGGCCGTTTCCGCTGAAACCGAAATGCCGGAGTCCTGCGTTGACTGCCATCAGAAGGCGCAGGCGGAATACGCTCATAGCCGTATGGCAATTGCGGCGCGAACCCCGGCATTTCTGGAAGAATGGCAGGGTAAGGGTAAGGACCATAAATGTCTGGAGTGTCATGCGCCCAGCGGACAGGAAGGTGTCGTTTGTATTGATTGCCATGGGGCCGGTGAACACCCTTATCCTACGCTTGAAGTACCGCAGGTCTGCGCCCGCTGCCATGATGCGCCGGGAGAGATTACCGTGCGTAGCTATCGTGATTCAGCCGCCGCCAGACAGGGTAAGGATTGCCTCGACTGTCATCTGGCGGCTGAGCGCACGGGCCATGACTTCAGGGGCCCGTCGAGACCGGGATTTCTGGAAAAGGCGGCCCGTCTGAAACTGTCGATACGTCAGGATGAGGATGGCTATACGGCGTTAATCAGAATTAGTCACAGGGCGGGACATGCGCTCCCCGGGGGGACTACCGGCCGAGCCGTATGGTTGGTGGTTGAGATGATAGGTAGCGACGGGGAGTCCGCCGGCAAGACACTGTTTCGATTTGGCTGGCATCATGATCTGGGAGTGGGTTGGCGGAATCAGACTCTTCCGCCGGGACCTGGTACGGTCCTTGAAGTTCCACTTTCGAGCAGGTATATCCCCGGATCGGTACAGGCAACATTGATCTACCGCTTTTTGCCCGGTGGCCTGGATCAGCCGGACCCGGACCAGGTGATTCTGGACCGGGCGAGTTTCCAATTGCCTGGAAAGTAGAACGAAACGATATTCTCTATTAGGCTATTAACAGTAATATGAGTCCATTATCGGGTGGGGCGATGAATCATTTCCGGCTGTACAACATCAGTTGTTGCAGGTTGTTAACAGCCTTCGTTCTGTCGTGTTGTCTGGCGTTTCCTTTCGGGCCCGCCCTGGCGGGGGAGAAAAATCCGGGTGGAATACGCATCGGTCTGACACCCGTGATACTGACTGATCAGACGTCGTTTCTCAATGATTGGCAAGACTATTTATCGGAACGTTTCGGCAGGCCGGTGCGGTTCGTACAGCGACAGACTTATCGTGAAGTCGTTGAGTTGTTATTGGAAGGGAATCTCGATGCCGCCTGGTTATGTGGATATCCCTATGTGCAGCATCGCGATGAATTTGAACTGTTGGCGGTGCCGGTCTTCCAGGGGCAAATCACTTATCAATCTTACCTGATCGTTCCCGCGTCGGATCATCAGACTAACAGTCTGGCCGATTTGAAGGGCAAAGTCTTTGCCTATTCAGACCCCGACTCAAATTCCGGTTACCTCTACCCGCAGGTGGAATTGATACGCCTCGGGTTCAGGCCGAGATATTTTTTTTCTAAGACCTTTTTTACCTGGTCACATCGTAACGTGGTCAAGGCCGTGGCCGATGGCGTGGCAAACGGGGGGGCGGTGGACAGTTACGTATGGGAGACCCTGGCGGCGAATGAACCGGAGTTGGTTGGGCGTACCCGCGTGGTATCCAAGTCTCCTGACTTTGGTTTCCCCCCGTTGGTCATACGACGCAACATACCTAGAAACAAATCAGTTGAACTTCGTCATGCCTTTCTCGGCATGACAGAGGACAAGGTCGGGGCGGCATTGCTGAATAGGCTCAATCTGGATGGTTTTGCCATAGAGCCCGATTCTACCTATGACAGTATCGCGGCCGCAGCAAGACTATTGGAGGAATCCGGTGAAACTCGGGGATATCAGTTACCGCGTTAAGGTCCCCTTGATAATGACGGCGGTGATCCTGATCACCGTCAGCGTGGTTACTTTAGCCCTTACCTGGCGTGCATATGAGGATCTTCGGCGGGATGTATTTCACAATGCGGTAGAGATCGGCAGCGTTTTATCCAACAGTTTGCCGAACACCATGTTGCACGACGATCTTTGGAGTGCCTATCGCCTGGTGCAGGCGGCGGAGGGGTGGGGTGACAAGGCGTCGTCACGATTATTGGCGGTGGTCGATAGGGATGGGCGGATCTATGTCTCCAATAAACCGAAAGAACTGCCGGTGACGACGCCCCTGCGCAGTCATGGTGCGGAGCTTGCCCGGGTCGAGGCTGAGGTGTTGCGTCTGACCGGGAATCTGAACCCGCGTCCTTATGAGTATCCGGGAGATCAGCGGCTATATGTCATTCTGCCGATGTTAAGCGATGGGGTGGCGATCGGTACCCTGATCGTGGGCTATGACCGGTCTCTGTTTTTGCCTCGATTTAACGCTATCGTCAAGCGCGTGATCTATTCCGCGCTCGCGGTGACGGCCCTGCTGTTGCCACTTGGCTGGTATTTTGGCAGTCGTATGGTGACCCCGCTGGGCCAGTTGGCCAACTGTATGGGAAAGGTGGGCAGGCTCGAGCCGGGGCAGATTCATTGCACCTTGCGTCAGGGAAATGATGAGATCGGCAGACTAGGCGTCAGTTTCCAGAAAATGTTGGGCGAGTTGGTGGAGAAAGAGCAGATGGAGAAGAAGATGCTGGCTTCCGAACGCCTGGCAGCGGTCGGGCGGTTGGCGGCCGGTGTGGCCCACGAGATTAATAATCCGCTCGGGGGGATGCTGAATGCACTCAACACCTTCAGGCGCTACAGCGATACCGACGATCTGGGCCGGGAGACTCTGGCATTGTTGGAACGTGGCCTGCACCAGATTCGTGAAACCGTGGCTGCGCTTCTGGTAGAGGCCAGTCCGAAGAGCCATCAGCTGACAGCTAATGATATTGATGATGTAAGAACACTTCTGTTGTCCGATATCAATCGCAAGCAGATCAGGCTGGATTGGAGAAATGAGATTGATAGCCCCATTCCCCTGCCGTCCACACCGATACGACAGATCCTGATCAATCTATCATTTAATGCCGTGCAGGCAACGGAGGAACAGGGGGTGATTGAGTGCCGGGTCGGCGCGGATAACGATACATTTTCGATGTTCGTGCGAAACGAAGGAGCTGAAATACCGAAGGAACAGCTAAGTCGCTTATTCGAGCCGTTTATCGAAAATGCTGTTGGAAACGGTCTCGGACTTTGGGTAACCTATCAGCTGATTCAGCAACTCAAGGGTCGTATTGATGTCCAACATGAAAAGGGCAGGACGACCTTTACCGTAGAGCTTCCGATTGCTGGCAATGAGGAGAAAATCGAATGATACAGGGTCTTTGTCTGGTCGAGGACGACGATATCATGCGCGCCTCACTCTGCCAACGGTTCAAACTCGAGCATATTCCCTGCGACTGTTTTGACAACGGAACGGAAGCGCTCTCTTCCCTGACCTCACGCTCCTATGCCGCCCTGATTTCCGATATTCGTCTTCCGGATCTGGATGGTGAAGTATTGTATGGCGAACTTCTGCAAAGCGGCCAATCACCTCCGCCCACCGTGTTTATCACGGGTTATGGTACGGTGGATCAGGCGGTACGCCTGGTTAAGCTCGGTGCCAATGATTACATTACCAAGCCGTTTGATATCGATGAGTTATTGGCCAAGTTGAGGCAGCTGGCACCTTTGTTGTTTGGTGAGTTGGAGGAAGCCGGGGATGAACTGGGAGTTTCACCGCAGATGCGCAAGGTGGGGGCCATGCTTAATCGCTTTGCGGATCATAAGGTCGACGTTTTAATCACGGGGGAAACGGGTGTAGGAAAGGAGTACGCCGCACGCTATCTGGCTTCATGCATTGACGAAACCGGCCAAAAACCCTTCATTGCCTTGAACTGTGCGGCTTTGCCGGAGGATCTGCTGGAAGCGGAGTTGTTTGGTCACGAAAAAGGAGCCTTCACGGGGGCGACACGCATACGCCGAGGGGTGTTTGAGCAGGCGCACGGCGGGATACTCTTTCTCGATGAGGTAGGTGAGACCTCGCCGAGAATGCAGGCCAAATTGCTACGCACTATTCAGGAACGAGTGGTACAACGTATCGGTAGCGAAGAGAATATTCCGGTAGATGTACGTCTCATATATGCGACGAATCGTGATCTGAAAGAGATGGTTTCGCAAGGGGGGTTTCGCGAGGACCTCTACTTTCGAATCAATGTGGCCCATGTCCACATCCCTCCCTTGCGTGAACGTAAGGAGGATATCGGATGGTTGGCCCGCAGGATTGTGGAGCAATTCGCTCGTACCCAAGGGACAAGACGATTGCTGTTGCCTGTTACCGAGCGATATCTGGAACAGCAGCATTGGACCGGCAACCTGCGTGAGTTGGCGAATTCCGTCGAACGTGCATGTATTCTCGCCCCTCAGGAGATATTAGGTCCGGGGGATTTCGCCGGAGGCGAAGAGGGCGGTACCGATGCCGGAGAGCGCCTGCAACTCAGGGATGCGATGGAGCGTTATGAAAAAAGTCTGTTGTATGAGGCTCTTGAGTTACACCAATGGCGGGTTGTAGAAACGGCGCAAAGCTTGGGGATTAGTCGAAAGAGTTTGTGGGAGAAGATGCGGCGCCACAAAATTGAATCGCCTCAATGAGGAAGCAGCGCCTGACCTGAGCACCGAACATTCCCGGCTGACTCGGGACCTCAATCGCGCCCTCCTTTGCCCGCCTGACCAAAAAACACCTTTGATTTGTGTGTATCAGGTCACAAATATTACGTGTCCCTGCATTATTACTTTGGCGCAGAGTATAGAAATATACCTAATCACATATTCAGGCCGTTCCAATCATTAGAAAGATTCCAAAACACGGGGGCGCGTCGTATGGATTACGAAGAATCTCAGCATGGCGGTGGAATCCTCGCGGCCATAAAAAACGCAATAATCGAATATGAGGGGATGCAGGATTTTCTTGCAAGAATGCGTGCCCTTGGGTTCGAACTTGTTTCCAACGATATAACCGGCGCCATGTTGTCTGGGCCTGAAGGAAACATAATGTTTGCGGTACTGCCGTTTTTTGATCCCGATAAAATCTTTACCTTGGTCGTGCAGTTGGGTGGTGACGACCCACAGACCCTCGTATCCGAAGGGGGGGTTGTAGCGACTGATTGAATCCGAGACGCGATATATTTCCGGGGTGCAACACTCCTGGCGACGCACCTCTCCCGTAACCGGCATTTGCGATAAGTATGTTTGGATTTGGCAGTCAGAAAAATACCAATAAGAAATGGAATAGGAGAATGTCTCAATGAGTCTGTTCGTTGATTTCTGCGAAATGGAAGGCCTCGCAAAGCTGTTCGATTCGAGCAGCGACGATTTTGACCCCAAGAAGCATGAACAGGTGCTAAGAATGCTGGTCGGTGCGCAATGGATGGAAGAAGACAGCGCATCCACGAATCTTGCAAGAGCGAGGATATCTCTTCTTGATAGTGTAGGGATAGGTAAAGTAGGACGTTCTTATGTGGTTCTTAAATCGGTCGGCTGTATCGGTTTTATTATGGAAAACGCATGGATCCATGCGGTCTTTCAGACCGACCGTTTTTTATTCCGGCCGCTGGAAAAGAGTGTCCTGGATAATCTTTTTGGGGCGGCTGTTGCAAAAAACCTGATGTCGGAGTCCGAGGTTGCGTTGATCATCGAAAAATTCTTCAGACAGGGAATAATGGATCCGGACGAGTATTTTTGTAACGAGATGGAATCCGATGAATATGAGCTTCTGAAGCGAAGAATATGCGACAAAGTCGAAGGAACTAACACCGCTGATCAATACCTTGACGATCAGCGCAAGAAACGGATGCAGCAGATTTACATGGATGCGTATGCCAAAAGCAAAAAGGACTGGTTCTAACTTGGGGCTTATTGTTTGGATAGATAGGGCATCATATCTTATTTAAGATATGAGCGCGCCTTTCCTGCATGGCGGTTAATGGCATAGAAGAGTTATTGTGTCCATTGCCGAATACTATAATACGCACAACTGCTTGACTCCCGGGTTTCGTCCGGGATTTTGGTATACTGCCGCCAGGAATGGGGTTGTATCGGTTGAAGGTTTTCAATAATGGCAAAACAGGATGAAATAGACTATCTCAAGAATCTCGGTTCGGAGGGAATAATACACGCGTATAACAAGCCCTTTTCCGATGAGAATTGCGGTCTGTACCTGACTGATATGGGGACGATTATGTCGCTCATGCCCCAGCCGCCGGCGAGGGTGCTTGATCTCGGGGCCGGTACGGGTTGGACCAGCCTGTTTTTTGCGCAACGCGGTTACGATGTCGTCGGCCAGGACATTGCTCCCGATATGATCGAATTGGCTAACAAGAAAAAGGATGAAAGCCGGCTCGAAAATCTGAGCTTTGTCGTCAGTGATTACGAGGAAATGGATTTTTGCGACGAGTTCGATGTTGCGGTCTTTTATGACGCTCTTCACCACTGTATTGACGAACGACAGGCAGTTAAATCGGCATATGAAGCATTAAAGCCGAACGGAATACTGATCACTGTCGAGCCTGGTTCAGGGCACGCAGACTCAGAGCCGACGAGAGAGGCGGTTAGAAAATTCGGCGTAACAGAAAAAGATATGCCTCCCCGATTAGTCATATCTCTCGGTAAGGAAATAGGATTCAGGAAGTGGCAGCTTTTTCAGAGGTATTCCAATCCGGTTATGTTGGGTCCGGCGAATCTGAGCTATGTCCTGGCACTTATGATTTCACTAAAAAACTACTTTATCGGAAGGCATATGCGACGAAACCACATTGTGGTTCTGACAAAATAAGCTTTCGTAACGATAGAGAGAGAATATATTTGGCCGTATTTTAGGTTGTCGTAAATAACCGCCGCCACCAACGCCTGCGGCTGGCGGTGGGGGCGTAGGTCGCCGAGAGGTCGCAGGGCGGTATCTTGCTCAATACCCAGCCGGGGGGAGGGGGGTTGTTGCTGAAGCCGCAGACGACACCGAGGTTGTTGGGGTCGTAGATCTTGATGAACGCGGGTTGGTTCAGGTCGTCCGCGTAGACGATACCGCAGTAGTCCTCTTTGTGCTCTTCTCTCAGCAGGGCGTCTATCTCTTCTATGAAGCGGAGCAGTCGGTCACGGTCCGCGCAGACGGTCGGGGGTTCCTCGCCCCAGGCGTAGATATACCAGTCGTCGCCGGCCTGTTCCCGCAGTTTCTCCCAGAGGGCGTCGAGATGGTGCCAGCGCAGGGCGGAGGTGAAGCTGCCGCGGAAGGCTTGAAAATAGGTTTCCTGTTTTGGATCGGGTTGTTTCCGCATCGGGTTTCCGTTACTTGTGATGATTCCCCTGCAAGTGAAGGGAGGGAACTGTTAGTGATGAGGCTCCTGTTTCCCGTAAAGACTTGCGTAGAGCCCGCGGTTTTTCAGCAGTTCCTCGTGGTTCCCTTCTTCGACGATACGGCCGTCTTCAAACACCAGCGCCCGGTCGGCCTGTTTAACGGCGCTCAGGCGGTGGGCGATGATGATGGTGGTGCGGCCGCTGAGAAATGTCTGCAAAGCGTTGTGCAGCCTGCCCTCGGTAGCGGTGTCCAGGGCTGAGGTGGCCTCGTCCAGGATCACCACCTTGGGTTCGGTGAGCACCATGCGTGCCACCGCCAGCCGCTGTCTCTGACCTCCGGAGAGGCGGATGCCGTAGCGGCCGATGAGGGTGTCCAGCCCGTCATCCATTTCGCGCACCACATCATCGAGCTGGGCTATCTTCAGGGCCCGCCACAGTTCCTCGTCGGTTTTCTCCAGGCCGAGGGTGAGGTTCATGCGTACGCTGTCGTTGAACAGGGCGGGGTGCTGCAGTACCGTCGCTACGTTATCCCGCACGGTATCCATGCCGATCTCGGACACCGGAACGCCGTCGAAACAGACGCCTCCGGATTCCGGGGTATAGAGTCCCAGGATCACCTGCACCAGGGTGGTTTTGCCGCCCCCACTGGCGCCCACCAGGGCCACCTTCTCCCCCTTCCTTATATCCAGGGATATGTCGTTGAGGACCAGGGGGCCGTCCCCATAGCGGAAGCAGAGATGCTGCAGCTGGATGGAGGTGGTGGTCTGGTCCTGGAACGGATTGTTCCGGTGCGGGTAACTCGGTTCCAGGTCGATACCGATCAATTCGTTGATCCGATCCAGGGCGGCGCGGGCGCCGTTATAGGCATACTGTATGGCCAGCACCTCCTGCACCGGATTCATCATGAACCAGAGATAGGAAAAGACCGCCAGCATCTCGCCGATGGTCAGATCGGAATAGAGCACCATCAGCATGCTGACGGCGCGGAAGATATCGAAGCCGAAGAGAAAGATGGTGAAAGAAAGACGTTGCGCCGCGTCGCTCTTCCAGGCGAAGGCGGTGGAGTGACGACGGATGTTTCCCGCCTTGTCGATAATGCGGGCGATGTAGTGCCGTTCCCGATTGTTGGCGCGGATCTGCTGGATGGCGTCCAGGGTTTCCGACAGCGCCTCCTGGAACAGTTGGTAGGCGCTGTTCTCCCGTTTCTTCAGGGTCTTCACCTTGCGCCCGAAGAGGGTGGTGACATAGATGACCACGGGATTGAGAAACAGAATAAACAGGGCCAGCTGCCAGTTCATCCAGAGCAGTACCATGGCCGTGCCGGTGATACTGAGGATGGCTACCAGGAACTTACTGGTGGCTACGCCGACAAAGTTATCGACGGCGTCGATATCGGTGACCAGGTGGGAGGCGACGGTGCCGCTGCCGAGGGTTTCGTATTCCGACATGGAGACCCGTTCCAGCCGCTGCAGCAGAGCGCGGCGGATGCGGAAGGTCACCTCTTTGGAGATGGCGGTGAACTGCCGGGTCTGCCAGACGCCGAGGGTCAGGGTCAGGAGGCGCAGAAACAGAGTGAGGAAAAGCACCGCGAGGATATACAGCACGGGTCCGTGCCACTGTTGCGGGAACAGGGCGTTGATGACGGCCACCGCACGTCCCGGTTGGTTCAGCAGCACCTCGTCCACCAGCAGAGGAATCAGCAGGGGCACCGGTACGCTCACCAGTGCACCGAGTACGGCGATGAGATTTGCTACCCATAACTCCCGCCGGTGCTGGAGTATCATCTGTATCAGCTCGCGCCAGCTGTAGCGGGTGGACCGAACGGTTTCGGCGGGAACGGGGGGCGGCGCGGTCAGGGTCGTGGCGGTCACTTCGAATCCGGGTGCAGGGTTAACGGATAATGATCGGTCAGGCTGCGAAAGGCGGTCTGCAGTGACCCGCATTATTCCATATTTTTACGGTGCCTGCGGTACCTTGTCAGGGACCCCAACCCCGCCCTTTGCAGGGTTGATGTGTCTATTGGCTGCGGTTCTCGGGTATGATTTTGTTGTGATATTCGCGGTGAGGATAGCGGCGCGGGATGAAATCAAAGAGATATATGCTGTTTTTGTTGTCGGCGGTCTGGTTTGTGCTCGGGGTTACGCCGGTCATGGCTGAAATCAGCCTTGACGGTCCGCTGGTTCAGGGTGGACTGCTTTGCGGAAAGGCGCCGCCGGGTACCCGGATTGAAAAAGACGGTACTCCGGTGCGGGTGTCCGAAAGCGGTGTTTTCCTGTTGGGCTTCGGTCGCGATCATCCCGCCGAGAGCAGACTGAAGGTCATTTCAGCCGACGGAACAGAAGAGACACGGGTGCTGGAGATCGCGCGACGGGAGTATGACATTCAGCGTATCGACGGGCTGCCGCCGCAGAAGGTGGAGCCCAGTGAGGAGGACCTGAAACGTATCCGCAAGGAATCTGCGCTGGTTGCGCGGGCGCGCAACCGGGACGATGAGCGGACCGATTTCCTCAGCGGCTGGGTGTGGCCGGTGGAGGGGAGGATCTCCGGTGTATACGGCAGTCAGCGTATTCTTAACGGCGAAGCGCGCCGGCCCCATTTCGGTGTGGATATCGCCGCCCCGGAGGGTACCCCGGTGAAGGCGCCGGCCGACGGGATTGTGACCCTGATACATCCTGATATGTTTTTCTCCGGTGGAACCCTGATACTGGATCACGGATACCGGCTCTCCTCCTCCTTCCTGCACCTGAGCAGAATACGGGTAAAGGAGGGGGACAGGGTGCGCCGGGGGGATATCATTGCCGAGGTGGGTGCCACCGGAAGGGTTACCGGAGCCCACCTGGATTGGCGCATCAATTGGGCCAAGGAGCGGGTGGATCCGCAACTGCTGGTGCCGCCGATGCCCGAACCGGCAGCGGAATTATCTACGAATTAGTTGAAAAAAGTCTTCTAAACGTATATTAATCCTAAAAATTTTGTTCAACAACAGGTATACTATGCCTATTTAGGTGACCAGGATCAGGTTGATGAAAAGAAAGCTCATACCACTTCTGTTCTGTCCCTTACTGGGGTTTTCCACGGCTCATGGGGAGAATCTTATCCAGGTGTACGAGTCGGCGCTTACCAATGATGCCCAGATCCGGGCAGCCAGGGCCTCGCGGAATTCCGCCATGGAGGCGAAACCCCAGGCGCGGGCGCAACTGCTCCCCACCATCGGTTTATCGGCCGACGCCTATGAGGTTCATAGCGATATAAAGGACACCGGGGGCGGTACGGAGGACTACGACAGCTCCAGTGCCTCCATTTCCCTGAGCCAGCCCATATTCCGGCGTGAGTACTGGATCCAGCTCACTCAGGCCGACCAGCAGGTGGAAAGGGCGGAGGCGCAACTGTCGTCGGCGGAACAGACGCTGATGGTGCGAACCGCGCAGGCCTACTTTGGGGTGCTTTCCGCCCAGGATAGCCTGGAGTTTGCCAAGGCCGAGACGGAGGCTATATCCCGGCAGCTCGATCAGGCCAAGCAGCGCTTTGAAGTTGGACTGATCGCAATTACCGCGGTGCATGAGGCACAGGCCGCCTACGACCAGTCGCGGGCGGATCTGATCGCGGCGGAGAACGCCCTGGGCGATGCCTGGGAGGCGTTGCGGGAGATTATCCACGTCAGAGTCTCGTCCCTTGCGTCGCTGACTCCGGAACTTCCCCTCAATCCCCCGCAACCACAGGATATAGAGCAGTGGAGCGGTATGGCCCAGCAGCAGAATCTGGACATACTGGCCACCCAGAAGAACATGGAGATCGCACGCGAAAACGTCTCTCTGCAAGGGGCGGGACACCTGCCGACCCTGGACCTGGTAGGTTCGCACTCCGTGGATCGCACCGGCAGCAGTCTCGGAACGGACGCGGACACCTCCAGTATCGGCGTGGAGCTAAACATCCCGCTGTTCGCCGGTGGTGGCGTCGTTTCCCGTACCCGCCAGGCGGAATACGACCTGGAGGTGGCGCAGGAGGGACTGGACGCCAAACGCCGTGCCGTGGATCGGCAGGTGCGGGACGCCTACCGCGGTGTACTGGCCAGTATCAGCCAGGTGGAGGCGCTCAAGGCGAGCACCCTATCCGCCCAGAGCGCGTTGGAGGCCACTGAGGCGGGATTCGAGGTGGGGACACGCACCATGGTGGATGTACTGAGTTCCCAGCGCGATCTCTATCGTACCCGCAGCAACTACGCGAACGTGCGTTACAACTATATCCTCAGCGGCCTGTTGCTCAAGCAGGCGGCCGGAATCCTGACGCGCAACGACCTGGAACAGGTCAACAGCTGGCTGCAGTGAGGTCCGCGCGCATATCGACATGTCCGGAAACACCATAGGAAAACTCTTCAGCGTCACCACCTTCGGTGAGTCCCACGGACCCGCCTTGGGGTGTATCGTGGACGGTTGTCCGCCGGGGCTTGAGCTGTCGGCGGAAGAGCTGCAGCGGGACCTGGATCGGCGCAAGCCGGGGACCTCCCGCCACACCACCCAGCGCCGCGAGGCCGATGAGGTGGAGATCCTTTCCGGGGTGTTTGAGGGAAAGACCACGGGTACGCCCATCGGTCTGCTTATCCGCAATACCGATCAGCGTTCCAAGGACTACTCGGAAATCATGGACCGATTCCGTCCGGGTCACGCCGACTACACCTACCAGCAGAAATACGGGTGCCGCGACTACCGGGGCGGGGGACGATCCTCGGCGCGGGAGACCGCCATGCGGGTGGCTGCCGGAGGCATCGCCAAGAAATACCTGCGCGACCGTCACGGTATCGAGATACGCGGTTACCTGGCCCAGTTGGGGCCGATTATGGCGGAAAAGCTCGATTGGGATGAGGTGGATCGGAACCCCTTTTTCTCTCCGGACGCTGACAAGGTTGCGGAGATGGAACGGTACATGGATGCGTTGCGCAAGGAGGGGAACTCCATCGGCGCGCGCATCAACGTGGTGGCCACCGGAGTCATGCCCGGGTTGGGAGAACCGGTGTTTGATCGATTGGATGCGGATATAGCCCACGCCCTCATGAGCATAAACGCCGTCAAGGGGGTGGAGATCGGCGCCGGTTTTGCGTGCGTCACCCAGAAGGGGACGGAACATCGGGACGAGATAACCCCCGAGGGATTCCTCAGCAACCACGCCGGCGGTGTACTGGGGGGAATATCCAGCGGCCAGGACATCGTCGCCTCCATCGCCCTCAAACCCACCTCCAGTATCCTGCTTCCGGGTCGTACGGTTAATCTGGAGGGGCAGCCGGTGGAAGTAGTAACCGAGGGACGGCACGATCCCTGTGTGGGTATACGCGCCACCCCCATAGCGGAAGCGATGCTGGCCATGGTGCTGATGGATCATCTCCTGCGCCACCGTGCTCAGAATCTCGAGGTGCAATCAGGGACCCCGGTAATTCCCTCGTCAGCGGGGTGAGCCCCGGGTGCTGAGCTATCTCCGATTTCCACCCCTCGGCCCCCGGCCCTAATATGCCGTACTGGCGACTCTCCAGTTTCTATCTCTTCTATTTTGCCGCCCTCGGGACTCTGGTTCCCTACTGGGGCCTGTATCTGAAGAGCATCGATTTTGACGCCGTGGCCATCGGCGAGCTCATGGCCATACCCCTGGCAACCAAATTTATCGCGCCCTACGTGTGGGGTTGGATCGGTGATCACCTGGGTCATCGCATGTTTATCGTACGCCTCGGTTCCCTTCTCACCGCCGTCATATTCCTCGGGGTGTTCTGGCTGCGCGGCTTCTGGGGATTGGGACTCGCCATGGCGCTGTTCAGCTTTTTCTGGAACGCCGTGCTGCCTCAATTCGAGGCGGTAACCCTCCGCTATCTCGGCGATAAGGCGCAAAAATACGCCCGTATCCGGGTTTGGGGGTCCATCGGATTCATTGCTACCGTGATGCTGCTCGGGGTGATGGTCGACCATTCGGGACCAGCCGCGATTCTTCCCGTACTCCTGGGTATCTACGTGGCCATCTGGTTATCCAGTATGGCGGTTAGGGACCCCGATCCTGAATCCCACCCCCCGGGTCAGTCCTCGATCATGGCGGTGATGAGACTGCCGGCCGTGATCGGCTTTTTTGCCACCTGTTTTCTGTTGCAGGCCAGTCACGGCGCCTACTACACCTTTTACTCCATATATATGGAAGCGGAGGGCTATTCGAAAACCGTAATCGGCCAGCTCTGGGCCCTGGGCGTCATCGCCGAGGTGATGGTGTTTCTGATTATGCATCGGTTGTTACAGCGCTGGGGCGCCCGCAACGTGCTCCTGGCCAGTCTGCTGTTGGCCGCGGCGCGTTGGCTCCTGATCGGGAATTTCCCCCAGTCGTTATGGATAATGCTGGTGGCGCAGGTTCTGCATGCCGCCACCTTCGGGACCTTTCACGCCTCCGCCATTCACCTTGTTCACCGCTATTTCACCGGACGGCACCAGGGGCGAGGGCAGGCCCTGTATGCCAGTCTCAGTTTCGGTGCGGGTGGCGCCCTCGGCAGTCTCAGCAGCGGTTTTCTCTGGTCCAGCGTCGGACCGGCGGTGACCTTCGGTCTGTCCGCAGTGGTTGCGCTTCTCGCTTTTTTAACGGCATGGCTATGGGTTGCCGATAATCTGGATGAGGGCCGCTACTGACGGCGACAACTCTCCAGCATCGCCTGCGCCGCGTTGGATAGGCTGCGATTACGGTGAACCACCGCACCCAGGCTTCTGCTAAGTCGGATTCCATCCACCTCCAGGACCACGAGGGTATCGTTGTCGATCATGGTCCGGGGGAGCAGACTCCAGCCTAAGCCGATACCCACCAGCATCTTGAGGGTTTCCAGGTAGTTGGTGGAAATGGCGATTTCGATATCCAGACCCCGAGGCGTCAGTGCCTGTTCCAGGATCATTCGGGTATAGGTGCCGCCGCCCGGCAGCACCGCGGGGAAGGCCGTAAGTTCCTTGAAGGTAACCGCCGGATTCGTTGCCAGAGGATGCCCCTTATGCACGAGAAACTCCAGCGGATCCGGCCAGATCTCGCTGATTTCCAGGTTGGCGGAGGGGGCGGTGGGCAGGGTGACTATGGCCAGTTCCAGTTCCCCGCGCTCCACCGCGCTGCAGCCGGTTTCGGAATCGAGGAAACGGATGTCGAGACGAACCTCCGGATACCGTTTGCTGAAGCTGTTCAAGACCGGGGGCAGACGATGCAGGCCGATATGGTGACTGGTTCCCATACTCAGGGTGCCTCCGACCTTCCCCGACAGATTCGACAGGGAACGCTGGATATCCGTCATCTCATCGAGCAACCGTTTGGCACGGGGCAGCAGTTGCGTCCCCGCCTCGGTCAGCCCGATCTTCCTGCCGATACGGTCGAACAGTCGGGTGTCCAGTTTCTCCTCCAGGGCGGCGATGCGTTTACTGACCGCGGGCTGGGTCAGAAAAAGTCGTTCCCCCGCCAGGGAGAAGGAGCCGGTCTCGGCCACCGCCACGAAGGCGCTCAGTTCGTTGAGTTCCATGGTTCGATTCCAGGATGGTTATGCCATATATTCCATTATAGAATCATATTTATGAAAAAGATGAATTTGTTTTATACACGGCGGTTGGCTACCATTCAGCCATCAACAACCTGGAATTCAAGAACATGAGCGCGAAAACACTCTACGACAAACTCTGGGAAGCGCATCTGGTCCGCACTGACGAAGACGGTACCGCGTTGCTCTATATCGACCGGCAACTGGTGCACGAGGTGACCTCGCCGCAGGCCTTTGAGGGGCTGCGTATGGCAGGCCGCAAACCCTGGCGCCCGGAGGCCAATATCGCCACACCGGACCATAACGTCCCCACCCTCGGTCGGGCCAACGGCATCGACGATCCCGTCGCCCGCCTGCAGGTGGAGACTCTGGATCGGAACTGCGAGGAGTTCGGTATCACCGAGTTCGGCATGGATGATATCCGCCAGGGGGTGGTGCATGTGATGGGGCCGGAACAGGGCGCCACCCTGCCGGGCATGACCGTGGTCTGTGGTGATTCCCATACCGCCACCCACGGCGCCTTCGGTGCGTTGGCTTTCGGTATCGGTACCTCGGAGGTGGAACATGTGCTGGCCACCCAGTGCCTGATCCAGAAGAAGTCCAGGACCATGCTGGTCGATGTGCAGGGCAAGGTGGGTCCCGGCGTGACCGGCAAGGACATCATCCTGGCGGTGATCGGCAGGATCGGTACCGCCGGCGGCACCGGCTATGTCATCGAGTTCGCGGGCGAGGCCATTCGCGACCTCTCCATGGAGGGGCGCATGACCGTCTGCAATATGGCTATCGAGGGCGGTGCCCGTGCCGGCATCATCGCGGTGGACGGGAAGACCATGGACTACGTCAAGGGACGTCCCTACGCCCCGGATGGTGAGATGTGGGATCGGGCCGTGGCGGCGTGGCAGCAGTTGCACAGCGATGAGGGGGCCCGCTTCGACACGGTGGTGACCGTTGACGCTGCCGCCATTGAGCCGCAGGTGACCTGGGGCACGTCGCCGGAGATGGTGCTTCCGGTATCGGCCACGGTGCCCGATCCGGCGGCGGAAGCGGACCCGATAAAGGCGGAAGGTATGCGCCGGGCCCTGGAGTACATGGGGCTGGAAGCGGGCGTCCCCATTTCCGAGATCCGGCCGGACCATGTGTTTATCGGTTCCTGCACCAACGGCCGTATCGAAGACCTGCGAGCGGCCGCCGTGGTGGCCAAGGGCCGTAAGGTGGCGGACAACATCAAACAGGCGCTGGTGGTGCCGGGTACGGGACTGGTGAAACAGCAGGCGGAAGCGGAGGGTCTGGACAAGATCTTCATCGAGGCCGGTTTCGAATGGCGTGAACCGGGTTGTTCCATGTGCCTGGCCATGAACGCCGACCGGCTGCAGCCGGGTGACCGTTGTGCCTCCACCTCCAACCGCAACTTCGAGGGGCGGCAGGGGCAGGGGGGTCGTACCCACCTGGTGAGCCCGGCCATGGCCGCCGCCGCTGCGGTAACCGGCCGTTTTGTGGATGTAAGAACGTTATAGCTGTTATGCGCTAATCCGCGTCGAGAGTTAACGCGGAGAACGCAAAGGCGCTAAGACGCGGAGATCATTGATTCAGACGGAATCGGACTTCGAGGGAAATGACATCGGAAAGAGGTGTCTTGAATTTTGCAATAAATTCCTTTGCGCCTCTGCGACTTTGCATCCTTTGCGTTTAATTTCGTGGTTAGGAGAGAGAGATGGATAAATTTGTGAGTTTTACCGGTGTGGTGGCGCCGTTGGATAGGGCCAACGTGGATACCGACGCCATTATTCCGAAACAGTTTCTGAAGTCCATCAAGCGGACCGGATTCGGACCCTATCTGTTCGATGAGTGGCGCTATATGGATCATGGCGAGCCGGATATGGACTGCAGCAACCGGCCGCGTAATCCCGATTTCGTGCTTAACGATCCCCGATATGCGAGTGCGCGGATTTTGCTGGCGCGGGATAACTTCGGCTGCGGTTCATCCCGGGAGCATGCGCCGTGGGCGTTGGCGGATTACGGTTTCAAGGTGATCATCGCCCCCAGCTTTGCGGATATCTTTTTCAATAACAGCTTTAAGAACGGATTGCTCCCCATCAAGCTGGATGCCGGGGTTGTGGACGGGCTGTTCAAAAAGGCGGGCGGAGAGCAGGCGCTTGAGATCACGGTGGATCTGGCGGCCCAGGAACTGCGGCTTGCCGACGGTGAGGTGATTCCGTTCGAGGTGGATGAGTTCCGCAAACATTGTCTGCTTGAAGGGCTGGACGACATCGGCCTGACCCTGCGGCACGCGGAAGAGATCAAGGCCTTCGAACGGCAACGGCGCGAACAGGCCCCGTGGGTATTCGGAGATTAGTGCGGATCGGAAATATGGAGATTTAACGCGGAGAACGCAAAGACGCAGAGACGCAAAGGTTGGATAAGTTGTTTTGTTGTTATATTCAGCGTATTCCGGGAACCAGAAGGATCGAACCTGTTTCGTCGGGGTTTTCTCCGGGTAAGCGGATTAAGCAGAAGTTTTTTGAATTGGAATCAAATTTTCTTTGCGACTTTGTGCCTCTGCGTCCTTTGCGTTTAATTCCGATCTATCAGGTAGCGATTAATCCAAGCTTTATTCGGTGTGTTAATAGAATTCAGGAACAATCATGAGCAAAAAAATATTGGTATTGCCGGGTGACGGCATAGGGCAGGAGATCATGGCCGAGGCGGTGAAGGTTCTGAACTGCCTGCGTAACGACCACGGTCTGCAGGTGGAACTGGACCAGGCGTTGGTGGGCGGTTGCGCTTACGACGAGACCGGTTCACCGCTGCCGGAAGAGACGCTGGCCAAGGCGAGGGAGGCGGACGCGGTGCTGCTGGGCGCCGTGGGCGGTATCAAGTGGGAGTCGCTGGACTATTCGGTGCGTCCCGAAAGGGGCCTGCTGGGCCTGCGCAAGGAGCTGGGATTGTTCGCCAACCTGCGGCCGGCCATCCTCTATCCGCAGCTCGCGGATGCCTCCACCCTGAAACCCGAGGTGGTTTCCGGTCTCGATATCATGATTGTGCGCGAACTGACCGGCGGTATCTATTTCGGCGGGCCGCGGGGTATACGCGAACTGGAATCCGGCGAAAAGGAGGGTTTCAACACCCTGGTCTATCGTGAGTCGGAAGTGGACCGAATCGTGCGGGTGGCCATGGACATCGCTATGAAGCGCGGCAAGCGGGTATGTTCCGTGGACAAGGCCAACGTGCTGGAGGTGACCGAGTTGTGGCGCGACGTGGCGATTAAGGTTGGAAAGGATTATCCGGACGTGGAGCTTTCCCATATGTACGTGGACAATGCGGCCATGCAACTGGTGAAATGGCCGAAGCAGTTTGACGTTATGGTGACTACCAACATGTTCGGCGATATCCTCTCCGATTGTGCGGCCATGTTGACCGGTTCCATCGGTATGCTGCCGTCCGCCTCCCTGGATGAGAACGGCAAGGGTATGTACGAACCGATCCACGGTTCCGCTCCCGATATCGCCGGCAAGGGTGTAGCCAATCCTCTGGCGACCATCCTCTCGGTGGCCATGATGCTGCGTTATTCACTGGATGAACCCGCCATGGCGGAACGTATTGAAAGGGCCGTGGACAAAGTACTTAATGACGGCTTGCGTACCCGGGACATCATGTCCGACGGCATGAAGCAGGTGGGCACTGTGGAGATGGGCGACGCCGTGGTGGCGGCGCTCTGAAACATTACACTACAGAGAGCACGGAGGACACGGAGTCTTTGAATTGAGGCGGTGATCTGTTCGTAATTACTGACGTGGCGCTATCGCAACCGATACCGCCGTCCTATGTTGATAGTCACCGCGAAGAACATAAAGACCGCCGGTATTTTGTTTTGCCTGTTGTGGATCTCCGTGACCTCTGTGTACTCTGTGGTTAAAGTTATTTTGAGAGAAAGAAAATGAAACGGGTTGGTTTTGTAGGTTGGCGCGGCATGGTCGGTTCGGTCCTTATGGACCGGATGCGGGCGGAGGATGATTTCGCCCTGATCGAGGAGCCGGTGTTTTTTACCACCTCACAGGTCGGCCAGGACGGTCCGGATGTGGGCCACGGGGCACAACCGCTCAAGGATGCCTCCGATATCGACGCGCTCAAGACGATGGACGCCATCGTCACCTGTCAGGGCGGCGGCTACACCTCGGATGTATTCCCGAAACTGCGTGCCGCGGGATGGAACGGTTACTGGATCGATGCCGCTTCGACCCTGAGGATGGAGAAAGAGAGCGTTATTATCCTTGATCCTGTCAACGGCGACCTGATCAGGGATTCAATCCGGGCCGGGATAAAGGACTATATCGGGGGTAACTGCACGGTCAGCCTGATGCTCATGGCCCTCGGCGGCCTGTTCCGTGAGGGGCTGGTGGAGTGGATGACCGCCATGACCTATCAGGCCGCATCCGGTGCGGGGGCTCAGAACATGCGCGAGCTGCTGGCTCAGATGGGGAGCGCCCACGGCGCCGTGAAGCCGCTTCTGGACGATCCCGCCTCCGCCATCCTGGAGATCGATCAGCGGGTAGCCGATACCTTGCGCAGCGACGCTTTCCCTACGGAAAATTTCGGCGCCCCTCTCGCGGGCAGTCTGATCCCCTGGATCGACAAGCAAATGGAGAACGGTCAGAGCCGCGAGGAATGGAAGGGCAGTGTTGAAACCAATAAGATCCTGGGACGGGAGGTGAACCCGATCCCCATCGACGGCATCTGCGTGCGCATCGGTGCCATGCGTTCGCACAGTCAGGCGTTGACCATAAAACTGGTTAAGGATGTGCCGGTTTCCGAGATCGAAGGGATCCTCGCCTCGGCCAACGATTGGGTAAAGGTGATCCCCAATGATCGCGATCAATCCATACGGGAGCTGACGCCCGCGGCCGTGACCGGTACCCTCGGCGTCCCCGTGGGGCGTCTGCGCAAACTCGCCATGGGGGGGGAGTATCTCTCCGCCTTTACCGTGGGCGATCAGTTGTTGTGGGGTGCAGCCGAACCGTTGCGCCGTATGGTGCGGATTCTTATGGAGCGGTGACCGGCAGCCCCTTCCGCCGTCGTAGAGCGAAGAAAGGGTTGGCGGTTTTATCTCGTAGCGACCTCCGATCTGTATTCAGGCAGTCTTGATCTCCGTACTCGTCGTCGGTGTATTTCTTTGCCCTGCAATATAGGAAAAGGGGGCGACATTGGCGTAACAACGGTTCGCTATTTGTCGCTCAGGGCGGGTTTTTTTGACGGGTGGCGGGAAGAAATTTCCCTTTTTACCGGTCGAAATTTGTGGACCTTGTCCAACAATATTTGAAAGTGTGCAGCAATCAACAGTATTCAAGTGGCTGAAATTTTGGTAAAAAGCTATTTATAAGCTATAGTTAGCGGGGAAATGTTAAGTTCATTCTACGTTTGGTGAGGAACCGAACGAGAGGGTGATGGGGAAATTGCCCCAGTTTAGCAACAATTGGGAACCGGTTTTACCGGTGTCTTCGTGTGCAGATCGCTCAATTCATGTTGTGACTGTGCAGATTAAGGGGGAAATATGATCCGTAAATCGTCCCTGGTTTTGGCGCTGGCGTTAAGTGTGGCTACGTCCGGCGCTCAGGCACTTGGATTGGGCGATATCGATCTGAAATCGGCGCTAAATCAGAATTTTAACGCTGATATCACGTTGTTATCGGTAGAGAAAGGGACGCTGGACGATGTTCGGGTTGCACTGGCTTCACCCGAAGCGTTTGAGCAGGCCGGCGTTGACCGGCCCTATCTTCTTTCCAAACTCTATTTTAAACCGGAGCGACTGGAAGATGGTCGCGCGGTAATTCGCGTCACTTCTCGGGAACCGATCCGCGAGCCGTTCCTCAATTTTGTCATAGAAGTCAACTGGCCGAAGGGACGCCTGTTACGGGAGTATACGGTCCTGCTCGATCCCCCCGTGACTCTCCAACGTAAACCGGCGCCGGTGGAGGCCCCGGTTGCGGCCGCCGAACCGGCACCCGAAGTTGTTCCTGAGGCCGTTCCCGAAACAACCGCCGAAGCGGTTCCTGAAACCACCCCTGAAACTGCGGCCGTTACCGCGCCGGCCACCCCCGCCGGCGAAGCGACCGGGATCGCAATGGAAGAAGGCGTTGTCGGTGGTGAATACGGGCCGGTTAAGAAGGGTGACTCCCTGTGGGTAATCGCCGAGGGTTCCATGCATCAGGGTGCGGATATAAACCAGATGATGTTCGCGATCTACCGTGCCAACCCGAAGGCTTTTTTCAATAACAATATCAATAATCTGAAAGCGGGTCAGATCCTGCGGATACCGGATCGCGAAGAGACGATGGGTATCAGTAAGCGCGAGGCCCGGGATCAGTACAGTGAACACCTCAATGCCTGGATGGCGGAGAAGCAGGTCGCCGCGGTGGCCGCTACCGAGACGGAAGCGAAACCGGAGACACAGCCGGAGGTGAAACCGGGAACCGGGGCAACCGAGACCACAGCCGGATCGGAAGCAGCCGAGGGAACGGCGGCAGAAAAGCCTCAGGCCCAGACGCCGGATGCGGAGCTGAAGATCGCAACCGCGCGCCCGGAGGGTGAAGGTGAGGCGGGTGCCGCGGAAGAAGCCCCGACGGAAGAGATGGTGGCACGTCTCAAACAGGAGTTGTTGATCGCCAAAGAGGATGCTGAATCGGCTCGTCTGGAAGGCGGTGAACTTCATTCCCGGGTTACGGAACTGGAAAGCCAGTTGGCGGATCTGCAACGTCTGCTCGATCTGAAGAGCGAACAGCTGGCGCAACTCCAGGCCGGCCTGTCTGAGGCCGAACAGCTCCCGGAAGAGGCGCCTGCGGAAGAGGCGGCCCCGGAGGCTCCGGCAGAGGAAGCTGCTGCTGCCGAGGCGACGCCGACGGAAGAAGTCCCCGCGGAGACAACTGAAACCGAGGCTGCGGCGGTACCTGAAGGGGAAGAAGTCGTGCTGGATATACCGGCTGAGGGCGAGGCGGCGATGGAGCCCGCACCTGAAGCGGGAATGGCGACGGAAGAGGCGGCCGCGCCCCCCGAAACAGAACCCGCGCCCGCGGAAACGGTGGTCGAGCCTGAGCAACCGGTACCCCCGGTGGTCGCTGAAGTGCAGCCGCCGGAACCGAAACCCGCGCCTAAACCCCAGCCCAAGCCGGAGAAAAAGACCGGATTGCTCGGCGGTCTGGTGGATGAAACCACCGGAATCATCGCCGGTGTCGGTTTCATCGTGGTGCTTCTGCTGGTCATGTGGCTGATGCGCAGCCGCAAATCGGGACAGGAAGAATTCGAAGAGAGCATCCTGATCGAAGGAGGAAATGAAGGGCTTTCCGACACCGCGTTGCAGGATGCGGAAGAGGTGCTGGGACAGACCGACGAGACCTCCTTCCTCAGCGACTTCTCACCCAGCGATATCGACGCCCTGCAGGATGAGACCGGCGAGGTCGATCCGCTCGCCGAAGCGGATGTCTATATCGCCTATGGTCGTTACCAGCAGGCGGAAGAACTGCTGAAGCAGGCCATCGACAGGGAACCGGGGAGGCATGCGCTCAAATATAAGATGTTTGAGATCTTTTACGCAGTAAAGGACGCCAACGGTTTCGTCGCGCTTGCGAAGGAGCTGGCGGGAACTCCGGTCCAGTTCTCTGACTCAGCCGCCTGGGAGAAAGTGGTCTCCATGGGTAGGGAACTCGCACCGTCCCATGAGTTGTTTGCCGGAGGTAAACCGATGCCGAGCGAGGGTCCGGGGGATGATGTCATCGCCCTGGAAGAAGAGCTCGGTGTTGAGACCACCGGTTTCGATCTGGATGCCATTGCTACCGATACGGATGAAGGGGGAGCAGCTGATACAACCGCGGATGATCTGGCGGATTTGGATCTGGATGATATCGCCGCGAGTCTCGATGATGACGCGGAAGCCGAGGCGCCTGTAGGAGAGGCCTCTGATTTCGATCTTGAGCTGGACAGCGCCTTCACCGAGCTCGAAGGCGGTGAACTGGATGATATAGGCCTGGAACTGGCTCAGGGAGCGTCGGAGGACGAGGATGAGGAAGGTTCCGATATGCTGGATCTCGGAGAAGAGAAGGTCATCGATTTCCCGGCGGAGGATATGGTCGCGGACGATTTGTCTCTGGATGAATTGGGCGGCGGTATGGAAGCGGCGCTTCATGGCGGTGACGACGATGATGAAGTGAGTACCAAACTCGATCTCGCCCGTGCTTATCTCGATATGGGCGATCCCGAGGGCGCCAGCGACATCATCGATGAGGTTCTGGCCGAAGGAAATGCGGATCAGAAGCGGGAGGCGCAGCAATTGAGGGACCAGCTCTCCTGATATGACCTGTCTCTAGAATCTTACGCTGTTGAAAACGGTATGAGAGGCGCACCTTGGTGCGCCTCTCTGCGTTAAGGGCTTAAAATAGCAGCGGTATGGCGTTCGGTCACGGGTTCGAGAGGTTCCGTGTCCGCCGGCGAGCGATCTGTTATTGAAATAGGAAGGAAATGTAATTCATGCGCATTGCGATGGGCGTCGAATATGACGGCACGGCATTCTGCGGCTGGCAGACTCAGGGTGATGTGGACACCGTCCAGGAGCGTCTGGAGGAGGCCCTCTCGAGAGTGGCGGATCATCCGGTATCGGTTCAGTGTGCCGGGCGTACCGATGCCGGGGTCCATGGGTTGGGGCAGGTCGTCCATTTCGACAGCGAGGCGTTAAGAACTCCAAGGAACTGGATTTTGGGGACGAACGTTAATCTGCCACAGGATATCAACGTGACCTGGGCGCAGCCCGTGGCGGATGAATTTCATGCACGCTTCTCGGCCACCGGTCGCAGTTATCGCTATATCATTCTTAACCGCGTGACGCGCTCCGCCCTCTGGGCGAACCGTGCCGTCTGGATCCATCGGCCGCTGGATGAGTCGCGGATGCAGGAAGCGGCCCGCAGCCTTATCGGTACCCACGATTTCTCCTCTTACCGGGCCCAGGGCTGCCAGGCCAAGAGTCCGGTTCGTACCGTCACCCGACTGGACGTCAGGAGGGAAGGGGAAAGGATCGTGATCGATATCAGCGCCAACGCCTTTCTGCATCATATGGTCCGTAATATCGCGGGGGTGCTGATTGCCATCGGGGAGAGGGATCGTCCGGTGGAGTGGAGCAGAGAGGTACTGGAGTATCGCAACCGCACCCTGGGTGGCGTGACAGCCCCGCCGCAGGGGCTGTACCTGATGCATATCGACTATCCGGCGGAATTCAATCTGCCGCGGTAAACGAACGGCATAGCCCATCCCAACATTCTTTTTTACCACAGGGGACACGGAGGAGGCCGGAGGGGCGGTATGCTTGTTCTCCGTGGACCCCTGTGTTCTCTGTGGTGAGGATGGTTTCGAGTCATCCATGCCTGATTGCCTGGTTACGTAGGGTGTACTGTGCCCGCCGGAAGGCCGCGGCGGTTAATTACGGATTTTATAAATGACCTTTCTCAAGCCTGCCTGATCCTGTATCTTTAACCGCCCTATGAGAACCCGGGTCAAAATCTGCGGTATCACCCGTCCCCAGGACGCGCTGGACGCTGCGCGTGCGGGCGCGGATGCCATCGGCCTAGTTTTCTATCCGCCCAGCCCCAGGGCGGTGACTACCGCCCAAGCAGCTGAGATCGTCAAGCACCTGCCGGCCTTCGTGACGGTGGTGGGACTTTTTGTAAACCCGTCCAGGGAGGAGATTGCCGGGGTCCTGTCTGCGGTTCCTGTTGATCTTTTGCAGTTTCACGGAGATGAGCCTGCCGAGCAGTGCCGGGGGCATGGCCGGCCTTATCTCAAGGCGATCCGCATGCGGGAGGGGGTGGATCTGCAGGAGCAGCGGCGGAATTACCCGGATGCGGCCGGGCTGTTGCTGGATACCTATGAACAGGGGAAGCCGGGGGGTACCGGCAGGACTTTCGATTGGGGTCGTATCCCCGCGGATCTGGAGGCAGATATCGTGTTGGCCGGCGGGCTCGATGGGGAAAACGTCGAGCAGGCGATCCGGCAGGTTCGGCCCTATGCGGTGGACGTGAGCGGTGGTGTGGAGCTGGAGAAGGGAATCAAGGATAGTGCGAAGATAGCGGCATTTATGCGAGGTGTTGAGCGTGCCAACCGATAACATAACAGATTTCAAAAACATGCCGGACGGGGGCGGTCACTTCGGGCCCTATGGCGGCATGTTCGTTGCCGAAACCCTCATGGAGCCGTTGGAACAACTGCGTCAGGCGTACGAAAAGTACATGCAGGATGAAGAGTTTCTGGCCGAACTGGATGCTGATCTTCAGCACTATGTGGGCCGCCCTTCGCCCCTTTATCACGCCGAACGCTGGAGCCGCGAACTCGGCGGGGCGCAGATCTATCTGAAGCGGGAGGACCTGAACCACACCGGTGCCCACAAGGTAAACAATACCATCGGCCAGGCCTTGCTGGCCCGGCGTATGGGAAAGACGAGAATCATCGCCGAGACCGGTGCCGGCCAGCACGGTGTCGCCACCGCCACGGTGGCCGCCCGCATGGGACTGGAGTGCGTGGTCTATATGGGTGCCGTGGACATGGCCCGCCAGGAGGCCAACGTTTACCGCATGACCCTGCTCGGTGCCAAGGTGGTCGGTGTGGAATCCGGATCCAGAACACTGAAGGACGCCCTTAACGAGGCCATGCGGGATTGGGTGACCAATGTCGACAACACCTTCTACATTATTGGTACGGTGGCCGGTCCCCACCCCTATCCAGCCATGGTGCGGGATTTCCAGACAGTGATCGGACGCGAGGCGCGGCAGCAGATCCAGGAGCAGGCCGGGCGGCTGCCCGATGCCCTGGTGGCCTGTGTCGGCGGCGGGTCTAACGCCATCGGCCTGTTTCATCCCTTTCTCGAGGATCGGCAGGTGGCCATTTACGGCGTGGAAGCGGCGGGTGACGGCCTGGATACCGGTCATCACGCGGCCCCGCTGTGTGCCGGTCAGCCCGGTGTTCTGCATGGAAACCGCACCTACCTCATGGAGGATGCCAACGGTCAGATCATAGAGACCCACTCCATATCCGCCGGTCTTGATTATCCCGGTGTCGGCCCGGAACACGCCTGGTTAAAGGACTGCGGTCGTGCGCAGTACGTGGCGGTGACCGATGAGGAAGCGCTCCGGGCGTTTCACGATCTGACCCGGATCGAGGGGATCATCCCGGCCCTGGAATCGAGCCATGCCCTGGCGTACGCGGCCAGACTGGCGCGGGAGATGGGGCCGGAGCAGTTGCTGCTGGTGAACCTCTCCGGACGTGGCGATAAAGATATGCACACGGTGGCGGCGCGCGAGGGGATCCAGATATGAGCCGAATCGAAGCGCGTTTCAGGCAACTGAAGGAGCAGGGGCGTGTGGCCCTGGTGCCCTTCATCACCGCCGGTGACCCGAAACCGGATGTCACGGTTCCGCTGATGCACGCCATGGTGGAGGCGGGCGCGGACCTGATTGAGCTGGGGGTTCCTTTCTCGGATCCCATGGCGGATGGTCCGGTGATCCAGCGGGCCAGCGAGAGGGCCCTGGAATACGGCACCGGTCTGCGGGATGTGCTGGATATGGTTCGCCGTTTCAGAGAGGATGACGATAATACCCCGGTTGTACTCATGGGCTATCTGAATCCTATCGAGGTGATGGGATATGCGGTCTTTGCGGTGGAGGCGGCTGCTGCCGGCGTGGACGGTGTTCTGACCGTTGATCTTCCGCCGGAGGAGGCCGGAGATTTGCTTCAGGCGCTGCGTCCGAAAGAGATCGATCCGATCTTCCTGCTGGCGCCGACCAGTACCGCCGAGCGGATTAAACGGATCTGTGATGCGGCCAGCGGGTTCGTATATTATGTATCGGTCAAAGGGATCACCGGCGCCAGCCACCTCGCCGTCAGCGACGTCTCGGAGAAGGTGGCGGGGATACGCCAGGCCACCGATCTGCCGGTGGGCGTGGGTTTCGGCATCAAGGATGCCGATTCCGCACGGTCCGTCGCCCGGGTGGCGGACGCGGTTATCGTCGGCAGTGCGATAGTGAGTAGAATAGAGAATCTCGTGGATCAGCCGGATGCCATTGCCGCCGAGCTGGTCGGATTCCTGTCCACCCTGAGACAGGCGATGGATAATCAATAGCGGGAACAGTCGTATGAGTTGGTTTGAGAAACTGATGCCGAGCCGGATACGTACGGAAACCAGCGATAAGCGCGGTGTTCCGGAAGGGCTGTGGGCGAAATGTACCGGGTGCGGCGCCATTCTCTACCGGGCGGAAATGGAACGGAATCTGGATGTCTGCCCGAAATGCGGCTACCACGACCGCATGGGTGCCCGTCGGAGGCTGGATACTTTTCTCGATCCCGAAGGACGGGAGGAGATCGGCGCGGATCTCACGCCGACGGACCCGTTGAAATTCAAGGACAGCAAGAAATATAAAGAACGTCTGGCCCAGGCGCAGAAAAAGACCGGCGAGAAGGACGCGCTGGTGGTGATGCGCGGGAAGCTGAAAGGGATGGGTGTAATCACCGCGGCCTTCGAGTTCAATTTCATGGGCGGTTCCATGGGTTCCGTAGTGGGCGAGCGTTTTGTGCGCGGCGTGGATGCCGCTCTGGAACTCGGCGTTCCCATGGTTTGTTTCTCCGCCAGCGGCGGAGCGCGTATGCAGGAGTCCCTTTTCTCCCTTATGCAGATGGCCAAGACCAGCGCCGCCCTCGGACGCATGGCCAAGCGGGGGCTGCCGTTTATCTCCATCATGACCGATCCCACCATGGGTGGTGTATCAGCGAGCCTCGCCATGCTGGGGGATATCAACGCCGCCGAGCCCAATGCCCTGATCGGGTTTGCCGGTCCCCGCGTTATCGAACAGACTGTCCGCGAGACCCTGCCCGAGGGTTTTCAGCGCAGCGAGTTCCTGCTGGAGAAAGGCGCCATCGATATGATTATCGACCGCCGGGACATGCGCGACCGGTTGGCTAATCTCCTGAGTATCCTTACCCACCAACCGAGACCTTAACACCGCTTTCGCGGTGAGAGCGCCTCCCAAAGCTACCGGATTTAACGCGGAGAACGCCAAGGTGCGGAGGCGCAAAGAGCTGTCATTTCGCGAGAACACTGCGTAACATCCTGTGGATCCCGCTTTAGCGGGACAGGACGTAAGAGTACTGACGGGGGTACGAGTATTCCTCGTCACCCAGACGTTATTCTGAGAGACCCCGTGCACTTCAACACCCTTCAAGAATGGCTTGACTGGCAGTCGACCCTCCATCCCAGGGAGATCGAACTGGGTCTGGAACGAATTAAGACGGTCTGGGCGCGTCTCCATCCGCAGCCTTTCCCGGCCCGGGTGATAACCGTCGCCGGTACCAACGGCAAGGGCTCTTCGGCGGCCTATCTGGAGGGCATTCTGAGGGCCGCGGGTTATCGGGTCGGTTGTTATACCTCACCGCACCTGCTGCGCTATAACGAGCGCATCCGTATCGACGGTAGCGAGGTATCCGACCGGGATATATGCGCCGCCTTTGAGCAGGTTGAGGCGGCACGGAAAGACGTTACGCTCACCTACTTCGAATTCGGCACCCTGGCCGCCCTGAAACTGTTCTGCGATGCCGGGCTGGAGGTGGTGGTGCTTGAAGTCGGTCTGGGGGGAAGACTGGATGCGGTGAATATTATCGATACGGATGCGGCGCTTATTACCACAATCGAGCTGGAGCATACCGAATGGTTGGGAGAAACCCGGGAGGCGATCGCTCTGGAGAAAGGGGGTATATTGCGGGCCGGCAGACCGGCCGTGATCGGGGACAGGGATCCGCCGCTGTCGCTGCTGGAGTATGCAACGGACCTGGGGGTTCAATCCCTGCGGATCGACCTGGATTACGGTTACAGAATTAACGACAGCGGCTGGGACTGGTGGGGGCGAAAAGAGGTTCTGAATAATCTCCCGTTTCCCGCGCTGCGGGGCCGGTTCCAGGTTCAGAACGCGGCGGGGGTGCTTGCGCTGCTGGAGAGCCTGCGGGAGCAGCTTCCGGTGTCACCGGAAGCGATTCGAGAAGGGCTTGTGCAGACGCAGCTACCCGGCCGATTTCAGGTGCTGGGGAACGCCAGGACCATCATCCTCGACGTGGCGCATAATCCCCAGTCAGTCCGCAGTCTCTCGGAGAATCTCCATGGCCTGCCCGGCCCCGGCCGGACCCTGGCCGTGTTCTCGGCCCTGTCGGACAAGAATATCCGGGAAATGACGGCAGTGATTCAGGATCAGATCGACCACTGGTACCTTGCTCCTCTCGCTGACAGCCGGGCCGCGCCCATGAAAGATTTACTGAACGGAATGCAACTGGCAGGGGTCGAATCCTCCAGGATAACGGTGAGTGACTCCGTGTCCGCCGCCTTGCACCGGGCTGAGGCCGACGCCGGGGAACGGGACAGGCTGGTGGTTTTCGGTTCTTTTATTACCGCCGCGGAGGCATTGAACACTATTGCAACGGGTCAGCGATGAGTAGGGATGAGGTTCTGCAACGGCTTGGACGGCTTATCCTGGAACAGCGCTGGGCCGCCCTGGCTACGGTGGATGAGGCGTGTCAGCCCCAGGCGTCCATGGTGGCCTATGTTCCGGAGCCCGGCTTTAACGGGTTTCTGTTGCACCTGAGCCGGCTGGCGGCCCATACCCGCAATATGTTGGAAACCCCCCGGGTTTCATTAGCCATCTCCGAGCAGGACGGCCTGGATGGGGACCCGCAGACGCTGGCAAGGGTCTCCGTGTCGGGATCCGCGCGGCCCGTTGAACGGGACAGTGAAGCGTACCGGCAGGGCAAGGCGTGTTACCTGGCGCGCCTGCCGGATGCGGAGCAACTGTTTGCCTTCGACGATTTCCAGCTGCTGCGCCTGGAGCCGGAGGTAGTGCGTTTCGTGGAGGGGTTCGGACGCGCCTACACTTTCACCGGTTCGGATCTGGTCGGTCTGGATGCCGGTCCTTAGACACGGCTTCTGCTGACCCCGTGCCGGGCGGAGTGCGGCGATGTCGTCCTCTCCTTTGAGACATGTGAGGCGATAGCCGCACTCTGCAACTGTTCTGTTGATATAATGAACCTATCCTGAGGATCTGCGTAAAGGAAACAAGCGGTGGAAGAGAGGCTGAAAAGGCGACTGATCGGCGCAACGGTTCTGGTTTCATTGGTCGTGATCTTCGTACCCATGCTTCTGGAACAGGGGCCGGTGGTTTCCCCGACCATCGATGAAACCAATATACCACCACGACCGGAAGGGGATTTCTCTTCGCGGGTCCTGCCCCTGGAGACCGAATCTCTCGAATCGTTACCCGGAGACGCGGGTGAGAAACAGGATGCCGGGACCGGGGAGATCTCACAGCAATCGGAGGAGCCGGAACCGGTAACCGCACCGGCTGAGGAACAGCCCAAGCCGGAAGCACCTCGCCTGCGGGTGGGTCTCTCGGCGTGGGTGGTCCAGGCGGGCAGCTTCTCCAACCGGGAAAACGCGGACAAGATCGTGAAGGATCTCCAGGGGAAGCAGTTCCCGGCTTTCCTGGAGCCGACCGTAGTCGATGGAAAGACCCTGTACCGCGTACTTGTCGGGCCGGAGGTTGATCAAAAACGGGCGGAGCAGATGGCGGAGAAACTTAAACCGGAGCTGCAACGGTGGAAGTTGACCGGAAAGCTGCGAAGTTACCACTGATTTCTTCTGCTGCGTGGAATGCTTTGGTAGAATTCTCATTCTCTACGAGGCGGGTTTCCAAAAGGTAGGCTGACACTCCCATGATCTGGGTGGATTACTTAATAATCGGTATTATCTGTCTCTCCTCCGTTGTCAGCCTGATCCGTGGTTTCGTGCGTGAGGCCTTCTCTCTCGCCGCGTGGATACTCGCTTTCTGGGTCAGCTGGACATTTTTCCGTGATTTGTCCGTGCATATGCCGTGGGTTGAGGTGCCCTCCCTGCGTCTCGGTGCGGCGTTCGTTACGCTTTTTCTGGTGACCCTTATCCTCGGGGCGTTGGTGAATTTCCTTATCGGTCAATTGGTGGACAAGAGCGGGTTGAGCGGAACCGATCGTATTGTCGGCGTTCTTTTCGGTGCGGCCCGCGGAGTGGTGTTGGTGTCCATTCTGGTGCTGTTGGCGGGATTGACTCCCTTCCCGGAGGACCCCTGGTGGCAGGAGTCCGGTTTGCTGGGCTATTTCAGCGAACTGGCGGTATGGTTGCGGGACCTGCTGCCGCCGGATATCGCCGAGAAATTTACTTTCACATGATTTCCAAAACGTTTTTGCAAGGTTGTTTCTGATATGTGCGGCATTGTCGGGATATTCGGGCGTAATCCGGTAAATCAGTCACTCTATGATGCACTCCTGGTGTTGCAGCACCGCGGGCAGGACGCCGCCGGTATTGTGACCTCGGAGGAGGGTAAACTTTACCTGCGCAAGGACAACGGTCTGGCCCGGGACGTCTTTCATACCCGTCATATGATCGATCTGCGGGGCAACATGGGTATCGCCCATGTCCGTTATCCCACCGCCGGTTGTTCTTCTTCCGCGGAAGCGCAGCCCTTCTACGTCAACTCGCCCTATGGCATCACCCTGGCTCATAACGGCAACCTGACCAACGCCGACGAACTGAAGGCCGATCTATATGAGGAGGATCTCCGGCATATCAACACCACCTCGGACTCCGAGATCCTGTTGAACATATTCGCCCATGAACTGCAGAGGCTCGGAAAACTTCGTATCTCCGCAAAGGATGTATTCCAGGCGGTGGCGGGTGTGCATCGGCGCTGTCGCGGCGGTTATGCCGCGGTAGCCATGATCAGCGGCTACGGCATTCTCGGTTTTCGTGATCCCCACGGCATACGCCCGGTGGTGTTCGGGAGCCGCGAAACCGATGCGGGTACCGAGTATATGATCGCATCGGAGAGCGTCGCCCTCGATGTGCTCGGGTTTCAACGGATCCGCGACGTGCAGCCGGGAGAGGCGGTCTACATCGACATGGAAGGGAAACTGCACACCTTGCAGTGCGCGGCAAATCCGGTTCATTCACCCTGCATTTTCGAGTTCGTTTACTTTGCCCGGCCGGACTCCATTATCGATGATATTTTTGTACACAAGGCGCGTTCCCGCATGGGGGTGGCGCTGGCGGAGAAGATCAAGCGCGAGTGGACGGATCACGATATCGACGTGGTGATTCCGATTCCTGATACCAGCAGAACCGCGGCGCTGATGCTGGCCAATACGCTGGGTATCAAGTACGCGGAGGGATTCATCAAGAATCGCTACATCGGCCGCACCTTCATTATGCCGGGTCAGACCGTGCGCAAGAAATCGGTACGTCAGAAACTGAATGCCATCGGATCGGAATTCAAGGACAAGGTGGTGTTGCTGGTGGATGACTCCATCGTACGCGGGACAACATCGCAGCAGATTGTGCAGATGGCACGGGATGCAGGTGCCCGTAAGGTCTATTTCGCGTCGGCGGCGCCGCCGGTGCGGTATCCCAACGTTTACGGGATCGACATGCCGGCGGCCAGCGAACTGGTGGCCCATGGGCGCAGCGTGGAAGACGTGCGGGAGATCATCGGCGCTGACCAGCTGATCTATCAGGACCTGGAGGATCTGATAGAGGCGGTTCAGAAGAAGGGGAAGACCAATGTGAACCGTTTTGATACCTCGGTATTCAACGGTGAATACATCACCGGTGATGTGAGCGAACATTACCTGGAGCAACTTGAACTCATTCGCTGTGACAGCGCCAAGCAGGAACGGGAAATGACCGATAGCGGTATTCTCGATCTGTATAACAACGAATAGACCCCGGGCCGGAGGAGATTGATGAATAACGACCAAAAGGAGTGGGGGGTTGCGACCAAGGCGATAAGGGCAGGCCAGGTCCGCACCGCCGAAGGGGAGCAATCGGAGCCGATCTTTGCCACCTCCAGTTTCGTCTTCGCGAGCGCCGCGGAGGCGGCTGCCCGCTTTTCCGGTGATCAGGACGGTAACGTCTACTCACGATTCACCAATCCTACCGTACGTACCTTTGAGCAACGGCTGGCCGCCATGGAGGGAGGTGAGTGCTGCGTGGCGACAGCGTCCGGGATGGCCGCCATCCTGGCTACCTGCATGGGTTTGCTGCAGGCCGGTGACCATGTGGTCTGTTCCCGCAGTATCTTCGGGACTACCTCGGTGCTTTTCGACAAGTACCTGTCCAAGTTCGGCATCGAAGCCTCTTTCGTGTCGCTGAGTGACCTGTCCGCCTGGCGGGCGGCGATTCGGCCGCAGACCCGCATGCTTTTTCTGGAGACCCCCTCCAATCCCCTCACCGAACTCGGTGATATCCCGGCCCTGGCGCAACTGGCCCATGCGAACGATTGCCTGCTGGTGGTGGACAACTGTTTCTGTACCCCGGTGCTGCAGCGGCCGCTGGAATTGGGAGCGGATATTGTCATCCATTCGGCAACCAAGTATCTGGACGGGCAGGGGCGTCTTATGGGCGGCGCCGTGGTGGGGGACAGCAAGCGTGTCGGCGAAGAGGTTTTCGGCGTATTGCGAACCGCCGGGCCCACCATGAGCGCATTCAACGCCTGGGTGTTTCTTAAGGGACTGGAGACCCTGGGGCTGCGCATGCATGCTCACTCGGATAACGCGACGGCACTGGCGCAGTGGCTGGTGGAGCAGCCCGGGGTGGAGCGGGTTCACTACCCGGGCCTGGACTCCCATCCGCAGCACGAGCTTGCGGAGCGTCAACAGGCGCGGGCCGGGGGTATCCTGTCATTCGAATTGAACGGCGGGCAGGCGGCGGCCTGGAAACTCATCGATGCCACCCGCATGGTGTCCATAACGGCCAATCTCGGGGATACCAAGACCACCATAACCCATCCCGCTACCACGACCCATAGCAGGCTTTCCCCGGAAGCAAGGCGGGAAGCGGGAATCAGTGACGGCCTGGTGCGGGTATCCGTCGGGCTGGAGGATATCGAGGATATCAAGGCCGATCTGCAGCGGGGGTTGGGGTAATAAGAGGTGTGAGCCTGCTGTTTTTAAGTTAGGGACATCTCTGTAAAGCCTGATTATTCCACTCGCGGTTCAACGGTCTGGTTCCGGACGGCGTTTCCAATCGCTGTAAGCGTCAAGAATAGAACCTCCTGGAGGGCGATAACGGCTTCCAGGTGTCAGTATTTTTTACAGATTTTGTCCTCCCGGCCCCTCTCCGGATCACAAACCTTTGAAATAATGTGGAAATAATTTTAGGAATATATATTGCAATGCCTTGGTTATGACAAATGATTGTCTTTGTCGTATTGCTCAGGGAGCGGGTTGCTAAGAGAACTCACCGGGAGTAAGCACGATGAAAATACGAAGTGGCCTCACCCTGGGCATCATTATGGGTTTCTGTTTCGCCGCCAGCCAAGTCACTGCTGCGGTCATCTACAGCGAGGATTTTGAAGGCCCCGCTCCGGATTTGACTCCTTGGGGTACATCCGGTCCTGCGCTCGTTGTTACGGCCGATGAGGCCACGCCGGCGCATCACGTTCTTGGTTCGGAGGAACGATTAGGAAGCGGACTGTTCAACAGCAATGAAACCGTATCGTTGACACTTTCTTCCGTAGCGGCGGGCTGGTACACCTTCCAGTTCGATTTTTTTGCCATCTATACCTGGGATGGGGATGGATCCGGTTGCTGCGGTCCAGACTTGTTTAACGTCGCAATTAACGGTACGACGGTTTTGGATGATTATTTTAACCAGAGCGTCCCTTATCGAAGAGATGATGAGCTTGAATTAAGCTATATCTACTATGGATCGGAAGATCCCGGCCATAGTTATGGTGAGGAAGTAGTTGTTTTTAACAGCGCCTACCTTCTCGAGTTTCTTTTTTACCATGGCGGCGGTGATCTCCAAGTTGACTTCGCCGGTAACACCGATCAGGCGGGTCAGGAAAATTACGACTCAGGTTTTCCGGATGAGCCGTGGGCCCTCGATAATATCCTGCTCCAGACAGCGGAATCTCCAGCCGTTCCCGAGCCTGTAACCTTGGCGTTAATGGGCCTGGGGTTGGCCGGTATCGGTATTGCCCGCGGGCGCAGAAAGAGTTAGGAATCGCCCGGTGCTGACAAACGCAGTCCCGGTCAAGTGCCGGGATTGGCGTAAAATCCTGTGCCGTCTTCGGCCGCAGGAGGGTGGTGAGATGGGGTTGCTTAACCCAACCCGCACATACCGCCGCTGCAACAGCCGCCGGAGTTACAGGGCGGTGCGGAACCGCCGCCGCGACTGGAACTGCTGATGATGTTGCCGCCCGTGGCCAGGCGTACCACAGCGGCTTCGGCCGGGGTGTCTCCCGGTTCGATCCCGGCCCTGGCACAAAGCTCTCCCCAATTACCGATAGTTTCGCTCATGCGGTGCATGAGCTCGACGACACGGCCGTTTGCCGGGCAACTGTAATCGTAGGTGGGCATATCGTTTTCTCCAAGGTATCAATAGTGGGGATTCTAACCCCCGGAAGTTGCCGAAATCTTCTCTCCGGCTCCAAACAAAAAGGGCTTAGCTGGGGTGGCAGCTAAGCCCTTGATTTCATTTGGCTCCCCGGGACAGGCTCGAACTGCCGACCTAGTGGTTAACAGCCACCCGCTCTACCGACTGAGCTACCGGGGAATGAAGCGGCGTATATTAATGGTCCGACCAGACCAGGTCAACCGCCACAGTCCAGGGGATCCCCGTTTGCGCGGGTGTCGGATAGGCGTGGCCGACCGGTGCTGGAAAGCAGGATCGCCCGGGGCGGCACCTGGTCCGTTTCGTCACAGAAGGTGAAAGTGGCGTTATAGCCGGCCGCGGAGCCGTCCGTTTTGTAGACGACGCGTCTGCGGCCGGTGGATGTGAGCACCCGGATGTTGCCGAAATCGTGCTGTTTGAACCGCAGCAGCGGTTCACCGGGGTCGTAGGTTCGGTTGCCGTTGCGGTCTCCGAACAACATGAATCCCCCCTGCCACTCGAATCCGTTGAGGCATTCTTGACCGTCAAAACTGGGGCAGAGAACGGTGCTGATACCCCGTTTTATCGCCTCGCTGCGGGCCAGAAGGAGATGGGTCATGACGCTGTTGCGGGCGCTGCTCATGGTGCTGTCGGCAAGCAGATGCTGATAGGAGGGAATCGCGATCCCCAAAAGAACGGCTCCCAGGGTAACCCGGGCTACCACCTCAGGCAGGGTGAATCCGGCCATACGGCCGGGCGCGGACATACGCGTATCCATAAAGCACTCCTTTGCTTTTCTGAACTGCACGGGTCCGTGTGCAGGGTTTCAGTCTAAACCAAAGCGGTAAAAAACGAAAAGTGGCTGTCTTAGTGGGGCTGGGCCCCACCGCGCATTTTACAGTCGGTTCAACCCGCCAGCGCTTTTTCCAGGCGGTCGAGGGCGTTGGTCAGATTCTCCTTACTGGTGGCGATGGAGATACGGACATGACCGGCCAGGCCGAAGGCGGAACCGGGTACCAGGGCCACACCGGCGTGCTCGATCAGGTGCTCCGCCAGTTCCACATCGCTGGATACTCCATCGATCTTCTTAATGGCCTCCGAGACATCCGGAAAACAGTAGAAGGTCCCATCGGTAGGAAGACAGCTTACGCCCGGTATTTTGTTGAGGCGTTCGACCACGTAATCATGGCGCTCTTTGAAGTGAACCAGCATCTCACTGATACACGCCTGCGGACCCTCCAGGGCCTCCTGCGCCGCCACCTGGGAGATCGAGGTGGGGTTGGAGGTGCTTTGGGACTGGATCTTCTTCATGGCCTTGATGATGTTGGCCGGGCCGCCGGCGTAGCCGATACGCCATCCGGTCATGGAGTAGGCCTTGGATACGCCGTTCAGCACCAGACAGCGGTCGCTGAGCTCCGGACAGGCGTTGAGGATGTTGACGAACGGTTCCTTACTCCAGAGGATGTGCTCGTACATGTCGTCGGTGGCGACCACGATCTTCGGATGTTCCAACAGTACCTTGCCCAGGCCTTCCAGCTCTTCTCTGGAATAGGCCATTCCGGTTGGGTTGGAAGGGCTGTTGATGACCACCAGACGGGTCTTCTCGGTGATGGCCGCCTTCAGCTGATTGGGGGTGATCTTGAAACTCTGATCGGCTCCGGCCTGGATAAATACCGGCACTCCCCCCGCCAGCAGGGTCATGTCCGGGTAGGAGACCCAGTAGGGTGCGGGAATGACCACCTCATCGCCGGGATCGAGGATCGCCTGAGCCAGGTTGTAGAAGCTCTGTTTCCCCCCGCAGGAGACCAGGATCTGATCCGCCTGGTACTCCAGCCCGTTGTCCCGTTTGAACTTGTTGATAATGGCCTGCTTAAGGCCGGCGGTGCCGTCCACCGGGGTATATTTGGTAAAGCCGTCGTTTATCGCCTTGATGGCCGCTTTCTTGATGTGCTCGGGGGTGTCGAAGTCCGGTTCCCCGGCCCCCAGACCGATGATGTCCTTACCGGCAGCGCGCATTTCCGCGGCGCGCGCCGTGACAGCGAGGGTGGGGGAGGGCTTGACCGCCTGAACGCGGGCTGAAAGTTTTATACTCATCTGTTTTCCCAAAGTTACAATGAAGGTGTTGGCGGTTCCTGTGGTAGGGTGGCCGAGTCCCGGCAGGTCATCGGACAACGGACCTCAATCATATCCAATCACATCGGGAAGCAGAATCCCCCATGGCAAAAGAATTTCAACTGGTCTCTGATTTCGCTCCCGCCGGTGATCAACCGGCGGCGATCAGGCGCCTGGTGGAGGGGCTCAATGACGGCGAGGCGGGATTGACCCTGCTCGGGGTGACAGGTTCGGGCAAGACCTACACCATCGCCAATGTGATTCAGCAGGTTCAGCGACCGACCCTGATCCTGGCGCACAACAAAACCCTTGCGGCGCAACTCTATGGCGAGATGAAGGAGTTCTTTCCCGACAACGCCGTGGAGTACTTCGTCTCCTATTACGATTACTATCAGCCCGAGGCCTACGTACCGGCTTCCGACACCTTCATCGAGAAGGATGCATCCATAAATGAGCATATCGAACAGATGCGTCTCTCCGCCACCAAAGCCCTGCTGGAGCGATCCGATACCATCATCGTGGCCACCGTCTCCTGTATCTATGGTCTGGGTGATCCGCGCTCCTATCTCAGCATGGTGCTGCACCTGGTGCGGGGAGACAGTATGGACCAGCGGGGGATTCTGCGGCGCCTGGCGGAACTGCAGTACACCCGCAATGAAGTGGAGCTGCACCGGGCCACCTATCGGGTCCGGGGCGAGGTGATCGATATCTTTCCGGCGGAATCGGAACGGGAGGCGGTGCGCATCGAGCTGTTCGACGACGAGATCGAAAATATCTCCCTGTTCGATCCTCTGACCGGCGAGGTGCTGCGCAAGGTACCCCGCTATACCGTCTATCCGAAATCCCATTACGTGACGCCGCGAGAGACCCTGCTGGAAGCGGTAGAGCAGATCAAGATCGAATTGCAGGAGCGGTTGCAGCAGCTCAGGGACGCCGACAAGCTGGTGGAGGAACAGCGGCTGGAGCAGCGCACCCGTTATGATATGGAGATGATCATGGAGTTGGGTTACTGCTCCGGCATCGAAAACTACTCCCGTTACCTCTCTGGTCGCAAGGCCGGTGAACCGCCGCCCACCTTGCTGGATTACCTGCCGGACAACGCCCTGCTGGTGGTGGACGAGAGCCACGTGACCGTTCCCCAGCTGGGGGGTATGTACCGCGGGGACCGTTCCCGCAAAGAGACCCTGGTGGAATACGGTTTCCGGCTCCCTTCCGCACTGGATAACCGTCCCCTGCGTTTCGAAGAGTTCGAGGCCCGGGCTACCCAGACCATATACGTATCCGCCACCCCACGGGAGTATGAGCTGCAGCGTTCCGGCGCCGTGGTGGAACAGGTGGTGCGTCCTACCGGACTGGTGGATCCGGAGGTGGAGGTACGGCCCGCGGGCAGTCAGGTGGATGATCTGCTTTCCGAGATCAATCACTGTGTGGAGCGGGACGAACGGGTACTGGTCACCACCCTTACCAAGCGTATGGCGGAGGATCTCACCGATTATCTAAATGATCACGGGGTGCGTGTACGCTATCTCCATTCCGATATCGAGACCGTCGAGCGGGTGGAGATCATCCGTGACCTGCGTCTGGGGGAGTTCGATGTGCTGGTGGGGATCAATCTGCTGCGGGAGGGTCTCGATATGCCGGAGGTGTCGCTGGTGGCCATCCTGGACGCCGACAAGGAGGGTTTTCTCCGTTCCGAAGGATCCCTGATACAGACCATCGGCCGGGCTGCCCGAAACGCCAACGGCCGAGCGATCCTCTACGCCGATAAGGTGACCGGTTCGATGCAACGGGCCTTAGGGGAGACAGAACGGCGGCGCCAGAAACAGCTTGAATATAACCGGGAACACAACATCACCCCCCAGAGCATCCGCAAGGCCGTCGCCGACATCATGGAAGGGGCACGTCCCGGGGCGCCGGTCAGTGCAAAGGAGTACGCCAGGGTCGCGGAGGTTCAGGCGGAGTATGCGGCCCTATCACCGCAACAGATGGCGAAGAAGATCAAGGCGCTGGAAAAGCAGATGTACCAGCACGCCCGGGACCTGGAGTTCGAGGAGGCGGCGCGGGTGCGGGACCGGATAAGGGCGCTGCAGGGGCAGGGTGTGCTGGCGTGACGCCCTTGTTTAGTCCGCATATTTAACGCGGAGAACGCAAAGACGCGGAGGCGCAAAGTGTGCTCAATAAGCATTGATAACTCCGTGTCCTCTGTGTCCTTTGTGGTAATTCACGCAGGGCAGGCTGCGCCTGCCGAGAATTAAGGGTGGTAAACGGCGGGCATAGCCCGCCCTACGAGGTTGCCCCCCCTGTTGTCCCCCATGTATAGACCGGGGGGTTAGAGGGGGTGTCATTCCTCGGCCCTCATCAACGGTCTGGTCCTGTCCCGGGATTGGGGCTAGAATGGCTCTCAAATAATAATAATTCCTATTATCAAAGGCCCGATCAGAGGCCGCTATCCCTGAGGAGGAGATACATCCAATGAGAAAGACGCTGTTTATATTTTTTATCGCTGTCCTGCTGCTCGCTTCCCTGTCGGCCGCCGCCGGCGCTGATAACCTCAAGCCCTACGTGCTGGCGTCGGAGAGCGGCGGGAGTGTCGCCCAACTGGTGGGTAAGACCAAACAAGCCCTCGTGAACCAGGGATTCGAAGTGGCGGGCGAGTATGCCCCCTATCCGGGTGCCCATGTGATCGTGGTGACCAGCGACGCCCTGCGGGCGGGCGCTGCCGGATCGAATACGGGCGGTTACGGTGCGGTACAGCGGATCGCCCTGACACAGGCCGGCGACAAGGTCCAGGTGAGCTACACTAATCCGGTCTGGATGGGGCACATGTATCAGATGGATGCCGATATGGAAGCCGTGGCCGGGAAGCTTGCCGCCGCCCTGGGGCGGCAGCAGGATTTCGGTACCGAAGATAAATGGTCGGTGGAGAAACTGCGTAACTATAACTACATGATGTTCATGCCCCATTTCACCGATCAGGTAACCCTGGCGGAATACGGCTCCCATAAAGAGGCGCTGGCGGCGGTGGAAGCGGGGCTTGCCGCGGGAACGGGCGGTACCTCGAAGATCTATCGTGTCGACGTTTCCGGAAAGGATGAAAGCGTATTCGGCGTCGGGCTGAAGGAGGGTGACGGGGCGGACGGCACGGTGATGAAGGTAACCGATAACACGGTCCTGAAGCATACCGCGCACCTGCCCTATGAATTGCTGGTTTCAGGGAATAAGGTATTGATGCTGCACGGAAAATTCCGCATTGCCCAGAGTTTTCCGGATCTCACCATGGGTACCTTCATGAAGATCTCCGGTGCCCCGGACGGCATCAAGGACGCCTTCCGGGCGGCGGTGGGAAGATAAGTCCTTCCGTCCTGATAGGAAAAACGCCCCCGCACCCGGGTTGCCGGTGCGGGTTCGTTCGCCCCCGGTGTTTCGATTGGATCAAGGTTGGCCGCCTATAATCTTCTCATAGGGGTGGAAAGGTCATGTCTTCGAAAAAATCGCAAACCGATACCGCCAGGCTGGATCGAGTGGTTGCCGAGGCGCGGCGTAGCCGCGAGCAGAGGGAGCAGGGGTATCGCGAACAGGCGCTGAAGCTTTTCCCCTGGATATGCGGCCGTTGCGGGCGGGAATTCACCCATAAGAATCTCCGGGAATTGACGGTTCACCACCAAGATCACAACCACGACAATAACCCGGCAGACGGCAGTAACTGGGAACTGCTCTGTCTCTATTGCCATGACAACGAACATGCGCGTTACGAGGAAGAGATCGCCCGCGGCGGTTCCGCGGCGCGTGATGCGGGCGGATCCGCGGCCACCTCCCGTCCCTTTGAAAACCTCAAAGACCTGTTAAAGGACAAGAAGTGATGTCCGGGCATCCGGGCCGCTAACGACAAACTGTTAACTGAAAACCGGAAATGGAAAAACGCGAGGTGGTGACCTCCTTCCTGTTCAACCGGGGTGAACTCCTCCTGGTCCGGCGCAGCGGCAGGGTGGGGAGTTACCGGGGGCGCTGGTCGGCCATCAGCGGTTACCTGGAGGACGCCACGCCGCTGCGGCAGGCCTTGCGGGAGATTCGGGAAGAGACCGGTATCAGGGAAGAGGTCCTGCATCTTAAGGCGCAGGGAGAACCCCTGGAGGTGGCGGACGACCATCTGCAGGTGTGCTGGGTGGTCCACCCCTTCCTGTTTGAGATCGATGATCGACAGGGGGTTCGTCTGGACTGGGAGAACACCGAGTTGCGTTGGGTGAAACCGGAAACACTAGAGGATTACCCCACGGTGCCCAAGCTGGCGGAGGCGCTGCGCCGCTGCCTGGAAGCACGGAATGAATGAAGAGGGTTTTCAGGCGGCGCTGGAAGCCTTCGGCGCGGACCGGGAGCAGGGGGCCAGCGAGTTGGCACGTCAGGCCCTGCGCATCCTGGCTGAAAGCGCGGTCGTCACTCCCGCGGCAAGCAGGGAGGAACTGCTATCAAGGCTTCAGGAGCAGATGGAAAGGCTTATCGGCGCCCGTCCCAGTATGGCACCGGTTTACAATCTCCTGCATCAGTGGCTGCATGCGGTAGAGGCGTGCGAAGAGACGGAATTGCCGTTATTGCGGACCGGTGCCACCGCAGCCGCGGAGGAACTCGTCCACCGTTCCGAGGTTGCGGTTACCGAGGTGGCCCGGCGAACGGCCCATTATCTCGGTCCGGGCAGGACACTGTTCACCCACAGCCTCAGCTCCACGGTGGCCGCTGTTTTTCGGCAGCTCAGGGGACAGTCCGTGCAGGCCATCATCACCGAATCTCGTCCCCTGCAGGAGGGATTTCTGCTGGCCGGGGAATTGAGCGAGTGGGACATACCGGCAACGCTGATCAGCGAGGCCCAGATCGGGCTTTTCATCGGCGAGGCCGACGCCGTGATTATGGGAGCCGACAGCCTGTTATCTGACGGCAGTCTGGTCAACAAAGCCGGCAGCTACCTGGTGGCATTGGCGGCGGAGGATCAGGACGTACCTTTTTATGTCTGTTGCGAGAGCTTTAAACGTTGTTCACCGGATATGGGGGAACTGATCCTGGAGGAGATGGAAGCGACGGAACTGGGCGCCCCCCGTTTTCACGGCGTAGAGATCCGGAACCGCTATTTCGATATCACCCCCGCCCGCCTGATCAGCGGCTGGATCGATGAGCACAAGGTACACCTTTCCTGGGCAAAGCGTTGATGTCCCAGGGCCGGGTATAGGGCCGAAACCGGGATTTCCTGGATCAGAGGCCATGTGCTTGCATAGGTTGGTGTGAAACCGGTAATATTCGCCTTCCTTACAGGCGCGTAGCTCAGTTGGTTAGAGCGCTACCTTGACATGGTAGAGGTCGTTGGTTCAACTCCAATCGCGCCTACCAATATCGGAAAAGCGCCCGGGATCAGTCCCGGGCGTTTTTTTTGCGCATCGTTCAGTGGGGTTATGCTGTTCTCTATTTCTGGATTCCGGATCTTCGCTGCGCGTCGTCCGGAATGACGAAAAGAGACGGTGTCCGGTGGGGGGCAGGATCCCACCCTACTTGAAGGGGGGACGCGTTCCTTTCACACAAATGGGGGAGTTGGTTTCGTAGAGCGCGCTTTGCCCGTCATCCTTGCAGTTGTCATCCCGGCGCAGGCCGGGATCCAGGAGACATTGCTGGATTCCGGATCTATACCGCCGTTGGTCCGGAATGATGTTTCCATGACATGGGGATAGGGGTTGTGTGGGCTCTCGGAAAAGGCCGGCGGTTTTACATTTTGAGGCCAAATAAATAGAATTCACGATTCGGTTCAACGTGGTTTAATTCAGCGGAATACAGGCCGGGTCCCGACGGAGCCCGGTTTTTTGTTCAAGTGGCCTCTCGTATGGGTCACCACTGAGAAAAGAGGTTATTAGGTAATGCCTGTCATCACCCTCCCCGACGGTTCCAAACGTGAATTCGATAAGCCGGTCAGCGTTCATGGCGTAGCGGCGGATATCGGCCCGGGACTCGCCAAGGCCACCCTTGCCGGCCGAGTGAACGGGGAACTGGTCGACGCCTCCTATTTAATTGCGGAGGATGCGGAACTGGCCATCGTTACCAGCCGTGACGAGGAGGCGCTGGGGCTGTTGCGCCACGATGCGGCCCATGTCATGGCGCAGGCGGTGCAGGAGCTGTACCCGGATACCCAGGTAACCATCGGCCCCGCCATCGAAGACGGCTTCTATTATGACTTTGCCCGCGAAGAACCCTTCACCCCGGATGATCTGAAGAAGATCGAGGAACGCATGCACGAGATCGTCAAGCGCGATCTGCCCCTGCAACGGGAGGTGTGGGATCGGGCGGAGGCTATAAAGACCTTCGCCGCCATCGGTGAAAAGTACAAGGTGGAAATCATCCAAGAGATCATTCCCGAAGGGGAGGAGGTCTCCGTCTACCGTCAGGGGGAGTGGTTCGACGTCTGCCGTGGTCCCCATCTGCCGAGCACCGGCAAGCTGGGTAAGGGCTTCAAATTGATGAAGGTGGCCGGCGCCTACTGGCGGGGCGACTCCAGCAAGGAGATGCTGCAGCGAATCTACGGTACCGCCTGGCGCGATAAGAAAGAACTCGAGGACTACCTGCATCGCCTGGAAGAGGCGGAGAAGCGGGATCATCGCAAGATCGGCAAGGCGCTGGATCTGTTTCACACCCAGGAAGAGGCGCCGGGGATGGTGTTCTGGCATGACAAGGGTTGGCAGATCTACCTGGTAATCCAGGACTATATCCGCGGCAAGTTGCGGGAAAAAGGCTACCAGGAAGTGCATACGCCCCAGGTGATAGACCGCAGCCTGTGGGAGAAGTCGGGCCATTGGGAGAAGTTCCGGGACGACATGTTCACCACCGAGTCGGAGAAGCGGACCTTCGCCATCAAGCCCATGAACTGCCCGGCCCATATCCAGATCTACAACCATGGGCTGAAAAGCTACCGGGACCTGCCCCTGCGGCTGGCGGAGTTCGGCTCCTGTCACCGTAACGAGCCTTCGGGTACCCTGCACGGCCTGATGCGGGTGCGCGGTTTCGTGCAGGATGACGCCCATATCTTCTGTACCGAGGGGCAGATCCTCTCCGAGGTGTCCGATTTCATCGACCTGCTGTTCGAAGTCTACCGGGATTTCGGTTTTGACGACGTGCTGGTGAAGTTCTCCACCCGGCCGGAGATGCGGGTGGGTGCCGACGAGGTCTGGGACCGGGCGGAACAGGCCCTGGAGGAGGTCCTGAATCACAAGAACCTGGACTGGGAGCTGCAACCGGGGGAGGGGGCGTTCTACGGCCCCAAGATCGAGTTTTCCCTGCGCGACTGCCTGAACCGGGTGTGGCAGCTGGGCACCATCCAGCTGGATTTTTCCATGCCGGAGCGGCTCGGGGCCAGCTATATAGCGGAAGACAACAGCAGGCAGGTGCCGGTGATGCTGCACCGGGCGATCCTCGGGTCCCTGGAGCGATTTATCGGTATTCTGATCGAACACTACGCCGGCGCACTGCCCCTCTGGCTCTCCCCGCTGCAGGTGGTGGTGATGAATATCACCGATCGCCAGGCCGAATATGTGGAAAAAGTGGCAGGAATGCTGCGAGAACAGGGATTTAGGGCCGATTTGGACTTGAGAAACGAGAAGATCGGCTTTAAAATCCGCGAGCACACATTAGCGCGCGTGCCCTATCTGCTGGTAGTGGGCGACCGCGAAATGGAAAACGGGAGTGTGGCCGTCCGTACCCGCACCGGCGAGGACCTCGGAACCATGAGTGTCGAGGGGTTCCTGGGGAAGCTGGCAGCGGAGGTGGTAGGCCACGCTTAACTTAGAGCTTGTCCCGCGCAGGGTGCCCGAGACCGGGTATCCGGGTGCGAGGCAGGCTTTGCTTCTTTCGGAGGAACCGGTTATCGCTGCAAACAAGAAGAATCGCCTGAACGAGGAGATCACTGCGCCGGAGGTACGGTTGATCGGCGAGGATGGAGAACAGATAGGGGTTGTGCCCTTAAGTGAGGCGATGGAGGCTGCCGTTGAGGCGGATCTGGATCTGGTGGAGATCGTACCGAATGCGGATCCACCGGTTTGTCGAGTCATGAACTTTGGTAAGTTCCAGTTCGAACAGAAGAAGCAACAGCAGGCGGCGAAGAAGAAGCAGAAGCAGGTCCATGTTAAAGAAGTGAAGTTTCGTCCAGGGACGGAAGAAGGGGATTATCAGGTAAAACTACGCAACCTGATACGTTTCCTGTCAGATGGGGACAAGGCCAAGGTAACCATGCGGTTCCGTGGCCGGGAACATGCCCACCGCGAGCTGGGTCTGGAAGTGCTGCAACGGGTTGAGGCCGATCTGGCCGAATACGCCCTGGTAGAGCAGCAACCCCAGATGGAAGGCCGGCAGATGGTGATGGTGTTGAGCCCCAAGAAAAAGTAGTTATTTAAATTATTGAGAAAATGCGGAGTTAAGTGAAATGCCGAAGATCAAAACCAATCGCGGCGCGGCAAAGCGGTTCAAGCGAAACGCTTCCGGGTCGTTCAAACGTGGCCAGTCTCACAGGAGCCACATCCTGACCAAGAAGAGTACCAAGCGTAAGCGCCAGCTGCGTTCACCCATGCAGCTGCACAAAGCAGACGTGGCCGCCGCCCGTCGTATGCTGCCGTACGCCTGATCCGGAGACTGAGTCATGCCAAGAGTAAAACGTGGCGTTACAGCACGCGCCAGACATAAGAAGGTGCTGAAGGAAGCGAAGGGTTACTACGGTGCCCGGAGCAAGGTCTATCGCGTCGCCAAGCAGGCGGTGATCAAGGCCGGGCAGTATGCCTACCGCGACCGGCGCCAGAAGAAGCGCCAGTTCCGCGCCCTGTGGATCGCCCGTATCAATGCCGGCGCCCGCGAGAACGGTATCTCCTACAGCCGTTTGATTAACGGTCTGAAGAATGCCGGGGTGGAGATCGACCGCAAGGTGCTGGCCGATCTGGCCATCTTTGACAAGCCGGCTTTTGCCGCGCTGGCGGACCAGGCCAAGGCCAACCTCTCCAGCTAAGCGCTTGTCATCCCGCCGGGTCCACGGCCCGGCAACAACATGACATAACCAAGGGGGAAGGCCTGATGGTCTTTCCCCTTTTTTTATTTTCACCACGGAGGACACAGAGGACACAGAGTTTATTCTCGCCGGTGACCACCGGTTGTCGGAATAAGAGTGGAGTCCGTTTTCGGACAACAGCTGTCAGTGAAAATGGATTATCTCCGTGTCCTCCGTGGTGAAAAGAAATATCAAAAACAGGATGTAGATCGAAATGGGCGAAAACGACAGCCTGGATCTTGAGCAACTGATTGGGGAGGCCGGGGACGCGATCAACAGCGCGGCAACTCTACAGACCCTGGACGATGCGCGTGTCCGTTACCTGGGCAAGAGCGGCCTGTTGACGGCGCAGCTCAAAAACCTCGGCAAGCTTCCCCCGGAGGAGCGGCCGTCCGCCGGACAGGCCATCAACCGGGCCAAGCAGGAGCTGGAAGCCCTTATCCGGGGCCGCAAGGCGGGGCTGGAGGAACAGGCCCTGAAGGAGCGGCTGGCATCGGAGCGTATCGATGTGACCCTGCCGGGACGGGGCAGGGGTCATGGGGGACTGCACCCGGTCACCCGGACCCTGGAGCGTATTGAAGAGCTGTTCGCCAATGCCGGATTCAAGGTGGCGGAAGGCCCGGAGATCGAGGATGACTTCCATAACTTCGAGGCACTGAATATCCCGGCCCACCACCCGGCCCGGGCCATGCACGATACCTTTTATTTTGATGAGCACCTGCTGCTGCGCACCCACACCTCGCCGGTACAGATCCGGGTGATGCAGAACTCGGAACCGCCGCTGAAGATAATCGCCCCGGGGCGGGTCTACCGCTGCGATTCGGATCTGACCCACACCCCCATGTTTCATCAGGTCGAGGGCTTCCTGGTGGACCGGGATGTTTCCTTCGCCGATCTTAAAGGGGTGCTGTACGATTTTCTCACCAGCTTCTTTGAGCGGGATCTGAAGCTGCGCTTCCGGCCCTCCTACTTCCCCTTCACCGAGCCGTCGGCGGAGGCCGATATCGAATGCGTCATGTGCAACGGCGAGGGATGCCGGGTGTGTAAGCAGACCGGCTGGCTGGAGCTGCTGGGCTGCGGCATGATCCACCCGGAGGTGTTCCGGCAGGTGGGTATCGACAGCGAAAAATACACCGGTTACGCCTTCGGTATGGGCGTGGAACGGCTGGCCATGATGCGCTACGGGATAAACGACCTGCGGCTGTTCTTCGAGAACGACCTGCGGTTTTTGCGGCAGTTTGCTTAGATTTTCACCACGGAGGATACAGAGGGCACGGAGTCTTCTTTGCTTTTCATTTCTCCGTGTCCTCCGTGGTAAATGGTTTTTAACAAAAGGTCTTAACTATGCGATTCAGTGAAGCCTGGTTACGGGAGTGGGTTAACCCCGATATCACCACCGAGCAGTTGGCGGACCAGCTCTCAATGGCCGGTCTCGAAGTGGATTCGGTGGAGCCGGTGGCCGGCGATTTCGAGGGCGTCGTGGTGGGCCATGTGTTGGCGCGTGAGCAGCATCCGGATGCGGATAAGCTGAGCGTCTGCCGGGTGGACGCCGGTCAGGACGAAGAGCTGCAGATCGTCTGCGGAGCGGCCAATGTGGCGGCCGGGATGAAGGTCCCCGTGGCCCTGGTGGGCGCCACGCTCCCGGGGGATTTCAAGATCAAAAAGGCCAAGCTGCGGGGCGTCCAGTCCCTCGGTATGATCTGCTCCGCCGCTGAACTGGGTCTGGCGGAGTCCTCGGAAGGTATCATGTCCCTGGCCGAGGATGCGCCGGTGGGCGCCGATTTTCGGGAGTACCTGGCCCTGGACGACCGGGCCATCGAGGTGGATCTGACCCCGGACCGGGGGGACTGCCTGGGTCTGGCCGGGATTGCCCGGGAGGTAGGGGTGATCAACCGCAGCCCCCTGACCCCGCCCGTTATGATACCGGTGGAAGCGGTGAGTGAAGCGCGTTTCCCGGTCAAGCTGGAAGCGCCCCAGGCCTGTCCGCGCTACACCTGCCGGGTGATCAAGGGGATCGACACCGCGGCACGTACCCCCCTGTGGATGCGGGAAAGGTTGCGCCGCAGCGGTCTGCGTCCCATCAGCCCGGTAGTGGACGTCACCAATTACGTACTGCTGGAGCTGGGTCAGCCCATGCACGGGTTCGACTTGGCCAAATTGGACCGGGAGATCCGGGTGCGCATGGCCGAGGAGGGGGAGAAGCTGACCCTGCTGGACGGCCAGGAGGTGGAACTGCGTGCCGATACCCTGGTGATCGCCGACGCCGCCAGGCCGCTGGCCATGGCGGGCATCATGGGGGGTGAGGGCTCAGGCGTGACCGGGGAGACCCGGGACGTGCTGCTGGAGAGCGCCTTCTTTGCACCTACCGCCATTATCGGCAAGGCGCGCAGTTACGGGCTGCACACCGATTCCTCCCACCGCTTCGAGCGGGGCGTGGATCCCCGGTTGCAGGTACGGGCCATGGAGCGGGCCACCCGGTTGCTGGTGGATATCGCAGGTGGTGAGGCGGGTCCCATCGTGGAGGCGGTTTCCGAGGAGCATATCGAGCAGCGCCCGGAGATCCTGCTGCGCCGGGAGAGGGTGGCCAAGCTGCTGGGCCTGAAGATCGATGACGACACTATCGTGGATATCCTCAGTCGACTGGAAATGAGCGTGGAGGCCACAGAGGAGGGATGGTCGGTAACGGCGCCCAGTTGCCGTTTCGACATCAGCATCGAGGTGGACCTGATCGAGGAGATCGGGCGCATCTACGGGTATGCGGAGATCCCCACGCACCGCAGCGCGGCGGCGACGGTGATGCGGGGCGAACCCGAGACCGCCTTCAGTCTGCGCCGGGCCAAACAGCTCCTGGTGGATCGCGATTATCAGGAGGTGGTCACCTACAGCTTCATCAGCCGGGAGATGCACGACCTGACCGATCCCGCTCACGGGATGGTGGAACTGGCCAACCCCATCTCCAGTGACATGTCCATCATGCGCACCAGCCTCTGGCCGGGGCTGCTGCAGACCCTGATCTACAATCAGTCCCGTCAGCAGAACCGCATTCGCATCTTCGAGTCCGGTCTTAGGTTTGTCAAGGAACCTACTGAAATACAACAGGATTTAATGCTTGCTGGCCTGGTGTCCGGCGACGCCGTCCCGGAGCAGTGGGGGGAAGCGGGCCGGAGTGTGGATTTCTATGACCTGAAGGCCGATCTGGAGGCCGTTCTGGCCCTGACCGGCTGCCCCGAGGCCTTTGAATTCAGGGCCGCTGAGCACCCCTCCCTCCATCCGGGGCAGAGCGCCCAGGTCCTGCGAGAGGGGAATCCCGTGGGGTGGATGGGTATGCTGCACCCGGAACTCGAGCATAGAATGGACTTTAATAATAGCGTATATCTATTTGAAATAAATATAAATAATATCAAGGAAGGACGGCTTCCGGCATTCCAGGCCCTGTCCAAGTTTCCCTCCATCCGGCGGGATATCGCGATTGTGGTGGATCAGGACCTGGATTACAGTGTGATCGAGGCCTGTATTAGGGGAATTGCGCCGCAAATTCTCCAAGACATTCTCATTTTTGATGTCTATACTGGGGAGAAGGTAGATTCCGGACGAAAAAGTCTCGCTTTGGGCTTGATTTTACAGGAAACTTCGCACACTCTTACAGATTCAGAGGTGGACGGCGTCATCGAGCGCATCCTCCAGGCCCTAAAAGAAAAATTCGACGCACAATTGAGGGATTGATTAGCGATGGCACTGACGAAGGCTGAAATTGCCGAAAGGCTTTTTGATGAATTGGGTCTTAACAAAAGAGAAGCCAAGGAGATGGTGGAGCTCTTTTTCGAGAAGATCCGGACCGCCCTGGAGGACGGGGCGCAGGTGAAATTGTCGGGGTTCGGTAATTTCGACCTGCGCGAAAAGAAACAACGCCCCGGTCGCAACCCCAAAACCGGCGAAGAAATACCTATCACTGCCCGGCGTGTCGTCACCTTCCGCCCCGGTCAGAAACTGAAGGCGAGGGTAGAGGCTTATGCTGGAAGCGAGTAGTAGTACGGCAGACCTGCCGGCGATCCCCGGCAAACGCTATTTTACCATCGGCGAAGTGAGCGAACTCTGCGGCGTCAAGCCGCATGTGCTGCGCTATTGGGAGCAGGAATTTCCGCAGCTGAAACCGGTCAAGCGCCGCGGCAACCGCCGCTACTATCAGCGCCATGACGTGCTGATGATCCGCCAGATCAGAAGTCTGCTCTACGAGCAGGGGTTCACCATCGGCGGCGCCCGGCAGCAGCTGACCGGCGAGGAAGCGAAGGAAGACAACAACCAGAGCCAGCAGATCATCCGCCAGCTGCGGGTGGAACTGGAAGAGGTGCTTCAGATCCTGAAGCGTTAGGGACCGGTTTCCCGGATCCAAGTTGACATGATTGCGCGCTGCGCCTAGTATGCGCGCTCTTACGGAGCGTAGCGCAGCCTGGTAGCGCACCACAATGGGGTTGTGGGGGTCCGGAGTTCGAATCTCCGCGCTCCGACCAAAAATCGGTAAGAAAATAATAAAGGCCCGGATTCCGGGCCTTTTTTGTGCCTGCGGGGAGGGTGTTTAGGGGGCGTCCGGGGCTCTACAACCGATCCAGGGGGCTCCGCGCGCCCTGTCCGCCCCTTCCCACCACATGGGTATAGATCATGGTGGTGGAGACGTCCGCATGGCCCAACAGCTCCTGAACCGTACGGATATCCGAGCCGGACTCCAGCAGATGGGTCGCGAAGGAGTGGCGCAGGGTATGACTGGTTACCCGTTTCGTTATGCCCGCCCGCGCCGCCGCCCGGTAGACCGCTTTCTGGATGGCCGACTGATGAATATGGTGACGGCGCACGATTCCGGTTCTCGGATCCTGTGCCACACGGCTGGCGGGAAACAGATATTGCCAGCGCAGCTCTTTCTCCGCGTTAGGATACTTGCGGGCCAACGCGGTGGGCATAAATACCGATCCCAGCCCGGCCTCGATATCCATGTCGTGCATCAGAGTTACCGATCTGATCTGCTTTTTCAGATTTTCGATCAGCGATTCCGGCATGGGTACGGCCCGGTCCTTTTTGCCCTTGCTGCCCCGCACCACGATATTCCGATAGTCGAAATCCAGGTCCAGGATGCGCAGTCGTGCACACTCCATAACGCGCATACCTGTTCCATACATCAGGCGGATTATCAGGCCGTGGGTTCCCCGTGCCGAATTCAGCAGCCCTTCCGTCTCCCGCGGACTGAGGACCGTGGGAATACGCCGCGGCCGGGTGGGGCGTTTGAAGGGGCCGATGTCGCCCAGCGGTTTTTCCAATACCCGGGTGAAGAAGAACACCAGGGCGTTCAGCGCCTGGGCCTGAGTGGCCCCCGCTACCTTGCGCCGCACCGCCAAATGTTCTAAAAAAGAGGCAACCTGACGTTCGGCGCAATGGTGAGGGAGCGTATCGTTGTGAAAGCGAAGGAATCGGTTGATCCAGCTGAGATAACTCTTCTCCGTATTGGGAGAGTATTCCGGTATGCGGATGGCTGCCAGGAATTTACGGTAAAGCCCCGGAAACGCCTTACCCAGCCGGTTTTTCGGATTCTCCACCGCCTTGTCGATCATCTCGTAGGTTCTGGCCACCGTCGGGTGATCCCTGCCCAGGGATTGCGCGCCGCCGGCCCAACCCTCCCAGTCGAAATCGCTTGCCCAGGGCGTCTTCAGGAAATGGCTGAACAGCAGCCGCAGGGCGTTGATCTTCTGACGAAACCGCCACTCCCCGATCAGGGGATTGCGGCCCATCCGCTCAAACCAAAGCTGCAGGCGCTCCGGCGTCTGCTCCTGCAGACGGATATCCGGGTGATCATCAAGAAAGCCCTGAACATGCTTTCGGTGCCAGGGAAGGGCGCTATCGGGCACCCGGAACAGGCGCAGCACCTCCAGATATCGGGTCCAGAAACGCTCGATACGGGGATCGGAAGAGGGGGTTCGCGAAACCATGGACAAGCCTCCGTGCTTTGGAATATCCATATAGAGAACCAATATAGAACGTTTCGCGGCATATTACAATATTTGTGCCGGCTACATAACACAATATACGTGCCGTCCACATAAGCACCTGTTAGCGCAAAATCCCCGCATTTTTCTATATGCGTGTACCACCAAAGAAAAAATATGGGGACCTTTAAATAGAGTAAATACAATGAACGATATCTTCACATACCAGCAAGCAGTAACCGGGGAGATTTCATCTGTAAAACGTACTCTTCTTGCAAAACCTGAAAAATTTGGGGCTGCCGGAGGGATTCTCGTTCGAGACCCAAGAAACGATGCGAATTTTGCTCTCCTCATTTACGACTTTGATCGTCAAAACTCAATGTTTAGTATTACCCAGGAGCACCTTAACAAGGAGGAAGGGGCTGCAGCTTTTTGTGAAATGGCTGCTCAAGGAAATATTTCTATAATTAATACGCTTCTGATCAAAGGAATGGACATCAATGCACGAAATGAGCGAGGAGTCACAGCTTTAGCAATCGCAATAGCTCGCGGTCAAGTTGAAACAGTTGCATTTCTTTTGCGCAATCACGCAGATCCAAACATTGTCTATTTCGATGCATTTGCTTCTCTTCAGCAGGCTATCGAGCAATTATTGCTTGGGCAACAGCACAACAATCAAGACATGATAAGGAACTACAAGCAGATCATAGATTCTCTGATCTCTTATGGCGCAGATGTGGAACAAGCAAAAAAACTTTCATCGCAAGCCGGAACTGTATCTGTTTCGGATTTTCTTCGAAATCTATAATTGTGAGTAGAGCCATGAAACACCCCCTAGACAAACTCAATGTCGCCCCTCGGGTTGATGGGGTTAACGACCATTCAGACACTTGTAACATTATGCACTGTGTTCGTTGCGGCGCCGAAGTTTGGGTGAATAAACTCTCTCAAATAGAGGCTATGGTTTTCTGCTTTGAATGCGCCGAGCATATAGAAGAGTTAAAGAGATTACGGGAGTCAATGCAAGGTTGGTGATTTCCATTTGAACGAGGGGAGATAATTTACTATCGTGCGCCACTATAAAGCAAGCGCTAACAATGCCATAAACTCGGACCCCATAAAGCGCCGCTCGTTCCTCGCTCTGCTTTATGGGGCCGGTTATGGCTTCCGTTAGCCATATTAAGGAAACATCGTGCAATTTGAAGAAATAATTAATATTAGTGCTCCAATTGAAAAGGTTTATTCTCTCTACTCAGATGTAGAGAATTGGTATAAGTGGGATCCCGATGTAAAGAATTCTTCAATTGAAGGAGCATTCGTTACTGGCGCAAAAGGTACGCTCACGCCCACAAAGGGGCCAAAAGCAAAAATTGCGTTTGTTCAAATTGTACCTGGCCAATCATTTACGGTAGAAAGCAAACTTCCTTTATGCACTATGTTTTTTGAGCACGAAATTTCCGAAAGAGATGCAAATTCTATTTCTGTTGTGCATCGGGTTAAATTCACTGGATTTCTGGCGCCAGTTTTTGGGCGTTTAATTGGCTCGCAAATTAAAAAGGGTTTACCAGATACGCTTTTGGGCCTAAAAAAGGCAGCCGAGAATAATGGCTAACAAAGCAAGTAAGCGGGACAATTGTTACGCTGCGCTTCACAATCGCCCCTTCTTGCGGCGTTATGTTGAAAAAGACCGTGCCTAATAAGCTTACCCTTCAGCCAAAACGTGTTGCCTTGATCGCAGGAGCGCTCATCTTTATCCTGTGGCTAGGATCAATGGCATGGTCTGTCTCTTACCTCGGTGTAGATATAGAGCAATTATCAGGTGTTAAAATTCTGCTTATCTCTGGCCAACTCATACTGTTCGCACTTGCAGTGGTTCTTGCTCCCTTTTACTGGGTTCGTGCGGCCTTGAATTTATTACTTATGGCGAAAGAGCGACGCTCCGATCTAAGCAAAGACGCCTTCCGCCACATCCGATGGAATCCATTTAATATCGTCGCGTACCCAGATCTTCTAACGCAGCAGGGGTTGAAGTACCGGCGCAAACTGTTCGAATCTGTCGCGTGGTTCTTTTTCCTTACCATGGCAGTCTTCGCTTGGGAGTTTATCTTTGAACCATTTTCAACATAACAAGTCGGCCCAGTCGGACGGCTACGCCGCCACTGGCCTCAAGCGTTATGCGTAAAAGATATGACACCAGCTGAAATTGAAAACATCGTTCAAAGAGTGATTGCCGAGGGTGTTCAGTTCCCTTGGTGGGTATATCTTTGGATTGTACTGGCACCATTTGTTGGTGGATTCTTTGGAGCTTATCTAAAGAAAAAAGCAGAAAACCTAGCGGCCAAAGAAAATTATGAATCGCTCCTGGCCCAGGTAAAGAAAACAACAGAAGAAACAGAAAGTATAAAAAATGAACTAGCCAAGGGAAGTTGGCTTCATCAGCAGAGTTGGATTTTGAAGGAAAAATATTATTCTGGGTTATTGGAATCCCTATACAACCTTAAGTTGTCCTTGTCTGAGAGGCTTGATCATTATATGGAGCCTGGCTCAGAGTATCGAGATAGTGAGATTAATGAAAGCGAACATTTCAAAAAACAATCTCAAACCGGTATGGAGGCATTAAGCAAAATTCAGCTGTTACATGGGCCCGCTGAAATAATTATTTCAGAAAGGGCAATAAAAGCTTTAGATCAATTTTATAGCGTCGATTGGAGCGCTGGAAACTTCAGCGCATGCAATAGAGAATATCTTGAAGAAGTGTATGCTTCGGCGGAAGAGGTATACAAAATAATTCTAGAAGAAGCTCGTTTGGAGCTTAGGAAATGAAAACGCATAACCAGGCGCTCCACCCGACCAAAAACCGCTACGCGGTTTTCGCCGGGTGAGCTTGGTCGTTCGGCCAGGAAGCTCCGGTAATGGTCTCACCAAAAGAGTTTGATAAGGGAATGACACGCTTTCATGAGCTTTTTAATGAGCTCTTGGAAGATATATATAAGTCTTTTGAAGTACTAGAAAGTGACAAATGCAATCAGTCGCTTCGCCGAAATACTGTCAGAACTGTTTTTTCTGCAATTGAAGGGATGCTTAGCATTGTTAGAGACGAAATCCTAAAAGAACTGCGAAGTCATTCAGTTACGGATTCAATCACAGTATCTCCAAAGGAAATGGAATTGCTGAATGAAAAGAAGATGAAAAACGGAATTGAGATTAATTACTACCCAGGATTAAGTGATCGAGTGAAGAAATACTTCATAATTGCCTCTAAGGTCTTTTCCCTCGATGACCACACACTTGACACTGGCGGTCATGAATTTAGAAGTTTTGAGATCGCACGAAACACTAGAGACAGACTTACTCATCCAAGAGATTTTTATGACATTCAGATCACTGACACTGAAATGCATCACTTGGTAACCACCATGTCATGGGTCAGAGAAGGCATGTTAAGTCTATATCGGGCCCGTATCCGTAAAGCACGTTCTGAAATGCCAGAATGGGCATTAGAGGGATGGGATGAGCTATTCAAGCATGCATAGTATGCTAGTGCCGATCATTATCCTTACTTACATGAAGCCGAACAAGGCACTCCACCCGATCAAAAACCGCGATGCGGTTTTCGTCGGGTGAGTTTGGTCGTTAGCCCCAAAAAGGAAAGCACTGTGACACTTGCAGAATGCATTACCGCTGGAAAGGACGTCGTGGTAGCGGCCGCTGCTGCATTTGCTGCTTACTTTGCGTATCTCGGCCTCAGCACCTGGAGAAGAGAGCTCAAAGGAAAGTCCGAATATCAACTGGCAAAAGATGTACTCAAGTCAGTCTACAAGGTACGCGAAGCCTTTAAGCATGTAAGGCATCCCGCAATTTACCAGTATGAATACCCAGAAGGTATGACAGATCATCATGGCCATCTGAAACAAGAAAACAAACATGAAGGCACCGCCCACGTATACGAAGAACGCTGGAAAAAAATGGATGAGGCCTTTTCCGAACTTGAGAGCTACCACCTTGATGCCCAAGTTGAATGGGGTGCCGAATTTCAGGATGTCATCAAAGATCTTCGGTCATGCCGAGCAACTCTGCTAGTTACGATTCAAGAGAAGCTCTATCGAATGAAGAATCCCTACGATGGGGCGGATCGCTCAGTGGAGGAAGCGAAGGAGGAGCGTTCAGTTTTGTACCATATCGGTGAAGATTCCAAGCACGATAGCTTTACTCCTGAAATCAATGCTGCAGTAGGAAAGTTTGAAGAATGGCTAAGGCCGCATATCAAAAAGGGCTAACAAGTACATCATGTCGCTGCCCTATCGGGCAGCTGGGACGTGCCACCGCTACGCGGCGGCACGCCCCATATGATGGGCGTTAGCTGCAGAAATGACGATTTCCGAAGATCTTTTTGAACAATTTTGCGCGGATCAGGGAATCGCTTGTGAGCGCCTTGAGGAAGAAACGAGTAAAACCCCTGACTACCAGATTGTTATCGAAGGAATGGAAGTTGTCGTTGAGGTCAAGCAAATCGATCCGAGCAAAGAGGATCGAAAGCTACTGGAAGAATTCGAGGCAAATGGTCACATTGTTCATGGAGGAACTCCCGGCGATAAAGTGCGGAAAAAAATTCAAAGCGCATCGCCGCAAATGTCAGCCCATTCAAAAGGGCAAAACCCAGCGGTACTGGTTCTGTACAACAACCTACCGTTCGTTTTGGGCAACCCTCTGGAGCCATACAACATTCGGGTAGGAATGTACGGCTTGGAGGCAATTGTGTTATCGGTGCCTAAAGACTATTCGGCCCCGTCTGTGGTGGATAGAAAATTTGGGGGAAAGAAGAAGTTAACCGAAGACCACAATACAAGCATCAGTGCAGTAGCTGTACTTTCGGAGCTGGAGGGTAGCGGTCTACATCTCAGCATCTACCATAATCAGCATGCTGCCGTACCGCTTCCGGCAGGAGTCTTTTCCAAATACAACAGCTCTGAATTCGAGCTGTCTGAAAACAAAGTAGGCGCTTTTCAGGAATGGCAACAAATAAGCAGCTAACAAGAAATCCCAGTCGCCCTTCGGGCTGGGACCTCGGCTTCGCCTCGGCCCCTGAATACAGGCGTTATGCGAAAAAATAGTGAAATGAAGAACAAAATCCTAATTTACGTAATATTGTGCGCTTTAATTATTCCAGTATTAGCCCTAGGTGCAGAATTCCCCGAGAGCTACATAGAGGATACTAAATCTGCATTTATAAAAGGCTTAGAAGTAGACGTTTCTAAATTGCCTGCTGGTTCAATTATGAGGGTAATGTTGGGAAATATACCCATATGGGTATACAAGCGAACGCAACAAGATTTAAGTCAATTAAAAACGGTACCACTAGGCAAATTATCAGACCCTAACGATAGTTACTTAAATGCTTTAATTGAAAAGCAATACTATTCGATTACGAATAAACCATTTGCGCAACTAATGAAATACTCTGCTCAAAATATGAGATTTAATTCGTATCGTTCAGTTCTGGATGATTATTTTGTTGTAGTGGGATTTAGTCCGCATTCAGGTTGTTATCTGACGTTTAAAACCACAAAATTCAAACAAAGTGAAAATATTACATTCTATGATCCTTGCACTAACACCAAATACGATGCTGCCGGGCGAATATATAAAGGCACTGTAAAAAAGTTACTGGGAGATGAGCCTGCTAAGTATAATTTAATCCTTCCGCCATATAGATTCACTGGTTCCAATACAATATTTCTTGGTCTATTACCTGGGGCATCTAAGTCGCCTGCATTAGAGTCAAAGCATCGGGAAAAATATAAAATCCTCAACCCTACAGAAAAGTTAATGTTAGCTGCGCGCATGAATGATCATACAGTAATTCATAGTTCAATTGAGAACGGAGCTGATCCTTACTACCAAAAGATTGGCGAGGGCAGCGTAATTGATTCTGCAATCATGGGAAGCTCAACAAATGTTGTAAAAATGCTGCTACAGATGGGCGTAAAGCCAACTCATTCTTCTTTAGAAATTGCAAAGATGCTAAATAGAGAGGATGTAATAAAATTACTCGAGCAAAATAGTGAATTGTGACAGTCGCATAACAAGTCGCTCGTGCGGGACCGTCGCTTCGCGCCGGCCCCACAGCTTAAACGTTAGCTGTATATAAATGAAAACCAAAATTACCGATATTGATTTTGATGGTGCAAGGGTCGTACGGACCGAGCGTGACGGGGATGACTTAGCTATCACAATAGACACACTAAATGATGCTCAGGCTATCATGGTTATTTTTTATTCGATAACAGAAGAAAAGGCCGAATTGTTTAAAGGTGAAGGTGAGCCTGAGGAAATTTCACATTCCCCACCTCTGGATGTAATAGAAACTTTTCAAGAAGAAAATGGCAAATACTGCTTTAGCGGTTATGTAAATAGCGAACCATGGGCTGTTTGGGAATTTAAGGCAAGTAGCTATGTTATCTCATACTAAACAGCTAACAATGCGCTTCACCCGACCTGAACCTACCCCGAAATAATTGACACCTCGTTTTAGTTGGATAGTTGACGAGGTGAAATATGAAAAAGGAAAAGCACACATTCTATAATTATCAGTTCAAACACACGGCGGTCAGCGTGGCAAATCATCCATATATACAAACGCAGGATGTGGCGGATGCGCTGGGTATTCATCCTTTCATGCTGTCGCGCTGGAAAAAACAACTGAGGGATGGTGTATTGGAAAATAACGATCAGGAAGCGCGCTCCAGGGACGAACTGCTCAAAGCTAAGGATAAGATTAAGAAGTTAGAGCGTGAACTCAAGCGGGTGCGGGAAGAAAACGCGGTTCTCAAGAAGGCCGAAAGGATTTTCCCCGGAAAAAAGTAGATAGCTTCCGTTTTATCCATGAGCACAGAATGCGCAGTTCCGTGGCAGTCCTGTGCCGTAAGCTCGGAGTAACCAGAGCGGGCTACTATGCATGGGTAAAACGGGAGAAGAGCCGGCGAACATTGGATAATGAGTCCCTGCTGGAGCAGATCAAGTAAGTGCATGAGGAAAGCCGTCAGACCTATGGATATCCAAGAGTGCATGCGGCACTGAAACAGCAGGGGATCGTCTGCGGGCGGCACCGGGTTGCCCGGATCATGCGGGAAAACGGCATTATGGGAAAGAAGGCCCGGCGTT
>JBNKCX010000014.1:0-92685 GCA_050287965.1 Sedimenticolaceae bacterium
GAGATCGATGATGGCACTTATACAGCAACATGGACTGCGAACCCATTATGGAATCAATATAGATCGCGCATCGAACAAGCCGATCCACAGGACAAAATTACTCGCATTCGCTCCCAATTTTGCCTGTGATCTATATCGTTAGCCATACGATCATGATCAAACTATCTAGACGTGAATTTGTGAAAGTGAGTGGAATTGGATTCTTAGGTGTAAGCGGCTTGCTTATGCTCGCCATCTTTTCCTATATTGCTTTCATATTTCTGAGGGGATTTTTCAATTTCACCGCAGAAGGTTGGGTCTTGCTTGGATATGTCGCCTTGATATTTTCCGGAATTTACGCCGTAGCACTATTAATCAATCGTATGATCGAAAGGTATCAATCTTCACGAGGTGACGCAGCAAAGGTTAATGTGGCGGCTTTATTACTCACCTTCCATGCAATTATTATTGGTCTATGCTCTGCTATGGCTGTAAGAGCATTCTATGAAAATCGTTTTGATAATACTGTCATGTGGATGATCGTTGTTGCTTACAACATCTACCTTATGTTCGTGAATTCGAGGCAAAAACTAGCAAATGGCTAACAAGGCCAGGCAAACTGACAGCTTACACTCCGCTTGGTTTTATGCGGAAAAAACATCGCATAAAACCAAGCTCCATTCCAGCTTCAGTTGCTGGCGGCGTTAGATTTATAAAAGTAAAGTTCTGAGAAATGAAACTTATATGGCTGCTATTCTCGTTTGAGGGAAGAATTCGGAGAATAGAATATTGGCTTTTTACGCTATGTATTGCGGTATTAATGCTGCCACCGGCTTATATATATTTTGAGCCTTATTCCGATGCTGCAAATCAATATATAAATATTTCTGCAATTGTATTATTGTGGCCAACCTTAGCAGTACAGGCAAAGCGTTGGCACGATAGAGATAAATCAGCTTGGTGGATACTCATCAATTTTATTCCTTTTATAGGCTTCATATGGGCGCTGATAGAGAATGGATTTTTGGTTGGTGATTCTAGGTCAAATAGTTACGGTGAGCCGTATGTTGGAATTAAGGAAAGCTAAATCTAACCAGGCCTTCCATCGGACGCAGTCGCATACGCGCCTGCTCCGCTGAAGGCAACGTTATGTCTCAACGAAAGGAGAAACTCAATGAAAATCGGTTCAATTACCAAACTTATCGCGGCCCTTCTTGTTGGCATGTTTCTTGGTCAAATCACATATGCTGGCGTCTATTCCGGAAGCAAGGAGCACCCTATTCCGGCGGTTTGGATGACTATCGTGAAGCTTAAGTCGGATGGCAAGGTCGAAGATTACCCCGAGGATCAGCAAATCTCTCTAAAGTGCCAGCAGGTATACTACGAAGGCTCAGTGACGATGGGGAGCCTTGTCAAACCATCGATGGGTGAAATCGCACTTGTAGAGCTCAATGGAAAGCCATTCGCACTAACCAAATCAGACATATCTGACGGTATGCTGAAGACAGAGATGTTCGGACCCGTTCCGGTCTATTTCCTGAACTCCATGATGTCGGAACACGCTTTTCTGGCCCTTACAGAAGAGCAAGTTGCACAGATAAAGACCAAGTACGGGCTCTAGAGCCCGGCAGATAGTGCCAAAAGTCATGACATAACAATGCCATAAACTCGGACTGAACCTACCCCGAAATAATTGACACCTCGTTTTAGTTGGATAGCAGACGAGGTGAAGAATGAAGAAGGAAAAGCATACATTTGATAATTATCAGTTCAAACACACTGCGGTCAGTGTGGCGAATCACCCTGATACGCAAACGCAGGATGTTGCGGAGGCCCTAAAAATTCATCCATTCATGTTGTCACGATGGAAAATGCAGCTCGTGCGGCATCCGGGCTATGCCGGAAATTTGTTGGCGCTCCCGGGTATCGTGCTGGCCTTAAGCTCGATGTGGGCACTTATTCCGGCGGCGGCGCTCATCATCGCCGTGATCAGAACTGCTCTGGAAGACCGGACGCTAAAGGAGGAGTTGCCGGGTTATCGGGATTATGCGAAGCGCGTACGCTTTCGGTTGATTCCGGGAATTTACTGAAGAGGCTCGTCTGTGTTGAACTCTGTGACGTGCGCCTGAGGTGGCGATGGATAAAAAGGAAGAATTAATTCGTTTATTGTTGGCGGTATTGGTCGCATACGGTCTATTTTCCATCTCTTGTTTCCTATTCCTTGGAGACAAAGCAGAGATTATAGTGATATTTTTCACAATTTATGGCTTAACTACTGCCTTAATATCCGTACCGCTTATCGGGTTACCGTTGGTATTATTGTCGAACCGCTTCGCTAGATTCAATATTCCAGCATTCATAGTTCTCTCGGTGCCGGCTGGAGCTATCTCCAGCTATATAGTTGCCGTTCTAGTGATGGGCGGCACTGGCGGTATAGTAGTAACAATTGGGAGCGTATATGGCGCGATGGTGGGTTGCTCCTATGGCTATATTTCTTTCAAGCTAAACAAAAAGGCATTACAGGAAGATCGTGATCGTTCGCAATAGTTAACCGGAACGCCATGCAACGCTTCGCTGCGCGCCCCTTCCCAAAGATGTTAGGTCAAGGAGAAGTACGTCCAATGAATTATGATCTCCTATATCAACAGTATTTCGAACAAATAAAGAACTACTTGGCGTCCTATTGTGGCAAAGAGTATGCCGAAGAACTGGCTCAAGAAGTTTTCTTAAAAGTGTCACGTAACTTGGAAAAATTCAGAGGCGAATCAGACGTCAGGACCTGGATTTACCGTATTGCTATAAATCAGGCTAAAGATTATTTAAAAAGTCGTTATAAAAAAGATAGTGACTTGATATCCGAGAAAGATCTCGAGCACTTAGATCCGGTTAGGGTTGATGAGTATTCTCCGGAGATCCTGAACATCGCCAGTGAGATGAACGAATGTATCCGGGAGTTTATTCTTCGTCTCCCTCACAAGTACAGTACAGTACTGCTGTTAAGCGAATTGCGGGGGCAAAATCTAAGTGAAATATCCGAGGTGTTGGGTATATCCCAAAACACCGCAAAGGTACGGCTTCATAGAGCTAGAGCGAAATTAAAGGATGAAATGGAGCATGGATGCCTGATCACGGCCACTTGCGATAATCGGGTGGTATGCGAAAAAAAATAATATGGCAGTTTTTGTAACCATTCATAAGCCCACCTCGTCTAAATGGGTGATCGTTGGTGATCAGTCATATTTCAAAGAGGATTAGGTTATGTCTGGATTATTAAATAAGAAGACCGAGGAGCTTATTGCTCTGGGGGTCGCGTATGCTATTAACTGCGTTAAGTGTATGAAAGTGCACAGAAAAGCGGCGCTCGATTCGGGATTGAGTACGGAAGAAATATATGAAGCACTCAGCGTGGCCGAGAGTGTGGTGAATGGAGCAAAAGGTGTTACCAAAAATGAGGCGGAGAACATATTCGGTAGCGAAGTTGTTGGAAATGGGTGCTGTCCGGAGGGTAGTGAGCGCTGCGCTTAACGCGCCGGAATATCCGATGGAGCGAGCCGAAAAGGGAAGAGGAAAATCACCTGGAATATGTCGCGTCAGGCGTAAAGAGTCAATCACTACGCGAGGAAAGACAAATGCCGATTCATTTCAATGAGATAGATGTCCTTCCGGAGGTCGCGGGACTGCGTTCCGTATTGATGGTCCCCTGCTATATGTGTCCTGCGGTAACCGTGGCCGTGCAGGAGAACAAGCCTTTCATACGGTTGTTTAGAAATTTCCTGAAATCCGAACCTTTCGAGCAATACATATCCGTGCTGCAATCCAGATTAAGGGAACGTGGCTTGACAACAGGAGTATTCAGAAGCATTCCTTCTCATCAATGGTTTATGTGCATGTGGACCTCGGGGAAGCGGAAGAAGCTGCAGAAATGCGCGGGGCAATATGATGCTGTCATCGTACTGGGTTGCGACTCCGCCACGGAGACGGTGCGCGATGCGGTCAAATCAACCGGCTGCAAAGTGATCGAAGGTATGAAAGTGGCCGGGATCATGAATGCGCAAATAAGGTTTCATTTGCCGGGCAATGTCTCGTTTGAAAACTGCAAGACGGTTCCCATATCTCGGTAGACGCAAAATGAAGGTGCATCAGGGCAGCCGTTTTAAGGGGCGGAGTCCGTTAAATTATCAAGGAAGCCGAAAACGGGGCCGGCTCCTTAAGCGGCTCTCGCTCGGACTCGCTCGCGCGAGCGGATTAACTACAGGTTAGTTTCGTGATGAAAGCGAAAATAACACTGTTTTTACTTGCGTCATTGTTGCTGCATGGCTGCAACAACGCCCCAAAATCATATGCGATATTTGAATATGAGGATTTCGGGCCACAGGTGATTGCGTGGGAGGAGATCGGAATGCAATGGTGGCAATGGGATAAACATGGGGGCAGTGATCCGAAAGCGAAATGTGATATTAAAGTAGTGGTCTATGCGGATCTGCCATTAGATGAAATAAAGAGGCGGTTTCCGGTTGATAAGGATAAGAAGCAAGACTATCGCTATTTAGAATTTAATAATTCGTTGAAATACCTTGAAAAAAATATCCGAGAGCTGGAAAAAACGGATGAGCAATGGGCCGTTAGCCTTAAGGAACGATTGACAAATACCAAAGCGAGAATTTTACAAGAGATATATAAGGTAAAGTGACCCCGGCTAAGAATGGGGCGCTTTTTGTGGTGAGCCGCTAATGCAGTGCATTGAAGGCCGGTAGTACGGAAAGAAAAGGGTATTGCATTTTCAGGATAGGGGCCGGCGATAACTGTGAAAATCGCGGATTCGCCGGAGATTACCAATATTTCCTCATCAAATCAGCCCCCCCCGTTGAAAGGACAAGAGCCCTCTGGGTCATCAGGTAAGCCAGGGGCTCTGAACGCTTGAGCAGCAAGCTACGCCGCAGGTATGCCACCCGCTGATATTTGGAGTTATTTGGCAAAACAGGATGTATACTAGTGCTGATACTTGTCATCAGTTTTTTCATTTTATGAGGAGTTGCTGAAATGAAATATATGGTCCTTGTCCTGATTGCGCTTATTGTTGCGACCGCGGGGTGTGCGGGAAGCCCAACCAGTTCGGTAGCTCAACAGTGTGATAGGGGATTAACCGTTGCCCAGCAGGAACTGGATTACGCAAAAGCAAAAGGATTTAGCGGTACTGTGGAATACACCAAGGCGGCGAGTTTGCTGGGGGCGGCCCAAATCCAAAAAGAGTTTGGGAAATACCCGAACTGTGTCGATAAGGTACGCCGAGCGCGTGCTTTTATCAGGATGTCGCAGCAGTAGGTTATATATACGTTGTTATGGGATATCGAGTTTTTAGTTGCAGCTAATATTCAGCCGCGAAGCGCATACTCATATTATTTGCAAATATGAATGGCAGAGTATTATCGGGAGCAATATTTTTCTGTAACTTTGCGGCGGCAGCATATTATTTGAGTCCGATGCTGGGTTTCTCGGTATTTGTGATGGCGTTTTTTAGTACGGTATTGATCTGGCAGGCGGATATTCTGTCCACCACAATAACCGATTATTTTCTTAAGAAGAGGATAGCCAGAGGATTCAATGTATTGGATTATTTTGCATCAGACCGAATAGAGCCATCAGTAATTATTGACAAAGAGAGTCCGAAAGGATGCGTGGTCGTATTTGGCTGGATATTTCTCATCGCGAGTAGTGTGTACAACCTGATCGTAATACGTAATTAATAAATAGTCGCTCTATAGGGCGTAAGGAAAAGCAGAGCCCTTTGGCTGAGACATTGGGATGATCATCGAGTCATGGGAAAGCTGATAGCGCATATTGCCGTAGCAGCCGTGATCTATTTCGGACTGTCGGCTCTGGATGCGCACTGGGTAATTATCGGGATAGGCATTGCCCTGGGCGTTATGGGCGTACATGTTATTTGGGAACGGTTCTTTAATCCCTATCATTACCTCGGGATAATGTCGGTCGCGCCGGATGATCCGCTGATGGAGTCCGCCAAGCGCGAGGCGCTGGAGTCAATGGATCGCTTTCTTGCGGATATCTATCCCAACCATCAGAAGGATACGATGGTGAAGTTCAAGTACGAGAACGCCGCCGGGGAAATTGAATATCTGTGGGGCGATCTGATATCTGTCGAAGGAGCGGAATGTGCCGTGTATGTCCGCACACCGCCCATTGAGCCAGTCACGGGGTTCAGTGCGGACATGAGCGTCAATAAGGACCGGTTGGTGGATTGGTCGGTAGAGCTGCCGGATGGTGGTCTGTTGGGCGGCTTTACCAACCGGGTGTTATTCAGGATCTTCGAGCGTGAGGAGGGATACATGCATCCGCGCTTCAAGGAGCATATGGAGAGATTCCGCAATGCCGAAGACGCGCTCGAATAACTACGTCCTGATCGATTTTGAGAACATCCAGCCGGGTAATCTTGATGTTCTGAAACAGCACCCGTTTAAAGTGATCGTGTTCGTTGGCGCAAATCAGACAAAGGTGCCGTTCGATCTGGCAGCGGCTATGCAGGCTCTTGGCGAATCAGCCCGGTATATAAAGATCGGCGGGTCGGGGAAGAATGCGCTCGATTTCCATATATCTTATTACGTCGGGGAGTTGGCCGCTCATGACCCTGGAGCCTGCTTCCACATTATCTCTCGGGATACGGGATTTGATCCGCTGATAAAGCACCTAAAAGGTAAAAAAATCAGAATTCAGCGGGAGCGTGATCTGGCGGAGATCCCGGCGGTTCGTATGTCCAGCGCCACATCAAGTAATGAGAAAGTTGAGGCGATCGTTAAGAATTTAGCGGAAAGGGGTCAGTCGAGGCCGCGTAAGGTGAAAACGCTCTCAAATACGATTAACTCACTTTTTACTGAAAATCTTTCAGAGCAGCAACTGGCGGCACTGGTAAAGGAGCTTGAGCAGAAGAAATATATAAAAGTGAGCAACGGCAACGTCTCCTATCACCTGCCGTATTGATTTGGCAATGTAAATGAAGGGAACACATGGAGTTGCGTGAACCGGTTGGGTCGGATTTCGAGGCCGTTGTCGAGCTGGTGTCCGACCGGGAGGAACTGTTTCGCGTATATCCTGGAGGAACGCACCCGTTTACCGTTGATCAGGTCCTTTTGTTGGCGGAGTCGAGAAAAGAGCTCACTGTTGCGGTTGAAAGGGGAAGGGTGATCGGGTTTGCCAATCTGTATAATGTTGAGCCGGGCAAATGGGCCTACATAGGTAACGTTGTTGTCGCCAGGGATTTTCGCGGCCGGGGGATCGGGAGACATTTGGTATCCCATATGGTTCGGCAGGCCTTTGACAAGTATGGAGTCGGGGAGGCAAGAATCTCGGTCTTCAACAACAATACCCCTGCGCTGTTGTTATACGCGGAACTCCACTTTCAGCCCTATGCTGTCGAGGAGCGGATAGACCTTTCGGGTACGAGGGTCGGACTAATACATATGAGGCTGACGAGAAATGACTAAAAGGCGCGGTAACTTACTGGACCACAGGTGTGCGAAATGAAGAAATTCCTACTATTCATAGTCTTGGCGGTAAGCGCCATCGCGGGGTGCTCGCAGCAGGACCAGGATATCCGTTCGTCCGCGGATGACATGAGTCGTCTTTCGCAGCTTGATGAAAGATTTGAAAACGGAGACTACGGTTACGTCCTTACGGAAGGCCGGAAATATGTCGCTGAGCACCCCAAATCATCCAAAGGATGGGTGGTGCTGGGATGGGCCTATCTGATGACGGACGATTTACCTAGCGCGGAGAGTTGTATCGACAAGTCGCTGGCTATTAATCCAAACTGGGACAACGCCTATGTCGCCAAGGGGGTTCTGTACAGGAAACGGGGCGATCTCGACGCGGCCAGTAGCTCCTATCAGAAGGCAATAGAACTGGTCCCGGAAAACCCGGAGGCCTTCGCGAGCCTGCTGGTGATCGAACTCATGCGGGGCAACGATCAGAAAGCGGTTGATTACGGAGAACAAGCCTGGGCTTTGCGTAAGGATTATCCGACGATACCAGCCAATCTGTCGGTCGCTTATCATTACGTAGGAGATTATGAAAAGCGGGAAGAGTTCTATAAGCATGCCGAACGGCTCGGTTACAGAAAACTAACCGTTCTAAGAGATATTTACGAGGGTAGAAGAAGCTTACGATAGGCCTCCTGCGCTCGGTAGAGGTTGTTGACATATTATGGAGACAGGATTTCATGGCCTACAGGGAAATAGATGACTTCCTGGAGAAGGAGATGTCCATCATATATGTAGGCGCCGGTTCCGCGGAGCTGAAAAAGGTCGAGGTGACGTTAACAGAGAACGAAATTGACTATACTCTTATGGAGATCCCCTACCGGACTGTCCTGGGGATTACCGAGCGCCCGGGTATAGGGGTGTATGTGGTATCCGGACAGGCGGAGTACTGCAGGAATCTGTTTCTATCAGCCGGACTTACGCAGGGACTCTGGATGGAGGATGCCTAGCAGCCGATGCAAGGCGGAGGGTAGGGTATCCCAGGGATATTGGGATCAGGCGGGCGGGAGCCCGTTTATGGGCACAGGGAAAGATACTCTATGTATTCATCAGAACCGCAGGACAAATCGTTAGACCAAATATTCTATTTGGCGAGTCCCTACGCCGTGTTTCCCTCAGAGAACGGCTATATTCTGTATTCCCCGGTATCCAATAAAGTCGTGGAGCTGAATAGCCACGGGGTTGCGCTCCTGCTTCAATTTGAGGATGGGTGCAGTCTTCGCGACGCGCTTGCGAAGCTCAAGGTGGAGGGAGAGAGTCGGGAGGATTTGTTTAAATTTCTATGCAAGCAGGTGGATAACGGATTACTGTTTGCAGACAGGGGGTCGGCTACTCGGGTAACTCTGGACGAGAGAAGTGCCGAATTCAGGCCGCAGAAGGTTTATATCCATCTGACCCATCACTGCAATCTGGAATGCGTCTATTGCTACAACAGGGAGCATCGCAGGAATCAGTGCGATGATCTTACGACAGAAGAAATAAAGAGATTAATAGGAGAGGTGAAGGAGCTCGGAGGTACAGAGATTTCCTTTACCGGGGGCGAACCGCTGCTGCGCAAGGACCGGGAGGAGATATTTCGGTTTGCCCGCGACTGCGGACTCAAGACGTACGTCATAACCAACGGTACCGTAAATGACGACAAGACGGTGGATATGGTTGCGCGTTATGTAAACTTCATAAATGTCAGCCTGGATAGTGCGCGTGAGCACGAGCACGAAATAGTCAGGGGGAAGGGGACCTGGGGGGAGAGCGTTCGGTTTATCAAGAAGCTGGTAGCAAGAGGCAGGGAGGATACTTTCGCCAGGGCGGTGGTCACCAAACACAATATTGAGCATATTGCGGAATACCCCGGATTTGTTAAGTCGCTTGGATGTTCGCTGGCGCCCATCAGTGTCTACCTCCCGAATTCCATCGAGGAGATAGAGGAATATGATCTCCTCCCGGATATGGACAGATACTGGGAGGTGATTCGAAGTTATGACAAACTGTTGACGCAGGAGTTCGGAAAAACGAATTTTCTCGATGAATATTTCGAGAACAATGCCAATTGCGGTATGGGGAACGGTATTATCAGTATTGATTCAAACGGGGATGTGTATCCCTGTCAATCGCTGCATTTCGATGAGTTCAGGGCCGGAAATATAAAGGGGAGGTCTTTGGCGGAGATCGGTAGAGAATCGCCTCAGCTAAAAGCAATAAGGGGCTGGCGTATTAGCGACGTGTCTGATTGTGCGATCTGTAGTTATTCAAAAGTGTGTGGCGGCGGCTGTAGAGCGATAGCATATAATCTTACAAGGGATGTGAATGGGTTTAATGGACTTTTCTGCTCATACTATAAAAAATTGACCGAGTTCTGGTTGAATCGCGTAGTTCAGTATGGCGGAAGATATTGTGGTGTCGATTCGCGATGTGGAATATAGGAGGGAATCACTATGAATGACGTAATCAAGGACAAGGTTGAAAAGATAGAAGCGAAAATTCAGACGGATGCCGACGCTATGCGGAAGTTCGCTGATGATCCGCTGAGTTTTCTCGGGGAAGAGGGATTTAATCCCGAGGAGATAAAGAGCCTGCAGCTGGAGGCGGAAACAAAATCCGGCGGATGCCAGTGTTTCCCCTATTTTTGCTGTGGTGTCGGTTGCGGGGTATACAATCCCAATGCGGTGGGAGATGCGCACGGTTTTGGCTAGGAGAATTACCGACGTAATCCGATCAAACCTTTAAGGCGTACCGGCGGTGGTCGGTACGCCTTGTTCACGCTTCTGCCTGTTCAGATTAAACTGCGATCTTTAGTCGTCCCGGTTGCGGTCTATCCGGATTTATGGGGCTGTCATCCCGGCTATGGGTGTTCAGGTATCTATGTATGGCATCGGTAATGGCCTTGCCCCCGCCGGGTATTCCCTGGTTCCCGAAGAGACGATTGAATTCCAGTAAATAGGGTCGATCGTCAATCATGGCGATGTCGAAGCCGGCATGATTGATGCCAAGGGAGCGGGAAAGGGTCATGACATAGTCAAGCGCCTGCTGTGGGATGTCTTCATAGCTGGCGTAGCCTCCCTGGGAAACATTGGTGTGGAAACTTCGCTCTGAGCGGTGGCGCCAGTAGGCGGTGATGATCTCGTCTCCCACAACTACGACACGCAGGTCTTTGGCTATCGGCAGATACTCCTGAATATAGATTCTGTCTGTCCGATCCAGATATTGCCGCCACCCGGATCGGTCCTCGATAAGCCAGACACCGGTTCCCTGGCAGGCCTTCGGCAGTTTGGCGATAAAGGGAAGAGTCAGGTGTTGCCATAGGCGCCGGGCCTCTTCCGGCGTGTTTCTGGCAATCCAGGTTTGGGGCATATTTTCCGGGGTAAGTAATCGGCATACACGGGTCATCTCAATCTTATCGTGGCCGATCCGGTAGGTCGCGGGGCTTGGAAAGACCCGACAGCCGATACCATATATAAGGGCGTTCAGCTGCCAATATTCGGGGAAAAGGACCCAATCGGCTTCCTCCAGCAATGTTTGATATCGGAGGGGATGATGCTCGAAATCTTCCGGCTTTATGTAGCGCAGATCGGGCTGGCAGGACGTCAGACCCAGGGTACGGAAAATGTTAAAAGAAACCAGCTTCATATAGATCGACACGACGACCAGGATGCGGGATTCTTCCTCAAAACCGTAATTCCGGCAATATCTTTTTGATGTCGGTTTAAGGCGCTATACGGGCGCTGTCATCGGGCGCAGGACGCAAATATGCCCGCGGCCGCAAGACCGGCTTTACCTAAAGATCGCCGAAAACCGGCCGAAACAGAGAGTTGACCCCGGGTTCGGTGCCGGAGAGAATGGGTACCGACTGGGATGTACCGCACGGTAGGGAGTTTCTGTTGCATTTCGGCATATGTCCGCTCCCGCCCGCGCTATTCTGCCGTTGGAGAAGCCTAAGGTAGAGCGACCTCTGGGTGTTATCGGGGGATTCATATAACAACAATTCGAAGGGAGTACCGGAATGGAACACAACAACCCTTACCAGGCGCCTGGCGCCAACGTTCACGACGTCACCGCCGGCGGGATTGACGAAACCGGCCCATTTTCGCCCGCGGGGCGATTTGGGCGTTTGAGTTATCTCGCTTGGTCAATGGTCATTAACTTCTCACTCGGGATGGTCATGGCTATCGTTGCCGGCATCGTAGGCGCCTCCATGCAGGATCCGGGCGCGATCGGCGGTATCTTGGGTATCCTGTTACTGGTCATAGAGATTGCCATTGTGGTGGTGGCAATAATGTTCTCCATACGCCGATTCCACGATTTCAACGCCTCAGGTTGGTGGACGCTTTTGATGTTGGTGCCGGTGGTAAATTTTATTACTGGTCTGGTACTGCTCTTCAAGCCGGGCACCATCGGTCCCAACGACTTTGGTCCGCCGCGTATCACCCGCGCGTGGGAGAAGGTGGTGGGCTATATCGCTATCGGGATTATGATTTTGGCCTTGCTGGGTATTGTGGCGGCAGTCCTGATGCCGATGGTCGCCTCACAGTAAGTACCTCATGCAACCCCTGGATACCGTCTGCCGGTTTGAGACCCCGGAAGGGGTTGATTTGGGCCTGCATGTTGCCGGGCCGGTATCCAGGGCCCTCGCCTGGGTGATCGATGCACTCGTTCGTTACGCCGTGCTGTTGGCATTCTCCATTGTCCTCACACCGTTCCTGGAACTCGGGTTTGGTTTGTTTCTGATCCTGCTGTTTTTGGTGGAGTGGTTTTATCCGGTGGTGTTTGAGGTGGTACGGGGGGCTACGCCGGGGAAAAAGGCCATGGGGCTGCTGGTGGTACACGACAACGGCACCCCTGTGGGCTGGTCGGCATCCCTCATCCGCAACCTGCTGCGGGGCATCGATTTTCTACCGCTGTTTTACTGTTTCGGGCTGATATCGGTATTGCTTAACAGCCGCTTCAAGCGTCTTGGCGATCTGGCGGCGGGCACCCTGGTGGTCTATGCCGAGAAACCCCGGGAGCCGAGTAGTCTCGTTCAAGCCGAGGCGCGGGTTCTCCCCGTCGCCCTGAGCGTTGACGAGCAGCGTGCATTGCTGGATTTCGCCGAACGCAGTCCGACCATCGCTCCGGCACGGGTCGAGGAACTGGCGGAATATATTACTGTGGAACGCGGTTCTGAGGCGGTGGACAAGGTGCTTGGCTACGCCGGCTGGATTGCCAAAGGACGATGAAGCAGCAACAGTTCGTCGACCAGCAACGCCCCTTGTGGGATGAGTTTCAGCGATTGCTGGGGCAAATGGCGCGGCCGCCCCGCAAACGCAATGGTGCCGCCCTGGTAGAACTGCCCGCGCTGTATCGCCGCGTTTGTGCCGATTATGCCATGGCGCGGCATCGCCACTACAGCACCGGACTGGTGGATGAACTTCACGATCTGGTGATGCGGGGCCACGGGGTACTCTACCGGCGCAAGAGCGTCTGGCTGTGGCGTATCCTCACCTTTTTCTGGGTGGAATTTCCCGGCATTCTGCGTAAGCATGCACGGGTCTTCTGGCTGGCGACAGCGTTGTTCTATCTGCCTTTCGTGGTCTTCGGGGGGCTCGCTTATTACGACGATGAGATCATCTTTAGTCTGATGCCGGCGGAAGTGGTAGCGGATCTGGAATATATGTACGACCCCTCCAACCCGTCGCTCGGACGTGAAGAGGACCGGGAATCCGCCTCCGATTTTATGATGTTCGGTTACTACATATATAACAACATCGGCATCGGTTTTAATAGTTTTGCAACCGGTATGTTGGCCGGGATCGGTACGGTGGTGACCCTGTTGTTCAACGGGGCCTTTATCGGTGCGGCCGCCGGTCATGTCACCCGGCTTGGTTTTCTGGATACCTTCTGGCCCTTCGTCTCCGGGCACAGCGCCTTCGAGTTGACCGGCATCTGTATCAGCGGCACCGCCGGTCTGCTGCTGGGCAAGGCCATTATCGCCCCCGGTCGCCGCCGCCGGATCGACGCCTTGGTAGCGGCGGCCCGGGATGGGGTGAAGCTGATCATGGGGGCGGCGACCATGCTGCTGGTAGCGGCTTTTGTCGAGGCCTTCTGGTCCTCCAATGAAAGCCTGGCGATCAGCCTCAAATATGGGGTTGCCGCCGTGTTCTGGTCGCTGGTGACGTTATATCTGGCTGTTGCGGGACGCCGTTACGATGCAACTTGATGCCATAAGCGCCAGGATCCGTTACCGCAATGCCTGGGAAGGGTTGGATCTCGGCTTTGTCATGGCGCGTCACTGGTTCCCTCAGCTATGGGGGTTATGGTGGGTCACCGCCACCCCGGTGATCCTGTTGTCCCTGTCCCTGTATTGGATATTCGATTCACCGGTCCTGATCACGCTGGTCATATGGTGGTTTAAGCCTCTGTATGAGCCCATGCTGCTCTATTGGCTGAGTCGCCGTCTGTTCGGTGAGGAGCTCAGCCTGCGCGAGGTGCTGGGTGAGTGGCGCCGGATCCTGTTGCCCCGATTGCTGGCCAATCTGACCCTGTTTCGTTTCAGCGCCAACCGCTCGTTTTTTATGCCGGTCTCCCACCTGGAACGGTTACGGGGTAACGATCGTCGCAATCGCCTGCGGATTTTGCGGGGAAACCAGTCGGCCGCCGGCTGGCTGACTATCGTCGGCGTGCACATTGAATCGGTACTGGCCCTCGGACTTCTCATCCTGGTGCTCTACATGCTCCCCAGTTCTCTGATGCCGGACGATCTGCTGGAGGCCCTGGGTGATAATCAGCACTGGATAGCCTGGCTGAACTACCTGTTCTGGCTGTTCTCTATCTCTCTGTTCGCTCCTTTTTATGTGGCCGGCGGATTCGCACTCTATCTGAACCGGCGCTCGCAACTGGAGGCGTGGGACCTGGAGCTGGCCTTTCGCCGCATGGAACCCCGTTTCAAAGAGCGGAGCGACGGTCTGCCGCGCTCCATGCTTGCTTCGCTGTTGGCCGTGTTGCTGTTGTCGCCCCTGGCCTATGACAGTCTGGCCGATGAGCCGCTAACCCGGGAAAAGTCAAAGCAGATCATCACCGAGGTACTGGCGGACGAGACATTCGGTACCCTTGAGGAGAAGAAATACTGGCGTTATCTGGGCGAACCGGAAGAACCCGAGGAACCGAAGCCCCTGGTTGAACTTCCCTGGCTTGGTTGGCTGGCCACCCTGCTGGAATACCTGGTCTGGCTCGCGGTGATTGTGGCCGTCGGCTATTTGATCTTCCATATAAGCCGCCTGCTCGACTGGCTTCCCAAGCAGAGTAAGCAGGGGGAGTCCGGCAACGGGCGACCCTCGGTGTTGTTCGGTATGCCCATAACCCCCGCGTCCCTGCCGGAGGATGTGCCAGGGGCGGTCCGACAGATGTTGGAATCGGGACAGATCCGTCAGGCGCTGGGCCTTCTTTACCGGGCGACCCTGGCGCGGCTGGTGCACGAATGCCAACTGCGCATACCGGATAGCGCCACCGAGGGTGAATGCCGTGCGCTGGTGGTGGCTTCACGTCCCAATCCGGAGGCGGATCACTTCAGCAGCCTGACCCGACTCTGGGTTCGTTGTGCCTACGGTCATCTCGATCCGGATGTGCAGCAGATCCTGCTCCTGGCCGATGCCTGGCAGGGGCTGTATCAGGGTGGTGATCATGGGTAATCCGCGGGTCCTGCGTCTGGCGCTGATCGGCCTGGGTCTGATCCTGGGCGCCCTGTTGCTGCGGGTCGGTATGAGCTGGTTTTTTGACAATTTCGTACAGGAGACCCGTGAAGTACGCAGTGGTTTCCAGTCCGAAGCCTGGCGCAATCCGCTGTTGGCTGCGGAACGCTATCTTGGACGCGTCGGTGTCGAGGTGGAGAGCGTCAGCACCAGCGATCTATGGCGTAATCTGCCCGACCCCGGGGACACCATCGTCGTATATCGTTATTCTCCGCCGGTCGGAGAGGTGCGGCGCCAGGCGTTGCGTGACTGGATCGAGGCGGGTGGTCATCTGATAATTGAGGCGGATGACAGTGTCCTGATCAGGACGGATATGAACGGTCGGGAGAAACGTCCCGGTACAGGGCGAGGCGGCCTGTTATCTGAACTGGGTGTCAGTCTCCACCAGGATGACACGGTATTTATCGCCAAAATGCTTCTCCAGAACAAACCGACGGAGATCGAGTTTGCGGACTTCGACGGAAAGGTACTGGTGGATTTCGGTGCCGGCGGTCGTTATCTCGAGATCGATGAGGAGAAGGCGGAGCCCAGCGAGGTGGTCCCCTGCGGCAAGGGGTATTGCGTGCTCCAGTACGATCTCGGAGAAGGCCTGGTTACGGTATTGAGCAATATCGCCTTCCTCAATAATCACAATATCGGCAAGCACGACCACGCACTGGCCCTGGCATTGTTGAGTCCCGATCCCCCGCTGAAGACCTGGCTGGTTTACGACGTGGAGATGCCGTCGTTGATCAGTCTGATGTGGCGCAATGGTCCCTACGCCCTGTCGGCGCTGCTGTTGCTGCTGCTGTTGCTGTTGTGGCAGAAAGGAGGGCGTTTGGGGCCGTTGCTGCCCCCGCTGCAGCAGCCCCGGCGAAACATCGATGAGCACCTGTGGGCAAGCGCCGGGTTTCTCTGGCGTATCGACCGCGGCAAACAGTTGTTCCTCGGCAATCAACAGAACCTGAAACAGGCCTGGTACGCCAAACATTTTCTCTTGCGCTCCATGCCGAGAAACGAGAGTTGCGCCTGGATCGCCGCGCGCGCCGGGCTCTCTCCGGAGGCAGTGGAGCAGGCGTTGTATGGTACCTGCGGATCAGAGCAGGAATACATCGAATTAAGCAGCTATTTACAGATACTGAGAATGGCCTTGTAACCTGGAAGGACGGTACAGATGAGCGAAACGAATAATGAAAAGATGACGTTGGCGAAAGCGAGTGCCCTGGTGGGTGAGTTGGAGAACATGATCAGCCGGGCGGTGATAGGACAACGCCAGGTGATACGCGAAACTATCGTTGCCCTGATCGCCGGTGGCCATGTTCTGGTTGAAGGTTTGCCGGGCTTGGGTAAGACACTGTTGGTGCGCAGTCTTTCCAGCGCCGTAGGGGGTGTTTTTTCGCGGGTGCAGTTCACCCCCGACCTGATGCCCAGTGATGTCACCGGACACGCTATTTTCGATCTCAAAGCCGAAACTTTTCGTATCCGTCGTGGCCCGCTGTTCTGCAATTTTCTGTTGGGTGACGAGATCAACCGTGCCCCGGCCAAGACCCAGTCGGCCCTGCTTGAGGCGATGCAGGAGGAGCAGATCACCATCGAGGGCAAGACCTTCACCCTGGAGCAGCCGTTCCTGGTCATGGCGACGCAGAACCCGATAGAGCAGGAGGGCACCTATCCCTTGCCCCAGGCCCAGCTCGACCGCTTTCTGCTCAACGTCTATATCGATTACCCCAGCGAGACGGAAGAGCATAACCTGGTCCGTCAGGTGACCACCGGGGCGGTGGGCAACCAACTGGATATATCCGCCATCAAACAGGTGTTGACGCCGAAACAGGTGGTGGAACTGCAGCAGGCGGCAACCGGGATCGATGTGGACGAGGAGGTTTTCGCCTACATTGTGCGTATCGTGCGTACTACCCGCGACTGGCAGGGGATCGAGACCGGAGCGGGTCCGCGCGCGAGTATCGCCCTGCTGCGCTGTGCCCGCGCCCAGGCCCTGGCCAATGGAAATCACTTCATTACCCCGGATGACGTGAAATCAATAGCACCTCCGGTCCTGCGCCACCGCGTCAAACTGACCGCGGACCTTGAAATAGAGGGCTACCGAACCGACGATGTCCTGAACGATCTGTTGGCCAACGTGAAGGCGCCGAGAAAATGACCCTGACTCCGGCCCCGCGTCTGGCCGGTATTACCCTGGCCTGGGCCGTCCTGGGCCTGGCCGCTGCGTTCCAGCCCGACCTGGTCTTGATCTGGCAGGTTATGGGCGTCGGTCTTGGCGGTGCTGCGCTGGCGGACCTGTTGAGTTTGCGCCGTTGCCCCACTCCGCAGGCCATCAGACGGGTCAACCGGAATCTTCCGGTGGGTGCCTGGTCCACGGTAGGACTGGAGATGCGCAACGTTAGTGGATTGCCCCTGAGCATGCGACTGCATGATCTGCATCCCGCGTCGTTCGATGTACGCGGCATGCCGGCGGATCTCGATCTGCAACCCGGTCAATGGGCGGAGCTACGTTATCAGCTACGTCCCGCAACCCGCGGCGCCTACCAGGCGGCGGGCACGGAGTTTGTGATTACATCACCCTGGCGCCTTTGGCGCCAACGCCGTCTCGGCGGTACGGAACAGACCCTGCGTGTCTATCCTAATTTTGCCCGCATTACCCATTACACGCTGTTGGCCACCGACAACCGCTTGAGCCAGATGGGGGTGCGCCGACGTCAGCGTCGGGGGGAGGGTAATGACTTCCGTCAACTGCGTGAGTACCGCGTGGGCGATACCCTGCGCCAGATAGACTGGAAGGCCACCTCCCGCTATCGCAAGCTGATCTCCCGTGAATACCAGGACGAACGTGATCAGCAGGTGTTGTTCCTTATCGATTGCGGCCGGCGCATGCGTCACAGCGATTCGGGGCACATTCATCTGGACGAAGCCCTGAACGCCGTTCTGTTGTTGTCCTATGTTTCTCTGCGCCAGGGTGACGCGGTGGGTTTCATGACCTTCGGCGGAGTGCGTCGCTGGCAGGCCCCGCGTAAGGGCGCGCGTGTGGTTAACGGTCTGCTGAATGCCACCTACGATCTGCAATCCACCACAGAGGCGGCGGATTATGTCAGCGCCGCGAGTGAGCTGCTTACCATACAACGGCGCCGCGCCCTGGTGGTGCTGATTACCAACAGTCGTGACGAGAACCAGTCCGATCTGGAAACTGCTGTACGCCTGCTGCGCCGCAAACATATGGTGGTGGTGGCCGATCTGCGCGAGACGTTGTTGGACGAACTGATTGCCACCGGGGTGCGGACTCTTGACGACGCACTGCGCTTCCAGGCCACCGAGTCCTATCTGGCTCACAGACGCCAGAGTCATGAGCGGCTCCAGCACCACGGTGCGCGTATCCTGGATATCATACCGGAGCAGTTGCCCATCGCCCTGGTCAACCAGTATTTCGCTATTAAACAGGCAGGGGAGTTGTAATACTGCAGCGGGTATTGCCTGTCGTCGGGAGTCCCTTTACGGACCGGGTTCCATCGGGAAAGGTCGGGAAGATATGACTGCAATATATATCGCCTTCAGGAACGACAGTCGGGCGACGCCGCTGGCTAACGACGGTATTGAACTTCTTATTCATCTGGATACGATATCGGCTATCGGTGAAGAGTGCGGCCTGGCGCGACTCGATGACTATATCTATATGCCCAGCTATGAGATAGCGGAGTTTTTCCGGGAGGCCGGAGCGACGGATGAAGAGATCGAAAAGGCGAATCCGGTTACCTGGTACCCGGCCGAAGAGGGCAGGGAGCTTATGCAGGGATATATCGCCACGCTGAACAGCTATCACAGCATAAGCGAAACCACGCGAAACAAAGTGATTCCGGAGCTGGAGAGTTTTCTAGAGGTATTTGCCATACTGGTCGAAGAGGGCAACGAGTGGCATTTTGAATATGACCTGTAGCCCGCGCCAGTCCGGCGGGTGAAAAAACCTTGGAGCATTAAAATGGAAGATATTTATGAGCCGCCTAAATCAGATCTGTCCCAGGGAAATGTTTATGAAAAAGGCAAACGACCCGGTTGGGTTTGGGTGATTTCTATCTGGTACATGTTATCCGCGTTGATATCGCCGCTGTCCATCTATCTTGTGCTCACGGGGTTCGTGCCGCTGAACGCAGCGCAAAGGATGTATTACGATAACCTCGGGATAGTGGGTTATACAATTTTTCTCGTTGGAGTCGTTCTGACCTTCGGTTCAGGCCTCTCACTTTTTCTGTTAAGAAAGGTCACAGTCAAGATTTGGCTTGCTCTTATCGTCTTCGGTGTTCTGTCGCACATCTATAATCTCGCGGCGAATAACTGGATAGCTGCCGTTGGAACGGGCGGGATAATTGGGGCTGTGATATCTCTAGTTATTGCATTGGCGATTTACTTCTATGCTCGTCGTCTGGATGCGAGGGGTATTCTAAGCTGAGTCAGGATGGCACGGGTCGCTTCCGTCGTCCCCTTTTTTTATTCAACCTGGGGAAGCCGCCGTCCGAGGTGGCGGAACTCGCATCGGCTCTGCCGTGCGCTGCCCGGAATAGCGCCCCGGCTTTCGCAGCCAGCTCTGCATCATATACCCGCTAAGTTCGCGGTGCACGAAAAGAGACTGACTAAAATCGTTTGGCGGCTCTTGAGCTGCCCTGCGGCTATATATTCGCATACAGTTGTTGGGTGTTTGGGGGGCAAGTTCCAAGCAAATGCCCCACCTTATGTGTCGTATCCCACAGGTATCGTTCACCCTTCCCAGTTAAATCAATAAGTTATCCCTGGCACGTATATTGCCACTCATATCGGGTTTATCCCGCTGTATGAAACATGCGGGCGAATAATAAAAATTTTTTGCGGGTTCAGTCAGGGGATATCAGAAATGGATGGAAAAAACGGTGGGGAGTCATGCCCCGCACGGGGTTGTGCGTTCTATGGGTTCTGATCTTGGGCGCGTACCCCCCTATATGGCGGAATAGGGCACGGTTGCGGAAGAGAATGCAGTTATTACATCAGCAACGACAACGATGATCCGCAGGGACGGGCGGGAACGTCCGAATCTGTTCAATTTGCGCGTATCTTACGAAACCGGACCCTGGAGAATCCGGGGGCATATGCTGAATGTGACCGACACCAAATATGCGGAGCGCGTTTCTTGTAGCGCGTCCTCCAACAGATCATATGACGTCGGTAGGCCATGAACCATTTATGCCGGTCTCTCCTATACATTCAAATAGGGGGAACGGGTATGATGCGTCGTCCGGTGTTGTCCGAGGGTCTCAACATGGAGCCCCGCTGTGCGGGTGTTGTATGAGGATTAATATATGTCAAAAAAAATAATCTATAAATTCGTCGGCGTGCTATTGCTGATGCAGTGCGCCGATCTCACGGCGGGGGGCACGCTCTGGTTTTCCGACGCCTCGCCGCACGGCGGTCATGGTGGAGGGCATTCCCATGGCGGCCCGGCGGAGGTTCGCCGCGGTGTTTACTACAAGAATCTGTGGCTCCGGTTGGGAGACAACCCGCGGGAAGACGGCTACGTAACGATGGGTAGCCACTTTTCGCCCTTGATCCTGCTCGATACCAAGGGCGAGATCAGCGAGCAGGAGATGGGCCGCGATGCGGCACATGGGCTGCTCAATGTGAGTTTTCCGATGCCGGATGAAGGATTCTATAACGCCTATATCAGCCATCAATGGGTGAGCAATGGTCAACGCAGTTTTCAGATCGCCAAGGCCGAGGTTCTGAAGCACAGTTGCCGGGAAGGCCATGACAACGTGCAGGAGAAAATGCCGCCGAAACACAATCCCGAGATACCGTTGGAAATCGTGCGGGAACGCAACCCAAAGGACAATTTTCATACCAGGCTCGGGTATGGTGATGCGGTATCCTTCACGGTCATGCGTAACGGCAAGCCGCAGCCGGGGGCAACGGTTACTCTGATCACGGCCCAGGGGTGGAAGAAGGAGGTTATCAGCGACGGTGATGGGCGTGTCAGCTACCGGATGATCCGTGATTATTATCCTCCATGGCACGTGTTTGATAAGCGCCACTCCCAGCCCTATGTAGTGACCGCGGAATACGGCACTGAAGAGTCAGGAGAACTGGCTGGTCAACACTATGACAGCACCCTGTATCACGCCAGTTACTCTGGCAACTACTATCCGTCCGCTAGGGATTATGAGTCCTACGCCTACGGACTGATAATCGGCATCTTCGCGCTTGTATTCAGCGGTCTCGCCATCTATCTGTACCGGCGGAGGCGTAATCGCCCCTATCGTGAGGTTCGCTTCGATGAGTAGATTGCGCACGGCGGCAAACAACGTCAATCTGCGCAGCTTCCGTTTCTGGTTGCAGATTGCGTTCTTCATCCTACTGGTCTACGGCGGCTATCTGGCGATTAACCTGGGTAACAATCTGCCCACCTTCGCCTGTGGTTTTAATCAGGAGGGACGCGGCGGGGTGTGCTTTCTTCTGCCGATGCAGCATCTGCTGGCAGGTAACTGGTCTACATTGTTCGGTTATGCCGGGATCGGAGTGTTAACCGCATTCCTGTACTTCTTTCTCTGGTTCATTGTGCTTAATAAGGCGTGGTGCGGATTTGTCTGTCCGTTGGGAACTCTTCAGGACTGGATAACCTCTTTGCGGACCCGCCTCGGGATCCGTTATTCTCGCTATAGTCAGGGGCAGTTCCGGAGACTGACCGTGATTAAGTATGTGTTGTTGGCATTGACCGTACTGATCCCCCTCGGTATCGGCGGCGCGCTCCTGCCGCACACCATGGGTACCCCGTTCTGTGAGATTTGTCCCGGACGGATGATTATCCCGCTGTTCACCGGAGACGCCTCACAGTTCACCATCGATTTCTCCAGCAAGACCACGATGGTGCTGACTGCATTGGGTATGCTGATAACAGGGCTGTTTTTTGCAGGCTCCTTTGTAAAAAAGCGCTTTTTCTGCTTCTTTTGTCCGATGAGTGCCCTACATTACCTGATTTCAAAGCCCGCGCTGCTCAACTTGAAAAAGGATGGAGATAAATGCACCCGCTGCGGCGACTGCTATCGCGTCTGCGATATGGAGATCAAGGAGATTGCCGACGATATTGAGCAGCAGCGAATCATGCAGGATGACTGCATTTTGTGTCTCAAATGTGTTGCCGCCTGTCCGGAGGAGGGGGCACTGAAAGCCACTTTTGCTGGTATTCCGATCTTCGAGTCGACTGAGCAGGGTTTCATAAAACGTATGAATAAATATCAGCAATTCAAATGTGAGCGAGGTAACGATGCAAACTGAGCAAACTTCCTTTAACCTCAGCCGGCAAGCACGAGAGGCGGAAAACATACTCGATCACATTGTTGATCGCTTTGATGATAACCCCAAGGGAATGAACTATTTCTACGATCTGTTTCGTCGTATCTACTGCCTAGGGGAAATGGAACAGATCTCCGGTCCGTTGGTCGGAACCACATGCATACATGCGCCGGAGGAGTTGATATATGCTGCGGGCGCGACCCCTGTCAGGTTGTGTAACGGTTCTTATCATTACGATCAGGCAGGCGGAGATTTTATGCCTGCGAAGTCCTGCTCCCTGGTCAAAGCGACTCTGGGAATGCTGCATTCGGATAATCCGGTGCCGCGGGTCGGGAAGCCGGATCTGGTGGTAAACCTTACCACCTGTGATCAGAAGAAGAAGGCTGGCGCCATGATCAGTGGTATGGGTTATGACGTCCACGATCTGGAACTGCCTCCTTCAAAGGACAGTGAAGAGGCGCGCCTTTATTGGCAAAGATCGGTACGCAACTTTTCTCTGCGTCTGCGTGAGCTGACAGGAAAGAAGCTGACGCGGAAAAGTCTTCAGGCGGCCATGGCGAAGACCGCCCGTGCGCAGACGGCGTTTCGCTCCCTGCATAATCTGCGCAAAAGCAGCCCGGCCCTGTTCCTTGGAAAAGATGCCTTTCTTGTTACGAACGCCTACTTTTTTGACGACATCGATCGTTGGACCGACGCGGTGGAGGCGCTGATCCAGGAACTGGAACAGAGAAAAGTGGAGGGATTCCAGGCGGCACAGCGCAAGGCGCCTAGGATTGTGTTTACCGGCTCTCCGCCGATCTTCCCCAATTTGAAGCTGCCGCTGCTGATAGAAGAAGCCGGTGGCGTGGTGGTGGCTGATGAGACCTGCTCCGCCAACCGCATGCTTTATGATATGACGGCCGTTGACGAATGGCTGTTGGGCGATATGGTGGATAGTCTGGCCGATAGGTATCTCAAGCCCTGTACCTGTCCGATCTTTCCCGACAATACGGATCGTCAGCGTCGCCTGCTGGATCTGGCCGAAAGCTTTGAAGCTGATGGTGTGATCTATCAGATTTTCGCCGGTTGCCAGGTCTACGAGATGGAACAGCGCAGTATCGCCCAAGCACTCAATGCCCGCGGGATTCCAATGCTTTTTGTGGAGACCGACTACAGTCCCGACGATATGGGCCAGCTCTCCACTCGGGTTGAGGCGTTCCTGGAATCCATAAAAACGAGAAAGAGAAAATCAGCGTGAAGTACTTTGCAGGACTGGATATAGGTTCCACGGCGATCAAGGTCGCGCTTGTGGACGAAGATAAACAGCTGGCCGGCGTCCAGGTGGCCGCATCCGGCAGCCTTTTTCACAAGAACACCAGGGAGGCGCTGGCGCAGTTGCTCGTAAGGTTGGGAATCGATACCGAGGATGTGGGCTATCTTATAGCCACCGGATACGGCCGCAAGCTGTTTAAGGAGGCGGACGATTCGGTGAGCGAAATTACCGCAAATGCCATCGGTGCTCATGAGGTGGGTAAGGTCTTCGGCGGCGTTCGTACCATAATCAATATCGGTGGCCAGGACTCCAAAGCGATCCAGGTGGACCAGGACGGGCACGTTGCCAACTTTGCCATGAATGATAAATGCGCGGCGGGGACCGGTCGGTTTCTTGATGTCGCGGCACGTAACCTGGAGATTGACCTGGAGGAACTTGGTGACTATCACTTCAACGGAACAAAAGCGCCGCTCTCCATAAACAGTACCTGCACCGTGTTTGCGGAGTCCGAGATTATCGGATTGCTGGCAAATAACCACGGGAAAGAGGAGATTGTCGCCGGAATTCACTATTCAATTGCAAAACGTACCGTGCGCCTTGCCAAGCGGGTCGGTATAGAGGATCGGGTCTATTTCGACGGCGGTCCGGCCCTGAACAAGGGGCTGGTCGCCGCTCTGGAGGATGAGCTGCAACGGGAGATCTTGGTGCCGGAAAATCCTCAGATCACCACGGCGTTCGGGGCGGCGATCCTGGCGCATAGTGAATACCTGGCGGAGCGGGGATAAGGTGCCGTGACTGCCTTTGATCAGACGCTGCTTACTTTGCCGATGGCGATGTTGCTGGGACTGGTGTTCGGTATGAGTTCCTGCACCATCGCCTGTCTGCCGTTTCTCGGCCCCGTCTTCATCGCCAGTGAAGGGGGGGTGCGCCGCTCCTGGCGTATCATGCTGCCGTTTTCCCTCGGGCGCCTCACCAGCTACGCCACGCTGGCCGCTGTTGCCGGATTCACCGGGCAATTCCTCGGCGAAGGAGTAGCAGGCGAGGAGTTGCGTTGGTTGATGGGCTCCGCAGCGCTGGTGCTTGGAATTGCATTGTTGTTGCGCCGCTCTCCCGCGCCGCAATGCAAGGGACACGGAGAGGTGTCGCTGCAGCGAGATCCCTGGGCGCGATCCGAGCGGGCCCTGATGCCCGGCGGATTGTTCCTGCTCGGTGCGGGAATGGCGATGTCACCCTGCGCGCCGTTGAGCAGCGTTTTGTTCTCTGCCGCCGTCGGCGCGGATATGTGGCATGGTCTTTGGTTGGGTCTCGGGTTTGGCGCGGGGGCTATCATTATCCCGACCCTCTTCTATGGGATCGGCTTCGCCTGGTTTGGCAGCCGCCTGCGCGAGCAACTATGTAACAGTCATAAATACATAGTACGACTGAGTGCCGCTCTGCTGATATTCACGGGTGTGGGGAGTTTCCTCACCTGATAGCTTTTTCGGAAGCCTGGTTCAGCTGGGGGTTGCGGATTTGATGAAATTCTCGACATTGTCGTCCGTGTCGCCTTCTGAATATGAATCTCTAATCCTGATGTTTTCCATATCCATGGGCATCGATATGAAATGACCCTGAACATAGTCCACCCCGGACTCGAACAGAAACTTTAACGCATCCTCGTTTTCTACATATTCCGCAATGGTTTTCTTGCCCAGGGAGTGGGCGATATCGTTGATAGAGTGGATAATTGCCCGATCGCTGGCGTCTGTTGCCACGCCTCTTACAAACATGCCGTCGATCTTGATAAAGTCTACGGGCAGGTGTTTAAGGTGTGAGAATGATGAGAACCCGCTGCCGAAATCATCCAGTGCGAACCGGCAACCCAGTGCATTAAGTCTGACGATCATCTCGTTGGCGGAGACCAGGTTGGAAACCGCGGAGGTTTCCGTGACTTCGAAAATGATTCTATTGGGATCGATGTCCAGACTGACGACGAGGTCTTCAATAACCTCGATCAATTCCATGTCGGCAATGGTCTGGCCTGATAGATTGATGGCGAGCGTTCCCCTATAGCCGGATTTCTGTAATTGTTCCAACCGCTTCAATGCGGCGCTGACGACCCAGGTGTCTATCTTGTTCATCATATTGAAGCGCTCCGCGGTTGGCAGGAACGCTCCCGGGTAGACGGTTCCCCACGAGGGGTCATCAAGGCGCAGCAAGATCTCGTTGATCTCCATATCTTCCGGTACCGCGGAAAGAAGACGTTGGTAAATCGGACCCTCGGGAGCCGACATCAACTCCAGGGGAATATAATCCAGGGGGATGATAGGCTGGAATTGCAGCACCAGGTGGTCCTGCTCCAGTGCGTTATGCAGACGTGAGAACCAGCCCAGATCAAGGTCCATAGCCTGCTTGCTGTCGCTTTCCGGGATAAACAGATGGGTACGGTTTCGACCTTCGCTTTTGGCGATGTGGCAGGCGATATCCGCATTGGCAAGAATTTCGCTGGCGGATTCTGAATCGCGGTCGATAAGAGCAATGCCGATGGTGCCGTTCACTTTGTACTGTTTGCCGTTGTATACAAATGTGTGGTGCTCAAGCATTTCGCGATAGGCGTCGGCTACCTGGTAAACACTGTCTTTGCATACGTTGCGCAATATGATGGCGAACTCATCGCCGCCCAGCCGGGCGAGCAGATCGGATGATCTCAGGCGTAGGTTCAGTTCCTGTGCGATTTCCACCAACAACTGGTCTCCAGCGGCATGCCCCGCGGTGTCATTGATGTATTTGAAGCGGTCCAGATCGACATAGAGCAACGCACTGGTTTCATTACTGCGTTTAAGACGATCCACCTCCTTGGAAAGCTGTTCCTCGAAAAAGCGGCGGTTGAAGAGCTTGGTCAAGGCGTCATGGCCGGCCTGCCAGCGCAGCTCCTCCTCCAGTAGTTTGCGTTCGGAGATATCGCGGAATGCAACCACGGAACCTTCACGTCTGTTCTCGATAGTGAGAGGAAAAACCGTGCATTCCACAGAGATCGATGCGCCGGACTTATGCCAGAAAATGGTTTCTTCCGCCTGTACGGGTTCGCCGCCGGCATAGGATCTTTGCAGGAAACAATGCTCGTCATCAATGGGGTTACCATCCACGTCGGCGTAGTGGAACAGTTCCTGGGCGGATTTGCCGATTAATTGTTCCTCCGGCTCGTAGCCCAGGATGCGTCTGCATGCCGGATTGATGAAAGAGATAAGGCCTTTGGAGTCCACCCCATATACACCTTCACCTACGGATTGGAGGATGCCGCCGAGACGCTCGCGTTCCTTTTCGATCGATCTATGGGCGCGGATGTGCCGGCTCATGGCGTCCACGCGGGTGAGGAACAGGTCGTCATTCTCATTTTTGAACATGCATTCAACCGCCCCTGCTTCGAGCGACTTCTTAATCGCTTTATCGAGATAGGTGCCGGTTATGATCGAAGTGGATATGTTTGCCGTTCCCGTGTGATCGCGCAGTTTCTGACAGAGGACGTCGCCGGTGTCGTCCAGCATAAAGTAGTCGATGATGGCGATGTCGAAATGTGACTTCTGCGCTTTCTCAAAACCTTCGCTTACCGATGAAGCCGTCACGGTATGATAACCGTGAGCCATCAGCAGTTGTCGATATTTGAAGCGTACCGTGGAGGAGTCGTCGACAAAAAGGATTCGAATGGGCGGGTCGGTCGAAACGAGGGCGGATTGCCCACCCTGGTTTTTGTAGACATCGAAAAGAAGCGCGGTAAGGATATCTGTGGTTTTTTTGTAGTCTTTCCAGGTCAGGAATGCTGTATTGGGTCGTTTTCCTGTTCTGGAGGCAAGGGCGGCTTCCCATGCATTGGCGAAGACCAATACCGGCAAGGTGTTGTATGGCTGTCTTTCCAGCAACCTGTAGAGGTCGTCAGCCCCCGATCTGGCTTGACCGGGCCAACCCAACACGATGGCATCGTACGCCACACCGTCTTCCGGACCGATTTTTATACGCCTTAGAGCGGATTTATAGTCGGCATCGATTTCGACTTCGTAACCCGCCTTAATTAAAAGACTTTTTTCGATATACCGGATGGTTGCGGACGCTTCTATCAGCAATACTCTCGGCAAAACGGCTTCTCCAGGGAGATGACTGGCTGAAAATAACCCCACATTATGTGAAGTTAGCGGGTTGAGGCGGCAAAACTTTAGTACGGATCGGGTTTTTGGGCCGGTTTTCTGGTGGAGTTCCGGTGAAATCGGCCACCGCCAGAGAAAAAAGGATTATTGTTCCTAAAGAGCCTCTGGTCACATGGATTTAATCAGCGCTTTCCTAACCGTCGTCGTCCTTGCCGGTGAAACGGCGGATCTCGCGGCGGTCCCGTTTGCTGGGTCTGCCCCTTTCCCTGGGAGCGGCCCCCTGCAGGTCCCTGCGCTCCGCTACCCGTTGTTTGCGACGCTCACGGCTCTCTTCACTCTCTTCATAGAGCAAGGCCGCCTCCAGGGCGGGACGGCGCTGTTTTGCGATCCCGGTGACGGTGAGATCCCATTCCAGGGATCCTTTATGGATTTCCAGCCTGGAGCCGATCTTTACCTCTTTTCCGGGTTTGGTGCGCTGACCGTTCAGGTGGACCTTGCCGCCATTGATGGCCTCAATGGCCGCCTGGCGGGTCTTGAAAAAGCGCGCGGCCCAGAGCCACTTATCCAAGCGCAGACTCTCCGGTTGCGGCTGGCCGGCCGGGGTCATGTTATCTCGTCGGGTTCCCTGGGTTCCAGGCCGAGAAGGACATCGAGTTCACCCGAGGAGTCGAGGGCCGCCATGTCATCATATCCACCCACATGATAATCATCGATAAACACCTGGGGAACGGTCTTGCGCTTACTGAGGGTCAGCATCTCGCGCATCAGTTCCCGGTCACCATCGATCAGCTTCTCTTCATAGGCTATTCCCTTACGTTCCAGCAGGGCCTTGGCGCGGACACAATAGGGGCAGACGGTGGTGGAATAAACAACGACTTTTGGCATGAAAACAGCGCTCCCTCATAAATCTGGCTGCATATCCTATCAACCGCCGGAAAGGGGGTCCAGATGCAGCCGCACCGGACCCAGTATCGCCCATTTTCAGCCGTTATGGGATGGTAGCCCCCGGCGACGGACAGTTATACTGATGCCGAATGCAGGCTGTAAGTTGGAATATCTGAGGTATCGTCCATGTCCCCCGAGAACCCCCAAACAATCCATCTGAAAAACTATAGTCCGCCACCTTATCTGATAGATCATGTGGAGCTGGAGGTGGATCTGGGCGAAGAGGAGACGCGGGTTATAGCCAACCTGGCTATCCGCCGCAATCCCGCGCTCGGGGAGGCACTGCCGTTTCTGGAACTGAACGGAGAGGGATTAAAGCCGCTCTCCCTGGGTATCGACGGCCGGGAGCTCGACGCAAACGAATACCGGATGGAGGCTGAAGGTCTGAGGATCCATCAGGTCCCGGACCGATTTGTTCTCAGCAGCGAGGTGGCGATCTATCCTCAGGAGAATACGGCGCTGGAGGGTTTGTACAAATCCGGTTCCATGTTCTGCACCCAGTGTGAAGCGGAGGGGTTCCGCAAAATCACCTGGTTTCCGGACCGACCGGACGTCATGGCCCGCTTCACCACGACCATCGTTGCCGACAAGGAAAAATATCCCGTTCTGCTTTCAAACGGCAACCCCGTGGCGAGCTCCGACATTCCCGGTGGCAGGCACCGTATTCAGTGGGAAGACCCCTTTCCCAAGCCCGCCTATCTGTTCGCCCTTGTGGCCGGTGATCTGCGCTGCCAGGAGGATAAATTTACCACGGCGTCCGGACGGGAGATCGATCTGCGCATCTATGTGGAACCGGAGAATATCCATAAGTGCGACCATGCCATGCAATCGCTTATAAAGGCGATGCGCTGGGATGAGGTGAAGTATGGCCGCGAGTATGACCTGGATATCTACATGATCGTGGCAGTTAATGATTTCAACATGGGCGCCATGGAGAACAAGGGCCTGAATATCTTTAATTCGAAGTATGTCCTGGCCCGGCCGGAGACCGCGACCGACAGTGATTTCCAGGGTATCGAGGGAGTCATAGCCCATGAATATTTTCATAACTGGACCGGTAATCGTATAACCTGCCGGGACTGGTTTCAGCTCAGTCTGAAGGAGGGACTGACGGTTTTCCGTGACCAGGAGTTCTCCGCCGACATGGGCTCCCGCGGGGTCAAGCGTATCCAAGACGTGCGGATGCTGCGGTCGCATCAGTTCCCAGAGGATGCCGGGCCGATGGCCCATCCAGTGCGCCCCGACTCTTATATTGAGATCAATAATTTCTACACGGTGACCGTCTACGAGAAGGGGGCGGAGATCGTACGCATGCAATATAACCTGCTGGGCCCCGAAGGCTTCCGCAGGGGGACCGATCTCTATTTTCAGCGCCACGATGGCCAGGCGGTGACTACCGATGACTTTGTCAAATGCATGGAAGATGCGAGCGGTAAAGATCTGCAGCAGTTCCGACGCTGGTATTCGCAGGCGGGAACGCCGGAGATCCATATCACTGCCGAGTACGATGCGGCGCAGCAGCGTTACAAGATCATCGCCGAGCAGTCATGCCCGGCGACGCCGGGGCAGCCGGAAAAGGAGCCGTTTCATATCCCCCTGTCATTGGGGTTACTCGATGCAACGGGAAACGATCTGCCTCTGCATCTGGAGGGTGAGCCGCAAGCAAAGGGAGGTACGCGAGTGGTGGAACTGCGGCATTCCAGGGAGAGTTTTACCTTTATGGATGTTCCGCGGAGACCGGTTCCTTCTTTATTGCGGGGGTTTTCCGCGCCGGTAAAGGTCCGTTACGACTACAGCGACCAGGAGCTGATGTTCCTGATGGCCCACGACAGCGACGGTTTTTGTCGGTGGGATGCGGCCCAGTCCCTGGCGGAACGGATCCTTCTGCGACGCATTGCCGGGGAGAGCGGGGAGCTGGAGGGATTCCTCGAGGCTTTTCGTGCGGCGCTCGTGGATCCGGCGGCCGACAAGGCTCTGTTGGCGGAGATACTGACCCTGCCTTCCGAGTCCTATCTTGGCGAACAGATGGAACAGGTGGACGTGGATGGGATCCATGTTGCCCGGGAATCGATGAAAACCCTTATGGCGGAGGCGCTGCGGGAGGAGTTCCTGGCAGTTTATGCGGCTGGCCGCGAGACAGGCGATTACCGGATCGACAGTGAGGCCATTGCCCGCCGCAGCCTGAAAAACCTCTGTCTCAGTTATCTGATGCAGCTTGGGGACGACCAGATCCATCAGCTCTGCATGGATCAGTACCGGGGCGCCCATAATATGACCGATGTCATGGTCGCCCTTTCCCTTCTGGCCCACAGCGAGGCGCCGCAGCGGGAGTCCCTGCTGCAGGATTTCTATGATCGCTGGCAGGCGGATCCCCTGGTACTGGATAAGTGGTTCACCGCCCAGGCGGTATCAAAACGGGCCGATACCCTGGACAGGGTCAAGGAACTGATGGCGCATCCCGCTTTCTCCCTGCGCAATCCCAATCGTGTGCGTGCCCTGGTGGGGGCCTTCTGCAGCGCCAACCCCCATCGTTTCCACGCCGCTGATGGCGCGGGGTATGCGTTCCTGGCGGATCGGGTGCTTGAGTTGAACGCTCTCAATCCGCAGGTGGCAGCCAGGATGTTGCGCATAATGGCCAGGTGGCGGCGTTATGATTCCGGCCGTCAGGCCTTGATAAAGGCACAGCTGCAGCAAATCCTTGCGCAGGAAAATCTCTCCAAAGACGTCTACGAGGTGGCATCCAAATGCCTGGGGTCCGACGGCTGACCCTACTTCTGCCGGCAACGGGGTTCACGAGGTATCTTGAGACGGGTTCTGCAGTGCGGTTTTACTATTGATGCGGGTCGGCTACTATTTGAGTTTCCACTTCTAAGGAGACTGTCCGGTCGCGCCGGGCGGTATATCACGTTCACCATGGCTCGATCCCCGAGTAACCGCCAGCGGACATTCCTGATCCCCGAGGATCTGGACGAAGAAGCGGTTCTGCAGGGATTGCGGGGTTTTCTACAGGTGATTCCCGGGCCGGCAACAGATATACACCGTATTTTTCTCGACAGTTTCGATTGGCGTCTCTACCGGGCTGGAACGGTGCTGGAGGAGATTCGTGATGCTCAGGGCAAGCGGTTGGAGCTGCGGGGGCGAAAGGATGGCGACCTGCGGGAGAGTATTCTCCTCGGCGCGACAGCCCCCCGTTTCGCCTGGGATTTTCCCCAGGGTGGCATGAAACGGCGCCTGCAACCGATCCTGGAGGTACGGGCCCTGTTGCCCTGTGTGGAGATTGTGGGTACCGGCCATACCTTTAATATCCTCAACGAAGATCAGAAGACAGTGGTGCGGTTAAGCCTGGAGTCCAATCAGGCGTGCACACCCGGCAAGAGCAGAGGCACATCCATGGGCAGACGTCTGCGCCTGGTGCCGGTAAAGGGCTATGACCAGGAGATGGAAGATGTGTGCCGGGCGCTCCATAGGGAACTGGGTTTTGAAGAGGGCCGTGGGGTCTACCTGGACGAGGCCTTTGCGGTACTTGGAAAGACCGTCGCCGAGTACACTTCAAAGCTCCGCTTCCGGTTTGATCCGGATATGCGGACGGATGCAGCTCTGAAAGAGATCCTCCTGTCCCTGTTGGGTGTTATCGAGGCCAATATGGCGGGCACGCGGGCGGATATCGACAGCGAATATCTGCATGACCTGCGGGTGGCGGTACGGCGGACCCGTTCCGCTCTGACCCAGATAAGGAATGTTTTTGATAAAGAGGTGGTTGATCGATTCAAGGAGGAGTTCGCGTGGGTGGGGCAGATCACCGGGCCTACCCGGGATATGGATGTCTATCTTATTGGGTTTGACCGGTTTCGCGATCGTCTCCCGGAGCGCTACCGTTCCGATCTCGATCCTTTGCACATGTTTCTGAAGGCCCATCAAAAGAGCGAGCATCGTGCCCTGGCGAAGAGATTGAATTCCGCCCGTTTTCGCACCCTGCTACAAGAGTGGCGGAAATTTCTCGAAACCCCGCTGCCGCAGGTGCCGCTTGCCCCGAACGCCATCCGCCCCGTACATGAGGTGGCAGGCCGGCGTATCCTTAAGATGTATAAGCGGGTATTGAAAGAGGGCCTGGCTATTACCGCGAATTCGCCGCCCGAGGATCTGCATGAGTTGCGCAAGAGCTGTAAAAAGCTGCGGTATCTCATGGAGTTTTTTCAGTGTCTCTATCCAAAAAATAAGATACGGCCTCTGGTAAAGGAGCTGAAAAGGCTTTTGGATAATCTGGGCGAGTTTCAGGATCGGCAGATTCAGGCGGACAAGCTTCGGGCTTTTGGGCGTCAGATGGGTGACGAAGGCAAGGTTCCCGCCGATACCCTTCTGGCCATGGGGATGCTGGTGGATGGGTTGATGCGCGGCCAACAGCAGGTCCGTAACCGGCTCGTTGATCGCTTTGGGGTATTTGCGGATGCGACCAACCGTAAGTTGTTCGAGCAGCTTTTCGTCCCCCATAACCGGAGCGGTAAGGCGTAATGCGAATCATCGGTGTGTACAACATAAAGGGTGGAGTGGGGAAGACCGCGACTGCGGTAAATCTCGCCTTTCTTTCCGCCCAGGAGGGGTATCGCACGCTGGTCTGGGATCTGGACCCGCAGGGGGCGGCGACCTATTACTTCCGGATCAAACCCAGGGTCAAGGGCAGCAAGAAGATGTTGCGGGGTAAAAAGGACCTGGACGAACTGGTCAAGGGCAGCGATTATGAGAACCTTGATCTGCTTCCGTCGGATTTCGCTTACCGCAACATGGATCTGGTGCTGGGAGAGGTCAAGAAGCCGGCCAAGCAGCTGCTTAAACTCCTGCGGCCCCTTTCCGAAGAGTACGACAGGATCTTTCTCGACTGTCCGCCCAGTATTTCCCTGGTATCGGAAAACATCTTCAGGGCGGCGGATCTGTTGCTGATACCCACGATACCCACCATCCTGTCTCTGCGCAGCTACCGGCAGATAAGGGAGTTCTTTGCCGGGCACCATATTACCGGGGTGCGGTTGCTACCGTTTTTCTCTATGGTGGATCGACGTAAACGCATGCATCTGGATATCCTGGAGCGGCTGCCGGCGGAATATGGCGAGCTGTGTCGTACCCACATCCCGTACGCCAGCGACGTCGAGCGCATGGGGGTCTATCGAGCCCCCCTCGGAAGCTTTGCTCCCGACTGCCCGGCGGGCCGCGCCTACCTGGAATTATGGGACGAGGTTAAGGCCCGGCTCTAGGAAGTAATCCTGCAGGGCGATTTTTGGCGGAATGTGACAGTGTCGGCGGATTCTGGAAAGATACCCCAGGGAATATGCTGTAGAAGATGCCGGCGGTAGGTGCTAAAGATAGTTTTAGCGGCAATACCCTGTAAGTCCGCCTGTGGATCAATAAAAGGAGTCTCTTAATGAAAGCGCTTAACACTGCCGCAATGTTGGCATTGGTTTCTCTGTCGTTGGCCCAGCCCGTTGTGGCGGATAGTGTGAACGGGAAGAAACTGCATGACGAGGAGTGTATTCGCTGTCACGCCGGCGAGGTATATACCCGCGAAGACCGCAGGGTTCAGTCTCTTGAGGCGCTGCAACATCAGGTAAGTGTCTGTATATCCGCGGTGGGTGTCACCTGGTTCGATGAGGAAGCGGGCGACGTGGTGGATTATCTCAACGAGAACTTTTACAAGTTTGAGTGAGGTGTGATGTGACGGTCATCGATCTGCGCAAGGAGAGATGCAAGCCCTGTGAAGGTGAACAGGCGCCGATGATCCGGGAAGCGTCGGTCAATCTGATGTCACAGTTGGACGACGGCTGGAAGCTGGCGGAAGACGGCAGCGGAATCAGTCGGAGTTTCGAGTTCAGGGATTTTTACCAAACCATGGCGTTTGTAAATGCGCTGGCCTGGATCGCCCATCGCGAGGATCATCACCCGGATCTGGAAGTGGGATACGGACGTTGCCTGGTGCGCTTTAGTACTCATGCTATCGGCGGGTTATCGCAGAACGATTTTATCTGTGCCGCCAAGGTGGATGATCTATTGACGGATTGAACGGTATCGGGATTGATAGCCTCGATTACGCTATAGACATTCGCGGTTAAAGCACCTTGGGAGCAATCCCGTTGCAGTGCGCGAATCCCTCTATATATGTCACCCCGGTTCGCCGTTGTTCGGTTCGTGAGGCTTATAGCGCTTTATCTGGCGTTTGATGTTCCGTTGTACGATGACGCCCTCGATATTGAAATCGGTGCCGTTGAGGTCGATATCGGGGTAGTTGCGGTTCAGGGCCGTTAGTTTTTCATTCCCGTTCTCGTCCCGGACGTACTGCCTGAACCAGCGCTCCTCTCCAACGGTGGAAACCACGTAAGCACCGGTCGCACATACGTTGGACGGTTCGATGACGATGATGCATTTCTCCGGAAACTCCGGCTCCATGCTGTCATCCAGCACCTGAAGTGCATAAAGTTCGTTATAACTGCAATCCTGGGTCATGGGTCAACCTGTAAATTCGTTCCATTCGGTATCGGCCGCGGTGAATGTGGGGTTATTTCACCCGCCTGCCTGTTACGCTCTGCGTGCGGTATTATTAGGGAACCTCTGATTAAGGTTCTACTGAATCGTCGTTATTCTAACATGCCGCACCATATGACAACCTACCACCGACCCCACAGGGATCGCAGAGACTGGCACAATCTCCGTGGTCTGGCGCCGTTTCTCTGGGAATACCGGGGGCGGGCCTTGATCGCCCTGGGTTCCCTGGTATTGGCGAAGGTGGCGAACGTCGGGGTTCCGGTGGTGTTGAAGGAGATCGTCGACATCATGGAGAAGAGCGCAGGCAGGGAACTGGTGCTGCCGCTGTCGCTGCTGCTCGCCTACGGTCTCCTGCGTCTTTGCAGTTCTCTCTTCAACGAACTGCGGGACGCGGTATTCGCCCGGGTTCGATACCACGCCATGCGACGGCTGTCCACGCAAGTCCTGAAGCACCTGCACGGATTGTCCCTGCGCTTCCACCTGGAACGCAAGACCGGCGCCATCAGCCGCGATCTGGAGCGGGGGACACGGAGCATCAGCTCGATCCTGAACTATATGGTGTTCAGTATTCTTCCGATGACGGTGGAGTTCACCCTGGTGGCGTTTATCCTTTTGACCCGCTATGACATCCTGTTCACCCTGGTTACCTTCGGAACGGTGGCGGTCTATATCGCCTTTACCCTGGCGGTAACCGAGTGGCGTATGGAGTACCGGCTGGCCATGAATCGCCAGGAGTCTGAGGCCAACAGCCAGGCGTTGGATAGCCTTATCAATTACGAGACGGTTAAGTATTTCGGCAACGAGAAGCTGGAGATGGAGCGTTTCGACAATACCCTGGCCGCCTGGGAAGGCTCCGCCGTCAAGAGTATGAGCTCCATGTCTTTGCTCAATTTCGGTCAGGGAGCCATTATCGCCCTCGGCGTCACCCTGGTGATGATTTTCGCCGCCGGTGGAGTGGTGAACGGTACCATGACCATCGGTGACCTGGTGCTGGTCAACGCCTTTCTGCTGCAGCTCTTTATCCCGCTCAACTTCCTGGGTGTGGTTTACCGGCAGATAAAATATTCCCTGGCGGATATGGATCTCGTATTCAAACTGCTGGAACGGGCGCCGGAGATCACCGACAGTCCCGGGGCGCCGGATCTGGTGTTGAAAGGTGGCGAGGTGCGGTTCGATAAGGTGGATTTCGCTTACCAGCCGGAGCGACAGATACTGCACGATGTCAGTTTCGTGGTGGGGGCGGGGGAAAAGGTGGCGGTAGTGGGCCGCAGTGGTGCCGGCAAGTCCACCCTGTCCCGGCTGCTGTTTCGCTTTTATGATGTGACCGGCGGTCGTATTCTGGTCGACGATCAGGACGTGCGCGAGGTGACGCAGCGGAGCCTGCGGGATGCCATCGGTATCGTGCCCCAGGATACGGTGCTGTTCAACGATACCATCTATTACAATCTGGCTTACGGCAACCCTCAGGCCAGCAGGGAAGAGATCGAGCGGGCGGCGGCTATGGCTCATATCCGCGATTTCATCGAGTCCCTGCCGCAGCAGTACGAAACCCTGGTAGGGGAGCGGGGTCTGAAGCTGTCGGGTGGAGAGAAACAGCGTATCGCCATTGCCCGCGCCATCCTCAAGCGGCCCCGTATCCTGCTCTTCGACGAGGCTACCTCCTCTCTGGACAGTAAGACCGAACAGGCGATCCAGGAGACTCTCAGACAGGTGGCGGAGAATCACACTACCCTGGTAATCGCCCATCGTCTCTCCACTGTGGTGGACGCGGACCGGATTCTGGTGATGGACGACGGACGCATCGTCGAACAGGGGAGTCACGCCGGATTGCTGGCGCAGGGAGGACGCTACAGCGAGATGTGGCGGTTGCAGCAGGAAGATCGCAATTTCGAGCAAGGGGATGAGGTATGAGGGTGTATCTGGTCGGAGGGGCGGTGCGGGATGAGCTGCTGGGTCTGCCGGTGCAGGAACGGGACTGGGTGGTGGTGGGTGCCACCACGGAGCAGATGCTGGAACGGGGATTCCGACGGGCGGATGCCGAGTTTCCGGTATTTATCCACCCGCAAACCGGGGAGGAGTATGCCCTGGCACGTACCGAGACCAAGACCGGCATCGGATACAAGGGATTCAGCGTCGATTCGGGAACGCATGTGACCCTGGAGCAGGATCTGCAGCGGCGGGATCTCACCATCAATGCCCTTGCCCGGGACGAAGAGGGCAGACTGCTTGATCCCTTTGGGGGGCAGGGGGATCTGGAACGGCGGTTGCTCCGTCACGTCTCTCCCGCGTTTGCGGAGGACCCGGTACGACTGTTACGTCTGGCGCGTTTTGCGGCCCGCTTCGGATACCTTGGTTTTCGAGTAGCCGACGAAACCCGGCCTTTGTTGCGGCGGATGGCGGAATCCCGGGATCTGCCGGCGTTGCGGCGAGAGCGTATATGGAAGGAGATGCGGCGTGCTTTGCGGGAAGCGGAACCGTGGCGCTTCTTCGAGGTTCTTCAGGAGTGCGATGCCCTGCCGGTGCTGGTACCGCAACTGGCATCGGTAATAGCGGAAGTGGGGGGCGGAGAAACCCCGTCAGTGATTGCGGCTTTGAAACGTGCCGCTGCCGCCACGGATGATCCGGTGGTCCGGTTCGCCGTCCTCTTTGCCCCGGCGGCGGATCCTGCGGACGGGTCCGCGGCCTTGTGTGAAGCACTGCGGGCCCCCCGTGAGTACGGCGATCTCCTGGATATGGTGGTCAGGTACGGCGCTCTGTTTGAGGCGGCGGCGGAGGGAGACGCGGGGTCGATTCTGCAACTTATCGGATCCGCTCGGGCAGAACAGCAACCGGAGCGGTTTCAGCGTTTTCTGCAGGCTGCCGGCGCCCTCCGGCCGGAGGCCGCCGTCGCCGCCTGCTCTAACCTGGAAAAGGCCCTGCGCGTGGTGGTATCGGTTTCCGCCGATGTGTTGCAGGCGGAAGGCCTGACCGGAGCTGAGCTGGGGGCTGAGCTGGAACGGCGTCGCCTGGCCGCCATTCGCTCCGTACTGTAGGTCCGAATTTGGCCGAAAGCCGTGGCAGGTTAAGGTTACGTCTCCCGCTTTTATATCCGAAGGGTGAAAGCGCGGCCTGATTTCGTGATAAGGTGATTGCCCCGGCCTCAAGCGGGCCTGATCAGAAACGGTTATGTCTTTAATTCAGGACGAAAAAACGGCGCAGACGCGGGGCAGGGTGGCTGCCGATTTTCCGGGCCATTCGGAGCTTTCATCTATCCTGCGTATTCTGATTGCCGCCCGGTTGCTGTTTCCCATCGGCATCTCTGCGCTCGGTCTCGCGAGCAGCCTGTTTTTGACCGTTCTCATTTATGGTAAGAACGGCGCATCGCCGGTTTTGGTCACCTGGTTGTTGGTCGCGGTGGTTGTAACCCTCGCTGCAGCGGTGCTTGGTGCGGTACGCCTGCGGAATCAGCTTCTACAGCCCCTGGTACGACTGGAGCAGTCGGTGGCCGAGGTCTGCGAGGGTGCGCCCCATGTGCATCTCACCATGGAGAACGTGGGTGTGCTGGGACCCATGGCGCGGGATATCGACAGCATCAACGATGAGTTGGCGGAGGTCTATGACGATATGCAGGAGCGCGTGGATCGTCAGACCCGGCGACTCGCTCAACAGACCGCGACGCTAAAAACCCTGTACGACGTGGCCGCCAGTATCAACCAGGCGGGAAACCTGGATGACCTGCTGATCCGGTTTCTGCATATCCTGAAAAAGATGGTGGATGGCCGTTCCGCCACGGTAAACCTGATCACCTCGGAACAGCGCATACGGCTGGTGGGCAGCATAGGTCTGGACGATAACTTTCTTAGCGGCAGGGCCCAGCTTCCCCTTCATCTTTGTCAGTGCGGCAAGACCCTGTCCCAGGGAGATATCCTTTGTGAACAGGATGCCCGGCGTTGTTCCCAGGCGGTCGGACGGCGTATGTTCACCAGCGACGAGATCGAACGGGTGGAAGTGCCTCTGGAGTACCAGGGTGAGCAGTTCGGGATCTATCACCTGTATGTGGATAAAGGGAGCCTCGCGGGGCGGGGGGACCTGCTGGACCTGCTGTTCACCATCGGCAGTCATCTCGGCATGGCCGTGGCGAGACAGCGGCTGGACGAAGAGGCACACCGTATTTCTATCATGGAGGAACGCACCACTCTGGCGCACGAGCTGCACGATTCCCTGGCTCAGACCCTGGCGAGTCTCCGCTTTCAGGCACGGATGCTGGAGGATACCCTGGCGAAGAGCGTGGTCGCGGACGAGGCGCGTTCTGAGCTGCAACGCATCAGCAGCGGTATCGACGAGGCCCATACCGAGTTGCGGGAGTTGTTAAACAGCTTCCTGGCCCCGGTGGAGCAGCAGGGGCTGGATCCGGAGTTGAAGAAACTGACCCGGCGTTTCCGGCAGGAGACCGGGATCCCGGTATTTTTCCAGCGCGACTGTCCCAACATCAATCTGACCACCGGCGAGGAGAAGCAGATCCTGCGTATCGCCCAGGAGTGTCTGGCCAACGTGCGCAAGCACGCGGGGGCGCATAATGTTCGAATTCTGCTCAGCTGCAAGGGGACCGGTGAATACCGGTTGCTGGTGGAGGACGACGGAATCGGTTTTGACGGCTCCGCGCGAACCGGGGGTCCCGGTGAGCAGGTCGGGCTCACTATTATGGAGGAGCGCGCTCGAAGACTGGGTGGAACCCTTTCCATCGAAAGCGAACCGGGAGAAGGTACGCGGGTGGAGTTGGTTTACAATCGGCGGAAGCAAAACAAACACACAAGGTGACAACGGGTCGACCCATGCGCGTATTCCTTATAGATGATCATGCCCTGTTCCGAGGCGGGTTGCAGGAGTTGCTGCAGCGTCTGGGTGTCGACGTGGTAGGCGCGGAGGGTGACTGCCGCAAGGGTATACTGGGTGTGGCCGCGGTACAGCCGGATGTGGTGTTGCTCGATATGCGTATGCCTGATATGGACGGTGTGGAGGTGTTACGGGAACTGCGGGCACAATGTCCGGCAATCCCGGTGGCCATGCTCACCACCAGCCGCGAGGAAGCGGATGTCATTGAATCCCTGCAGAACGGTGCCCAGGGTTACCTGTTGAAGGAGATGGAGCCGGAGGAACTGCTGGAGGCGCTGGGGCAGATTGCCGGCGGCAGCACGGTGGTTGCCAAGGAACTCACCGCGATTCTGGCCCGGGCGGTACAGGGTGAGTTGTCATCCACTTCGCCCAAGGGAGGGCTGGATGAGCTTACGCCGCGGGAACGGGAGATTCTCTGCCATCTGGCCGAGGGGCAAAGCAACAAGGTTATAGCCCGTAACCTCGGGATATCCGACGGAACCGTGAAGCTGCATGTGAAAGCCATTCTGCGGAAACTGGGTGTGCATTCGCGGGTGGAGGCGGCGGTGATCGCCGTGGAGCGAAACCTCTGCGGCCGCGAGGGAGCATCCTGATGCCGCAGCTGGTGGTGCTCTGGACCGATGCTCTGATATTTCTGCTGTTTCTGCTGGCATTGGCCTTTGGGATTTATGCCTCCCGCAAAGAGCATCTGCGGGCCCCATGGCGAAGGGTTGTCCGCAGTCGGGTGGGAGTGGGCACGCTGGTTGTGCTGATCTGCTACGTAGCCATCGGTCTGCTCGATTCGATCCATTTCCATCCCCTGTTGCCTGAGTCGGAGCGCGGGGATGGCGCAGTCTACTCAACCGAGGTGATAAGTGTATTTGACCAACTGGTAACGCCGTTACGTACCTGCCAGGAAAAGACCTACTCGGCGCCGCTCGCCTCTTATCTTTACGCCAAGGAGAATATCGAGCTTGAGGATGGAACTACGGTAAGGGATTTTCCGCGCCTTCTTTATGGGGGGGCTCATCTGGAAGATCCACGGCGGCAGGCGAAGGGCGATATTATAAAACGGATTATCATCGGACTGATCAAGGGTGTGGTCCTGTCGGTGGTTCTGGTCAACATACTGATCACATTTCTGTCATTGGGTTCCGACGGCAATTTTGGTCATCATGCGCGTCTGCTTTTAAGCGGTCGGACCGATATTCCGTGGCGATCGGCCTTGTTTACGGTCGTTGCAGTTCTGATTATCGGCTTTATCTGCGCCGAACTTGCGGCTAAATATCATCTCCTCGGTACCGACAAGGTTGGGGAGGATGTCTTTTACCAGGCTTTGAAAAGCATTCGCACCGGATTGATGATCGGAACGCTGACCACTCTGGTAATGTTGCCCGCGGCCATACTCCTGGGAATCATGGCGGGCTATTTTCGCGGCTGGGTGGATGACCTGATCCAGTATCTCTATACCACTCTCAATTCCATTCCCGGCGTACTTCTGATAGCTGCGGCGATTCTTATGTTGCAGATTTATATGAGCAATCATGCCGATGATTTCAATACCCTGGTGGAACGATCGGATATGCGCTTGCTGTTTCTTTGTATCATCCTGGGCGTGACCAGCTGGACCGGTCTGTGCCGGTTGCTGCGGGGGGAGTCGATCAAACTGCGCCAGGTGGACTACGTACAGGCCGCGACCGCTTTCGGTGTGCGTCATTTCCAGGTAATCGTACGTCATATATTGCCCAATGTGCTGCATATCGTATTGATCACCGTAGTGCTTGATTTTTCGGGATTGGTGCTGGCGGAAGCGGTGCTCTCCTATGTAAATATAGGCGTCGACCCCACCATGAACAGTTGGGGTAATATGATCAACAGCGCACGTCTGGAGATGGCCCGGGAGCCTATTGTCTGGTGGTCGCTGATGGCGGCGTTGCTGTTTATGTTTACCCTGGTATTGTCTGCCAATCTTTTCTCCGATGTGGTGCGTGACGCCTTCGATCCCCGACTAAGATCCACACGCTAATGATCAGCCACGGAGACACAGATAGAGAGCGATAAAGATTAAACTAATTGACTATTGTGCTAATGAGGGTGGGTAAGTTTTATTAAAGTCAGCACGGATAACATTTCCTTAGGCGGAGATTTCTCTGTGTTCTCTGTGCCTCTGTGGCGATGAGAATAGATATAGACGGGATACATGAGCGAAATACTGTTACAAGTTAAAGGCCTGAAGACCTGGCTCGGGAAGGGAGAGAACCCGGTGCGGGCCGTGGATGGTATCGACCTGGAGGTAAGGAAGGGAGAGACCTTCGCTCTGCTCGGGGAATCCGGATGCGGCAAGTCCATGTCCGCCCTTTCCATAATGCGCTTACTGCCTCCCTCGGGACGTATCGTGGAGGGCGTGGTACACCTGGGTGAAACAAATCTTCTGGATCTGCCGGAAAAGGCCATGCGCAGTGAACGTGGTGGGCGTATGGGCATGATTTTTCAGGAACCCATGACGTCGCTTAACCCGGTTCTTACTATAGGTTCCCAGATTGCCGAATCGGTTCGTATTCACGATCCCGACAGCCGCCATGACATCAACGGCCGGGTGGTCCAGCTGCTTCGATCCGTGGGTATCCCGGATCCGCAGCGGCGCCTCGGGGAGTATCCGCATCAGCTCTCGGGCGGCATGATGCAACGGGTAATGATCGCCATGGCGCTGGCGGGACGGCCGCAACTGCTGATCGCGGATGAACCGACCACGGCTCTCGATGTGACCATACAGGCCCAGGTCCTGTTGCTGCTGAGGGAACTGCAGCAGGAGACCGGTATGGCGATACTGCTGATCACCCATGACCTGGGGGTGGTGGCGGAGGTGGCCGACCGGGTGGCGGTGATGTATGCGGGGCAGATCGTGGAGGTGGCGACCTGTGAGCGGTTTTTCCAGGACCCCCGTCATCCCTATAGCCGAAAACTGTTTCGGTCTCTGCCCGGCGAAACCAAGCGCGGACGGCAGCTGGACGTCATCAAAGGGATGGTGCCGCCTTTAAACCAGGTGTTTTCCGGCTGCCGTTTTCTCGACCGTTGCGACAAGGCCATAGATCGCTGCGAAACCCAGGTGCCGGAGTGGCAGGAGATCGCCCCGGGGGGCGGTGTCAGGTGTCACCTGGGCATGGAGCCCGAAGTGTCCGTCCCGGAAACCACGCCGGCCGCTTCCAGGGAGGAGCCGGGGGAGACGGTGTCCGAGTCGCTGCTGGAGGTGGACGGACTCACGGTCCACTTTCCCATCCATAAGGGGGTATTTAAGCGGGTGGTCGGACATGTCCGCGCCGTGGACGGTGTGTCGCTGACCCTCGGTACCGGACGTACCCTCGCGCTGGTTGGCGAGTCGGGCTGCGGCAAGACCACCGTAGGGAAGGGGATACTGCAGCTGATAAAGCCGACGGCCGGCAGTGTATGCTTCAATGGTGACGAGTTGACGCGTTCCAAGGGCGCTGAGCTGCGCCGCCATCGGGGAGATCTGCAGATCATCTTTCAGGATCCGGTGGCATCCATGAATCCGCGTATGCTGGTGCAGGATATTGTTGCGGAAGGGATGGTGGCGCAACGCATGTACGGCAGCAGGGCGGAGCGGGAGCGGCAGGTGGAAGAACTGCTGGAGAAGGTCGGGTTGCCGGCGACCGCAGCAACGCGCTACCCCCATGAATTCTCGGGTGGTCAGCGCCAGCGCATCTGCGTGGCGCGGGCACTGGCGGTTGAACCGCAACTTATCGTCTGCGACGAACCTACAAGCGCTCTGGACGTTTCGGTACAGGCGCAGATACTGAATCTGTTAAAAGCATTGCAGCATCAGCTCGGGATTTCCTACCTGTTCATTACGCACGATATCTCCGTAGTGGCTTATCTGGCGCATGAGGTGGCGGTAATGTACCTGGGGCGTATCGTAGAGAAAGGTACGGTGAAAGAGGTGCTGGAGTCTCCCGCTCATCCCTATACCCGGGCGCTGTTATCCGCGGTGCCCGTGGCGGACCCGACGAAACGAAGCAGGGTGATCCGCCTGGAAGGTGATATGCCGTCTCCGGCGGATCCTCCCAACGGTTGTCATTTTCACCCCCGTTGTTCGCAGGCGTCGGAAGAATGCAGGGTGTCTTATCCGGAGGAGTCGAGATTGAGCGGGACGCGGACCGTTTGTTGTTACAGGCCCCTGACGGGAAATGATCAGTGATCCTTATAGTAGAACTCGTTCGGATTACCGCCGGACGGTGGCTCGATACCGTGCCGGATCATGATGTTCTGGAGCTTTTTGATCTTTTTGCCCATTTCTTCTGACAGGCGGCTGATCTCCTGCCGCAGGTATACGCTTTCGATATTCATCTGCAGATGAAAGGCAAAGCGGCTCAGGAGCTCGATGTCCTCTTCCGTGAACTCTTTATCACCCCGCTTGTTCAGCACCTGAAGTGCCCCCACCACCTTGTTTCCGGCGACGTTGTGGATGGGAACGCAGAGTACGTTCTTGGTGGTGAAGCCGGTCTGCAGGTCAACTCTCTCGTGGGCACCCGCACTGTTATCGATGTTGTATCTCACCACGTATTCGCCGGAGGAGATAACACTTCCGACAATGGAGTTGCTGCGCGGAACCTTGACCTGCCGTTCTTCCAGATCGGTGCCGCAATGGAGCCAGACGCTGGAGCTCTTCGGATCCAGAATGAAGATCGAACAGCGTTCCGCCCGTAGCAGATTTGGAATAATATCGATGAAGAAATGCATCAGGTCCGGGTTACCTGTCTTTTTCCATGCCTCCTCCAGCAGGGCCTGCTTTTTCTGCAATCGCTGCAATTTACCTTCGATAACGGCCTTTACGTCGCTTCTTTTCATCCTTATGTGCCTCTCCCGCGAGGTTTCTTTAAGCTGCTGACGGTTTCTCAATAAGGTAAACATGTTTCTCAAGCCTTAGACATCCAGATATGGAAAATACTCCACCGGGAATCCAATTCTTCAACGGTGCTACCTTGAGTGAAGCAGAATAGGGCTATTCAGCAAGGAATGGAAACGGCATCTGTGATTAGCTTCACGCGCCAACTGTGTGCCGTCCGACAAAGCCGGCATCGCAGGGACAATGACCACAAAAAAGCAGGGGAAACCCCGGTCGGTCAGAGGGTTTGGGCTGTTACGTCGACGTAGAGTTTGATGTTCTGGCCCGGTTGCAGGTATTTCCCCGGGAGCGAGTTCCAGCGTTTCAGATCAGCGATTTTGACATTAAACCGCTGTGCGATTTTCGCCAGGGAATCGCCTTTACGTACCCGGTAACGGACCGTGCTCCGACTGCCGGGAGGTCGCACACCGGTATCGATGGACAACTGCTGCGGCGCGGTCCGTGCTGCCTGGGTGTTCTTTTTTACCCAGACTACCAGCTCCTGACCCGGACGCAGGGTATCCCGGGGGGCCATGCCGTTCCATTTGGCCAGACTGCGGTGACCCACGTCATATTTGCGTGCGATTTCCCACAGGGTTTCCCCCTGTCGAACCGTGTGCAGTATCCGGTCGCCGTTGCGTGTAGTGTTCTGGATCTTCTCTTTACGCTGATCAGCGCTCATGGCGTACTGATCGAGTTGCTTGGTGGCAACCGGGATCAGCAGGTGTTTTCCGGCCCGGATGTTTGTGCCTTTCAGTTTGTTCACCTGGCGCAGCAGGGCGACGCTGGTGCCGTGTTTTTTCGCGATCTCACCGAGGTTGTCGCCGCTTTTGATCTGGTAACGTTTCCAGCTGACCCGCTTGCCCGGATCAAGCTGCGCCAGCTTCTGTTTGAACAGTTCCGCGTTTTCCACCGGAATTGAGAGGCGATGGGGGCCGTCCGGGTCCGTCGCCCAGCGGTTAAAGCCGGGATTAAGACGGTAAAGGTCGTCCAGTTCCAACTCGGCCATCTCTGCGGCCAGAGCCAGATCGAGCTGGGATTCAATATCGACCAGGGTGAAATAGGGTTGGTCGGCGACCGGCATCAGGGGTTGCAGTCCATGACCTTTCGGATCACTCAGTACGGCGCAGAGGGCCAGCAGCCGCGGCACATAGCTGCGGGTTTCCCGCGGGAGATCCAGCGACCAGAAATCGGTGGGCTTGCCCTTGCTTCGATTTTTCCGAATAGCGCGGTGGACGTTTCCGGAACCCGCATTGTATGCAGCCAGCGCAAGTTCCCAGTCGCCACCGAATTCGCGATTAAGGGCTTCCAGGTGGTCGAGGGCCGCGTTCGTGGCGGCTACCACATCCCGGCGGCCGTCATACCACCAGTTCTGCTTCAGGCCGTATCTTTTGCCGGTAGCGGGTATGAACTGCCAGAGTCCGGCAGCCCGTCCATGGGAATAGGCAAAGGGTTGATAAGCGCTCTCAACCGCAGGCAGCAGTGCCAGCTCCATCGGCATACCCCGTTGTTCAATCTCCGTTGCAATGTGATAAATATAGGGTTTGGCCCGGTCCTGAAGTCTGATCAGGTACTCCTGGTGCTGCTCGAACCATTCGATCTCCCGGGCAACACGGGGATGCTCAGGGACTGAGAGCACGAACCCCCCACGGATCCGGTTCCAGACCGTCCGTCCCGCCGGAGCAGTTGCAAAGGGATTGAATCCGGACGGCGCCGCCTGCTCCCTCAGCCGGGGTTCCGCCGTCGAATCCCTGCCGGCGGTGGAATCGTCCTCCCTGGCGGTGGTATCGCCGGCGGCGCTCACCGGAAGATGGGCGTTGCATCCGGAGAGGGCTATTACGGAGCACAGTGCGAGGGTGACGTGGATGAACTGTTTTTTTGCCGACATGGGGAGTGTGTGCCTTCGGACGGATCCTGTGATGGGCTTGCAAACCCTGAAACTATACTGGAGCGATAATCCTTTTTCCAGGTACCTCCCTGGGGACATATTTTTAAGTTAGACGCCATGACGTGAAAAGTGGAAGAGGGTATGCTTCCCCTAAGCTATGAAACGTGACCCTTTTTGCAGATCCGAGTCCAATGTCTGCCGACGATTAGAGCAGTGGACGGACGAATTGCCGGGAAAATACCTTCTCGAACAGGAGCTTACCGTGCTTGAGCGTCTGTTGCCGGATCTGTTCGGGTATTACCTGATACAGCTCGGATTGGGGAAGATCAGCGATCGCATACGTCAGGTCAGCAGGATCCGCAACCATCTGCTGCTGGACCCGCCGGGACAGCAGTCTCCGGTTCCGGCCCATATTCAGGCGGATTTCCTGCGTTTACCGATCGCCACCGACTCCGTGGACGTGGTGCTCCTCCCCCATACCCTGGATTTTGTGGCCGATCCCCACCAGCTCCTGAGGGAGGTGGAGCGGATTTTGATCCCGGAGGGACGTGTGATCGTTTTCGGCCTCAGTCCCTGGGGTATCTGGGGGATATGGAAACTACTTTTAGGGCGAACGGGCAGGGTTCCCTGGTGTGCGCAGTTCGTTTCCCAGCGGCGGCTGAACGACTGGCTGTCGCTTCTGGGATTTGAGGTGGAGGTTACCGAACCTCTGATGTTCAGGCCGCCCCTGCGCAACGAGACCGTCATGAGTAATCTGGAGTTGTTGGAACGGGCGGGCCGGCGTTTCTGGCCGGCTCTTTGCAACGGCTATGTGATGCAGGCGGTGCGGCGGGTTTCCACCCTGACCCCCGTGGATCCCAGATGGAAAAAGAGGCGAAGCGTGTTCGCCGGGGGCGTGATCGAACCGAGCACCAGGAGTACTTCCGGTGTCTGATCGGGTCGAGATCTTTACCGACGGAGCCTGTCGCGGAAACCCGGGCCCGGGTGGCTGGGGTGCGCTGCTGAGATACCGCGGTACCGAGAAGCAGCTGTATGGCGGAGAGCGGGAGACGACCAACAACAGGATGGAGCTGCTGGCGGTAATCCAGGGTCTGCGTGCGTTGAACAGATCCTCCAGGGTACGGATTACCACCGATTCCCAGTATGTAAAAAACGGTATTACCGCATGGATTCACAACTGGAAACGCAACGGATGGAAGACGGCCAATAAAAAGCCGGTCAAGAATGATGATCTCTGGCGCCTGCTCGACCAGGAGGTAGGCCGGCACCATGTGGAGTGGGCCTGGGTAAAGGGTCACAGCGGCCATCCGGAGAACGAACTGGCGGACCGGTTGGCGAACAAAGGGATCGACGAATTAAGGTCGGGCGGTTAGGGGCAAGCGCCAGGGATCCAGCTGCTGGCGGGTTTCCTGGAATTGGCTTTTGTCTCCTCCGGCGTCTTCCTCGACAACTGATAACTGATAACTGATAACTGATAATTGACTTATGCGCCAAATCATTCTGGATACGGAAACCACCGGCCTGGAGCCGGAGCAGGGGCACCGCATCATTGAGATCGGTTGCGTGGAGCAGATCGACCGACGCCTGACCGGCAACAATTTCCATCAGTACCTGCAGCCGGATCGGGAAATCGACGATGCGGCGATCGAGGTGCACGGCATAACCAACGAGTTCCTCACGGATAAACCCAGGTTCGGGGATATCGCTACGGATTTCATCGAATATATCAGGGGGGCGGAGCTGATTATTCATAACGCTCCGTTCGACGTGGGATTTATCAACTACGAGCTGTCCAGACTGAACGGAGACTGGCAGCAACTCGGCGACTATTGCACCGTTACCGATACCCTGGTTATGGCGAAAAAGATGCATCCGGGGCAGCGCAACAGCCTCGATGCGCTATGCAAGCGCTACGAAATCGACAACAGTCACCGGGAGTTGCATGGCGCGCTGCTTGACGCGGAGATCCTGGCGGATGTCTATCTGGCCATGACCGGCGGTCAGGCTGCCCTGAAGCTGGACGGTTTCACCAGCGGAATCGCCGGCATGGCGGAGCACCCGGTGCGCAGGCTGGAGGGCGATCGGCCCCGATTGCGGGTAATTCGGGCAAGTGAGGCGGAGCTGCAGGCCCACAGTTCCAGCCTGGATAGTATTAAGCAGGCAAGCGGTGCCGCGTTATGGCGTTCCAGGGACGATGCGGGGTTCGGGGAGTGAAGAAAACGCGGGTTCCGTTGTGGAAAGCGGATGGTTCTGGTACCTTGTAATCCCGTCCGGTTCATCACCTTTTTCAAGCAGGCTTCATGAGCAAATTCATATTTATCACGGGCGGTGTGGTCTCTTCCCTTGGGAAGGGTATCGCCTCCGCATCCTTGGGTGCCCTACTGGAGGCAAGGGGCCTTAAAATCACCATGATCAAGCTGGATCCCTATATCAACGTGGATCCCGGCACTATGAGCCCGTTTCAGCATGGCGAGGTGTTCGTCACCGAGGACGGGGCGGAGACCGACCTGGACCTGGGTCATTACGAGCGTTTCGTCCGTACCACCATGGGGCGGAATAACAATTTCACCACCGGCCAGATCTACGAAAACGTAATTCGTAAGGAGCGGCGCGGGGATTATCTTGGCGGTACGGTCCAGGTGATCCCCCACATCACCAACGAGATCAAGGAGAGCGTGCTGTTGGGGGCCGACGATGCCGACGTGACCCTGGTGGAAATCGGCGGAACCGTGGGTGACATCGAGTCCCTGCCGTTTCTGGAGGCGATCCGGCAGATGGGCGTGGAGTTGGGCCACGATAACACCCTGTTCATGCATCTTACGCTGGTTCCCTATATCTCCACCTCCAAGGAGATCAAGACCAAGCCGACCCAGCACTCGGTGAAGGAACTACGCTCCATCGGTATCCAGCCGGACGTGCTGTTGTGCCGCGCCGATCGCCCCCTGCCGGACGGAGAGCGGAAAAAGATCGCTTTGTTTACCAACGTCCCCGAGCAGGCGGTCATCTCGGCGGTGGATGCGGACAATATCTATCGTATACCCCTGATGTTTCATGAACAGTTCCTGGACGAAATCGTGGTCCGCCATTTGCGGCTTGATGTGCCGGCCGCGGATCTGAGCGAGTGGCGGAGTGTTATCGACGGACTGGAGCAACCGGACGGCGAGGTGTGCGTAGCTATGGTCGGCAAGTACATGCACCTGACGGAGGCCTATAAGAGTCTTTCCGAAGCCCTGATACATGCCGGTATTCACACCCGCACCCAGGTCAATATCGAATATATCGATTCGGAGGAGGTCGAAGCGAAGGGTGTGGAGCGACTCTATGGGATGGACGCCATCCTGGTTCCGGGCGGTTTCGGGGAACGGGGGGTGGAAGGCAAAATCGCGGCGGTGCGGTACGCCCGGGAGAACGGAATACCCTACCTCGGTATCTGTCTCGGGATGCAGGTGGCGGTGATCGAGTATGCCCGCGATGTGGCCGGGCTTGAAGGGGCGCAGAGTACGGAGTTCAATAAGAATTCGCCGCATCCGGTTATCGCGTTGATTACCGAATGGTTGGACGCGGACGGCCATATCGAGGTCCGTAGCGAGGATTCCGACTTAGGCGGCACCATGCGCCTGGGGGGGCAGGAGTGTCGGCTGGTGGAGGGCAGTGTGGCCCGCGAACTCTACGGCCGCGAGATCATTGTCGAACGCCATCGTCACCGCTACGAATTCAATAACACCTATCTCAAGACCCTGGAAAAGGCGGGACTCAGGGTCTCCGGTCGTTCCACCGACGGCAAACTGGTGGAGATGGTGGAAATACCCGATCATCCCTGGTTCGTGGCCTGTCAGTTCCATCCGGAATTCACCTCCACCCCGAGGGATGGGCACCCCTTGTTTACCGGGTTCATCCAGGCCGCCCGCAGCCACCAGCAGGAAAAGGAAACGGCGGAAGCGATATGAAACTCTGCGGGTTTCGGATAGGACTGGATCGTCCGCTCTTTCTCATCGCCGGCCCCTGCGTGATCGAAAGTGAACAACTGGCCCTGGATACCGCCGGCAGCCTGAAAGAGATTGCCGATCAGGTCGGTATACCCTTCATCTATAAATCCTCCTTCGACAAGGCCAACCGCTCTTCTGTGGAGAGCTTTCGCGGTCCCGGCGCCGAGGAGGGGTTATACATCCTGGAGAAAGTGCGGAAGCAGGTCGGTGTTCCGGTATTGACCGATGTGCACGAAGACACACCGCTGGCGGAGGTGGCCAGCGTGGTCGATGTGTTGCAGACGCCGGCACTGCTTTGCCGTCAGACCAACTTCATACAGGCGGTGGCCTCCCAGGGACGCCCGGTGAATCTCAAGAAAGGGCAGTTTCTCGCCCCTTGGGATATGGCGCGGGTGGTGGAGAAGGCTCGGGCCGCGGGCAATGAGCAGATCATGGTCTGCGAGCGCGGGGCCTCCTTTGGCTACAATAACCTGGTATCCGACATGCGTTCCCTGGCGGTACTGCGGGATACCGGTTGTCCGGTGATCTTCGACGCCACCCATTCCGTACAATTACCCGGAGGTCAGGGAGATCGTTCCGGGGGGCAGCGGGAGTTTGTCCCGGTGCTGGCGCGGGCAGCGGTGGCGGCAGGCATTTCCGGTCTGTTTATGGAGACCCATCCGGACCCCGAAGAGGCCCTTTGTGACGGGCCCAACTCCTGGCCGCTGGAACGGCTGCGGGAGCTTCTCGAGACCCTGGTTGAACTGGATAAGACGGTGAAGGCCAGGGGGTTTGTTGAAATCAGTTAGAAGTAATTAAGTAAGTAGTTAGAAGTTAGAAGTTAGAAGTTAGAAGTTAGAAGTAGGAAGTATGGGGTGGATGATTAAGTTTAGGGTATCCTGTTTGGAAACTTCAAACTTCAAACTTCAAACTTCAAACTTCAAACTAACCAACACGGAGACCAAAGATGTCCGAAATCATTGATATTCGCGGCCGCGAGATTGTGGATTCCCGCGGAAACCCGACGGTCGAGGCCGATGTGATTACCGCCGACGGGGCCATCGGGCGGGCCGCGGCGCCGTCCGGGGCCTCCACCGGGTCCCGTGAGGCGCTGGAGCTCCGGGACGGCGACAAGGGTCGTTACGGAGGCAAGGGGGTTCTCCATGCGGTCAATAATATCAGCGGGGAACTCTGTGATGCGCTGACCGGTATGGATGTTACGGATCAGGAGGCGCTGGACCGCAAGATGATCGAACTGGACGGAACCGAAAACAAGGGACGTCTGGGTGCCAATGCCATTCTTGCGGTATCCCTGGCGGCCGCTCATGCGGCGGCCCAGGAACAGGCGCTGCCGCTGTATCGTTATCTCTCCAGCGGTCCCTATCGCTTGCCGGTGCCGATGATGAATATCATCAACGGCGGGGCCCATGCCGACAACAGCGTGGACCTGCAGGAGTTCATGATTCTTCCGGTGGGTGCCGGATCCATGCGGGAAGCGGTACGTTATGGCGCCGAGGTGTTTCACGCCCTGAAAGGCGTACTTCACAGCCGTGGATTGAACACCGCGGTGGGTGACGAAGGGGGCTTCGCCCCGGATCTCCCCTCCAATGAAGCAGCGGTGGAGGTAATCCTGGAGGCGATCGAGAAGGCGGGGTTCACCGCCGGACGTGATATCTATCTGGGGCTGGACGCGGCCAGTTCCGAGTTCTACAAGGACGGAAAATATGATCTGGCCTCCGAGGGACGCCGGTTCGATTCTGCGGAGTTCGCAGATTACCTGGTTTCCCTGGTGGATAAGTATCCGATCATCTCCATCGAAGACGGCATGGATGAGAGTGATTGGGAAGGCTGGAAGATCCTGACCGAGAAGTTGGGCGATCGGGTGCAGTTGGTGGGTGACGACCTGTTCGTGACCAACACCGCCATCCTTTCCCGCGGTATAGAACAGAAGATCACCAACTCCATCCTGATCAAGTTCAATCAGATCGGCACCCTGACGGAGACCCTGCAGGCGATCAATATGGCCCACGACGCGGGCTACTCGGCGGTGGTATCCCATCGCTCCGGTGAGACCGAGGACACCACCATCGCCGATCTGGTGGTGGCCGCCAACACCGGGCAGATCAAGACCGGTTCCCTGTGCCGTTCCGATCGGGTGGCCAAGTACAACCAGTTGATGCGTATCGAGGATCAGCTGGGAGAGGATGCGGTCTATGCCGGCAAGGGGGCCTTTCCCCTGGAAATTTAGCGCCAAGGGATCCGGGCCGGGGGGTTGGATCTGATGTAACATACGGGAAACAGGGGGTATGGGCCCCTGTTTAACCCGGAACCTTTTGTTCGGTATTAATCAGTTCAAATGACACCGTATCTCTCTTCCTCGGCCCTCGGCCCTGATGCCCAGGCCCTCGATTAATGCGTATTCTGATCTCGGTATTGGTGGTTCTGCTTATTCTGCTCCAGTACCGCCTCTGGGTGGGGGAGGGAAGTCTGGCGGAGGTCCACTCGTTGCGAGAACAGATTGAGACCCAGAAGGCGGAGCTGGATCGTCTGCGTCAGCGGAATCTGGCGCTGCAGGCGGAGGTCAACGATCTGAAGCAGGGCCTGGATGCGGTCGAAGAACGTGCCCGCAGTGAACTGGGGATGATTCGGGAAGGAGAGATCTTTCTTCAGATCATCGAACAACCGGAGAATACGCCGGAATGACCGGCGAACCCCGTTTTTGGGCTGTAGTACCGGCCGCCGGTGTCGGACGGCGCATGGGCGGCCCTGTTCCCAAACAGTACCTGGAGCTGCTCGGCAGGCCGGTGATCGAGCATACCCTGGCAGTGCTGATCGACCATCCCCATATAGCGGGAATCTATGTAGCCGTTGCCGACGATGACGGTTGGTGGGGAAACATCGCTTACGCCGACCATCCCCGTATTATCAGGGTCGGCGGCGGTGAGGAACGTAGCCGCTCGGTGCTCAATATCCTTGACCGGCTGGGGCAGACCGCGGAGCCGGATGACTGGGTGCTGGTTCATGACGCCGCCCGTCCCTGTCTGCGCCGGACAGATCTCGACCGTCTGATGGGAGAACTGCGGAACCACCCGGTGGGTGGCCTCCTGGGGGTGCCGGTCCGTGACACCATGAAGCGTACCGATGAGCAGGGATCTATTCAGGAGACCGTCGTTCGGCAGGGTTTGTGGCACGCCTTTACACCGCAGATGTTTCGGTTGGGCATGTTGCAGGAGGCCTTGCAGACCGTTCTGAAACAGGGATTGGAGGTGACGGACGATGCCTCGGCCATGGAACTGGCCGGATATCAGCCGTTGATGGTGGAAGGGCGTGCGGACAATATAAAGATTACACGGCCGGAAGATCTGGCACTGGCTTCATTCTACCTATCCCAGGATAACGGCAGTTAGCGTCTGGTTTGGATATCCAGCACGATCTGGTTGCGCAGTGCCTTGATCAGGTTGAGCTGGTTGCCCCGGAGTTCCACCCCGCAAGGTGCCGCGTGGTCGGCGTAGATCAGCCCCAGGGGATTGTGCTTGACCACCAGGGGGAACACCAGAAAGGAACCCGCCTTCGGCACCGTCTTATACCAGCCGGGTATATTGTTTTTTATCTTTTCGTCGTCGGTGTTGGCGATATAGAGATCCACCCCGTTCTTCAGCGCCGCGTGGAAAACGTTGGGCTGATACCTGCTCTGAAACCGGAACTTTTCAATAACTTCATCGATGTCCTGACCAAAACCGAATCGTCCTACGAACTGCTTGCTTCGGGTATCCAGGAGACAGAGGAGAATCCTTTGCAGGGGTAGTGCCCGATAGATGGTTTCCAATACCACGTTGAAGACCTGATTGAGGTTGTGCTGGGGTTCCATCAGGATCGCCGTCACCTCCTGCAATCCCTCGGTGAGCACCGCCTCCGAATCGATTGCCGGTTTCTGATCAGCGACAATCACCTCCTCTTCCTGCGTCTTCGCCGTTGTCTCTGAGTCGTCCAGCACAAGGTTGGCGGTGACGTCTTCCTCCTCATCCGGTATCTGAGTGGTGTCTTCCGTTTCGATCCCGGCCTTAATATAGTTTGAAATGTAGGGGCTCTGCTCCGCTTTGGCCGGTATACCCAGGGTCAATTCACTGAACTCCTGGCGGGCTTCTCCAACCATGCCCTTGAACTTCTTGCGGCCCATGTCCCAAACCGAGCTGTAGCTCTCCAGTAACTCCGTGATCGGGCCGTCGTCTTCAGGACTGGATTCTCCGATTACTTTCGCTGCCTCGTTAGAGAAGGTGGCGATTAACTGTCGCTTTTGTCCCGGTGTCTTGGGAATGCCTTCTTTTTCCGGGTCCACGCGTTCCATGCTGTTGGTGATGGTGCCGGGAAAATTCCATTGCTTGGCGATGGCGATTCCCAGTTCCCGACAGGACACACCGAGTACGCGGACCTGGGCCTGTTCTTCTTTCACCCCTTCCTGCTTTACAAGGCGCTCGATCTCTTCGCTTTCGTCGTGCAGGTAGTAGGTGACCAGGATCCGCCCCAGGTTATACAGCATGCCGCAGAGAAATCCCTCCTCGGGGTCCTCCAGGCCTTGTTCCAACGCGGCCTGGCGCGCGAGAGAGGCGGCGAACAGGGCGGACGCCACTTCGTTTTTCAACTTAACCACCTGGGATTTGTTATGCAGATGTTCAAAAAAGATCAGGGAGGCGGCTATAGAACGGATGGGCTGTACCCCCAACACCACGATGGCACGGGAGATGGTGCCGATCTTTCCGGCGAAGCGGCTGTAATAGGCGGAATTGACTACCTTGAGGATCTTATTTGTGAGGGCGAAATCACGCAGGATGGCGCTGGCCAGACGACTGATATCCTCTTCTTCCGAGGCAACCAGTCGGTTCAGGGTACGAATGGCCTCCGATAGAGCGGGGAAATCGCTCTTGTGCCGCATTCGGCGCAGCAGGAAATCCACCGTTCCCTGACTGGTTTCCGTCAACTCGTGTTTCCGGTCTACGTGTTCGCGATATTCCAGGAGTGAGACCAGCATTTCTCCGGCCGTGGCAAATCGCCTCTGTGGGTCTTTTTCCAGGGCCTTCAGTATGATGGCGTCTAAACGTTCTCCGACCTCGGGGTTTATGGTGGACGGTGCAGGAACCGGTTTTTGTGTTACGTTGATCAGCAGTTCCGCTTCCGTCGCTCCCTCGAACGCACGCCTTCCCGTGACCATTTCGAACAGAATAGCACCCAGGGCAAACACGTCTGCCTGGGTTCCGATATGCTTGTCGGCGATATATTCCGGGGCCATGTAGCGGGGAGTGCCGATCAGAGGGGCGTCCTTTCTGCCGGGTCCGGAAAGCATGCTGGCGATACCGAAGTCCATGATTTTGGGGGCGCCGTCTTTGCTCAGGATTACATTGGCCGGTTTCAGGTCGCGATGCACGATTCCGCGGCGGTGCACCTGATCCACGCCCGACAACATGCCTTCAAAGATATCCAGCATCTTCGGCAGATCGAGCGCCTTCCTTTTCATGTGCGCCGAAAGAAGCTCCCCCTCCACATACTCGAATACAAGAAAGGGCGTCCCCTTCTCTTCGCCCACATCGAAGATGGCGACGATATTGGGATGCTGGATCTGACTTATGCTCCGGGCTTCCCGCAGCAGGTCCGCCTTATTTGATCCACTGCCGAACAGGGAGCGCTTCAACAGCTTGATCGCCACCCGTCGTTGCAGTTCCGGATCGCCGCAGAGATAGACCGATCCCTGAGCACCTGAGCCCAGTTCTTTTCCCACTTTGAATCTGCCGATGGTCTGCATGTATATTCCGTTTTCGCAGTAACCAGTACGGATATCGACACATTGACGGAAAACTTTGATGCATTCCCGGGGATTGGAGGATTTTACTTTCCGTTTTCAGGGGAAGATGGAGGAAAGGAGCGGAATCCGTCCGGCGCAGGGAAATTCCTGGCGTATTATTCCGGAGATTCGGGACTGGTTAACGGTAGCGGATTATTTCCCGTAAAACGGAGGTGGCATAACTCCCGGGGGGTAAACCGAACCTGAGTTCCAGTTGGTCTTCCGCGTGCCATGACCACTCCAGGTCCCTGACCCTGCAGCGCAGCGCACGGCGTTCCGGATCAAGCCCGAACCGCTTCAGACCTTCCGCCCAGGAAGGATATTCCTGGAGGATCCGCTGCTCCCGGGCGAGGATCGTCGGCCCGGTTTCCGGTTCGCCCTCGCCGAACAGGGGGCCGGTTGGATGAATATCCAGCATTTGTACCCGGTGCTCGATCTCCGCATCAATCTCCGGCACCGGAAACAACGCCCGGCTGCCGTCCAGCATCATTAGATCTCCGGGCAGAGCCTGATTCCAGTCACCCTTTTCCACACGTTCCGCCAATAACCGGTTAAAGAGATAGGAACGCGCTGCGGAGAGATAGAGACCGCGTTTCTGTCGGTTCGGCTTTTTCAGTTTGCCGGCGAACAGGAGATCGGCCATGCGGAGGTTGTTCTCCTCGTGCCCGAATCGCTGTTCCCCGAAGTAATTCGGTATGCCGTTGTGCCTGATATGCTCCAGGTGTTTTTCGAGTTGCCCCCGTTCTCCCTGCAGATTTCTTATAAGGATGCGAAAACGGTTCTCCCTGAGCGCGCCCCGGCGCAGCTTGCGTCGGTGCCGCTCCCGTTCCAGCAGCTTCAGATCTTCCGATTCCAGCTCGAGCCAGTTCGGCTCTTCTCTGCCGGCGAGGCGCACGGAAAACCACTGACTGGTGACGGCGTTCCGGTCCTTGAGGCCGGCGTAACTGATGTCCCGCAAGGGAAGTTTGGCCATGCGCGCCAGCTCGCCGGCCAGCCAGCCGGTGTTGGTGTTGCGTTTGCGGATATGCAGCAGGACGTGTTCACCGTCTCCATCCGGCCGGAATCCCAGGATCTCCTCTACCTGGAAGTCCTCCGGCTGCCGGCGGATGTCGCCGCTGGCCAGCGGTTGACCGAATGCATGGGGAAGTGACGCATGGGTATTGAAAGGGGATTGGTGGTGGTCACTCATCGAGAAGTACTACGGCATGGGCGGCGATACCTTCCCCGCGACCGGTAAAACCCATTCCTTCGGTGGTAGTGGCCTTGATGTTGACCCGGGAGTCTTCGATCTGCAGGTCCTGGGCGATGTTCTTTTTCATTGCCGGGAGGTAGGAAGCCAGCGTGGGACGTTGGGCGACGATGGTCATGTCCGCGTTCCGCACCCGGTAGCCAAATCCGTGGATAAGGTCTACCACGCGACGCAGCAGGATACGGCTGTCCATATCCCTGTATTCCTGGCTGCTGTCCGGAAAATGGTTACCGATATCGCCCTGACCGGCAGCGCCCAGCAGGGCATCGCACAGGGCGTGGAGCAGAACGTCTCCATCCGAGTGTGCGGCCAGCCCCTGGTCGTGTTCAATCAATTCCCCGCCCAGAACCAGCCGTCGTTCCGGACTGAAGCGGTGGGCGTCGTAACCCTGTCCTATGCGCATTGGGGCCTCTTTAGATGGTTATGGCTAAGCCGGATGGGGGGGATTCTAACACCTGGTCGGCATTCGGGGACATGTGGCCATGGAGCCGGAGGACGCCTGCTTTATAGGACATGAGCCGCAAACAGGCCCTGGCTTCAGTAATTTTGCCTGGATTCGCGGTTATATTGGTTGTTTTGCGGGTGCCCGTCGCGTTCCGGATATAGTTACTTAATTTATTGAAAAATCGTATAAAAATTAAAAAACTGATAAAAACATAGCAAAATACTCTGGAATAGTTTTAGAATTGGTCTAAAGTTTGGTTTTAAGGGGATCTGAATCGGGTTTCCCTATTCAGATCGGATCTGCCGGCGGTTCCTTAGCAGAGAGCGAAATGGCAGATAGATGCATTCAATAGCTAATCAGAGGAGATATAAAAATGACCACTCATCTACAGGCCATTGAACACAATCTACGTCTCGACGACCTTGAGGACTGGAACGAACAACGTGCAGTCGAATTGGCCAGGGAGGAAGGCATCGAACTGACCCCCGAACACTGGGAAGTGATCCATTTTCTCCGGGATCATTGCGAGGAGAACGGCTGCAACTGTCTTGCACGTTCGGTTCTTACCGCCCTGGTTCGCCGTTTCAGAGATCGCGGGGGCAAGAAATACCTCTATCAGCTGTTTCCCCATGGGCCCGTTTACCAGGGCCGCAGGATCGCGGGGATACCGCTGCCACCGGAGACACTGGACCTTTCGTTTGGAAGTGTTCACTGAGAACCGATTCTGCTGAGGAGATGCCGGAGACGGCAGGCAGGCCGGACGGAAAGATAGGATTCCGGCCTGCCATCCGATCAGAAATACACTAACCCCACCCCTTAGAAACATACTAACGGCGGCTGGCTTTGCCGGACGTAACCACCCGAAGGAGAAGAAAAATGGTCGTACAAGTAAACGGTAACCTGATCCAAACAGATGAAGAAGGTTTTCTGCTGAATCCCGGTCAGTGGTCGGCGGAGGTGGCGGAAGAGATCGCCCGGCAGGAAGGTTATGAACTGAAGGATGATCATATCGGATTGGTGGATTATTTCCGGGAATACTGGGACGAAAAGCAGATCCACCCCACCATGCACATCCTGGTGAAAGAGATCGGCGGTATGGTCGGTTCCTCTTTCCACGACCACAAGGCCGCCACCAGGCATCTGTATGCCATATTTCCAAACGATCCCATTGCGGAACTGTGTAAACTCGCCGGCCTGCCCAAGCCGTTACCGAGTGAGCGGGAGGGTTGATACTCGAGGGCCAAGGGCCTCAGGTTAAGGTTCTTGGTCCTTATTTCCTCAGGTGCGTTTTCTTCCGGACCGCAACAGTACGTAGGCGGCACCGGTTCCGCCATCCCGCGAAGTGGCGGAACAGAAGGCAAGTACATCATCGTAGTGCCGTAACCAGTAATTAAGTTTCTGTTTCAGTATCGGCTGACGGTCTTCAGATCCATATCCCTTGCCGTGAATGATGCGAACGCAGCGTATATCTCGACGGAGACAGTCCCGAAGAAATAGCACAAGGGTTTCCCGGGCCAGGCGCACGGTCAATCCATGCAGGTCCAGTTCCATCTCAATCTCCAGCCGGCCGCGGCGCAGATCCTGAAAAAGTCGTTTCTGAATCCCGGGTCGCGAAAACAGAAGCTCTTCGCCGGTCTCGATTTCGTTTTCCGAGTACCGGAATTGATCGTCACCGGGTATTTCCGTATCGTCCTCCGACGGGTGTCGCAGGGGGTGGGGTGGGCGGCGTTTTTTCCAGGGCGGAACCTTATCCTGATGCAGCGGCTCGGCATCCTGGACGCTCTTTCGGAACAGTTCCCGGTCAGGGTTGTCTTTGGGGGTATCGCGGGCCATGGTTGCGGTAGAATCCGGCCGACAGTATAGCAGGACTCTGATATAGTTACCCCAGAATCGGTTGGTGGGTCCGCTTGTAAATGAAAATTCTTCTGAGCAATGATGATGGTTATCAGGCGCCGGGACTCAGGGCCCTATTCGACGGTCTCTCACCTATTGCGGAAATAACGGTTGTTGCGCCGGAACGGGATCGAAGCGGCGCCAGCAACTCCCTTACCCTGGATGTTCCGATCCGAGCCCATACCGAGCCGAACGGGTTTATAAGGGTGGATGGCACCCCGACCGATTGCGTGCATCTGGCGATCACCGGATTGCTGCAGGAGGAGCCGGATATGGTTATCGCCGGAATCAACGCCGGTGCCAACCTTGGCGACGACGTGCTCTATTCCGGGACGGTTGCCGCAGCCACCGAGGGGCGTTTCCTCGGGCTTCCCGCCCTGGCGCTTTCCATGGCCTCTGCTAACCCGGAACACTACGCAACCGGCGCCAGGGTCGCCCGGGAAATGGTGGAACGACTGCAGATGCATCCGCTTCCTGCCGATACCATCCTCAATATCAATATCCCGGATCTTCCGTCCCATCAGATCAGGGGTTACCAGGCCACCCGTCTCGGGCATCGTCATAAAGCGGAGCCGGTGGTGGAATCCTTCGATCCCAGGGGGCGAAAAGTTTATTGGGTGGGACCCGCCGGCGGGGAGCAGGATGCCGGCCCCGGCACGGATTTCTACGCCGTGCGCGAAGGCTATATCTCGGTTACTCCCCTGCAGGTGGATCTTACCCGGCATTCGTCCCTGGAACATGTGGAGGAGTGGTTAAACGGGGTAAGCGGATGATCACACTGCAGCACCGCGGAATCGGCATGACCTCTCAGCGTACCCGGGAACGCCTGGTGGAACGTTTGCGTAGTGAAGGAATTAAGAATCCCAGGGTGCTGGATGCCATGAGGAACATACCTCGCCACATCTTTCTTGACGAGGCGCTGGCGAGCAGGGCCTACGAGGATACGGCGTTGCCTATCGGACATGGTCAAACCATATCGCAGCCCTACATTGTTGCGCGTATGACAGAGGTGTTGTTGGAAGGCGGACCTTTGGAGACCGTGCTGGAGATAGGCACGGGTTCCGGCTATCAGGCGGCAATTCTGGCGCAACTGGTGCGCCGGGTATACAGCGTGGAGCGTATCGAGGCGCTACATAAGCAGGCACGCAAATGTTTTCAGTCGCTGGGATTGCGAAACATTCGGCTTCGACATCAGGATGGCGGTATGGGGCTGCCGGAATACGCCCCGTTTGACGGGATTCTGGTAACCGCCGCGCCGGAAGGGATTCCCAAGGCGCTTGTTTCACAGCTTCGCTCCGGCGGCAGGATGGTGTTACCGGTCGGTTCCGGGCGCCAACAGGCGCTGGTACGGATAACCAAGACCGATAGCGGCTATGACAAAGAGATCCTGGAGCAGGTGGTATTTGTACCGTTCCGGGACGGGGTGCAGTAATGCGGCTGTTTTCCAAGCTCTATGATCGGGTTATGTGCTGGTCACGACACCGGCACGCCCCCCGCTATCTCGCGGCCCTGAGTTTTGCAGAATCCTCCTTCTTTCCCGTTCCGCCGGATGTGATGCTTGCGCCTATGGTTCTGGCCCGGCCGGATCGAGCATGGAACCTGGCGTTACTCACCACCGCCGCTTCGGTCATCGGCGGACTGCTCGGTTATTGCATCGGGTTGTTCTTCTTTGACATGGTAGAGCCGCTTTTGCGCGACGCGGGTTATTATCCGAAATACCTCCAGGCCAAGCAGTGGTTTGATCAGTGGGGATTCTGGGCGGTATTTCTTGCCGGGTTCTCACCCATACCCTACAAGGTATTCACCATAACGGCGGGCGTTATTTCCATGGCGTTGCTGCCGTTTATGATGGCTTCCCTGGTTGGGCGCGGTGCCCGCTTTTTTCTGGTGGCGGCGTTGATGCACTGGGGCGGCGAAAAAATGGAAGGAACCTTGCGCAAATATATCGATCGTATTGGATGGGTCATGGTTGCGTTGGTGATTGTCGCCATCCTGATATTCAAGGGAATGTAGAACGACGCTACGCAGTGTCGGGATTGTGGAAATTTTATACTCTATCCGGACCTGTAGATTCAGGTCACGTGTGAGGATAATTCTGGTAAGGAATGGGGCGCGAACACAAGTCGGCTACTGTCACTGTTTTGATTGGCGTAGGCTGTAATCAAGCCTCGCGCCTTTCCCTCAATCGTTCCCGATTAACACCCCTGTTGCTGGTGGCTATTACCGCCATCGGCGGTCTCCTGAACGGGTGCAGTTCACCCGGACCGGCGCCGGTGGTGAGTCGTGAGTATCGGCAGACGGCGGCGAAACCCCGTGTCAGTTCCTACCAGGGCGGTTATTACCGGGTCAGGCGGGGGGATACCCTGTATTCGATCGCCTGGCGTTTCGGCGTGGATTATCGTCAGATGGCCGCCTGGAACGGAGTTCGTCCCCCTTACACGATATTTCCCGGACAACGCATAAGGATAAAACCGCCCACCGGCGTCAGGACGGCCTCAACACCGCGCAGCGGAACGTCTTCGTCCAGGAAAAGCACCACCACGGTTCCTCCGGCGAAGAGTGCGCCGAAGAAAACGGTGACTGCTTCCCAAAACGGCAAAGGCAATGTTCCAAGCAGTGTTAAGTTACGCTGGCAATGGCCGACAAAAGGGAAGGTGGTTCAGAGTTTCTCCAGCACCGATCCCGGTCGGAAAGGGATTAAGCTGGAAGGTAGTGCGGGAGAGGCGGTGTATGCCTCCGAAGCTGGAAAGGTTGTTTACAGTGGAAGTGGACTGATCGGATATGGCAAGCTTATCATCGTTAAACATAACAACGATTATTTAAGCGCCTACGGTCACAACCGAAAACTTTTGGTGAAAGAAGGCGATCAGGTTCGCAGAGGAATGCGAATCGCCGAGATTGGATATAACGGATCCGGCCAGGCACTGCTCCATTTCGAAATCCGACGTAATGGAACTCCTGTTAATCCGGTTGCGCTGCTACCCAAACGCCGCTGATAGGCACTAGGAGACTACATATATGGGAAATTCGCCTGACAACGGGGATGAAGAGACCGAGGTCGATCTTCAGGAAGACGATGAGCTTCTGGAAAGTCCGGACGACGAGATAGAAGCTGAGTCAGAGGACGACGACAAGGATGACAAGGAAACGAGACGATATGCCACGGATGAAGAGATGACCGCAGCGCAGATGGATGCTACCCGCCTCTATCTCAATGAGATTGGAAACTCACAGCTGTTGACTGCCGAAGAAGAGGTTTATTTTGCGCGGCTGGCGCAAAAAGGGGATGTAGCCTCCAGACAACGCATGATCGAAAGCAATCTTCGCCTGGTGGTGAAGATTGCCCGTCGTTATATGAACCGGGGACTGGCACTGCTGGATCTGATCGAGGAGGGCAACCTCGGACTGATCAGGGCGGTGGAGAAATTTGATCCGGAACGGGGTTTTCGTTTCTCGACCTATGCCACTTGGTGGATTCGCCAGACCATCGAGCGTGCGATTATGAATCAGACCCGGACTATCCGACTCCCTATTCATGTAGTTAAAGAGATAAATGTTTATCTTCGTGCGGCAAGGAAACTGGCACAGTCCCTCGACCATGAGCCGACCGCCGAAGAGATCGCGGATCTTCTGGAAAGGCCGATAGATGAAGTAAAACGAATGCTTGGTCTTAATGAGAGGGTGACATCTGTGGATACGCCCTTCGGCAAGGAAGCGGATAAGCCTCTGCTCGACACTATATCCGACAAGCAGTCACCGGATCCGACGGAAAGTATTCAAAACGACAATCTGAATGCAAACCTGGATTACTGGTTGAGTAAACTGAACGACAAGCAGCGGGAAGTGGTTGAGCGTCGGTTCGGGTTGCACGGCTACGAGAATTCCACGTTGGAGGAAGTGGCGAACGAACTGGGAGTGACCCGAGAACGCGTACGCCAGATTCAGATGGACGGCTTACGGCGCCTGCGCATGATTCTGGAGAAGGACGGGTTCTCCATTGATTCCATTTTCAAGTGATTATCTGAAAAGTTAGAAGCTAGAAGTACGTAGGGCGGGCTGTGCCTCCGCTTTTCCGAAATTCCCGCTTATTACCGTAGGCCCCGCTTGACCTACGTTGCTTTGCGCCTCCGCGCCTTTGCGTTCTCTGCGTTGACTCTGCGGGCTCGAAATCAGGGCTTTTCAGATGCCGGGCCGGCCTTCTCCCGGATCTATTTGAACTCGGGATAGGTCAATATGGTGACGATACCGCGTACCTCCATATCCCCGGGGTTATGGTAATTGTGTTTAACATTGCCGCGAAAATGGGCGGTGTCTCCCTCGCGCAGACGTACCTCTTCACCGGCCACTTCCAGATTCAATTCTCCGGAGAGGATATAAAGATACTCCTCACTGCCAGGAGGGTGGGGTTTTCCGGGAAACATGGAGTTTCCATCGAGGATAAAGATCTGCTGCAGCAGCTCCGGGGAGCTTACGGGGGAGATGGTCGTGGCCAGGTACTGGCCTTCCCTCGATTCCATTTGTCGCATCTCTTCTCCGCGTATCACCTCGATCCGGTTACGCTGCTGTTCCAGCAGGCTGTCGATGGTGGCGTCCAGCGCAATCGCTATCTTGTAGACCGCCGCAAGACTGGGATTGGAATCATCCTTTTCGATCGTGGCCAGCGTCGCTCGGGGGATGTCCGCCAGATCCGCCAGCTGCTGCTGGGTCATGTTGCGTTTGGCTCGTAGTTCCCGAATTCTGTTTCCAACGAGGTTGGTAATCATTGGGATATTGATTCTCCAGTGATATAAATATGACGAATAGACAACAAAATTGTTGCTATATTGAAATTTTTCTTGACTAATTGCAACCGGAAAGACAGAATATCGACAAATTTGATGATAGTAAAGATTTTTACGGGAATTTAATTCGTTAATATATTCAATTAGTTAAAGGAGAGAGTCATGCCTCTTGTTAATCGTTATGTCGACATCTCGCAGGTGGATAAAGAGCAGAAGAAGGACTACATCGACCGTCATTCCCCCTTCGTCCATTGTGAAAGCACGGCCAAGCCCAATGAAAAGTTCGCGGTCACGGTGAAAATGGGTAATGAGTACGCCCATCCGGATGACAGTGATCACCACATCCGTTCCATACAGCTTTACAATGGTAATACACTATTGGCGGAAGCCAGTTTTCCGGCGGGGACTCTGGGGGGTGACGGTACCAAGGGCAATGCGGAAATTACTTTCAATATCGTGCCTGTGGCGGGAATCCTGTCACTCAGCGCCATGTCGTACTGTACCAAGCACGGTATTTGGGAAAGTGACCCGGTAGAGGTCAACGTAGCCTAGTAAAACGAAAATCACAGATACAAGGAGATGCCGGTCGGGGAGAGGGAATCTATTCCTCTCCTCCGGGACCGGAAACAAACCGATCAACAGTCTAGCAACCTGGAGAAACCACAATGAGCGTATTAGTAGGAAAAGCTGCCCCGGATTTTAAGGTGCTGGCGGTAATGCCGGACAACAGTTTTCAGGAAATATCTTTAGCGGATTACAAAGGGAAATATGTGGTCCTGTTTTTCTATCCACTTGATTTTACTTTTGTTTGTCCCTCGGAGATCATCGCTTTCGATCATCGATTAAATGAATTCAAGGCGCGAAATGTGGAAGTGCTTGCGGTTTCCATCGACTCTCATTTTACCCACCTCGCCTGGAAGAACACGGATGTAAAAAACGGTGGTATCGGTAACGTCCAGTTTCCGATGATTGCGGATATCAATAAGCAAATCACTGATGCCTATGATATGCGCACCGAACCCGGTATCGCCCTGCGCGGTTCCTTCCTGATCGACAAAGACGGCGTTGTCCAGCATCAGGTGGTAAACGCCTTGTCTTTGGGCCGCAACGTCGATGAGATGCTGCGTATGGTGGACGCACTGCAGTTTACCGAGGAGCACGGTGAGGTCTGTCCGGCCGGTTGGAATAAGGGTGATACCGGTATGCAGGCTTCCACGGAGGGCGTGGCCAAGTATCTGGCTGAACATTCCGACGAGCTTTGATCGTTCGTCCTGACTGCGGACCACGGAAGGAGGGCCCCCTGGAGGGGCCCTCTTTTTTTAGAGGGGTTATAAAATAGCCCGACGGTTTTTTAATTGACAGAATTCCTCGGAATTAGCGGCGTCGATTGAACGGCGATACCCGGTTTTTTTTGCCAAACAACAAACTCTCATAGAAATATTCGATCTCGTCCATAAAAACTATTAACAGTTTAATTTATGTGGTTAAATAACAGTGGCTTAGCGGAGTTTTTCGTTACGGCTGTTACTCAAGATAGTCGAGTAACTTCTTGACATTTATTACGTATAAGTATGTTATATGCCACAGCTAAAACCCGGGTTGGTTTGGTTTTGGTTTATGGCTCATTTCCTTTGAGTTGATTTCTGTTTTACCTCAAGAAAAATTAAGGGGGGTCCATGGAAGCCGCTGCTGAGCAAAAGTACAACTTCGATGTTGTACGCTGGTTTGCCGTTCTAGCCTCTGTCTACCTTGTCGTAGGTGCTCTGGTCGGTGTGTATATCGCCGCCGAGCTGGCATGGCCGGTATTAAACTTCGATATACCATATATAACATTCGGGCGTATTCGCCCGCTCCATACCAATGCTGTGATCTTTGCGTTCGGGGGATGCACCCTGATGGCAACAGGTTTCTACAGCGTACAGCGTTCCTGTCAGACGCGGCTGTGGAGTGATAAGTTGGCTTGGTTCACCTTCTTCGGGTGGAACCTGATCATTGTGCTGGCCGTCATCTCCTACCCGCTGGGTATCACCTCAGGTATGGAGTACGCCGAGCTGGAATGGCCGATCGATCTTCTGGTCGCGGTGGTTTGGCTCTCGTTCTTCTTCAATTTCGTGATGACCGTCGCCAAGCGCCAGACCTCGCACATTTATGTGTCGAACTGGTTCTTCATGGGCATGATGGTGATGATCACCTACCTGCATGTCGTCAGGAGTCTTGAGGTTCCGGTGAGCCTGACCGATTCCTACGCCCTGTTTTCCGGGGTGCAGGACGCCATGATCCAGTGGTGGTGGGGTCACAACGCAGTAGGTTTCTACCTGACTGCGGGTTTCCTGGGCATCATGTACTATTTCGTGCCGAAGCAGGCGGGCCGTCCGGTCTACTCATACCGTCTTTCCGTGATCCACTTCTGGGCACTGATGTTCGGTTATGTCTGGCTGGGTCCCCACCATCTGCAATACACGGCGCTTCCTGACTGGGCCGGCTCCCTCGGTGCCATCGTCTCCGTCGCCATGATCATCCCCTCCTGGGGTGGTGCGGTGAACGGCATGATGACCCTGTCCGGTGCCTGGGATAAGTTGCGTACCGACTACATCCTGCGCTTCCTGATCATGTCTCTGGCCTTCTACGCCATGTCCACCTTCGAAGGTCCGGTCATGTCTCTGAAGACCGTTAACGCTCTGTCCCACTACACCGACTGGACCGTTGGTCACGTTCACTCCGGTGCCCTGGGCTGGGTTGCCATGGTCGGTATCGGTGCCCTGTACCACATCTACATGCGTACCTTCCACACCCAGATGTGGTCGCAGAAATTGATCAATGCCCATTTCTGGACCACTACCATCGGTGCGGTGGTTTACATTGTCGCCATGTGGGTGTCCGGTATCATGCAGGGCCTGATGTGGCGTGCCTATGACGAATACGGCACTCTGGCCTACACCTTTGCCGAATCTGTGGAAGCGATGCACCCCTACTACGCCATGCGTTTTGTCGGCGGTACCATCTTCTTCCTTGGCACGCTCTTGATGGTTGTCAATGTGCTGATGACGGTGAAGAAGGCTGCATCTGAAGGCAGCCTGCGGCAGGCCAAGACTGCTGTTGCCGGCGCTTAATAGGGGGAGACAAGAAAATGGCTAACAATGTAGAACCCAAAAACTTCCAGGAAAGAATGGAAGTTAATGTCTGGTTGTTTATTATCGTCCTGGCAGTGGCGCTTACCGTGGGTGGTATTGTGGAAATCGTTCCGCTGTTCCTTATCAGCAATACGATGGAACACAATAACGCACCTGAAATCGTCTGGCAGCGTGGCGCGGGTGATACCCTCGCTGACTGGAAGGCGGGTGACGGTGTTCGCCCCTATACTCCACTTGAGCTGAAAGGCCGTGACATCTACATCCGTGAGGGCTGCTATCTGTGCCACTCACAGATGATTCGTCCGTTCCGTGACGAGAAGGATCGCTATGGCCACTATTCGCTCGCATCCGAGTCCATGTACGACCACCCCTTCCAGTGGGGTTCCAAGCGTACCGGTCCGGACCTGGCTCGGGTTGGCGGCAAGTACTCCGACGATTGGCACCGCAAGCATCTGCGGGCCCCCCGTTCGGTGGTGCCTGAGTCCGTCATGCCGAACTATCCCTGGCTGAAGGATACTCCGGTGGACAATTCCGACATCAAGACCCGTATGACGGTTATGAGTCTGCTGGGTGTTCCCTACAACGAAGGGGATATGGATAGTGCGCCGGCGCAGCTGGAAGGCAAGTCCGAGGAAGACGCGGTCGTAGCCTACCTGCAGGTGCTGGGTACCATGGCCAAGCTGGACGAGAGCAAGGTCTATCGTGAGTAGCCTGGAGCAGTTCTTCCATACCGATTGGGAGGCGATGACCATCAATGACTGGATCATTTTGGTCACGACGGTGGTCATCTTCCTCCTGATGGTAGGGGCTTACTTTTACGCCTTACGTCCGAGCAACCGGGAGAAGCTTGAGTCATTCAAATCCATCCCGTTCGAGGACGACACAACAGATAATAGTGGAGATAAAAATGGCGGAGAATAATCCTTATCCGGGTGAAAACAACACCGGACATGTTTGGGACGATGATCTGCGGGAGCTGGAGAACCCGCCACCGAGCTGGTGGATGCTGGCCTTCTGGGCGAGCGTTGCCGGTTGGGTGATCTACGGTATCCTCTATCCTACCTGGCCGCTGATTGGTCAGAAGGGATTCACCCAGGGCATCCTGGGCTGGACCCAGATGCAGGAATACAACGCGGGTGTGGATGAGATCACGGCAAAACGCGCTGAGTTCGAAGACAAGATCGCCGGCATGACGGCCGCGGAGATCTTGAACGATCCGAACCTGGCGGCCTATACCGAGGCGGCGACCAAGGTGCTGTTCGGTGACAATTGTGCAGCCTGCCACGGCGGCGGCGGACAGGGCGGCCCCGGCTTCCCGGTTCTGGCTGACGACGACTGGCTTTACGGCGGCAGCATCGGCACCATTCAGCAGACCATCACCATGGGTCGTCGGGGTGTCATGACCGCGCACGGGAAGCTCCTCTCATCCGCTGAGATCGACTCCCTGGCGCAGTCCGTGATGAACGGTGATCCGGCCGGCAACCCGCTGTTCGCTCAGAAAGGCTGTATCGCCTGTCACGGCATGGACGGCAAGGGTATAGCCGCCCTGGGTTCGGCCAATCTGACCGACAAGGTCTGGCGCTTTAAGGAAGATGATCAGCTGGCCAGCATCAAATACACCATTACCCATGGTGTGAATGATACGACCGATCCCATGACACGCCAGGCTCAGATGCCAACCTTTGGAGGCGGTAAGCTTTCCAAGGACGACATCAAGAAGTTGGCGGTCTACGTCTATAAGTTGGGCGGTGGTCAGTAATACTTGTCCGTATATGCTTGAGGTTGGTTTACACGGGAGTTTCGGCTCCCGTGTAGTTCCACAACAAATCTAGAAGGGGTGTATCATGGAATTAAGTGATCCGGTCGTCTGGGGTTCTGCCCTAACGGTGATAATTGCTACGGGTGTCCTTGTGTTTTTGGGCTTCAAGGCCAAAAAGCTGATGGACAAGGACTCTAAAAACCACTGATTTGCTTTTGGTATTCAGTCTGAAGTTTGGGAAAGGGGGGCTTTTGTCCCCCTTTTTCAATGGAAATTACGCTGTTTTTTTATTGATAATGCGCAATGGTTTGCGTATCTGATTTGAGTAGAATATCCATCCGTAGTTATCGGTTTTCTATATAGGACCTTTTTCGCCGGGAAGGGGCTAATTCCGGCTGGTAGCGGGCTACCCTGGGTTACGCTACAGGGATGTGGGTATCTTCGTGTTCCCCGAGCCGTTAAACAGGAGAAATTCAGTTGAACGACAATCCAAAAGTACAGAATGACTCTGACATAGATGATCTCTATGCAGAAGCGGCCCATTGGGAGCTGAATCTTGGCGAAAAGACCATTCACGCCAAGCGCATACCCGGAAGGTGGCGCGTCATAAAATGGTTAACGGCCTCAGTCTGGCTGGTCTATTTTCTCGGCCCCTATCTTCGTTGGGACGGCCGCCAGGCGGTACTGTTCGATATCCCCAACCGTCAGTTTCATATTTTTGGAGCTACCGTTTTGCCGCAGGATTTCTGGATGCTTTCTCTGCTGCTGCTGTTTTTTGCCATTCTGTTGGCGGTTGCAACAGCGCTGGCGGGAAGGGTCTATTGCGGATTTTTCTGTTTCCAGACGGTGTGGACGGATGTATTTACCTGGATTGAGGAAAAGCTGGAGGGCAATCCACAACAACGGCGAAAACTCGAGGAGGCGCCTTGGACGGCGAAAAAGATCGGTGTCAAAGCGGTCAAGCACTTGATCTGGTTGCTGATCGGACTGATAACCGGCATCACCTGGGTTGCCTGGTTTGTGGATTCCCATACCGTATGGCGGGAGCTGATGACGCTGGATGTTAACGTAATCGGTTCGGTAGCCAGCCTGACCATAGCCTTATTTACCGTCGGCACCTATGTTCTGGCGGGTATCATGCGGGAACAGGTCTGTTTCTGGCTCTGCCCCTATGCCCGTATCCAGGGCGTAATGGTGGACAACACCACCCTGGTACCCACCTACAATTTCCACCGCGGAGAACCCAGGGGTCGGATCAAGAAGGGTGTGACCGATGATAGTCTCGGGGATTGTGTGGATTGTAATCTCTGCGTGGCGGTATGCCCTACCGGTGTGGATATCCGGCACGGTCAGCAGGAAGGTTGCATCATGTGCGCGCTCTGTATCGACGCCTGCGATTCTATTATGGAAAAGGTCGGTCGTCCTAAGGGACTGGTCTGTTATGAGTCGCTGGACGTTCTGAACGGCAAGGAGAATCGCGCACTTTACAAGCGGCCTAGGGTTTGGGTTTATTCGGCCATATTGCTGGCGGCATTGACGGGGATAGGTATCGGTCTCGTTTCTATGGATGCCATCGAGCTTAAGGTGCTGCACGCGAGGCAGCCCCTGTTCGTGATGCAGAGTGACGGATCGGTGCAGAATCGCTATACCCTGAAGGTTTTGAACAAGCTGACGGAGGAGATTCCGGTGACCATCAGCGCTACCGGTCCGGAGGGGATAGTTCTGGTGGGAGCGGAGGAGCCCGTAGAGGCCCGCGAGGCCAATATTACTTCGAGGACGGTATTCGTCCGTATACCGAAGGAGAACCTAGCCAGCGAATCCGAGCCCATCGTATTCTACATAGAGGGCAAGAATAAGGAAGGCACGGTACTCAGGGCCAAACGCGATAGTGTGTTTATCGGTCCCTCGAAATAGGGTGTCTGTGGTATAGTAAGCGGAGGGCGGACCGTTGGTTCGCCCTCCGCTGTTTTATTTAAGACATTGATTAAAAAGTAGATTTCTTATGACGACCTCAGAGAAAAAGTCCAGTTGGAAGAGTCCCTGGGTGTGGACCATCGTAGGCATGTTGTCTGTCTTTGTGACGGCCAACATTTATACGCTTTTCCTGGCGGGTGACAGCAGCCCTCGTCTGGTGAACGAGGATTACTACAAGCGGGGGGAGGACTACGAGGAGAACTTGCTGAAACGGATGGCTCGGGATCCGGGTTGGAAAATGGATATTCAGGCTCCGGAATATATCGATGTTGCCGTTCCGGTGAAATTCGGTTTTAGCGTCTTTTCCAAGGACGGCGTGCCCGTGGAGCCGGATGCCGTTACATTTTATGCTTACCGGCCCTCCGGAGGAGAGCATGATTTCTCCAAGGTCATGGAAAAAGAGGAGGCCGGCCACTACAAGGTGGAGGTCAGTTTTCCGCTTAAGGGTGTCTGGGACATCCTGGTGGCCGCCAGGCGGGGAGAGGACGAGTATCAGGCGTCTTACCGTTTTAGTGCCGGCGTCAAATAGTAGATGGCGAAAGGTTCCGAAGGAACATTCAGGGATGAAGCGGGCGATATAGCTGAAGAACGGGTCTGTTTTCACTGTGGATTGCCGATCCCGGCTGGCGAGAATGTCAGTTCCAGAATTCAGGGGGCGGAGCGGGAATTCTGCTGTATCGGATGCCGGGCGGTTTGTGAGGCCATCTTCAGCGCCGGAATGGAAGGTTTCTATCGCAGAACGCCGGAGGGGACCCTGCTCGCACCACCTCCGGAACTTCCCAAAGAATTGGCCTTATACGACCTGGATGAGGTCCAGGAAGAGTTCGTCGATACCCTGGAAGAGTCGCGCAACGTCAATCTCCTGGTGGAGGGTATTCACTGTGCCGCCTGCGTTTGGCTGATCGAAAACACTCTGCAAGCTTTGCCGGGTGTCGAAGAGGCCAAGGTAAACCTCACCGGGCGCCGCCTGCATCTGAAATGGAATAACGCCCGATTAAAGTTGTCCCGTGTGCTTACCCGGCTTGGCGAAATCGGCTACGCGGCAGTCCCCTTTGATCCGGAGGCGGCGGAAGGGAGTATAAAGCGGGAAAACCAGAAATTGCTCTATCGCATGGCATTCGCCGGATTTGCCATGATGAATATGCTCTGGATAGCGGTATCCCTTTATGCGGGTGCCGATAGTGGAGAATTCCGCAATCTGTTTCACTGGGTCGGGTTTGCCATTGCCACGCCGACGCTCCTCTACGCGGGCTATCCGTTCTTCAAAGGCGCCTGGGTGGGTTTGCGCAATCTTTATCTGGGTATGGATCTACCCATCGCAATCGGCGCCGGTATCACCTATCTCTATTCGCTCTATGTTACGGTCACCGGGACTACCAACGGCGAGGTGTACTGGGATACGGTCGTCAATTTTATGTTCGTGATCCTGGTGGGCCGCTATCTGGAAGCCATATCCAAACGCCAGGCGGTGGCGGCCACCCAGCGCCTTCTCGATCTGCAGCCCAAGGGTGCGACCGTCCTGCGGGAAGGCAAGGAGGAGATCGTTCCCATCCGGGCGGTTAAGATCGAAGAGATTGTACTGGTGAAACCGGGGGAGAAGGTGCCGGTGGACGGCATCATCGTTGAAGGTGTCAGTACTTTGGACGAGGCCATGCTCAGTGGAGAGCCGGAGCCGGTAAATAAGGGTATCGGTGACCGCGTTTCCGCGGGCACCATCAACGGACACGGGATACTGCAGATAAAGGTCGAGGGTCTGCTCAAGGATACCGCCTTGGGGCGCATTATCCGGCTGGTGGAGGAGGCCCAGGCCAGCAAGGCTCCCATACAATGCATTGCGGACAAGGTGGTCCCGTGGTTTGTCGCGGTAACCATCTCTCTTGCCCTGGTGACGTTTCTCTGGTGGTTGTCGGCGGATTTCGAAAAGGCGCTGATGGCGGCCACTGCGGTGCTGATCATTACCTGCCCCTGTGCCTTCGGCCTGGCCACACCCATGTCCATTGCCGTGGCGTCGGGTCTGGGTGCCAGGCACGGCATCCTGGTCAAGACCGGCGAGGTGTTGGAAAGCCTGTCCGCCATCGACCATTTCGTCTTTGACAAGACCGGTACCCTGACGGAGGGCCGCATGACCGTGGGCTCCATCAGGATGGCGGATGTGCAGTGGAAAAGGGGGGATGAGGAGATCCCGCAGGCGGTTCAGCAGTTGTTGGCCGATCTGGTGGCGGTGGAGCGTTTTTCCGAGCACCCGACGGCTGTCGCTATTGTCGATTGTGCCGAGGATCTCGGGATTAATGACGGTGGCAGGAAGGCCGGGGATTTTCATAACAGTCCGGGCCATGGTATTTCAGCGGTGGTGGAGGGACGACGTATCCTGGCTGGAAACCCCGGTTGGATGGAACGCAACGGCGTTGCGCGGGATCCGGCGTTTGATAACGCCGCAGAGGCACTGGATCAACTGGGGATAGGTTCCCTGCGGTGCGCCGTGGATGGCCGGGAGGCGGCCCTGATCGCGGTAGAAGACAGGATACGGGAAGGTGCGCCAGAGCTGATATCGGAGCTGAAAGCCGAGGGAATCAGGCTGTCGCTGCTGAGCGGTGACCGCAGGTCAACCGCGGAGGCCATAGCGGAAAGACTGGGCGGCGGTATGGAGGTGATTGCGGAAGTGCTGCCGGAGGACAAGGACCGGGTTATCGGCGGTCTGCAGTCGGATCGGCATAAGGTGGCTATGGTTGGAGACGGCATCAACGATGCCCCCGCGCTGGTGCGCGCCAACGTGGGGATAGCCATGGGCTCCGGTACCGATGTCTCTATCGCCAGCGCCGACATCGTACTGATGAGCAGTGAACTCCGGAAGGTAAGGTTGGCCGCCGATCTTTCACGTCGCACCCTGCGCACCATTCGTCAGAATATCGGGATATCCATTACCTATAACGTTATAATGGTGCCATTGGCTATGGCTGCGATCATTACACCGCTGGTAGCGGCGGTATCCATGCCCATCAGTTCGCTGTTGGTGATCGGGAACGCAGCTCGCATACGTACCCTATTCAAGGGTGTGGACTAGGGGTTCTGATCAGGACCTTGGGATGCACCCGGGAGGCTGACGATGGATGTGATCTACGGATTGATTCCTGGAGTGATATTTCTCGGTTTGGCTGCGGTGGGCGTCTTCTTCTGGGCCGCCCGCAGCGGGCAGTTCGAAGACCTGGAAGGGGAGGCGAGCAGGATACTTATGGATGAAGACCTGGCTCCGGACAGGAGTCCTTCCGAAGAAAAGCAGGACACCGAAGAACCCCCTGAGGTGTAAACTCTTACTCTACTTCACCCTGGTTGCCCTTCGGGTCAGGGCCGGATTCTCCGACATCGTTCATTTCCGTCGTTTCCAGGGGTGCCAATATCATCCGCTGGAAGTCTGCCGGACTGACATACTGAAAGACCTCCTTTCTTTCCGGATCCACGGCGATATCCAATCCCTTACCCGGATAAAGCCAATGATTTATACCGGTTCCTGGTTCTTTTATGATCCGATCCGGCTCTCCAAACAGATTTTTGATCAAATCTTCATCCAGGTCGGCCCGCGGAAGGTAAGTGATGTGCACGATCGGCATGTCGGCGGCAATTGCCATGTCTTCCGCGGATAGTTCGGCCTTTTTTCCACCGCTTTCCAGCGCTCCCAGCCGCAATCCCCGATGGTACATCTGTTCCGCCAAATCCTGATCCGGCTCCATGGTCATGACGAAGTCCGCTTTCAATCCGCTTAAAAAAATCGTATCAAAATAGGCCTCAACGGATATATTTCCTTCGTCGGGTATCAGCAGGTTCACTTTCCCTTCATCGGAAAGGACCAGTCGGGCATCGGCCAGCGTACTCCGCCCCAGGGTCAGCCCGAACACCGTACTGGAGCCGGCGGCATCCACTTCGATCTTCCAAGGAAGCTTGGGATTCTCATCAACGGGGCGTCCCGGTAGCAACAGGGCCACTACGAGAAACAGCAGGCTACCTATAAGTACGGTGAAAAAGATCTTTTTTTCCATTAGTTGGTTATACCTGATCGATTTATTGGTCACGGGGCCGCAAGGTTGCCCCTCAGGGGGCTGACGGAAGGCCTGGATTCTGGGTAAACGCAAACCATTTTACCCGAAGGCGAGACAAAAGCATTGCGTATTCTTCGGCGGGTTGGCTGGGATATTGCATGGATTCAATAAAATTGAAGGATTTACCGATAATGATTGCAGGAAGGGCGGAAAAACCGCTGAAAAGGCCTCTGTACGCCGTATCAGGGGCGACAGGCGGCAATGTCTTGCCGGGGCACAGACGCCTGGACCTGGACGAGGAGGGCTGAAAGATGCGGGGTTCACAGAAGACCGGTTTGTTCCGGAAGTTGAGGAATAGGGAGGAAAAAATGAAACCGATACAGATCTGTTCGTGCCTTCTGATGGCATTGGCGCTTATGGCGGTGCGGCCGAGTATGGCGGAAACCGCTGCAAAACAGGAGACCGAAAAAAGCGGCACCACCGTATCGACCCCTTGGGGGGAAATACAGTTGCCTGACGTTGAACTGTACCGACAACCGTACGTGCCTAATCCTACGGCATACGACAGGGAGAAGAGTTGCCGGATGCTGGAACAGGAGCTGAGATCGTTACAGCCCAAGACCTACAGTTATAAACCGGGATTTTATGAGGACCCCTATCAGGGGGCGGCTATCTGGGTGGGTAGCACCATGTTTTGGCCGGCTTACGGGGTATTGGCCTGGAGCGCGGTGACCGAATATGAAGAGAACGGCCGGAAAATTTCCGCGGAAGACCGGATTGAGGAGCTGCGGCAGCTAAAAGCGGAAAAACGTTGTTTCGAAGACTAGTGTGGGATTTATATTCCTTCTTTATTCAGGCAACCCAAACCTTCGCATACTTAGCCGCTTCGCGGCTTTGCAATTGACCATAGATCAAAGAGATAGCAGCGGAAAAACGGGGTTACAGGGCCTGCCACAGGGTATATAGGCCGAACAGGATGACGATTACGCCGGCAACTCTGCGGACCGCTTCGCTACGCGCCAGGCGGGCCGCCGCGCCGGCCAACACCCCGATCAAGAGCAGATTGGGGAGGGTCCCGAGGGCGAAGGCCAACATCAGGGCAGAACCTTTCCAGACGCTGCCGGCGGATACTGCGTTTATCAGCATACTGTAGACCAGACCGCAGGGTATCCAACCCCAGATCATCCCCACGATCAATGCCTGCCCCGGCGTGTTTACCGGCAGTAGTTTGCGGCTGACGGGCTCCAGCCAGCGCCACAGTCGGTTGCCCAGACGTTCCACACGGTTCAGTACCATCCACCATCCGGCCAGATAGAAACCCAGCAGGATCATGATGACCCCGGCCAGCACCAGCAGCAGGTGCTGTGCCACGTAGACCGGCATATACCCAACCAGGAGCTGCCCGACCCCCCCCATGACACCTCCGGCAACCACGTAGCTGAATATGCGTCCAAGGTTATAGGCGAGCTGGAAGGGCATCATGCCCGTGATACGTCGTCGTTGCTCGCGCGGCAACCCAAGGGTAAGCGTACCGACAATTCCCCCGCACATGCCGACACAGTGCACACCGCCGATCAGACCCACCACAAAGGCGGTCAGGTAGGGGATCCAGAATTCACTCACTGGATGGGCTCCGGTTGATGCATGGTCGTATCACGAGTCCGGGTAAACGGGAAACGGGGGAGGGGTTCAGTTTAACAGCAGCACAGCCGCCACCTTGCGACCCTCGGCCATCAGAAGGTTGTAGGTTCTGCAGGCCGATGCCGTATCCATCATCTCGATCCCGATACCCTGATCCAGGAGTGTTACATACAGGCCGGGTGGGGGAAACAGCTGTTTCGGACCGGTTCCGAGCAGCACCACATCCGGCTGCAGATCGGCGATGACTCGAAAATGGTCATCGGTCAATTCGGTGACTGATTGCGGATCCCACTCTGTAATGATCCGGTCCGGGAGAATAACGATACTTTGTCGATGTGACGTGCCGCTGACGACCACCCGACCCGGTTCATAGGCGTCTACCACAAATCCTTCGCCGTGTTGGGTCAGAGAGAATTTCATGCCAGCACGATACCTCAGCATCTACCCGGCAACAACCTCTATCCGTCTAATTCTTTTGACATTTTGCGGTCCGCTCAGTTAACTTACCGGTTTAAATTCTCGCAGTACTTTGTATAGAGGTTCCCCGTGTCGACGCCCGAAATGGAAGATTTTCATAGAATCAAACGGTTGCCGCCTTATGTCTTCAATATCGTGAATGAATTGAAGGCGGCCGCCCGCGCCCGAGGGGAAGATATTATCGATTTCGGCATGGGGAATCCCGATCAGGCCACGCCGCAGCACATCGTCGACAAGCTGACGGAAGCGGCACAGCGGAAGGATACTCATCGTTACTCCCTGTCCCGGGGGATTCCCCGTCTGCGCCGTGCCATCTGCCACTGGTACAAAGAGCGGTTCGATGTGACTCTGGATCCGAGCAGCCAGGCTATCGTCACCATCGGATCGAAAGAAGGTCTGGCGCATCTTGCCCTGGCCTGCGTGGGTCCCGGGGATTCGGTGTTGGTCCCTAATCCCGCCTATCCGATTCACCCCTACGGGTTTGTGATCGCCGGTGCCGATATAAGGCACGTACCGCTGGTTCCGGGCGTGGATTTTTTCGGCAAGCTGAAAGAGGCGATCGTTGACTCCTGGCCCAGACCGAAGATGTTGGTGCTGAACTTTCCGGGAAATCCCACCACCCAGTGCGTCGATCTCGATTTTTTCCAGAAAGTGGTGGATATCGCCCGGGAGCACAGTATCTGGGTTATTCACGATCTGGCCTATGCGGATATCGTATTCGACGGCTACGTAGCGCCTTCCATTCTCCAGATTGAGGGTGCCGAGGAGGTTGCGGCGGAATTCTTCTCCCTTTCCAAGAGCTACAACATGCCGGGATGGCGAGTGGGATTCATGTGCGGAAACAAGACCCTGGTGGCGGCGTTGGCCCGTATCAAGTCCTACCTGGACTACGGTATGTTCACCCCGATCCAGGTGGCCGCCATAACCGCGCTGGAAGGGCCCCAGGAGTGCGTTCGTGAAATCAGCAATATGTATCAGAAGCGCCGCGATGTATTGTGCGACGGTCTTATTGCCGCCGGCTGGCCGGTGGAAAAACCCAAGGCGACCATGTTTGTCTGGGCGCAGATACCGGAGCGTTATCGGCCCATGGGTTCGCTGGAGTTCAGCAAAAAACTGCTGAAAGACGCGAAGGTTGCGGTTTCTCCAGGCATTGGTTTTGGCGAATACGGTGACGACCATGTACGTTTCGGCCTGATCGAGAACGAGCACCGTACGCGGCAGGCGATACGGGGAATTCGAGACATGTTCCGGCGGGATGAACAATCCGGATTTTTTGACACTGAGTTGAAAGGGGGCGGGGTTTGAAACCGGTCAATGTAGGCATATTGGGATTGGGAACCGTTGGCGGCGGGACGGTGAACGTCCTGGCGCGGAATGCGGAAGAGATCGCACGTCGGGCAGGTCGTGGTATCCGTATCACCCATGCCGCCGCCAAGGTGTTTGACAGAAATTCCCTCCCGGGGTTGGGTCAGATCGAGGTTTCGGATGATGCCTTCGCGGTAGTTGATAATCCCGATGTGGATATCGTAATCGAACTGATCGGTGGGTATTCTCCGGCCAAGGAACTGGTATTGCAGGCCATAGCCAACGGCAAACATGTGGTGACCGCCAACAAGGCGCTGATCGCTCTGCACGGAAATGAGATCTTTCAGGCGGCGCAACAGAAGGGTGTGACGGTTGCTTTTGAGGCCGCGGTGGCGGGTGGCATTCCCATAATAAAGTCCATGCGCGAAGGATTGGCGGCCAACCGGATTGAGTGGGTGGCGGGGATCATTAACGGAACGGGCAATTTTATTCTGACCGAAATGCGCGACAAGGGTCGGGATTTTGAGGATGTACTTGCGGAGGCCCAGGCGCTGGGGTACGCGGAAGCCGATCCCACCTTTGATGTGGAGGGAATTGATGCCGCCCACAAACTGACTATTCTCGGTTCCATCGCCTTCGGCATCCCGCTGCAGTTCGATAAGACCTATACCGAGGGAATAACGCGGATCACCCGGAGTGACGTGGCCTACGCGGAGGAACTTGGGTATCGGATCAAGCATCTTGGCATCGCTCGCCGGAGCGAAAAAGGCGTGGAAATGCGTGTTCATCCCACGCTCATCCCGGCACGCCGTCTTATCGCCAAGGTCGACGGGGTTATGAATGCGGTACTGGTAAAAGGCGATGCGGTGGGGCCTACCCTTTATTATGGAGCGGGCGCCGGCGCGGAACCGACGGCTTCCGCCGTGGTGGCGGATGTGGTTGACGTGGTTCGGGCCCTGACCTCGGACCCGGAGAACCGGGTGCCGCACCTCGCGTTTCAGCCCGCCGCACTGTCCGACCTGCCGATCCTCGATATGGACGAAGTGGAGACCTCCTACTATCTGCGTATGCAGGCGGAGGATAAGCCGGGCGTCATGGCCCGTGTGGCGGGTATCCTGGGAGACGAGGGTATCAGTATCGAAGCGATCAAGCAGAAGGAACCGGAGGCGGACGAGACCCATGTGCCGCTGGTAATGCTCACCCATCGGGTTCGCGAGGGCCGGATGAATGAGGCGATACGTGCCATAGAGGCGCTGGATTCAATCAACGGCACTGTTACCCGCATTCGGGTGGAGCACCTGGAAGGCTGAACATCGCTGTTCCGGACCCGGGCATTTCCAGGGATAGCGGAAACGCGAAAAGGATGTCGAGAGCGATCCTTGCCGGCCGGATGATAGCGGAAGGGAGAAAAGGGGAGCGGCGATGGTCTCGCCGCTCCCGTTGCATTTTTACTTGCCGGGCTTGAGCCGGTCGATGCCCATCAGGCGCAGGGCATATTTCTGATAGAGGGGTTCCGTTGCCCCTTTCTTCATGTTGCGGATGAAATATTTCTCGAACCAGACCTTGGCCCAGTGCACCCAGCGGCCACGCCGCGCCCAGGTGACGTTACGCGGAGGAATCTGCGGCAGGGCGATGAAGGCGGCGCCCACGTCCCCCATATCCGCCAGACAGAACGCGTTCCAGGTGGCTACCGATTCCGGCTCTTCGTTGTTGATATCGTGCCAGATATTGTTGACGACGGCAGTGACCATAGATTCGATCATATAGCCGGTCTTCGGGGTTCCGGTCGGGACCGGGGTTGCCTCCACCGGGGGGATGGCGATGCAGACGCCCACGGAGTAGATGTTCTTCCACTTGGGATTGCGCTGGTGCTCATCCACCTTTACGAAACCCCGCGGATTGACCAGATCCTCACCGACCGCGTTGACGGCTTCCACACCCTTGAACGCGGGTAGCATCATGGAGTAGCTAAACGGAAGCTCATGCTCTTCCACCGGCTCCCCTTTGCGGTTGTGCTCGACAACATGCATTTTGCCCGCTTCCACTTTGGTGACCTTGGCGTTGGTGATGAAAGAGATATGGCGCTGACGCATCTCCTGCTCCAGCAGTCCCTTGGAGTCGCCCACGCCCCCCAGGCCGAGATGCCCGATATAGGGTTCGGAGGTGACGAAGGTCATCGGGACCTGGTCACGGACGCGCCGCCGGCGGAGATCGGTATCCATGATCATGGCATACTCGTAGGCCGGGCCGAAGCAGGAAGCGCCCTGGACCGCGCCAACAACGATCGGGCCGGGCTTTTCAACGAACTTCTGCCACAGATCATGGGCCTCCTCGGCATGTCCGAGGGTGCAGACTGACTGGGTATGATGCTCCGGTCCAAGCCCTTCCACTTCCTCGAATGCCAGCTTGGGACCGGTGGCGATTACCAGATAGTCGTAATCAATGGTACGTCCGTCAGACAGGGTTACTTTATTGGCATCCGGTGAGATTTCAGTGACGGTTGCCGCAATGAAATTGATACCCCTTTTCTTCAGATAGGGTTCCAGTTCGAAAGTGACCTGGGAACGGGTTCTCCATCCCACGGCGACCCAGGGATTGGAGGGGATAAAGCTGAAGAGGGGAGAGATATTGATGACCGTTACATCATGCTGTTTGCCCAGCTTATCTTTCATATCATAGGCGCAGGGGAGTCCCCCAGTGCTAGCGCCGATAATTACTACATGTGCCATTTTCGGAATCTCCTAAGGTTGTTTGAATAGTTTTAATTATTATTACTATTTAAAGGCCCTACCTTTATAGCGAAAATCTCCCAAGAAAAAAAACATACAACAAGTGTGGGAATTATATCCAGAATAGGATTTTATTTCCAGCTGATATGGTCTCCCCGGGTCATCTGTAGATCAGGTGCCGGTGGATTAAGCGCAGAATCAGCAGTCACACCGGAACCCACGCTCCGCAAAAGCGGGGCGTGGGGTGCATTAGCGGTACGGGCCGGTCACCCATGGTATTTGACCGGGGTTCAGGAAGAATTACTGAATATTGACCTCTGATGCTTCCTGCTCGCCCTTATTGTCCTTCCAGGTCAGTTTTACCGTATCCCCCTTCTGCCCCCCCTTTATTTGGAAGGAGAAATAGGGATTTTTCTGCACGCCACCCCCCCAGTAGCTCTTTAATATCGAGCTGCCGTTCAGGAAGCACTCCACCTCCTGAATAAAATGGGCCGGGATGGTTTCACCGTCTTTCTTGCGGTTACCGGATTCCATGGGGTGCGTGATGATCGCCTTAACCGAGGTTACCCCGCTCTTGAGGGTTGCGTTCATCCTAATGGTACTTTTATCTGCCATCTCTTAATTCCTCATGCGGCTGGTCGTTTCTGTCTGCAAGCGTGGAACGGCCCCGTCAGGCCGCACACCCGCCCTCGGTGACCGTGACAAACTGTTTTGCGCTGTAGAGTTTGCCGTTGGCTTTAACCACCGCAATGACATTGGAACTCTCCGCAAACTTGATCTTGGTGGCGATATAAGCCTCCACTGCCGGGGTCAGCAGATAAGTGGCGACAAGAGGTACCGGATTCTTCTCCGCAATGATGGTGATGGATTCGGCCGGCAGGCTGGTACTCACCTTCACCGGGAGCGAGGCCGGATTGATTTCGCCCTCGGTCTTTACCTTGAGGTCTACATCACCCTCGCTGGTATCGGAAGAACCCAGAAGGGCGCCTATGGCGTCGGTAGGGTTCTTGGCGGCGAAGGCGTCTTTAGGCCAGGCGGCAAGCACCGCGCGCGGTGTTAAGAGGCCCGCTCCTGTGGCCAGACCTATGGCGCTGCAGGCCAGGGCGCCTTGAAGAAAAGTTCTACGTTTCATACTCATAAAAGGCATCTCCTCAAACAATCTTTTTCCAGCAATATCAGCCCAATATAACAAAAAAGCAGGGAAAAGGGGGGGCGGGGGGACGGTAACCAAAAGCACCGCCTGTTTTCAATAGAGTGGCGCCGGACAATTTGGTTCCTCCAGAGGCGCAGGCAGGGCGGATACCCTGAGCCGTCGCCGCCGAACGGTTGTTTGCCGGCCGTAAAAAAAGGCCACCCGAAGGTGGCCTTTCACGAGTGTCGGTCTCTTTCCGGATCAGAATACCCAGGACCAGCTTACCTCCACGTCCCATTGATACATCTCCAGCTCGATCTCCTGTGATGTCGGATCCAGGGGGTTGTTGGACCCGGAGACGGTGTTCGAGGGCGCGTACATGGCCGCAAAGTTCAGTTCGTGACCCTTGGAGGGAATAAAAGTGAAGCCCAGGGTGTAGTGTTCTTCCATCACCCCCGGCGCCAGAATGTTGAACAGGACGCTGCTGTCGTCGATGGGCTGTTCGCCGTAGCTGTAACCTACACGGGCGGTGAAGTTGTCAGTCATACGCCACTGCCAACCCAGCTTGAAGATGGTCATATCGTCCCATTCAAACCCCGCTCCGCGGCTGCCGCCCAGACAGCTCTGCTGGTCGGTTCCGCCGGCCGCAGGACAGTTAAAGAGATTGGCCATGGGGTTGGCGATGGCGTCCACGTCACCGTACCAGATGTGCTGGATATCGAAAGTGATGGCGTGGTTCTCGTTCGGTTTCAGGGCGAAGCCGATGGTGGCGGTAGGCGGTATATCGAAATCACCGTCCTCGGCAAAGAGATCGCTGTAATCATCGAATTCGGTCATCCAGATGCGCGACTGATAGGAGACGCCCATGGTGAGCCATTTAGCGAGATCTCCCTGAAAGCCGACTTTGAAGCCCGCGCCGTAGGAGATGTCATGGCCGTTGTCGGTCAGGTTGTCCGGATTGCCGTCCGCCACGAACCCCCCGAAAGCGGCAAGGCCGGTGGCCTCGAAGGCCTGGGCCGCCAGCACCAGGCCGGCACCCCAGGAGGCGCGGTCGCCGATCTTCTGCGAATAGCTGAGGTTGACGAACAGCTGGGACAGATCCACGCCGGCGGTGTCGTCGCCGCCCGCTCCGCCGCCGTTAAATGTTCCGGGGAAGGGGACGTCGTCCCATTCGGTATTCATGCCGCCGTTACCGTAGACGGCGATGCCGAAGGAGGAGCCGTCACCGATCATGGTGTTCCAGCCGAAGGAGGGGATCAGGAACAGCTCATTGGAGCTCTCGTAGTTGCCCGGGGCCAGGGGGAAGAACTCACCACCGGAAAGGGTGCTGCTGGCGGTATATTCACGATGCGGCGAGAAAACGGAGAGCCCGAGATCCACCCGATCGCCCACCCAGACGTTGCCTGCGGGATTGGTGGCGGAGGCCAGGGCGTCCTGGGGAAGGGCGACGCCGCTGCCGGCCATGCCTTTACTCTTGGTTCCATAACCGTGGGAGAAATAGCCGTTGGTGGCAAAACTGGTTCCTGGAACGGCCAGGCAGAGGGCGACCGCGGCGGCCGCGAGATAACGACGGTTCATATGAATAATCCTCCCCTTTGTGGGTATGCGTACTTTCTAAAGTTCTAATGAAGATTTTTGCTGTTTCCAGTTGTTTTTACTGGAATATTTCACTTGGTTGAAAAAAGTGTACCAGAACGACATGATTGTCAACCGTTAATTTCCGGGCTTATGTGCGTTCCCTGTTTGCGATCCCTGCTGCTTTAAGGTTTCTCTCCAAGGACTTCGCCGCATGCTAGCGTGGGATAATCGCCCCGTCAACGGAACGGTGCCGATATACCCCGGAAAATATAATGAAAAACAATCGGTTAATGATGGCTATCGGTACTTCCGATAAAGGAATCAGTTAATATGGGCGATATGTCATCAGCCCCGGACCTGTTCTCTTATCGCAAATACTGGGCGAAACGTTTTGGTGTCGCCCCGGTCCTCCCCATGTCCCGGGAGGAGATGGACAGCCTCGGCTGGGACAGCTGCGATGTTATTTTGGTTACCGGTGACGCCTACGTGGACCATCCCAGCTTCGGTATGGCCCTGATCGGGAGGCTGCTGGAGGCCCAGGGATTCCGGGTAGGGATCATAGCGCAGCCGGATTGGCATTCGGCGGAGGCGTTCGCGGCGCTGGGCCCCCCCAATCTTTTTTTCGGCATCACCGCCGGAAACATGGACTCCATGGTCAACCGTTACACCGCGGATCGCCGTGTCCGTTCCGATGACGCCTACTCTCCGGATGGCGAAGGAGGGAAGCGTCCCGATCGGGCGGTGATCGTCTACGCCCAGCGCGCCCGGGAGGCCTGTCCGGGGGTCCCCGTCATAATCGGCGGTATCGAGGCCAGCCTGCGTCGTATAGCCCATTATGACTATTGGTCGGACAAGGTGCGCCGCTCCATTCTGCCTGATTCGAAAGCGGACCTGTTGATCTACGGCAACGGTGAACGGGCGGTAGTGGAGGTGGCCCACCGGTTGGCGGCGGGAGAGAAGATCTCTGAGATCACGGATGTTCGCGGAACCGGTTTTATGCGCCAGGGGATCCCGGAGGGGTGGATCGAGCTCGATGCCACGGGTCTCGACGGGCAGTTTCGTCCTGTTGTTCCGTCCGGGAAGGAAGGCGTCGCATCCCCCGGTCCGCGGGAAAGAAGCCGGCATGGTGAAGACCGTAACAGGGATAGGACCGCGGTCCGGATTCCCGCCTACGATCAGGTGGTGGAAGATCCGGTGCTTTACGCGCACGCCTCCCGGACCTTTCATCTCGAGACCAACCCGGGTAATGCACGCCCCCTGCTACAGCGCTATGGCAGGCGGGATCTCTGGCTCAATCCGCCGCCCATACCCCTGCGGACGCCGGAGCTGGACAGGATCCACGAGCTGCCCTATACGCGTCGTCCCCATCCGGCCTACGGGGAGGCGAAGAACCCCGCCTGGGAGATGATCCGGTTCTCCATCGCTATTATGCGCGGCTGTTTCGGCGGCTGTACCTTCTGTTCCATTACTGAACACGAGGGGCGCATTATCCAGAGCCGCTCGGAAGAGTCGATCGTGCGGGAGATCAAGACCATCCGGGATTCGGTGCCCGGCTTCACCGGCAACATCTCTGACCTCGGCGGACCCACGGCCAATATGTATCGGATGCGCTGCCGCGATCAGCGGATCGAAGCCGCTTGTCGTCGGTTTTCCTGTGTCTATCCCGATATCTGCCGGCACATGTCCACCGACCACCGGCCGCTGATCCGGCTTTATCGCCGGGCCAGGGGTATCGAGGGGGTCAAACGGGTCTTTGTGGCCTCCGGCCTGCGCTACGATCTGGCCATACGGGATCCGGAATATGTTAAGGAGCTGGTCACCTTCCATGTAGGGGGGTATCTCAAGATCGCCCCGGAACATACCGAGGCGCGGCCGCTGCGGTTAATGATGAAGCCGGGCATCGACAGCTACGACCGCTTTAAGCAGCTGTTCGACAAGTATTCAAAGGAGGCGGGCAAGGAGCAGTATCTCATTCCCTATTTCATCGCGGCACACCCCGGTACAACGGACGAAGATATGCTCAATCTGGCCCTGTGGTTAAAACGGAACAACTTTCGGCCGGATCAGGTACAGGCTTTCCTGCCGGCGCCCCTGGCTATCGCCGCCGCCATGTACCACACCGGGATCAATCCCCTGCAACGCATCAGACGGGGATCGGGAACGGTTCCGGTGGCGCGTGGTCTGCGACAACGTCGCCTGCACAAGGCCTTTCTCCGTTACCATGATCCGGAAAACTGGCCGGTTCTGCGGGAGGCGCTGAAAAAGATGGGGCGGTCCGATCTTATCGGTAACGGCAAGCGGCACCTGGTGCCGGCCTGGCAGCCGGGGCAGGGTCGGTCGGGAAGGAACAGTCGTCGCGGAAGCAAGAGAAGAGGGGCTTAGTCTGTATTCCGGAAATTGGAATATAAACGCGGAGAACGCCAAGACGCGGAGTCGCAAAGGGAATAAATCTCGTTGTCAGGTAGTGCTGAGGCAAAATTCGCCCCGCGTCGTTCGGGGGTATCTATAGCCGCGAAACATTCCATGTCATCTCGGCGCAGCCCGGGATTCGGTAGGAGCCCTCTCCTGAGGGCGATATGCTCGGGCTTCGTTCATCGCTCAGAGGACTGGGTTCCTACAGCACGCCGTCCGGAATGACCAAAGAGAGTTCGGGCAGGGGCGGTCCTCCCCCTTCCAGAGGTCTTCATCAAACCGTTCACTCTGCGGGTGGCGGTTGATCAATCGCCTGTTAACTCTTTGCGCCTCCGCGCCTTTGCGTTCTTTGCGTTAAAACACCAATCCTCGGGATTATGTGGGTTGAGGATATGCCCCATAAAAATGGGTATGGCGAAAGCAGCGTTCCCCTGCCGGGAGCTGGTATACTCCGCTTCCATACTTTGAATGCAGGAAGAACTTTGACCATGCGCTATATCAGTACCCGGGGCGGCGTAGAGCCGGTGAGCTTTTCCGAGGCGGTGATGATGGGTCTGGCCACCGACGGCGGTTTGCTGCTGCCGGAGTCGATCCCCGCCGTGGACAGCGAAACACTGCGCCGCTGGGCAGGACTGTCGTTCCGGGAGCTGGCCGTGGAGGTGATGTACCCCTTCGTGGGCGAGGACATCAGCCGCCGGGAGCTGACCGATCTTGTGGATCGTTCCTATGCCGGTTTCAGCCACCCGGAGGTGACTCCGTTGGTGAAGGTGGGAGAGCACCAGATCCTGGAGCTGTTCCATGGGCCGACGGCGGCGTTCAAGGATGTGGCGCTGCAGTTTCTCGGTAATCTGTTTGAATTTCTGCTGGAGCGCAGCGGCGGTCGGCTTAATATCCTGGGGGCCACCTCCGGTGATACCGGTTCCGCCGCCATATACGGGGTACGTGGTCAGGAACGCATCGATATCTTTATCCTGCATCCGCACAAACGGGTCTCGCCGATTCAGGAACGGCAGATGACCACGGTGTTGGATGATAACGTCCATAACATCGCGATCAAGGGCACTTTTGACGACGGTCAGCGTATCGTCAAGGCGCTGTTCAACGATCTGGAGTTCAAGCGCGAGTACAGATTGGGCGCCGTCAACTCCATCAACTGGGCACGGATCCTGGCGCAGATTGTGTACTACTTCTACGCCTGGGGCAGGGTGTCCGATGGAGATACTTCGCATAAGATCACCTTTTCCGTTCCCACCGGGAATTTCGGTGATATTTTTGCCGGCTATATGGCGCTGCGTATGGGGCTGCCGGTGGAACGGCTGGTACTGGCCACCAACCGCAACGATATCCTGACGAGGTTCGTACACAGCGGCGTCTATCAGGCCGGCGAGGTGTATCCCACCATCAGCCCGTCGATGGACATCCAGGTCTCCTCCAATTTCGAACGTTATCTCTATTTCCTGCTGGATGAGAATCCGGCCGCGGTGCGCGGATTGATGGAACAGATGGCGCGGGAAGGCAAACTTGAGGTGCCGCAGGAGAAGAGGGCGGAGGTCCGGCGGTTGTTTCACGCGGTGGCGGTCAGTGAAGAGGAGACCATGTCTCAGATCAGGGAGTGCTACGCTATAAGTGGATATATCCTGGATCCCCATACCGCCGTCGGCGTTAAAGCGGCGGAGGGTTTTCCGGGGGCCGTCTGTCTGGCCACTGCTCACCCGGCGAAATTCGGAGACGCCGTCCGGGAGGCCATCGGGGTGGAGGCCGATCCACCTCCTTCGCTGCAGGGGCTGATGGACAAGGAGACCCGTTGCGCCATCCTCGACGCCGACGGCGCGGTGGTGAAGAACTTTATCCAGGAAACCCTGGCCCATGGCTAAGAAAAGCCGAAAGATCAGAATACTTGATACCACTCTGCGGGATGGGGAACAGACCCAGGGGGTTTCTTTTTCGCCCGCGGAAAAACTCAACATCGCCAAGGCGTTGTTGGGGCAGCTCAAAGTGGACCGTATCGAGGTTGCCTCGGCCCGTGTCTCGGAAGGGGAAAAAGAGGCGGTGGCGAGCATTATCCGCTGGGCCGAGGAGGCCGGATACGCGAACCGGGTGGAGGTGCTCGGGTTCGTGGATCATAAGCGCAGTGTTGACTGGATCGTCGATACCGGTGGGCGGGTGATCAATCTGCTCGCCAAGGGGAGCGAGAAACACTGCCGGGAACAGTTGCGCAAAACGCCGAAGCAGCACCTCAAGGAAGTGTTAAAGACCATCGGTTACGCCAAATCCCGAGGGCTCGAGGTCAATATCTATCTGGAGGACTGGTCGAACGGATATCAGGACAGTCCGGAGTATGTATACGGCCTGATGGAAGGGCTTCAGGATGCCCCCATCGGTCACGTCATGTTGCCGGATACCCTGGGGGTGCTGACACCGGATCAGGTGTACGACGGTCTTAAAGACATGATCAAGCGCTTTCCCTGGGCGCTGTTCGATTTCCATCCGCATAACGATTACGGACTGGCGACGGCCAACTCGGTGATGGCGATCAAGGCCGGCGTATCTTCCATCCACTGTACCATCAACTGTCTCGGTGAACGGGCGGGTAACGCCTCTCTGGCGGAAGTGGCGGTGAATCTGCGGGACCAACTGGGCATGAAGCTCGGCATAGACGAATCGCATATCGTGCGGCTCAGTCAAATGGTGGAGAACTTCTCCGGAAAACGCATCGCCAGCAACGCGCCCATAGTGGGCGAGGATGTATTTACCCAGACCAGCGGTATTCATGCGGACGGCGACAAGAAGGCGGGACTCTACCAGACCACTCTGACGCCGGAGCGGTTCGCGCGGCAGCGCAGCTATGCCCTGGGAAAGATGAGCGGGAAGGCATCTCTGCAGAAGAATCTGGAACGTCTGGATATCTCCCTGTCCGACGAGAACATGGAGAAGGTCCTAAAGCGGGTGGTGGAACTGGGGGATTCAAAGAAGAGCATCACTTCCGATGATCTGCCGTTTATCATCACCGAGGTACTGGAAGGCAAGGACTACAACCATATCGAGCTGATCAACTGTTCCGTGACCAGCGGTCTGCAACTTGAATCGACGGCGAGCATACGTCTGCGCGTCGGCGATGAGATCTTTCTCTCCGCGGGTATCGGTAACGGCGGTTTCGACGCTTTCGTCAGCGCCATCACCAAGGTGCTGAAGAAGCAGGATATCCAGATGCCGCAGTTGGTGGATTATGAGGTGCGTATCCCCCGGGGCGGCAAGGCGGATGCCCTGACGGAATGTACCATCACCTGGGCCGGGGAGAAGGGGGACTTCAAGACCCGGGGTGTGCATGCCAATCAGGTATTCGCAGCCATGAACGCCACCATACGCATGCTCAATATGCAGATCCAGAAAACGCGGTAATAACCGGCCGGTAAGTAATCCCTTCGTTAATTCCGATCGCCGACAAACGGATTGGTGCGGCGTTCGTCACCGATGGTCGACAGGGGGCCGTGCCCGGGAACGAAGGTAACCTCATCACCCAGCGGCCATAGCCGCTCGCGGATGGAACTGATCAAGGCGGAATAATCGCCCCTGGGGAAATCGGTGCGGCCTATGGAGCCCCTGAACAGCACATCCCCGACGAAGGCGATGCCGGTGTCCCGGTGAAAGAAGACTACGTGTCCGGGGGTGTGGCCCGGGCAGTGAAGCACCTCTACCTCTTCCGTTCCTATTTGCACCGTATCCCCCTGTTCCAGCCAATGCGCGGGAGTGAAGGGGCGGGCCGGAGGGAATCCGTACTGCTCCGCCTGATAAGGAAGCCGGTCGATCAGGAACTGGTCCTCACGCTGGGGTCCGATGATCTCGAGGTCGTTGTCCCGATCCACTAGGTCGGCCACTCCTCCGGCATGATCGATATGGGCGTGGGTGATCAGGATCTTTTCCAGTTGGATCTGCAGTTCGTCGGCGGTGCGCAGAATTTGATCGATATCGCCGCCCGGGTCGATGACCGCCCCCTTTTTGCTGCTATCGCACCAGATCAGAGAGCAGTTTTGTTGAAAGGGGGTGACGGAAACGATTGTATATTTCATTGTCATGCGGTTGTCGTGGTTATCGGTCGAATCGCGAGTGGATATGTGGCGATAGTTTATCCTAAAGTTGGAACTCGTAGAGTGATATCCGCAATGAACGGCGAGAGAGCGGGAGTGGTCGGGTGAAACGATTCGAATTTGAGGCCATCGGGATTATACATTCCCCGTTTAAGGAGAAGTTCGGCATCCCCAGGCAGCCCGGGCTGGTACCGGAGGCGCGTGGGATACTGGAACTTCGACCTCCTTTCAATCGCCCGGAGGCGGTCGGCGGGTTGGAGGGGTATTCTCATATCTGGCTGCAGTTCGTGTTTCATCAGGCACTGCGGGAGGAGTGGCAGCCCACGGTACGGCCGCCCCGGCTGGGAGGCAATCGCCGGGTGGGGGTGTTCGCCAGCCGCGCACCGTTCCGGCCCAATCCCATCGGTCTGTCGGTGGTGGCGCTGGAGCGGGTGATCGCGGACGAGACCGGGGTGCGGCTGGAGCTGGCGGGGATCGACCTGGTGGATGGAACCCCGGTGTTGGATATCAAACCCTATGTGCCCTACGTGGACAGCATCCCCGATGCCCTCTCCGGATTCGCAGACGCGGCGCCGTCCCCGTGTCTGCAGGTTCAATTCTCGGAGCAGGTGGAGCAGGGGCTTCGGGAGCGGTCAGATGGAGCAGAACTTCGGAAACTGATCATTCGACTGTTGGAGCTGGATCCGCGCCCCGCGTATCAGGAGGCGGCGGATCGTCTCTACGGTTTCCGGCTATACGACTTCGATCTGCAATGGCGGGTGCGGGACGGATGTGCCGAGGTGATGGAGTTGCGGCAGCTCCCTCCCTCCTAGATGCAGGTCCCGCTTCAGTGGGACATGGATAGAGATTTGTTACCACTGAGGACACAGAGGAACACAGGGCGGTCTGAGATTACCGCTTGGGATTTCTCTGTGAGTCCCGGTGACCTCTGTGGTTCATATTAGGCCGGAATCCTGTAGGAGATTCTATGTCCCGGCACAAGTATGTAGAGCAGGGACCCTGCCCCACCGATAGTCTGATAAGGCATTGTTTGAATGCGGTAATCAGTTTCGCGGCCTTTAGGCCACGAGCTTTTTACTTCTATTGTTTAAATGGCCACGAGTACCTTTCTTTTGAGCGCTCAAAAGAAAGGTACCAAAGAAAAACCGCCCCACGTCCCCGCCCGCTTTGCGGGTGCTCTGCGCTTCTCGTCTTAAGCGGGGCTGTCCATACGGGGCATCCCTGCCCCGATGGACAG
>JBNKCX010000015.1:0-88445 GCA_050287965.1 Sedimenticolaceae bacterium
ATTCCCGCTTGCGCCTGCGATGCTCGACGGGTCCGAAGGGGTCGGGGGTGGCACCCCTAAACTCCTTCGACGCGGCCGAGTACCGGAGCCGGACCGGGATCAGGCCCGAAGGGGCGCCGCATGGACGCGGCGCCTCCAGCGCGGGCGAGGGACCGCCCGTGGCTGGAGCCCCCGGAACGGTGAGGAACGCAGGGTACCCCGCAGGGGCAAGTCGTGGAGTGCCCTTTTCTTTCGCCTATTTCTTTTGGGCAAGCAAAAGAAATAGGCTCGCAGCTAATCAGATAAAGCATCAAAGAGCACCGGGGCCGACAGGCTGCGAAATTAATTACCGGACTGGAAAGCCCGAAGCAGACAGGTCACGAAACTGATTACCGATAGCTAAACAATGTCGAGTCTGTAGGGTTGGGTCTCACCCCACCAGAAGAAGGTAGAGGGCTAAAGGCTGTGAAATCTGCTGCCGGAACCCGAAAAATACCAGCCCGTGGATCACTAAATCAGCTTTCGGCATCCGGTGGAAACCGGCGGCGAGATAAAAGGTAATATAATCAATAGAATACGAAGTGAATTCGCAAAGTGCCGGAGCGCCGTCCCGGGCGCCGTCCACAGATAGCCGCAACATATTCACATTTCGGAAAAATGGTGTAGAATGCGCGGTTTACCTGCTGCCGGTTCTTGATGATCGGCGGCGCGTAATCGGAACAGAATCTTAAGGGTAAGAGATGGTAACTATTCGTCTTGCACGTTCGGGCGCCAAAAAACGGCCTTTCTACCACATTGTAGTGGCAGACAGCCGCAGCCCCCGTGATGGCCGCTATATTGAGCGGGTCGGTTTTTTCAATCCCATCGCCACCGGCGGTGAGGAGCGCCTGCGTATCGATCGCGAGCGTCTGGACCACTGGGTCTCCCAGGGTGCGCAGACCTCGGATCGGGTATCGCAGCTGCTCAAGGAGCACGCCAAAGCCGCTTAAGCCGGGTTTGGCGGGGGTCCACGGTTGCGTCCCGCGTTATTATGAGGGGTGATCGTGGCATTGGGCCGCGGGGAGCCAAGGTCTCCGCAGCGACGAAAAAGGACCCTCGTTGGGTCATACTGGGCCGGGTTTCCGGCCTGTTTGGTGTCCGGGGTTGGATAAAGGTGTTTTCCCATACCTCACCCCGCACCAATATACTTGAACATCAGACCTGGTACCTGTCGCACGAGGGTGGCTGGGAGGAGATCCGGCTGCAGGACGGAAGGGCCCACGGAAAAGGGGTTGTCGCCCTGCTGGAGGGGTATGACGACCGGGACCGGGCGGCAGAGTTGATAGGGACCGATATCGCTGTCCCGCGGGATCAACTCCCGGAGGCGGGGGAAGGCGAGTTCTATTGGGCCGATCTCGAGGGATTGCGGGTACGCACCCTGGAGGGAACGGTTCTCGGCAGGGTCGATCACCTGTTCGAGACGGGTTCAAACGACGTGATGGTGGTGAAAGGGGAGCGGGAGCGGCTGATCCCTTTCATCGAACAAGTGATATCCGCAGTGGATCTCGACGGTGGTTTTATCACCGTGGACTGGGATCCCGAGTTCTGACGGGATCGGCAACATGCGCTTTGACGTGGTGACGCTCTTCCCGGAGATGGTTCGGGCCATGATCGGCGAGGGGGTCACCGGGCGGGCCATTGAGAATAGGCAGGTGGATCTGCACCTGTGGAATCCGCGGGACTACACCCGGGACGTACACCGTACCGTGGATGATCGGCCCTACGGCGGCGGCCCTGGGATGGTGATGAAGATCGATCCCCTGAGGGATGCCATCGAGGACGCCAGAAGGGCGGCGCCCGCGGGGACGCGGGTGGCCTACCTCAGTCCTCAGGGGCGGAGGTTTGACCAGAACGGTGCCAGGGAACTGGCGGAACGACAGGCGATCATACTGGTTGCCGGTCGTTATGAAGGAATCGATGAACGGATTGTCGGTCGTCATGTGGATGAGGAGTGGTCCATAGGCGATTACGTGTTGAGCGGTGGTGAACTGCCGGCACTGGTGATGATGGATGCCGTGATAAGGCTTCTCCCCGGGGTGTTGGGGGACGCCGATTCGGCGGAGCAGGATTCGTATATGGACGGCCTGCTGGATTGTCCGCACTATACCCGCCCCGAAGTGTATGAGGGTGAGGCGGTACCCGAGGTACTGCGTAGCGGCAACCACGAGGCGATACGCCGCTGGCGACTGCAGCAGTCGTTGGGGCGCACCTGGTTAAGACGGCCGGACCTGTTGCAGGCCAGGCGATTGACCGAAGAAGAGAAAACGTTACTTGAAGAGTTTATTGAGGCGCACGCGAGCGCCGGTTGAGATACAGGAGCATTACGACCATGAGCAAGATCATTGAACAGCTTGAAGCTGAACAGATGAACCGTGAGGTTCCAGAGTTCGGCCCGGGAGATACCGTGGTCGTGCAGGTAAAGGTGAAAGAGGGTAATCGGGAACGTCTTCAGGCCTATGAAGGTGTAGTGATTGGTAAGCGTAACCGCGGACTGAACTCTTCCTTTACCGTACGCAAGATCTCTCACGGCGAGGGTGTGGAACGTACCTTCCAGACCTTCAGCCCCCTGGTACACGAGATCAAGGTGACCCGTCGCGGTGACGTACGCCGCGCCAAGCTTTACTACCTGCGCGGACGTACCGGCAAGGCGGCTCGGATCAAAGAGAAGATCTAGAGTCAGCTTAGCTGTCCTTAAATCGAAAGCCGCCCCAAGGTGTATATGGGGCGGCTTTTTTTGTTATGGAAATTAATTTAATCCGGGTAAACCGCCGCCTCCGGCGGGAGATTTGGAGGGGGATTGCTTTCAGGCGGACGCAGTCCACCCGGCGAAGCCGGAGATCCGATTATGAAATACCATGGGGGACACGGAGGAACACAGAGCGATTTAAGACCTAGCGTGGTATTCCTCCGTGCACCCCTGCGTCCTCTGTGGTAAAGAATTTCATAAAATCATCATAAAGCGGAACTCAACTCCCCCGTTATTTCACGGTATCTATTTTTATTGAGGGGCAAGGGTCCTCCCCGCGTCCGTTTGCCCTATGCGCTTCTGACAGTGGCCCGGTACAAGCGACAATGTCTGGGATCCGTATGGCGGTAACAACTTCTATGTTAGGCTTCCACCGAATAAGGTATGGAACCTGTAATCGATGGCGTTGACCTTCTATTGGCACGACTATGAAACCTGGGGTATAGACCCGCGCCGGGACCGTGCCGTTCAGTTCGCCGGGCTTCGCACCGACGAAGCGCTGAACCCGGTGGGTGAGCCACTGGTGCTCTACTGCAAGCCGGCGGACGATATGCTGCCGCATCCGGAAGCGGCCCTGGTTACCGGTCTGACCCCGCAAAAAGCCCTGGCAGAGGGGGTGTGTGAGGCGGAGTTCATGGCCGCCATTCACCGGGAACTGGCGCAGCCCGGTACCTGTGGGGTGGGCTATAACAGCATCCGCTTCGATGACGAGTTCACGCGCTACGGTTTTTACCGCAATTTCATCGATCCCTACGGCCGGGAGTGGCAGAACGGCAACTCGCGATGGGATCTGATCGATGTGGTCCGTCTTACCCGAGCACTGCGACCGGAGGGTATCGAGTGGCCTACCCATGAGGACGGCTCGCCCAGTTTCCGTCTGGAAGAGCTGACAACCGCCAACGGCATCAGCCACGCGGCGGCCCATGACGCCCTGTCGGACGTCCATGCAACCATCGCCATGGCGCGTCTGATCCGGGAGCGTCAGTCCAGGCTCTATCATTATTTGTTCAATATGCGCAATAAGCACAAGATCGCCGGCCAGCTCGGCGTGGCTGAAAAGCATCCGCTGTTGCATGTTTCATCCAGGTATCCGGCCAGCCAGGGCTGTATTGCGATGGTGGTGCCGGTTGCCCGCCACCCGGTCAACAAAAACGGCATTATTGTCTACGATCTGCGGCATGATCCGCGTCCGTTGCTGGAGCTGGATGCGGAGGAGATACGGGAGCGGCTCTTTACCCCCAGGGATGAGCTGACGGACGACGTCGAGCGGATTCCGTTGAAGACCGTGCACATCAACAAGTGTCCGGTGATCGTACCGATGAATACCTTGACCGAGAGCGCCGCCCGGGAATGGGCCATCGACGTAGCGGCGGGCGAACGCCATCTGGAGATGATTCGCCGCGCCGATAATCTGGAACAGAAAATACAGGCAGTGCATGCGCCCCGGGAGTTTGAGCCGCAACAGGTTGCCCCCTCCGGTTTGTCCTGGGGAGGGGAGGGGGATCCTGACCAGGCCCTTTACGGAGGCGGCTTTTTTTCCGACGAGGATCGTCGGCAGATAGAAAGGGTCAGAAAGGCTGATCCGCAGGCGTTGGCAACGGCGGACTTTAACTTTGAGGACAGCCGGCTACCTGAGATGCTGTTTCGTTATCGCGCCCGCAATTGGCCGGACACCCTGTCAGGCGAAGAACGGCAAAAGTGGGACGAATTTCGCCGACGGCGGCTCTCCGATCCGGAGCTTGGAGGCATTTCCCTGCAGGAGTACCGGGAGAAGGTGGCGAAAAAGATAGTCGATCCGCTCCTTGGCCAACGGGAAAAAGAGATACTTTCGGCGCTGGCTGATTGGCCTGATCTGATCCTGTCGACGCGCTAACCGGTTTCTCTTCCCTTCTGGAAGGTTCTTCTCCGGGAAGGTCCTGTTACTCCTCCGTCCACTTCTGGAGAGCGGCAATGATGTTCCTTGCCTGGTCCTTGCTCGAGATATTGAATTTGGACTTGGGGATATACTCCCCCCCTCTTTTCTGATAACGGCGGATGGAGAACTTGTCCGGGCCATACTCGCCCTTGGAACGATTCCAGTCCTGGTAGCGATAGATAATGGTCGACCAGGCGCCCTTCGAAAGGATTACCTTGTCCAGCTCTTTGACGACTTCGATACCGTCTTCTGTATAGGTGATTGTCAGTTCTTCAACCGTGGAAGCCATATTGTCTACCTTTTACCTGTAGGCCATTCTCTAACGGGGCTCGATCGTAGTAATGCGACGGCTCAAAAAAAATAAATATTCCGAGTCAAATAGGCCGGAAAAGACTCGTGAAGGCGCAAAAAATAACAGATGTGCTGATATTCGTCACGGGGTTTGTTCTTCTCGTGCGCCGTTTTGTTGCAGGAGCCGGACGATACTGTCGTTGCCCTGGATAATGGCGACCGCAAGCGGCATCTCTCCGGATTCCCCCTGCTTGTTGACATCGGCGCCGTAGAGAATGAGGTGTTTGACCAGTACGCGATTCCCTTTTCTGACGGCAAGGATGAGCGGTGTTTCCCCCTCTTTCGTCAGGTGATTTATGTTGGCGCCGTTTTCCAGCAGAAATTCCAGGACATCCCGGTCCGTCACCTCATTATGAACCGCCTCCAGGAGTAACTGATCGGGATCGAATGCGGCGCCCATATTGATGAGATGCCGGGCCAGTTGCGTGCGCCCCGCCATTAAAGCGATATGGATGGGAGAGTGGCCGTCACGGTCCAGGGCGTTGATATCAGCTCCGTGAGTTAACAGGAGCTTCGCCACCGGCCAACGCCCCTGTTCCGCCGCCACGTGCAGCGGCATGCGGCCATCCACGTCGCGTTTGTTGATGTCGCTCCCCCAGTAGACATGGCGCTCGATCTGGTCAAGGTCGCCCCGCTGTACTGCCAGGTAGAGTCCGATAGTGGGTCTATCCGGCTCGGAACAGGCAAAAAGCGGCAGGGTGATGATCACCAGGTAGATGAGCGTGCGTAGTTTCATATGGATGATGTTAAGAGCTGCCGGGGCAAGGCGCAAGATGGGCTATATCCCAGATTTCCTGGTCGCCGGTATTCGATGTGGGGGTTCGGGATTAACGGCTGTTTCCCGCCCGGCGGCAGGAGGGGGGATGATACCGGGTCCCGGGAAGGGAGGTATGCCGGACGGGATGGAGATATTCCCCTGTCCGGGGGGCGATGTTTCCCCCCCGGGAGGCAAATTAAGAAATAAAGAATTAAAGAGGAGCGCCGATAACTAGGGTGAGCGGCGATCTTGACGCCCGACCGCCAGGCGGATGAGGGCTGGAAGTGGTCAGAAAAAGGGGTTCTGAAAAAGCGTTTCTCTACATTTATGTCCTTTGCAAAAACTATCGTAAAGCGCTGTTATGCGATCGAGGATTCGGTCCGATATAAACGCGTCAAGAGCTTCTGTTTCGATCTGTTGGTGAACCCCGGCGCGCCGGTTCGTCCCTATTTCGATATCTTTATGATCGTGCTGGTGCTGACCAGTGTGTTCATGCTCATCTATGAGGTGAAAACCGACCTCGGGCTGTTCGGCGATCTGTTCGAGGCGATCGTCGTCGGAATCTTTCTGACCGAGTATCTGTTGCGGCTATGGATTTACAACGACAGCCATAAAATCATCATCGAGCACTATGAGCGGTCGGAGTTTATCGGCCACCCGTTTCGCCTGGGACCTGCGATCCGTGAGGTGATCAGAAAGAAATGGGACTATATGACCACGCCGCTGGCGATTATAGATCTTCTTGCCATTATTCCCAGTTACAGGCCGCTCCGTTTTCTCCGCATCTTTCTTTTGTTCCGGCTGTTCAAACTGTTCCGCTATGCCCGTAGTATCAACGAATTCGTCAAGGTTCTGTCGGAGAAGAAGTTTGAGCTGTATACCCTTTTTATAATTTTATCCTTCGTTGTGTTTATCTCCGCCGCCGCCATCTATTTCTTTGAGGCGCATCAGGAGGGGGGGCAGATACACGACTTCTTCGATGGTATCTATTGGGCGCTGGTCACCATCTCCACGGTCGGTTATGGGGATATAACCCCGCAGACCCCCGAAGGCCGGTTTATCACTCTTATTCTTATTATTTGCGGTATCGGTGTTATCTCTTTTACCACTTCTATTGTCGTTTCCGCTTTCGGCGAGAAAATGAAGGAGATGCGCGAGCATCGGGTTTTCGCCGAGCTGGAAAAGGGCGGTAAAAACGTGACGATCATCTGCGGATACGGCCGCATGGGTCAGGTGGTTGCGGAGCACCTGAAGCGGGATCGTGATCATTTCGTGATTGTTGATCCCGATCAACGGAATATAGAACGCGCCAAGCAGGCGGGCTATCTGGCGATTCAGGGTAATGCCGCCAACACCGAGTTGTTGGAGAACGTGGGTATCGACAGCCGGGCGGAACGTATCCTCTGCCTGACCGATGATGATGTGGTGAATGTGTTTATCGCTCTGACGGCACGGCATCTGAATCCGGATATCGAAATCATTTCTCGTGCGAACCGGGAGGAGACCGTAAATAAACTAATCCAGGTTGGCGCAAATCATACGGTTATGCCCTATAAGACGCTCGGATTGATGGCGAGTGAATATATCGGGCAGCCGGTGGCGTTTGAAGCGATTCATGGGATGCTTCATGGGGAGGACCAAATATCCCTGGAGACGGTTATGGTTTCATCTGAATCGGATCTCGAGGATATCCCGGTCGGACATATCGATTTCATGCGCTACAAGCTGATCCTGTTTGGAGTCATATCCCATAGCGACCGTAAGGTCGAAGACTCAACAGCGGTTTACGCCATGGGGTCACGCATGTTCTTTTTTAATCCGCGTGCGGATTTTCTTCTGCATGCCAACGATATCATCATGGTGTTCGGTCATGAATTGAGTATCGTTCATTTCAAGGACTGCCTGGAGCGGGGTACGCTGCAGTTGAGGGTGCAGGAATGAAAGACCCGAAAATTCTTATATTCGGCAGCGGGATGCTCGGGATCGAAGTGGCGGTTCAGCTTCAGGAGCGTTCCTGGGATCCGCTGTTGGTGGATAGTGACGAGGATAGTCTGGAAAGAGCGCAGGCCAGGGGTATCAGGACCGCTAATATCGACTATACCGACGACGATAAATTGCGAAGCGTCGGTATCGGTGAGGATGTCGATATCGTCTTCTGTATGTTTGAGGCGGACGCCAAAAACGTATTTCTTACTATCTCCGCCCGGGCGCTGGATCCCAATATACAGACGGTCTCCCTGACCCAGTCGTTGGATTCGACCCAGAAGCTTCGCGCAGCCGGGGCGAGCAAGGTTATCGATCCTTATGAAATCAGCGGACGCAAGATTATCGATCTCATTAAACGCCCGCTCATTGCCGATGCCATGGAGAACATCGTCTATGGGGAGAAGCATCTGAACATGGCCGAGGTGGAGATATCGGCGGGTTGTGTTTACGATGGCATGTGTCTTAAGGAAGTGGGCATTTTGCGCCGCTACGATGTGATCATTCTCGGTGTGGTGGACAAAGAGCTGAGTGATGAGTTTATCTTTGCCACCACGGGCATGGATCATAAGCTGGATAGCGGAGACGTGCTGGTAGTGGTGGGTCCGGCCGAAGAGGTAAGAAAATTCCGGTCGGATATCGCTGCCGGGGAATCCGCCGAAAAATAAAAAGCCCCGACACTGAAGCGTCGAGGCGAATGGGGGGTGATTCCTGTACTCTTAACCAGGGCCTGTTGACAGACCCTAGGGGGCCACTTCCAGAAGTGCCGTCTGATCTCCGGAGATGGAACCTGCCTGGGCGCGCAAGGCTCCGGCGGCATCGGCAGTCAGCTTCTGAGCTATTTCCGCAGCGACCTCTTTGGCTTGTTCCGGGCTGGAGATCACGCTGGTATCGGATACCCGGGCTTCAGCCTGATTAAAGAGCTGGTTGGCCCGTCCGACGTCCACCGTTTCAGCAGCTTGAGGTGCGGTATTCTCGGATTCGGGCGTGCTGGAGCCGCTTCCATTAGTTACGGATTCGGTGTCCCGTTTGCCGGATGGAGGCGTTTTCCCCTCGTTTGTTGACAGAATTTTGTCGTTTGAGACGGGTGATACCACGATGTTCCTCCCAGAATCGTCAAATAATTGACTAATAACCGGTATTCGGCGTTTGTTAATTATAGTCAGCAAAAGCCGGGCCAACAAAAAGGATAACAACGCCTTTGCTGCGGAAAATGGGTGGTTTATTGCCCCAGGGCTTCTAAACAAGGGGCTTCAGGACACGATTGGGGAGCAGTGGGGTTATCTGCCGGCCTCCGTCCGATCCGAGGTCGGTTGAAGAGCCAGCGATTGGGGGAATATGCAACTAAAGGTGCTGCCGGTTTTCGGTGTGCTATGGATTTCCAGCCTTCCGTCATACCGTTGTACGATCTGCTTTACGATAGCCAGTCCCAGGCCGGTACCGCCGGTCTCTCTGGAGCGGGCCTTGTCAACCCGAAAGAAACGCTCCGTCAGCCGTGGGATGTAGCGCTCTTCAATACCTGCACCATTGTCCTGTACGCTGAACTGCGGGCCTTGCGCCTGTCGCTGCCAGCGTATCCAGATATCGGTCCCTTCGGGGGTGTGCTGGATAGCGTTGTAAAGCAGGTTGCTGAAGATGCTCTGTAACTCCTCATGGGCCCCCCTGAGCCACAAGTCCTGATCTATTTCGGTGTGAACGGAGTGGCCGGAATCGGTCGCCATGCCGGCGACGTCATCGCATATCTCCCGTAAAAGGCGCGGGACGTTGATCGGTTGTCTGTCCGGATTTGAGGGGTCGGTTTCCAGACGCGACAGGATGAGAAGATCGTTGACAATATTCCGCATACGCAGGGTCTGCTGCTGCATCAGTTCCAGGGGACGGCGCCACGATTCGGGTGTCTCGTTGTCCTCAGCCAACGCTTCCAGATACCCGAATATGACGGTAAGCGGGGTTCGGAATTCATGTGAAGCGTTCGCAACAAAGTCCCGCCGGGTCCGGTCAAGGTTGGCCAGCCGGGTTATATCGGTCAACACGATGAGCCGTTGGTGTTTTCTTTTGCCGAAAGGCGTGACCAGCATGGAAAGGATGACGGAGTTGTTATTTGTCGGAGTGAATTCGAGGGGATGGGAAAAATCCCCCCGCCTCAGATAACCGGTTACCTCGGGGGCCGACAGGAGATCGGTTAAATCCCTGCCGCGTGCCTCGGGCCAGCCGATCCCGAGCAGACGCGATGCTGCAGGATTAAACCATTCGATCCGGTTGGAGCGCTCCACCAACAATGTCGCGTTGGGGAAGGCCAGGCTTGCTCCGCGGAAGCGTTTGAAAAAACGCGATACCTTTTTCTTTTGCCGTCGCCTGCTTTGATCCAGTGCGTTCAGCCTGAGCCACAGTTCCCGCCACAAGCCGGAAGGGAATATATCGACGGAGCCGGCGGACCTGGTATTCAGTTTGTTCATCAAACGGAAGGCATGGAAACCATGCCATCCCATGAGCAGTGCGAGACACAGGGTAAGACAGACCCATATCTGACTCAGCGCAAGCCCGAGAAGCAGCGCTATAACCATAACCGATAACAGGCGGATGGATTCCGTTATCCAGGGGGAATATTTCATTGGGCTTTTGCGGTGAACCGGTAGCCGGTTCCACGCACCGTCTGAATCAGGTGGTCATGCCCGGTTGCCGCAAGCGCCTTGCGAAGACGTCTTATATGGACATCCACTGTCCTGTCTTCGATCACGGTGCTGGTGCCCCAGACGCTGTCGATTATCTGTTGACGATTGAATACTCTCTCCGGGTTTGCCATAAAAAAATGCAGAAGGCGGAACTCCGTGGGACCAAGCTGTAACAGGGTGGAAGCGGCATGAACCTCATGGGTGTTGGGGTCCATACGAAGACCCGAAAATTCCACCTGCTCCTCGATCTGCCCGGAAGAGGTGCGACGCAATACCGCCCTGATTCTGGCGACCAGCTCCTTCGAGGAGAAGGGTTTGGTGACGTAGTCGTCGGCGCCCGCGTTGAATCCGGTAATCTTGTCATGTTCCTCGCCACGGGCGGTGAGCAGGATAATGGGGATATCCCGGGTGTAGTGGCTGTTACGTAACTCTTTTGCGAATTCAATACCGGACTTGCCGGGCATCATCCAATCGAGCAGTATCAGATCCGGGCGCTGTTCCCGGATGGCGTCCGCCGCCTCATCAGCATCGGCGGCGCCACGGCAACTGTATCCGAAGCGACCAAGCTGAAAACTGACCATCTCCAGGATGGCGGGTTCATCATCGACGATTAACAGTTTGGCGCGCATGAATGTTTTGCCGCAGAGGCACAGAGTTCATAGAGGATAAAATATCTTTTTAGCATAACTTCGGGGGAAGGTTGCAAAAAGGTATTGAAAGACCTGGCCGGCCTGTTGTGGTTCTTTGCGAGCTCTGCGCCTCCATGGCAACAAACGCTAGCCATATCTGCCTTCTATATAGTCAGCCGTTTCTTTTTTCTGCGGCGTGACGAACATCTCTTCCGTGGCACGGTGCTCCATCACCCTTCCCATCAGCATGAAGATACACTCCTCGCTCGCGCGACGTGCCTGCGCCATATTGTGGGTAACGATAAGAATGGTGTATTTCCCGCGCAGCTCCCATATCAGCTCCTCCACCGCCTCGGTGCCTTTGGGGTCCAGGGCGGAACAGGGCTCGTCCATCAGCAGCAGGTGCGGTTTCACCGGCAGCAGCCTGGCGATACAGAGTTTCTGTTGCTCTTCGAGGGAAAGTTCTGTTGCTCTGGTATCCAGGCGGTCTTTCACTTTATCCCATAGCAGCACCTGCTGCAGCGCATCTTCCAGAATTTCCTGTTTTTCTGCCTTGGTAAACCGCTTACCCCTGTTGTGCAGTTCATGGCCGAACAGTACGTTTTCACGGACCGATATGGGTAGGGGATTGGGTCGCTGAAAGACCATTCCTATCTGTTTGCGCACCTGAACCAGTTCCACATCGGGGGCATAGATGTCGCTGCCGAAGACTTCGATACTGCCGTCGATACGCACGTAACCGAGACGCTCATTGATGCGGTTGACACTGCGCAGAAATGTGGATTTGCCGCAGCCGGAAGGACCGATAAGGGAGGTGATCCTGCCCTCGCGAATATTCAGGTCAATTTCGTAGAGGGCCTGAAAAGTGCCGTACCAGAGATTCAGTTTTCTGGTCTGGATGGCGTACGTCTGATTTTTCTCGCTCATTGCTGATCCGTTATGGGATTGTTACCACGGAGGGCACAGAGTACACGGAGATACAAGAGGTTCCCTGTTTCCTTGGGCAGCGGTCACTCCGTGATCTCCGTGTCCTCCGTGTTGGAAATATTGGTGAATTACCCAAATCTCCCCTCCACGTAATCCCGGGTGCGTTGATCCCGTACCTCGCCGGTAAATAGCTCCTCGGTATCTGTGATCTCCACGCACTCGCCTTCCAGAAAAAATGCGGTGCGGTCCGCCAGACGCCGCGCCTGCTGTACCAGGTTGGTAACCAGGATAATGGTCATATCGTTACGCAGTGTTTTGAGCACGTCCTCGATTCGCATGGTGGTGACCGGATCGACGGCGATGGAAAACTCATCCAGCATAAGTACCTCCGGTTCCTGCGAGAGGGCGCGAGCGATGGTTAACCGCTGTTGCTGACCGCCGGACAGCAGGCTGCCCAGTGAGTCGAGCCGGTCCTTCACCTCATCCCATAGTGCCGCCCGTGCCAGACAGCGTTCCACGATTCGGTCCAGTTCCGCCTTGTCGGCGATACCGGCCAGGCGTGGAGCCAGAGCTACATTTTCATAGATGGTGAGGGGCAGGCCCACCGGCAGGGGGAATACCACCCCGATGCGGCGACGCAGGGCATAGACGTTACGCAGCTTATGGATATCATGATCGTTGAAGGTGATATCCCCCTGTATCCGCATATCGCTGTCGAACAGGTCCATACGATTAAGGGATTTGAGAAACGATGTTTTGCCCGCGTTGGCCGGTCCGATGATGCCGAAGATCTCATTTTCCCTGATGTCCAGGTTCACGTCGGAGAGCGCGCGGTGGGTGCCGTAATGGATGGTCAGCCCGCGGACCCCGATCTTTACCGGAGAATCCGCCTGACCGGCTGTAACGGTTGCGGCTGTCGGGTTGTTTACCATTTCTTTTTGCCCCGCAGATGCATCCGGAAAGCGATGGATAGGCTGTTCATCAATAGCACCAGGGCGATGAGCACCAGGGCGACACCATAGGGGAGATGTTCCGGAACCCCGGGAACCTGGGTGGAGACCACGAACAGATGCAGGGAAAGGGCCATGGTCTGGTCGAAAACCCCCTGCGGTAGCATGGGAAGAAAAAACGCCGCGCCGGTAAACATGATGGGTGCCGTTTCACCGGTGGTACGCGACACCTCCAGGATGACACCGGTCAGGATGCCGCTGACGGCATTGGGGAGCACCACCCGCCGTATGGTCTGCCAGCGGGTGGCGCCCATGTTCCAGCATGCTTCACGGAACGCCTGTGGAACCGCCTGCAGGGACTCCTTGGTGGCCACGATCACCACCGGCAGGGTCATTATTGCCAGGGTCAGGCTGGCGGCCAGGATGCTGGTGCCGAATTCGAAAAATATGACGAACGCGCCCACCCCGAACAGGGCATGAACGATGGAGGGGACCCCGGCCAGATTGATAATGGCGAGGTTAATCATCCGGGTAAACCAGTTATCAGGGGCGTATTCGCTCAGGTAGATGGCGGCGGCCACGCCCAGGGGTACGGATGCCAGCAGTGCCACCGAAACCAGCCAGACGGTACCCAGCAGCGCCGGGAAGATGCCCCCCGCCGTCATGCCGTCGGTGGGTTTGGTGAACAGGAAATCGATGGAGAGAGCGGGGCCGCCCTTATAGATGAGCGTGGCCAGGATGATCACCACCGGTGTTATGAGCAGCAGGGTCATGAGCAGGAACAGGATGCGGAACAGCTTCTCCACCCGCCGGTTTCTGATATTCAGTTCTGTCGAGGCAAACATGGTGTTACTCGTGCTTAAGAGCCTGTGTAATCAAACGTGGAGAACGCAAAGGTATAATTGCAATACAGACAATAAATTCTATTCTCTGCGCCTCTGCGTCTTGGCGTACTCTGCGTTAATTTCTCGATGCTGGAAAAGGGTTCTTTAAGTGGTTTCATGACACTTTTAACCTTTCCGGATACCGCGCACGATGAGATCGGCGGTAAGGTTGATCACGAAGGTGATTACGAACAGGAAGATCCCGATAGTAAACAACGCGCCGTAGTGATCGGATCCAACCGCCGTTTCACCGAGCTCGGCGGCGATGGTGGCGGTCAATGCCCGCACCGAGTCGAAAACGCTGGTGGGAAGGTTTACCGAGTGGCCGGTGGCCATGAGCACCGCCATGGTTTCACCGAATCCGCGTCCCACACCGAGCAATACCGCTCCCAGCAGACCGTTCTTGGCCGCCGGGAAGACCACCTTGAAGATCACCTGCCAGCGGGTCGCGCCCATGGCCTCCGCCGCTTCCCGGTAGCGATCGGGAACCGCCTTCAGGGCGTCCTCGGCGATGGAGGTCATGATCGGTGCCGCCATCAGTCCCAGGATGATGCCGGCGTTGAGGACATTGAGCCCGACCGGGACATCAAAGACCCGGATGATCAACGGATTCATAATGGAAAGGCCGATAAACCCCCATACCACCGAGGGTATGGCTGCCAGCAGTTCCACCAGTACCTTCAGATATTCGCGTGCCTTGCCCTTGGCGAATTCACCGATATATATAGCTGCGCCGAGGGAGAAGGGGATGGCGATAAGCATGGCGAGGCCGGTAACGCTGGCGGTGCCGGCGATGAGAGCGAGAATACCGTACTCAGGTGCATCTTCATCGCTGGGTTCCCAGTATTGGGAAGTGAAGAATTCACCGAGGTCCAGGCTTTCGAGTGCAAATCCCATACCTTCCTTGGTGATGAATACAAAAATACCGATGATGAAGATGATGGCGGAGATACCGCCGATGAAGACAAGGAGTTGCACTAACCTGTCTATAAACCAGTCCAGGTCCCGCCGGTCAAAGTCATGTTTTCCGGGGGAGCGCCCCAGGGACTGATCTGCCATTTCAGTCCGCCCCTTCTCCGCGCAGAAGCTCCATCAGTTCCTTAATCTGGTAGGAAAGTTCCCGATAGATTTCCTCGTAACGTTCGTTTGTGTCCTGTTCTCCAAGGTCATGGGGCGGGCGACCTACATCCCACTCCATGTAGGTGGTATGAAACGGTATGGAGGAAATATAGGACTGTGCCGGTCCCTGCAGGCTGACGATCACGTGGAAATTGGCCAGTTCCTGCGGGGTCAGCTCCAGGGAGATGGGGGTGCGGGCGGAGAGATCGAGTCCGTAGCGGTCGAGAAACCGGGCCATTTCCCGGTCAATCGATACGGCCGGTTCTTTTCCCGCACTGCGGTAGTAGCCGCTCTTCGGGTAGTTCTTCCTGGCGATCGCCTCCGCCATCTGGCTCAGGGAGGCGTTCTCCTCATCCACAAACAGGACGTTATAGACCTTTTTCGCCTTGGTCTCTCCGGTCAGGGCAAAGACCGTCTCCTCGCATATGTTTTTCGCCTGATCCGCAACCCGTTTCAGCTGCGAGAGCACCACGGAGATAGCGAACATCTCTTTGTTATTGCGGGTAAATTCGCCGCTCATGAGACTGGTGTAGATCCCGTCCAGCACATATTGCAGATTTGCCGGCATCTGCATGGTGGCCCGGGCCATATCAACGTTTTCGTCGTAAAAGGCCGTAAGAGCCTGGTGCAGGATCTGTTTTGCCTCGTTGGCTATGGATTCCACCTCATGGGCCATAAGACCTTCCAGCGGACCATCCATCTGCAGTGCTTCGCGGCTGATGGTTACGGCGTAATCGCCTATCCGCTCCAGCTCGATATTGATCCGGATTATTGAGGAAATACGCCGTAAATGACCGGCGCTCGGCAGATGCCGGGCGATGAAGCCGTGACACAAACGATCGATCTCCCGCATCTGGCGGTTTATGGGGTAGTCCGCAAGAACGGTATCATTCGCCAGCTTATAGTTTTCCGTCAGCAGGGCGTGGACGGCATTGTTAAGGGCCTTTTCCACCCGGTCACCCATGACGCGGATCTGCTCCCGGATATACTCCATGTCGTCCTGCAGGCGTTTTTCGTATAGTGCCATGGAAGTGGATCCCCTATCTAAAGTTGCTGATATTCAGGCTGTTTGTGAAACGAACTTCTCTATTATTCTGCCACAAGGACCGCGGGCCGGGGATGCCGGATTCTGTCCCCCGGCCCTGACGGATCGACCCTATTTGCAGGTGACCCCCCGTATCGGGGCATATCCTTTACCCAAGATAATGCACTGGCCCTGATCGCTCATGATCCAGTCCATGTAGGCCTTGATATCGCCCTCGGGCTTGCCGTTGGTGTACATGAAAAGGGGACGGGCAATAGGGTAGCTTCCGTCGCTGGCGGTGGTTACGCTCGGAGTGACGCAGGGATTACCGTCCTTGGAGACGCAGACCATCTTGACATGGTCGGTAGCGTAGGCCAGCCCGCTGTATCCTATGGCGCAGGGCGTTTTTTCCACCAGGTCGACCACGTCCTTTGACCCGTGCATATCGAGGGTGCCCTGACGGTATTTGCCCTTTTTACCGAGAATCGCTTCTTTAAAGTAGGCGTAGGTTCCGGAGTTGTTTTGACGGCTGACCACGACGATTTCCCCGTTTTTGCAGCCAGGGACCGTAATGCCGAGATCCGACCAGTTTCTCGCCTTGCCCTGGCGACCGAAAATATCCGCGAGTTGCGCCTCTGACAGGGTAGCGGCGGGATTATCCTGGTGAATGTACACGGCCAGGGCATCGTAACCCACTACGTGTTCAACAGGATCCTGTCCGTGGCTCTTGGCTAGGTCCACTTCTTTGGTCTTCATCTTGCGGCTGGCATTGGCGATATCCACCGTTCCATTGATCATGGCCGCAATGCCTGTTCCCGAACCACCCCCTGAGACGGCGACAGCGACATCGGGATTCACTTTCTGGTAGGCTTCTGCCCAGGCCTGGGCTACATTGACCAGGGTATCAGACCCCTTGTTCTGGATTACCGTAGCGGCTGTTCCGAGAGTCGGAAGCAAAGCGGCGGAAAGTGTTAATGTGACGGCGATAGCCATTTTTTTAGGCATGTTTTCCTCCTGGTAAGGTCTTTTCGTCTGTGTTCATTTGAGTCGCAGGGAAGATTACGGAGTAATTGTGACACTTTCATGACAATTGCCGCGATCATCGTAATTAGTAAAAATATCTACTATATTCAATAAGATATAAACATATTCAACGGTATTTTTATGGGGAAAATACTAATCAGAGAGACGGCCGGGGCCCGGGCGGTGCCGTTTCTGCGCGGTATTCTCACCCGTTCTCTGCAGGAGGCGGGCTTTGCCTTTGACGACGCTTATCGTGTCGCCTCGGAGGTCCGCTCCGAGCTCTCCGGATCGGAGGAGGATCGGGAGATACTGGGTATGGATCTGCGGGCCATCGTCGGGGAGCACCTGCGTGTTCGCTACGGAAATGAGGCGGCGCAGCGCTATCTCACCTATGCCGCTTCTCCGGCACCTATTTACGTGGAGTACGAGAACGGCAGGCGCACCCCGTTCTCCAGGGCGCAGCACCAGCATTTTCTCGAGCCCTGCTGTCTCTCCTCCGAGGAGTCCTCCGCCGTTACCGCCGAAGTCTATGAATATCTGCTGAAGACGGGGGTCAACGAGATCCCTTCCTCGGAACTGCGTGACGTTACCTGTAGGTATCTTGAACAGAGGATTGATACCACTGCGGTTCAGCGTTATCTCAAATGGAGCCGCTTCTTTCACAGTAACAGGCCGCTTCTGGTGTTGGTCGGGGGGACTGCGGGCTGCGGGAAGAGCACCATTTCCACCGAATTGGCCCACCGACTTGATATCGTGCGTATCCAGTCCACCGACATGTTACGCGAAGTCATGCGTATGATGATGCCGAAGCGTCTGCTGCCGGCACTGCACACTTCTTCCTTCCGCGCCTGGGAGGTGTTGCCACAGGGCGGGACGCACCAGCCGGAGTTGGACGAGGTGGTGGCCAGCGGCTATCAGACCCAGGCGGATATTCTCTCCGTGGCTTGTGAAGGGGCGGTTCAGAGGGCGCTGACGGAACGGGTTTCTCTCATACTGGAGGGTGTTCATATCTACCCGCCCCTGTTGAAAAAGCTGCCCCCACTGGAGGATGCGGTAATCGTACCGATTATGCTGGGTATCCTGAACCCGGATGAGTTGCGCAGTCGCCTGAAGGGAAGGAGTGGACACGCACCGGACCGCCGCAGCAAGCGTTACCTGAAACATTTCGACTGTATCTGGCGTCTGCAGTCGTTCCTGTTGTCGGAGGCGGATAAGGCGGGGGTCCCCATTATCCTCAATGACAACAAAGAGGCCGCCATGCGGGAAGTGATGAGTACTATCATTGACCGGCTCGAGGATGAAGATACGGGGGGGATATCCTGATATGCGCGGTGCGCTTCTCTCGTCACCGGTTTCCCCGGGAGATACGAATTGACACCGCTTCGCAAGGGGCTGTTCATTATTCTGGACGGGCTCGGAGATCGGCCCTGTCCGCAGTTGAATGGTCTGACACCGTTGGAAGCGGCGCACACCCCCCACCTGGACCGGTTGGCCGGGAAGGGGCTCTGCGGTTTTATGGACCCCCTGTTCCCGGGGGTTGTGGTGGGGACCCATACCGGGACCGCGCTACTGATGGGGCTTCCGATGCAGCAGGTGGAGTTGCTGGCCAGGGGGCCGGTGGAGGCCGCGGGTATAGGTGTACCCCTGCAGCCTGGAGATGTGGCTATCCGCTGCAATTTTGCCACCCTCGAGGAGAGCGGCGGGCAAATGTTCGTCACCGACAGAAGGGCGGGACGTATCAGCGAAGGGACGGAGGAGCTGGCCGCATTACTGCGCGACATTGAGGTAGGGAACGGGATAAGTTGTTCCCTGTTTCCTGCCACTCAGCATCGTGCGGTATTACAGCTGACCGGTTATAACCTGTCGGCAGCGATAACCGATACCGATCCAGGTACCACGTTGCTACCCGCGCCGGTACCGGAGTGTCAAGCCCTTGAATCTGAGGATGAGCAGGCGCAACTGACGGCACAAGCGGTCAACCGGTTTTTAAAAATCGCCCACGAACGTCTTGGCGAGGCGGAACTGAACGGGATTCGTCAACAGCAGGGACTGCCCAGCGCGAACGGGATTATTACCCGGGGGGCCGGCAAGCTGGAGCGGCTGAACTCCATCGTTAATCACTATCGGGTCAAGACCGCGGTTGTGGCAGGCGAGGGAACGGTGCTCGGATTGGCGCAGATCTTCGGTTACACCGGCAGGGGAGATCACTCCTTTACCGCTCTTCCGGATACCGATCTCAGGGCCAAGGTCGCGGCTACCCTGGAGATGTCGTTGCAACATGATTTGGTATTTCTTCATATAAAGGGTCCTGATATTTCCGCTCATGACAAAAAACCGGAAGAAAAAATGAGGTTGCTCGAACGGATCGACTCCGAGCTGGAGCTTCTGTTCCAGGAAGATATGGTTATAACGGTGACAGGTGATCATTCGACCGATTCCAGCACGGGGGGGCATTGCGGTGATCCTGTGCCGGCGGTTCTTTATCATCCGCGGGGCAGACGGGACTCCTGTTCCGTATTCAGTGAGACCGGCTGCATACATGGGGGGCTGGGGAGGATTTTATCCACGGGATTGCTGTTTAGTACCCTGGATGCAATGGATGTACTGCATCAGTTCAAAAGAAATGAATTTCCCCTTATCTACTGAAGGAATAAATTCTACGGGGAACAGAAAGTGGAGTGCTTCATTGTCCCACCTCCAACAAGGGCCACGGTATTCTTGTTTGGGTTGGCAATAGTCCGGGCATGATGATGCCTGTTTTTCTAAACATTGTCATAAACACATTCTGCGCAGGCGGGTTGCCGTCCTGTTCAGAAAAGATATAGCAACAATCAGGGCGGGATAGTACGTGGAACTTAAAAACATTAGTCAAATAGAGGATGCAACCAGTTTCAGTAGACGGGAACTGTTCAGGTTCGGCATCGCCATGCTTTTTATAGTCGGGGTCATGCTGTTTGCAGGTATGCGCGGAGATGGTGGCCAGGGAAGCGTCCTGCTTGTTGTTGCGGCGATGATTGGCGGGTATATGGCCATGAATATCGGCGCCAACGATGTTGCCAATAATGTAGGGCCCGCGGTCGGATCCAAGGCCCTTACTCTGGTGGGGGCTATTATCATCGCCGCGATCTTTGAGGCGTCAGGCGCGCTGATCGCCGGAGGCGATGTGGTGGGTACGATCAAGAAAGGGATTATCGATCCGGCGAATGTAACCGGTGCCGATTCTTTTGTCTGGTTGATGATGGCCGCTCTTCTCGCGGGTGCCATCTGGTTGAATATCGCCACCGCTTTAGGGGCGCCGGTCTCCACCACCCACTCTATCGTTGGGGGTGTGCTGGGTGCCGGGGTGGCGGCCGGCGGCTGGAGTGCCGCTAACTGGGACAAAATGGGTGCAATCGTATCCAGTTGGGTGATCTCGCCGGTCCTGGGCGGCCTGATTGCGGCGGCTTTTCTGTATTTGATAAAGCGTACCATCACTTATCGGAGCGACATGATAGCCGCTGCAAAACAGATGGTGCCGCTGCTGGTTGCGATTATGGCATGGGCGTTTGGAACTTACCTGATCCTTAAGGGCCTGAAGCAGGTCTGGAAGATGGATTTCTGGTCCTCGGTGTTCATAGGATTAATAGCCGCGGCTATGGTCTATCTCATAGTAAGGCCGCTGATCGCTAAAGTGGCGGGGCGGCTTACGAACGATAAGCAGAGCATCAACCGATTGTTTACCGTTCCCCTTGTATTTGCCGCAGCGCTGCTGAGTTTCGCTCACGGTGCAAATGATGTCGCTAATGCGGTAGGCCCTCTTGCCGCCATCAACGACGCTATCCTGAGAGGGGTTGTGACGAGCAAGGCATCCATACCGCTCTGGGTCATGATGGTGGGTGCGCTGGGTATCGCTATAGGGCTGGCGTTATACGGGCCCAAGCTGATTCGAACCGTAGGTTCCGAGATTACCGAACTGGACCAGATGCGATCTTTCTGTATCGCCATGGCCGCCGCTATCACCGTCATTATCGCAAGTCAGCTCGGTCTGCCGGTCAGCTCCACGCATATCGCTGTAGGGGGCGTTTTCGGGGTCGGTTTTCTGCGGGAATATCTGAAAACCAGTTACGCCAAGATGATTGAGGAGATAAAGCACCACCACCGGGATCAGGATGAAGCTGTGATTGAAGAATTCCTTATCGAGTTCAAGAAAGCGTCTATTGTTGAGAAAAGCGTTATGTTGCAGCAACTGAAGGAAGATTCCGCAAAGGCGCATTTGACCAAGAAAGAGCGAAAGGGATTGCGCAAGGTCTATCGCCACGAGCTGGTAAAGAGGTCGGCATTGTTGAGGATCGCCGCGGCCTGGGTTGTAACCGTTCCCGTTTCCGGTGTTATGGCGGCGCTGCTTTATTTTATGATTCGCGGTTTTATGTTGCCCTGACACGGCAAGAACACGCTATAGACCGTCTACCGGTACCATGCGCCGGCATTTCCGGCGAATAAGGGCGCCGGTTGGGTATGTCGTCCCAGGCCTCAGGGACTTTCAACTGCCTCTGGACGGGCTATTCTTGGAGTAATGGACTCCAGGATTAGACTATGGCGATAGAACAGAAGAAGCGGCCGCTGCTGGTGCCGGTGGATTTTTCCAGGCACTCCGAAGCGGCCTTGCTGGAAGCGTGCAGATTGGCGGAATGCATGGATGCGCCCCTGGTTGTACTTCACGTGGTCCATGATCCCGAAGATATGCCGGGTTATTACACCCGCGTCACTAAGAAAAAGGATCTCCTGCGAATTGAAGATGCTGCAGCCGAGATGTTTGATTCTTTCCTGAAGACGGTCGCCAAAAATAATCCTGACTGCAAGCAGCTTAAAAAACTGGATACCATGATAGTTGTGGGGTTGCCTGTCACCCGAATCCTGGAAGTGGCGGAGAAGATAGACGCGCGGATGGTGGTAATGGGTAGTCAGGGTCGAAGCGGATTTCAGCATATGGTGCTGGGATCAAAGGCGGAACGTGTCGCGCAGCTTTGTGCGGTGCCTGTGACCATAGTCAAATCGGAGAGTGATGTTGAGTAAAGGTGGTGGTGCGTCGTCGTCCAGCGGACTCGGGACCATCAATCGGGGGGGCTGGTATTCGCTGTTGTTGATAGCGGGGGTGACCGCATTGCTGATGACTTCGCCGGTACTGGCGGATTCCACGGTGAACGTACCCATTGAGTGGGGTGTGATGGGTATGAAGATGTTCGGTGGGTTGGCTCTGTTCCTGTTCGGTATGGAGCAGATGGCGGATGCGCTCAAGGCGGTTGCCGGGGAACGAATGAAGACGATCCTTGCCAAGCTGACGGCTAACCGGATTATGGGGGCCGCAACCGGCGCCCTGGTGACCGCGGTCATTCAGTCCTCTTCCGTAACCACGGTCCTGGTAGTGGGTTTCATTACGGCCGGACTGATGTCCCTGTCCCAGTCCGTGGGGATCATCATGGGGGCCAATATCGGCACCACCATAACCGCGCAGATCGTCGCCTTTAAGGTAACCAAAGGGGCGTTACTCATGATAGGCGTCGGCTTCAGCATGTTGTTTCTTTCCAGGAGGGAGAAGATAAAGCAGTATGGGGGCATGCTCATGGGATTGGGTCTGGTTTTCTTTGGAATGAGCGTTATGAGCGACGCCATGGAGCCCCTGCGCAGCTACCAGCCCTTTCTGGACCTGATGATTCGCATGGAGAACCCCCTGATCGGGATCATGATTGCCGCGGTTTTCACCGGCCTGATCCAGTCTTCCTCGGCGGCAACCGCTATCGTCATCGTAATGGCGGGTCAGGGTTTTATTACTCTGCCGGCGGGTATCGCCCTGGCCTTTGGTGCGAACATCGGCACCTGTGTAACCGCCATGCTGGCTTCCATAGGCAAGCCGCGGGAGGCGGTGCGGGCGGCTTTGGTGCATGTTATTTTCAATGTCGCCGGCGTGTTGCTGTGGGTGATGTTTATCGACCAGCTGGCGCAATTGGTCACCTGGCTTTCTCCCTCTCATCCGGAACTGACGGGCATTGAGCGACTGGGGGCGGAAACGCCGAGGCAGATCGCCAATGCTCATACCATATTTAACGTCGCGAATATGCTCGTCTTTATCTGGTTTACCACCTACATAGCACGCCTGGTTGAAACCTTGGTGCCGGATATTCCACTGGGGGAGGAAGGTTTTGTAGTAAAGGCCAAGTATCTTGATAAGGAGTTATTGACCACGCCCTCGCTCGCTATTGATCGGGTACGGCTGGAAATGCTGCATATGGGGGAACGGGTGGACGAGATGCTGAATCGGATCATGCCGGCCATTCTTACCGGTAACAAGGTGACGCTGAAGGAGATAAAGGATCTGGATGACGAGGTTGATATCCTCTATGGACAGATCGTGGAATACCTGGGGAAGATAAGCAGGCAGTCGCTGACCGACCTCCAGACCAGGGAATTTTTGAAGCTGATGGAGGCGGCCGGGGATATCGAAAATATCGGGGACATCATAGAAACCAATCTCGTTTCCCTCGGAATCAGCCGTATAGATGCAGGGGTATCGATAAGCGTGCCGACGCGTGAAGTGCTCATCGGGTTCCATAAGGTTGTGAAAAAGGCGTTCCGTGTGGCCGTGCAGGCGGTTTCGCAGCACAACGTGGAAGCGGCGCAGGCGGTGATATCCATGAAGAATGAGATTTCCGCGCTGGCGGACTCCGCGGCGACGCATCATGCGGCGCGCCTGGTGGCGGAAGAACCGAAACGTATTCCGACATATACCATCGAGATCGATATCGTCGAAAAGCTGAAGCGAATTTATTATTTCGCCAAGCGCATGGCGAAGACGGTGGAACCGGTTGAAGGGGATGGCGGGATGGAAGGCGGCGATGAAAAACAGGCGGACCAGGGGGGGGCGGCCGACAGCCCGGAAGAGGCTGATCGAAAAGCCGGATAGCGCCCTCTGTATCAGGTTAAGGAGTCCCCTGTTTCCAGCCGGGGGAAATTCAGCCTGGGTTCTCTTCTTCCGGCTGCTCTATCCGCAGATTACTGATATCGGGGATCGGGTACGGCTTCACCGCTGGGCGGCAATCCTCAAGGGTGCCGCTCTGAGCAGGACTGACGGTCAGGCTGCTGGTATCGATCTTTGCCGGTGGCGCTTCTCTCGATTCATCAATTATGGTTCCTTCCGGAGCCAGCGCCATATAACTGATATCCGGGATCTCCCGAGGTTCTATCTTGGGAGCGCAGTCAATGAGGCTTCCGGTATTCGGAGGCAACAGCGTCAGGGTGCCGTCATCTCTTTCCGCTTCCCGCGTATCGGATTCGGCGGTGGTCGGGGCGGGAGGTTTTATTGATGCTGTCGCTTCCGCCAGCTTTATATCCACCAGGGCCCCCGCATCGCGGAAAGCTACACGATATCGGGATGCCTCTTCCTCATCCACGCCGCCCTTTATTTTTACCGGTACACCGGAGAACAGGCGCTCCAACATCCCTTCCTCGGCATTAAACAGCCGGCGGATACGTTCCCGAACCTCGGCCTGATCCTGGTTGTTCAGGATTTTGCCGGAGAAGTAGATATCAAACAGTTGTGCTGGCATGGTTTGAAAGGTCTTCTAAATCCGTCCTCATAGGTAAGGATAGTCTATGCGGGGTTTCTTGGTTACCGCCAACTCCTGCTGCCTGCAGGAAGGCCGGCGTATGTGGTGGAGAGGGGCTAAGGACGCCGGATTTTACCCATATAGTCTTTTATCATGGCTTGTTCGAATTCCGTATTGGATGAGTACTCAAATCCAAAAATCGGTTTCCAGTACTTGTTATTCTCCATGCAGAGGTAGAAAAAAGCACCGTCGTGCCAGGCGCCGTCAAAACAGCGATAGACGTGAGAGAAAAGTTCCAGCTTGAGCGGCTCAGGATAGGAAAATTTCCCGTCACTTTCCGTCAACTCCATTTTAAGTATCTTACTCCGGAGCTGGCTCTCACGTATCATCTTAATTACCGGCCTGGTATAGGTCAGGGTACCGAGGGAAATCATGGCTACCTCAGAGGGGCTGAAGGTATCCTGTACCGATTTTACCACTCCGGCATAGTCCTGCTTCCACCCCGCATAATGAACGATGGGATGAAAGTGGAAGCCGATGATTACGCCTTTGTCCGCCAGCGCCCTGGCGGATGCGATGCGTTTCTCCAAAGAAGCGGTTCCCGGTTCCTCGTTCCGGATGATGACCGGCGTATTAAGTGACCAGGTACAGATGAGATTGGGGGGCAGATCGGTCTTGCTGAGATGAGCTATGTTCCCGGATTTTGTCTTCAGTTCGAGGATGACATTGGGGTGATTGCGGGCGAATTCGATCAATGCATCCAATACGCCGTGGCTGTTCCCCCACATCAGGGAGTCGGAGGATTGGCCGGTCCCGATGTGGTAGATACGGCCCGGATCCAGCTTCAGAGTGGCTAGCTTTTCACCGAAACGGTCATCGAAAAAGACCCGGTTATCACTGAAAAAAGACTGGATACTGCAGTAGCTGCAGCCGTAACCGCAGTTGTCCACTGCATCCAGGGTCATAAGGTTGCAGCAACGGGTTTTTACCGATGCTACCGGGCAATATCCAAGCCCCAGGCCGTTCTTGGTCCGCAGAACGGCCTCGGCGCCCGGTTTCCCCAAAGATTCTCCAGGGGTGGGCCGGGCATAGCTGTTTGCTTCAGATCGTCTGTTCTCCCAGCAGGCGGAAACGGCCTCCAGCACCCGTTTTTTGGCGTCCCGTCCGGTCTCGCTGGAATCTGCTAAGGAAGGCCACAATTCGATGATCGATCCTTCACCCCACATATTGAGGTCCAGGGCCATCTCGGTCAGCTTCCTCAGGTCCTGGAGGGTGAAGCGGAAGCGATGCGCCTGTTGCCGCAGAAAAGACCGCTGGTCTGCCGGTAAAAGGCGAAACGGGATCTGCTCCGAGATAAGGGCGAATTTTGCGGCGTAGGATTCGGAACGATTCATGGGGTATGGCCGGGCTCCAACGAAGATGGCCCATCAAATATTAAGATCACGTAGTCCGGATTCTATGTTATCTGGGCGATATTTTCTGTTGAATTAGCAGGTTACGCAATCGGTAACAGGGATGCCGTGGCATTTCTCCCCCCGGATATTCCGGTTAAAGTTTTTTCTCCGTCCGCCGACAATATCCGTGATAAAGACACCCGTTAAAACAAGGTGATAGAAGGTCATGTCCGAGAAAAAGCACCGTTCAATTTCAGTGCAAATAAAAATCCTTTCTGCGGTGGCGGCGGTATTCTTGCTCGCCGTACTCCTGATTACCCTCCATATGGCCAGTGCGGAGAAAGAGCGCGTATTGCTGTCGGCGGAGGCGCAGGCGGGAGACCTTATCAACAGTTACTTTGACAGCATGAACACCATGATGTTTACCGGCACCATGTCCAGCCGGAATATCCTGCGGGAGAAGATGGAAGGCCGGGACGAGGTGCTGGAGATCAGAATGCTGCGTGGTGACGCGGTATCCAAGATGTACGGTCCGGGGCTCGAACACGAGAAACCGGTGGATGAAATGGACAGCAAGGGGCTGAGTGGCGAAGAAGTACTGAGTCTGAATGACGAGGACGGCCACCGGATATTGAATATAGTTCGGCCCTTCAAGGCCCAGACCAATTATAACGGCACCAACTGTCTGACCTGCCACCAGGTGAAGGAGGGAACGGTTCTGGGCGCGGTCCGTCTCAGGTACTCATTGCAGAAATGGGATGAAGCGGTGGAAAAAGACCTCTGGGCCGGCGCGCTGATAAACGCCGCGATCTTTGTGGTCGGCCTGCTTCTGCTGAACCAGTTGCTTCGAATTATCGTCGTCAGGCCGCTGTCCGCCCTTCGCCATGTGGTGGAGGAGGTGGAAGCGAATGTCGATCTGCGGCCACGCGTGAATATAAAGGTGAACGATGAGTTCGGGAATGTGGCGACCGCCTTCAACGGCATGTTGGACAGGTTCCAGCCCACGATTCAGGAACTGACGGCGAATATGGACGGTTTGTTGGAACATGCCAAGGATCTGGCAAACGTTGCGGAACGGTCCGAGGTCGGCATCGCGGAGCAGGAGAACCAGACCAGCCAGTTGACCCTGGCTATAGGCGAGCTTTCCAGCGCCGCCCAGGATGTCGCCGCAAGTGCCGCTCAGGCAGAAGAGGCCGCCCGCATGGCGTTGTCCAGCGCCTCCAACGGTCAGAAAGTGGTGACGAGCGTAGTAGACGATATTGCGCTGCTGGCGGACAGGATCGAGAATGCCAGTGGTGTGGTTCGGCAATTGGCGGATGGCACCGGAAGGATCGGCCAGGTCTCAGAGGCGATTACCGCCATTGCCGAGCAGACGAACCTGTTGGCGTTGAATGCCGCCATTGAGGCGGCGCGAGCGGGTGAGCAGGGGCGTGGTTTTGCCGTTGTGGCGGACGAGGTGCGGAGTCTCGCTCAGCGCACCCAGGATGCCACCAAGGAGATCCGGGAGATAATCGATCAGTTGCGACAATCCTCGGAGGAGGCGGTGCAGGTTATGGGACAGGGCAAGGAAGATGCGGACCGAAGCGTCGCCGAGTCACGGGTTGCCGGCAGCGCACTGGAAGAGATTTCAGCTGCGGTGAGTTCGATCAATGATATGAATTCCAGGATTGCGACCGCCGCCGAGGAACAGAGTATCATGGTGGAGGAGGTCAACCGGAATATCGTTTCCATAAACGAGGTCACCGGTAAAGCGGCGGAAGGGGCGCGTCAGACCTCTCACTCCAGCGAGGAGGTCGCTTCTGTGGCCGCGCGTTTGGATGCTATGATTAGGCAGTTCAGGGTCTGAAGGTGATATAGGGGTAGTCCAGCCGAATTTTCAGAACCCCGCTTTTGGCCGGGGGATGTACAGGTTGAGACAACTCCAGGATAGTCCGGAGGCAGGGGGTCCCAAGAATTGGATAATGCAGTCAGAGGAGCGGTTTTTCTGCTGTTTTTGTTGTCGACCATAGCGTATTCGCAGGAGACATCTCCCGACCGGGCAAAGGCCGCGGCCGCGGCGTCGGAGCTGCAACAGGCTATAGATGCCAGCAGGACGGAAGCGGATGCCCTGCGGGAACGAAACCGGAAGCTGGCGGCGCGGCGGCAGGTTCTGGAAGAAAGGATCGGTGCACTGCGGGAAGAATTGCTTCGGCAGAGCCAGGCAACGGAAAGCGCCGGGGATGCTGATTCCTCGGAGACGGAAAAGACGGAAGCGAGATCAGATCAGGCGACCACCGCCGGTCCGGCGGCGGAATAGCAAAGCCGTTTCCCCTCGGTTATTGTGCCAAATACCCCATATTCCCGGTTAACCAGGCGCTCGAACTGGTGTATTCTTCCCTGGTTATGTGATTTGTTGCCGGGTATCCTATCGTTCGGCCGATAAAATCGCGTAACCACGGAACCCCGGGAAATCAGTGGAATTATGGAATCTACGGGGGAGGCGCGTCCGCGCCGTCTTGGTGCCTAGTCCGTTAACTTCCTGATTAATAGATGGATTCCTGTTTTTCTGGTGTGGCTACGAAGACAGGCGCCTGGAGTAAGCCCCGGGGGGTGGTCGGGGTGATTAGATAGCAGTTATAGGATCCTGAGGAGGAAGACGTAAATGCTGGTAAAAGAAATTATGACCAAATCAGCGCGTACCGTGGGTGCAGACACGCCTTTAATCGAGGTGGTATCCCTGATGTGCCTGTTCAGATATTCCGGTCTGCCGGTGGTGGATGGAGAGAAACTCATAGGTTTTATTGCCGAGAAAGACGTACTGCACAGGTTGTTCCCCAGCCTGGAAGAGCTCCTGGATTCGGGCGCGGCAGTTGACTATGACAAGATGGTTGGAAAGTACAAAGACGTCATGAATCTTAAGGTTCAGGATCTTATGACGGAGAAGGTTATAACGGTGCAGCCCGATATGCATATATTAAAGGCCGCGACGGTAATGGTCAGAAACAGATTTCGGCGTATTCCGGTATCGGACGGCGGGATGCTGGTGGGTATGTTGAGCCTGGGTGATGTGCACAAGGCAATATTTCAGGCGAACATTTCCAATGGTCTCTTGGGTAAAGAATCCTAAGGGGTAAGGTATCCGGGGCCAGAAAACCCATTGTTGCAGAGATTATGCTGATTAAAGAGAAACGCTGATGATCTTGGGTACAAGGATCTTTCTCTTTGCGGTCGGCAGCCTGTTCTGGTTATCGGCCACCGGATCTGATCTCCTGGGGGACGCAAAGAAGGAGGTAGAGGCGGCCCTGCATCTTTCCCCGAATATTGAGAATGGTAAAGAGGTGTTCAAGACCTGTGCGGTATGCCATCTGCCGGAAGGTTGGGGAACCCCTGAAGGTTGTTATCCTCAGATTGCGGGTCAACTATCCAGCGTCATCATCAAGCAGTTAGCGGATATACGGGCACGCAACAGGGATAATCCGACCATGCGTCCCTTTACTTCACCTCAGCTTCTTGGTGGTGTGCAGGAGATCGCGGACGTGGCGGCATATATATCCTCGCTTCCCCTGAATCCTTACAACACTGTTGGTCCTGGAGACGATCTTGAACATGGCGAAAAACTCTTTCGTGAGGAATGCGTTGATTGTCATGGCGATAACGGCGAGGGCGACAACAATAAGCATGTACCGCGCATTCAGGGCCAGCATTTCCCCTATTTGATACGGCAGTTTGAGTTGATACGCGGTGGTAACAGGCGGAACGCTGATAAAGAGATGGTAAAGCAGATTGAACGTTTCACCCGCCGTGATGAGTGGGCGGTAATGGACTATGTCTCAAGGTTGCGCCCCACCACGGCCAAGCTGGCGCCCATGAACTGGAAAAATCCGGATTATCCGAAATTTGCCCGGGACGTGGGGCCGCCGGTGTTGCGAAATTGTACGCCGTTGAAGCCGTGATAAGTCGTAAGTTAGAAGTTAGTAGTTAGTAGTTAGTAGTTAGTAGTTAGTAGTTAGAAGCAGGGGATTGCCGGTATCTGGAATTATCAGAGGTTAACCTGTTGTCAAACTTCAAACTTCAAACTTCAAACTTCAAACTAAAAAGGGGCACGCCGTTTCCGGCGTGCCCCTGTCATTTGTTCGCCCGAAGGACGAACGTTCCCGTATTACCCGAAGATATCCTCGGTAATGTTGTTGTACCAACTATAGGCGTACTGTACTTCCCGGGCAAATACCTCCGGTGAGGCATCGCTCGGAGTCAGACCGCCGGATACCGAGGCGATCTTTTTGCCGTCCTTTTGCAGCCGGTAAACGGCCGCTACGGAAAATGCGTAGTCCTTACCCGCGATGGAGTAGCAGGTATTGACGTAGGACGGTGTGCCCGGTTCCTTGCCGCCCAGAAGGGCTACGACGGCCGCGGCACATACCTTGGCCTCCGAGTTGGCGGCGTATCCTGACTTCGGCATGCCGGTGGCGATACTGGCGTCGCCGATCACATGGATGCCCGGATGAATGGTGGATTCGAAAGTAGCGAGGTTCACCGGACACCAGCCGGAGTCATCGGTCAGGCCTGCGTCGAAGGCGATCTTGCCCGCCTTCTGGGCCGGGATGACGTTCAGGACATCGGCCTTAACGGCTTCGCCAAAGGCGGTAGTTACGGTATTGCTGGCCGCATCGACCTTGACCACGCCAGCCTCTTCCTCCGCGCCGTGCCACTCGATCAGGGCATTCTCGGTCCCAAAGCCATACAGCTTGGTCCAGGCGCCCGTGAACAGTCCCTGCTTGGAGAACTTGGGCTTGGGGTCAAGCATGATTACCTTGGACTTGGGTTTGTGCTGTTGCAGATACATGGCGATCTGGCTGGCACGTTCATAAGGCCCTGGTGGGCAGCGGAACGGATTAGGCGGGGCGGCGATGACTACGGTGCCCCCATCTTTCATGGATTCCAGCTGTTTGCGCAAAGTGACGGTCTGGGGACCGGCCTTCCAGGCATGAGGTATGCTTTCAGCGACCTTGGCGTCATAACCTTCGATGGTTTCCCATTTGAAGTCGATGCCGGGGGCAACCACACAGCGATCGTAACTGAAAGTTTTACCTCCCGCGGTTTTCACCATTTTCGCCTTGGCATCTATGCCGGTGACCATGTCGTGCACGACATTGACACCATGCTTGCCAAGACCCGTGTATCCAAAGCGGATCTGGTCAATAGTGCGGTCTCCGCCAAGTACCTCGTTACTCATGTAACAGGTATGGTAGTTTTCATTGGCTTCGATCAAAGTGACTTCCACCGTGGGGTCGGCCATACGTATATATTTGGCGGCGGTGGCGCCACCGGTTCCTCCCCCTACCACAACCACTTTTTTGCCGGCGCCAAAACTGATTGCAGGCATCCCAATCATGCCGACCGCAGTCGCGGCGCCAGCGGTTTGAATAAATCCTCTACGGGTAATCTTCATGCTGATCATCCTCCTGGCTACTTCTGCTGGCTGGCGTAATAATTGAGCAGTGCGTCGATACCTGCGCTACCTTCTCTCTCAAGCATCTTGCTGAGCTGCTTTTTCATTTTCTTGGTGGCTTCACGATCGCCGGACTTGAAGTCCGCCAACGTCCAGCCCACGTAGGGAGCCCACTGACCTGCCAGCACCCCGGCGTCATCTTCCGCGGACTGTCCGCCTTCGCCATGGCACTTTTCGCAGTATTTGTCATGCAATTTGGCACCCGTTTTCGCCAACTCGGCATTAAATCCCTGTTTGGCCTTGACGAAGGGTTTGTTGCCGAAATAGTCGGCCAGCGCCTTGATCTCGTCCTCGCTGTAACCCTTTGCGATCCGGCCCATGATCGTGGAGGGGATTTCGTCATTGGAAAAACCCCGCATGGTTTCCACAAAATAGTCCTTGGATAGACCTGCGATATTCGGAGCGGCCGGACCACTGCTGGCACCGTCCGTTCCGTGGCAGCCGGCGCAGGTGTTTCCCAGCATGCTGGGGCTCGCGCCGGTTAGCAGCTCCGGTTTCTGTTCCTCTGCCGCAATAACAGCGGTGGAGGTGCCGATCGCCACTATGACAATCAGCAGAGCCTTCGTTAACGATTTAATTACCATATTACCTCCTTCGGATTAAAGGTATTTCAGCTGGCTTGTGCAGCCGACTAAAAATGCAGCGGCAGCGGAAAGAATCTGCCACATTTGCATTCGTACCCAATACACACCCGCGGGTGTACTTAGTTCCGGCATAAGATGACCGGGGACATCCCTGCGTTATTTTCAGGAACCGCTTTCCAGCAATTCTTTTATATCTTTCGAGCAACGCGTGGCCAGGTCAAGAGCGCTCTGGCCGTTATTGTTTGTCAGGGTTTTGTCAGCTCCTTTGTTTAACAGTAGTCGAATAAGTGGTTCGGCTTCCAGGATAGTCGCCTCCATAAGGGCGGTCTGCCCGGTATTATCCTGAAGATTGACATTAGCTCCGCGTTCGATCAAGAGTTTCGCGGCCTCGATATGGCCCTGGCCGGCAGCTATGATTAACGCGGACGCCCCGTCGGAGTCGGTCGCATCGATATCCGCGCTGTTGTCCAGTAATACTGCGATCACGTCGGTATGTCCTTTGTCCGCGGCAATCTGCAACGGGGTGTTTCCACTCTTATCACGGGCCTCCAGATCACTGCCCCCCTTGGCCAGTAAGGCCGTGGTTTCGGTATGTCCGTATTCAGCAGCGAGCATAAGGGCGGTTCGGCCCTTGTTATCCACGCCTTTTGGGTTTGCCCCCTTATACAGCAGTTGTTCCACCATATCGGTGAGACCGTATTTCGCGGCGATGGAGAGAGCATCCCATCCTGAGCGTGTACGGGCATTTATATCGGCACCCCGTTCCAGCAGCATGGCGGTGATCGATTCGTGGCCATTTTCGGCGGCGAAGGTGAGCGCGGTGCAACCGGCGACCGCTTTCTTTTTCAGGTCGGCACCGCGGGAAAGCAGGATTACGATGGCGTCCATATTGTTATTCTCAATAGCCATCATGAGCGCGGTGATGCCGAGTTCGTTGGAGGAATTGACATCCGCACCCTCGTCAAGTAGACGCTCGATCTCCGCGGTGTCTCCAACGGAGGCCGCCAGGCGAAGCTCTCTGTCTTTTTCGCTATCGGCAGACAGCGCCGGAAAACAGAGTAGAAGAAAAAGCAGGGAAAGAAACGTTTGCCTGCGCTTCACTGCGTGTACTCCTCGTCGGGTTCAAGGGGTTCTTCGTGGGCTATCCCCTTATGACAATCGATACAGGTCTTTTCTTCATCTATCGCCCTGCCATGGCGGTTACGTCCGCTCCGGGACTGCGCGGAAAGGTCCATCTGATCGAAAGCATGGCAGCTGCGGCATTCGCGGGAGTCAGTGGATTTCATTTTCTCCCAGACACGGCTGGCCATGTCCCAACGGTATCGCTCATAATCTTCTTTAGTGCTGATAGTCCCCAGAATTTCGTGCCATACATCCTTGGCGGCGATTATTTTGGCCTTCATTTTTGGAAAAAAATCTTCCGGGACGTGACAATCCGCGCATGTGGCACGTACGCCGGAGGCGTTCTGATAGTGTATGGATTGCTTGTATTCTTCCATGGGAATTTCCATGGAGTGGCAGGACCCACAGAACTCCATGTCGTTAGTCGCCAATATGCCTAAATTCGCAATACCGGCGAAAATTATTCCTGCCACAAAGACCAGAAACAGGAGAAAGACCGATTTCCCGTAGGCCATTATGCATCACCTCTCTATTACTTCATATTCAGCCGAATTTATTGTTTACAACGCCCTCTACACACGGTTCGCCAGGGTGAGGGTCTATTGATTATCAGGATGTGAAATGAGAGAGAAGTGCGGGGAAATGACCCTTCAATCTCCTGCTTCATTTCCACCCGCGGCAGAAAACAATTCTTATTATTATTATTGAAAGCGGATATTAAGTGAAGGGGTGGGAAAAAGCAAAGACCAACTCAAATTATAAGGAATATGAAAGAATATAATAAAACACTATTATAGTTATAGAATGTCGAGGGACGGATCAAAGTGCAGACGGGATTTTCCGTAGGATGTCAGGGGTTAAAAACCTCTGGTTTTGAGGGCATATGCGGCAACCGATGTTTTCCGGGGCGTCATTTTTTTCCGGAGGTTAAGGGAAGAGTTATGGGTACTATCACCGAAAATATGGCAGCAGACCACAGGCGTTGCGACGAGCTGTTCGCTGACGCAGAGATGCTGGTGGATAAATCGGATTGGCAGCGGGGTTCGGATCATTTCAAGGAGTTTCGTGATGCCATGGGGCATCATTTCGCCATGGAGGAAGAGGTGTTATTTCCGAGTTTTGAGGCGTGCACCGGCCAGACTGCGGGGCCTACCCAGGTGATGCGTATGGAGCATATGCAGATGCGGCAGCTTCTTACGGATATGTTGCACGCGGTGGAAAGAGAGGACCGGGAAGTATTTCTTGGGTTGTCGGAGACGCTGATGATCTTAATGCAGCAGCATAATATGAAAGAGGAACAGATGCTTTATCCCATGGCTGATCGGGTGTTGGCCCCGGATGTCGAAGCGGTTATCCGGAAAATGGAGTCGTTGTAGATTTCCGGCGTTGCTTTGTCCGCAGATATGGAACACATCCTGGATGTCAGCATGCTTGAACCCTGTGAGCCACTGGAGCGCACCTTGGCCGCAATACAAAATCTGCAGGCGGGGGACTATCTCAAGGTAATACATCGCAGGGAACCGCATCTTCTCTACCCCATGCTGGAGAAATCCGGATATGCCTGGCGTACCCGCCCTGGAGGGCTGTCGGAGTTCGAAATATTTATCTGGCGGCGGGAAGACAGGGCGGCGGAAGCGGCGGTGTTGAGCAGCTGATGTCACAAATCCCCGACCGAGGGTTGACTACCGCTGATCTTTCCCTGGAACAGGCGCCGCCTATTTCTGTTCCGTTTCGTTTTTTCCTTACGGCGCCGCTGTTTGCCCTGGCGGGTGGCGTTCTGCTTTTCATTTACGGTCCGGAAGCGCTTTCATCCCGTTGGGCACCCGCCACCCTCGCGTTAACTCATCTATATACGCTGGGTGTACTGGCAATGGTTATGTGCGGGGCGATGATGCAGATGCTTCCGGTACTGGCCGGTCATCCGGTTCCTCGGGTGGTTTTGGTGGGCAATCTGGTACATCCTCTGCTGACTCTTGGTACTATTGCCCTGGCGGCGGCCTTTCTGTCCGGATCGCATGTAGTGATGATCGGCGCTGCATCCATGCTCGGGCTCGGCTTCCTGATATTTGTAGTGGCGGTGGTGATAGCTCTGCAGCGCATCAAGATTCCCAACGTTACTATTACCGGGATGCGGGCGGCCGTCTTCGCCTTGGCGATTACCGTCGGACTTGGGTTGATGCTGGCGGGAGGGCTCTCCGGATGGGTGCCCGGGATGCACCTGTTTCTATATACCGATCTTCATCTTACCTGGGGAATGCTCGGCTGGGTGGGGTTGCTGGTGGTTGCCGTTTCCTATCAGATGATACCCATGTTTCAGGTTACGCCCGAGTATCCTCAGATACTTCGGCGCCTGCTCGTGCCCGCGGTTTTTGCGGCCTTGATAATCTGGAGTCTGCTCTTTTTCTTTGCCGAGAAGGGGTATATTCGAACTGAAACTGCCGGCGTATGGTTTGTGATCCCGCTCTCAGGGTTGCTTCTTTTCGCGGCAGTGACTCTGCGCCTGCAGATGCATCGGCGACGGCGTATCTCCGATGTCACGTTGCTATTCTGGCGTACCGGCCTGATAGCGATGTTTGTAGGCGGGGGTATATGGATTCTGGCGCCGTTGTTTCCGGCTCTTATGCAGATGACTGCCGCGCATTTGATTATCGGTATCGTTATGGTGTTAGGTTCCGCGGTTTCGCTGCTCAACGGAATGCTTTACAAGATTGTGCCCTTTCTTTCCTGGTTCCACCTGCAGAACAGGCAGTTGACGTTTATGTGTATGACGGTACAGGTGCCGAATATGAAACAGCTGTTGCCCGATAAAGCGGCAATAAGACAGTTTCGGATCCATCTCGCGGCGCTGACGGTATTATTGCCGGCGGTGCTGCTGCCCGGGTGGTTTGCGCATATCGCCGGGCTTTTGCTCGCATTATCCGCGTTGTTGCTGTGGATCAATCTGGTGCTGGTGGTGGTCTATTATCGACGGACCGACCGCGCCCTGCATGAGGCCGTTGAAAAGACTTTTTGACCTGCTGTTGTAGGTGACTTCAGGCATTGCCCTTGTTTTTCATGCCGATGCCGTGTTCCCGGGCGAAGTCGAGCATTCTTCGGATGGGTGTCACCGCCTGGCGGCAGAGATTCATATCAATATGAATTTCGTTGCTTTCATTCTCAAATACCTGTACCAGGTTATGCAGTGAATTCATCGCCATCCAGGGGCAGTGCGCGCAGCTGATACAGGTGGCACCTTCGCCCGCGGTGGGGGCTTCAATCAGCTTTTTATGCGGGGCCAATTGCTGCATCTTATAAAAGATGCCGGCATCCGTTGCCACGATAAATTCTTCATTGTCCATGCTGGTTACAGCGTTGATAAGGGCAGTGGTGGAGCCCACCACGTCCGCCTGTTGAATGATATTGCCCGGAGACTCCGGATGGACCAATATGGCGGCATTCGGGTGAAGCCTGTGCAGGCGTTCCAAAGCCACCGACTTGAATTCTTCATGCACCACGCAGGAGCCTTCCCAAAAGAGCATCTCCGCTCCCGTCATCTTTTGTACATAGTGCCCGAGATGCTTGTCCGGGGCCCACAGGATCTTTTCCCCTTGTTCATGGAGATGCCTGACGATCGGAAGGGCTATGCCGGAGGTGACCACCCAATCGGAACGTGCCTTAACTTCCGCGCTGGTGTTGGCGTAGACCACCACGGTATGCTCCGGATGTGCGTCGCAGAAATCTGAAAATTCGCCGGCCGGACAGCCCTCATCCAGAGAGCAGGTTGCATTCAGATCGGGCATCAGAATTCGTTTTTCCGGATTGAGTATTTTCGCCGTTTCTCCCATAAAGCGAACACCACAGACGACCAGGGTATCCGCTTGCTGTTCAGAGCCGAACCTGGCCATTTCCAATGAATCGGCCACGCAGCCCCCTGTTTCCTCGGCCAGTGACTGGAGATCAGCGTCGGTGTAGTAGTGGGCGACCATTACCGCATTATGCTCTTTGAGAAGCTTCTTGATCCGCTCCTTCAGTGCCTCTTTTTCGCCCGCGGACAGTTCCGGCCATTGCGGATGGGGCGGGATCTCTATCCGGCGGCTTGCGGTTGTTTCAGGTGATATCAAGTCGGTCATGACGGTTCTCATTGCGGCAGGTTATCGGTAAATTTCAACCCGGTCCGGGTGTTTTACCCGGTAAACGCGGGCCGGGCGGTGTTTACCGTTACGTCGCTGTTCGCCGGTCTCTTCAATCTGGCCCAGGGACAGTATGGATTTACGGAAATTGCGTTTATCCAGTTTTTCGTTGCGCAGAATTTCATACACGGTCTGAAGCTCGCTGAGGGTAAAGGTCTCAGGCATAAACTGGAAGGCAACGGTAGAGTAATTCAGCTTTGCGACCAGACGGTTATGTGCCAGGGTAATAATTTCATGATGGTCAAAAGCCAATTCGGGCAGATCATCCAGGGTAAACCATGCGACCTGATCCGCGTCGCTGGAGGCGCGGGCCTGCAGACGTTCAGAGCAGACCAGCGCGTAATAGGTAACGCTGATCACCCGTTCTCTCGGATCCCGTTCGGGTCGACCGAAGGTATAGAGCTGCTCGAGAAAGATACCGCTCAGGCCGGTTTCCTCCTGCAATTCCCTCATCGCGCATTGATCGAGATCCTCATTGATGTTCAGGAATCCCCCCGGCAGCGCCCACATGCCCAGATAGGGTTCTCTGCCCCTGCGGATAAGCAGGAGTTGCAGACGACCCTTACGAATGGAAAACACCACAACATCAGTAGTGACCGCAGGGTGAGGGTAGGGGTAACAGAATCTGGCCGGCACCGGGTTTAGGTCTCCATGGAAAGTGTAATTTATACACTAATTAATATTCAAAAGATAGGCTAAAGCGGAAATTACAGACGGATTCCGCTCTGCCTGGACGGTGGAGTGATCAGAACCGGTATCCCCTGTTTCCCGGGATCACGCTTACGGGGGCTGGAGGTAATCAGGGCGGTGGCTTAGAATCCTATTTTTACAAGCAGGTGTTTCCCTCTAATGGCTGACAGAAACGGCTCCTCTAAGTTGGTTGTGGCGATCTCCTCCCGGGCCCTTTTTGACCTGGACGATTCCCATGCCGTGTTTGAGTCGCAAGGTATAGACGCCTACTGTAAGTACCAGATTGAACACGAGGAGGATATCCTCGAGCCGGGCGTGGCTTTTCCGTTGGTAAAGAAGCTGTTGGCGCTCAACAGGCATTTTGGTGAAACAGCGGCGGTGGAGGTTATCCTGCTCTCCCGCAACAGTGCCGATACCGGGTTGAGGATATTCAACTCCATTGCCCACCATCAATTGGGTATTATCCGGGCGGCATTCTGTGGCGGGGTGAGTCCTTATCGCTATGTCTCCGCCATGGGCGCGCATCTTTTTCTGTCGGCGGACCCCGACGACGTGAGCATGGCCCTTGACGCCGGTATCGCCGCAGCTACTATCCTCCCCTCAACTACCGGCGGATCACCGAGAGGGGAAGGTGAGCAATTGCGGATAGCCTTCGACGGGGACGCGGTCATATTTTCCGATGAGGCTGAGCGTATATACAAGACCGAAGGTCTGGATGCCTTTTCCGCGAGTGAAAAGGCGGCGGCACGCAAGCCTCTGTCCGGAGGGCCGTTCAAAGAGTTCCTTTCGGCGTTGCATCGCATGCAGGTGGCCGCGCCACCGGATGTCTCTCCCATACGTACCGCCCTGGTTACCGCCCGCGCCGCCCCCGCCCATGAAAGGGTTATTCGGACGTTACGGGCATGGAATATCCGGATTGATGAGGCATTTTTCCTCGGGGGTATGGATAAGAGCGAATTTCTCCGCTCCTTTGGCGCGGATATATTCTTTGATGATCAGAAAGGGCACTGCGAGTCGGCGCGTCAGCACGTCCCCACGGGGCATGTGCCCCACGGGGTTGCCAATAGGTGATCAGTTGTTAGTTCGTAGGGCGGGATACACCCGTCATTCGGCAGGGAGGTTGAAAGTAAGAAGTAAGGAGTTAGAGGTTTGTAGGGTGGGGCCTTGCCCCACCTTGGATGATGGTGGTTGATCAGACGGAGTTGAAGTCGTAGGAGATGGTTTCCGACGGTTTCTGCAGGAAATTACCCTGAATGTAGTTGACTCCTACGGTCCACAGCACGGCTAAACTGTTTGCGTCTTCAACCCCCATGGCGACACTGCTTATGTCGTAGGATTTCGCTTTCTTATGCAATTCATGCAGTTTGTCCTGCAGTTCCTGGTTGCTGGCCAGGTTCTGAGTGAAAGAACTGTCAAGCTTTACATAATCCACGGGCAGGTGTTTGAGAAGGGTGTCGGCCTTGGGGTTCAGACCGAACTGGTCAATGGCGATCTGACAACGGATCTTTTTTAATCCTTCTATCAATTTCTTCGCCGCCTGGGTATGGGCCCGCAGGTCGGAATCGCGGAACTGGAAGGTAAGCCATGCGCCTTTGGCGTTCGCTTCTCTAAGTTTGTCGCAAATCCACAACAGCAGCGACTCGTCCTCAATTCCATCCCCCGAGATGTTAATGAAAAATTTCACCTTATGCCCCTGCGCCCGTTGTTTGCTCAGTTCGGTCAGGGCATGCTTGATTATCCAGCGATCGACCTGGGACATGAGAGAGGCGCGTTCTGCGTGAGAAAGAAAATCCTCCGGCAGAATCTCTTCATCGTCATCACTCAACAACCTGAGCAGAACCGCGTAGTTTTCACGGGTATCGCCCTGGAGGCTGACGATAGGCTGATAAAGCAGTTTGAAACGATCTTTCTCAAGAGCCTGTTTAATAAGCTCTATGGTTCGGGTGTCCTCGCTCACTTGTTCAGTGAGGCCGGGTTTCATCTCGGCTTCGTCATACGAAAGGGTCATGTTGCCCCCTTCGTTGCGAACCGATTCGCAGGCGTTAAATGCCTGATTGATGAGTTCCTGGCTGTTGACCGTGTTAGCCGTTAGATAACCTATGCCGATACTGCAGGTGATCTTGGTTTTAACAGGAGCAGCCGCATACTTATGGCCGGAAACGGCACCGCGGATCTCCTCGGCGAACGGCTCCGCCTCCTCGGGATGAGACAGTCCGGAAAGGATTACAAACGTATGGTCTCCGAATCTGGCAAGTAGATCGTCTTCGCCGACCTGGCTGCTCAATACACCGGCAATCTCCTTCAGGATCGCATCGCCGGAATTCACGCCAACCGCACTTCGCAATTTGGGGAATTCATCGATCAGGATATAAATAAGCGAGAGAGGCGGCTGCAGGGTATCATCGGAAGCCGTGATTTCATCCAGCTTCTCCATGAAATATTGTCGGTTGGCCAGGCCGGTCTGCGTATCCTGCTTCATAAGCAGGTTCATCTTGTGTTCCAGCTCTTTGCCCAACGATTGATCGCGGATTATGATCTGAGTGCAGGGCTCGCCGTCCACACTGGCGGGCGAGAACTCCAGTTTGGAATCGAATATTTTTCCGTCGCTTCTGCGGCATCTTATTTCGAGCTCCGAGGCTCCTTCGGATTTATCCAGCGAACGGAGAAAGTCCTTGAATATCTGCAGATCCTCCGAAGCCACCATGTCGAGTATCGGCAAACCTTCAATATCATCCATTTCCATATAGCCAAACATGTCCAGGTAGGCCTGGTTGGCATTGATGTACATCCCCTCGTGTACGTAGGCTATCGCATCCCGGGAATATTCCACCAGAGAGTTGCAGCGTTCCTCCATTTCCAGCAGCTTGGATTTTAGTAGCTTGAGCTTGCGCCGATCGCTGAGATTGGCGTATTCACGGGTGACCGCTAACTTGATATGTTCCAGATCATTCTTGGGAATCATGTCATGAGCGCCTTTACTCATGGCTTCGTACAGCGGCTTTTTATTCTTTATGCTCTCCGGGTAAAGCATGATAAGAGGGGTGTCGCCCGCCGCCTTCTGGCACATGGAGACCACATGGCGCGACTCCAGTTCGGCGGTTCCGATAGAGTAGAGGATTGTGTCAAGCGCGGTATTGGTCAGTGCTTCGACCAGATCCTCTTCCTTATCGACACGTTTGAAGTGTATCGCTAACCCGGAATTACGCAGGGTGCTGACATAGACCTCTGTGTCGTTAGGAGAGTCATCAATTACCAGAAGCTCTATCGCTGATTCAGTACGTAATTTTCCATTCATTGCAAATACGCCAATCGCAGCAGGCGGGTCATTTAACCTGTTATTTTAATTGAAGAGGACTGTTATGCAGCATGGCCCTTCCATTTCACCGATCGGAGAGATGTCCATGATTAAAGAATATCCCAGATTTTATCAAAATTTGTCTCGTCTTCGGTCTCGATTTTCGGCTCCGGCTTCTTAATCTGGCCTGGATCAAGATAGACGAACTGGAACCGCGCAAAAGCGCCGGTTGATTCAAGTGCGCTGGTTAACCGAATATGTTTCTTCCCATCCGGGCCGTCCAGCGAGAGGGTGTCGTTTGTCTGGTAGGGTAGCGCCGGGACGATGAGGCTGTTCGGCTGCCGGGAGGTCTTCTGCTCAGGAAGCAATAGCGCTTTCTGGCTTGCGGCGATACTGCCCGGCTTGTCCGTATGGCTGATGGAAACGGGAAGAGCATGCAGCGCAACCACCTCTATGCCGAATTCCAGGCCTACTACGGGGATATTCTTGATCCATCGGGTAACGCCGATACTGAATTGGGATTTATTGCTTGCCGACTGGATGCCCACCAACTCCCCTACCCGTATTTTGGGCGCATCCCTGCCTGACAGTTCGACGCAATATCCCCCGGCGCTTTCGTTGAAAGTCCGGCAATGAAATGTTTCGTACTTCTTCTCTTCGCCGCTCTGTGTCCAGGGGGAAGACGGACTTGTCGTCTGGCCGGACCAGATGTCGTCAGCATCCTCGGTGATAAAACCCGTGTCTTCAAAGGGCAGATCAAGCGGTGTGATGGTGAGGGTTATCTCCTCACGCACCTTCGGTCCTTCGTCGTCATCTTCCCCGCTCTGTGTATTTTCGATCATCAGGGCATGGATAGCGGAAAGACCTATCGCGATATCGAGTTCAAAATTCAGGGAAGTCCGGACGAATTTTCTCTGCGGGGCTGTGCCAAAGGAAAAGATCATTTTCTGCAATAAAAGTCTGGCGATCCGATCCGTCTGGTTTTCCGCGTCACCGGGTTGCTCTCTGGCGGCAAGATCGCTGACTTCACCCTGCAAATGATTGACCAGAATCGAGGTGTCTATCACCCGGGATATCTCGGTCAGCGGCGCCGTGTTAAGGGAGGTATGCAGCGGCGGCTCGTCCGAGCCGGCCGGCACGACGAACTGCGTCGCTTTATTGCTCTGGCTGTTGGGGGCCGTAATCTGGAGATAGGGCGCCAGTTCATGGAGTCTCTGGAATACGTACTCGATCTCCCGTTGACGCAGCCTGTAGGGTGGAATCATCGCGAACAGCAGGCATCGTTTATAGAGATCCAGGATAGTGGACGTGGCCCCGTCGTTCTTACCGTTCTCCCTGACAGAGGTTTTTTCAAGGTTGTGCTGCGCGGCTAAAGAGTAAAGCAGGTGTATCTCCTTCCAGATGTTGGCCGGATACGGGCTATAGACAACGGCCGAATAGCGAAGGGCGAGGAGGAGATAATAAAGCGCCTGGTGGATGGCGATGATCAACAGCTTCTGTTCGGTCTGTTCCTGACCTTCATTGACGACGCTTACGATGACATGCTTATAGGAGTTGGCGAGTTCCGAGTGAAACTCGCGGCAAAGCACCGCCACTTTCTGGTTTCTGGGGGACAGCGGAAAAGGCAGATCGAAATAATGTTTCCGCAAGTTTCTGGAAATATAAGCGATGGGCTGCCGGAACAGTTCCACCACTTTTATCCTGTTCAGATTCGGTACTTCCAGTCGGTTAAGCTCTACGATGGTTTTGAAGACCTGTCGTGACGTCTCCCCGATATTCGCCATCGGGAGGGCGGAAATCCAGGACTGAATCTTCTTTAGATCCAGGAAGAAGGTGTTGTCCGGCGCATAAGTCGTCTCAGGTACGGAAAGTCCGAGGGGGGTTTTAGAAGCCATTTATTGCCGTTTACCTCAATTTTTTCCTTGTTCTCAAGGTAGTTAGGGCCGGTATTGGGGCCTGTTAACACCCTGTGCCTGCCACCCGGATTTGCGCATATACCAAAAACCGTGACAACCAAAATCAATATTATTATATAAGTGCTTATTTTGTAATGGGAATAATAAGAAAATTTCGAGTTTTCTGGAACCTCCGGGTTTTAACTCCCGACCCGCGCCGGGCCGTATTCAGTCCAGCGGCAGTTTGGCCTTCATCCCCGCTCGTTCCGACACAAACCGCGGGACGAGGTAGCCGGGCAATTGTTCACGAATTTCGTTCTGCAGGCGCCTCGCCTGGTCCAACCCCACCTCGAAGTGCGCGGCACCTGTAACCCGGTCCAGCAAATGCAGGTAATAGGGCAGGACCCCGGTTCGGAAAAGGGCCTCGCTCAGTTCGCGCAGGGAGGCGGCGGAGTCGTTTATCCCTTTCAGCAGCACCGATTGGTTCAGCAGTGTCAGACCTGGGCGGCGCAGCACGGCCAGCCCCGCGGCGGTACGCTCCCCCAGCTCCCGGGCATGGTTGCAGTGTAGCACGAGTACGGTCTGTAGCCGGCTTCCGCTGAGGGTATTTATCAGCCGTTCGCTGCAACGTTCCGGGAGAACGATCGGTACCCGGCTGTGGATCCGTAGGCGCGAAAGGTGGGGGATCCTTTCCAGATCGTGGATTATTCGCTGGAGGGCATCATCCGGCAGCATTAACGGATCTCCCCCGCTGAGGATAATCTCCGTGATCCCGGGATCGGAAAGAAGGGTCTGGAGGGTGGTCTGCCATTGGCGGCCCGAGGTTGTTGCTTCTCGGTAGGGAAAATGACGCCGGAAACAGAAACGGCAGTGGATGGCGCACGCGCCGGTTGCGACCAGGAGCGCGCGACCGGGATATTTCTGCAACAGTCCGGGGTTCCGGGTGGCCTCCCGGTCGCCCACCGGATCCGGCGTAAATCCGGGATTTTCCTCCAACTCCAGGGCTTGGGGCAAAACCTGGCGCAGCAGCGGATCGTCGGGATTGCCCTTTTCCATAAGGGCCGCATAACCGCGGGGGACACGTATCGGAAAACCCCGGGCCGCGGATTCGGCGTCCTCCGCCAATCGAGGATCCAGTTGCAGGTATCGCAGCAGCTCCGCGACACCGGTAAACGCGGAGGCCAGGGACTGCTCCCACAGAGCATCGGTTCGCGGTATGATACGCGCCTTTAATTGGCTGTTTTCCGAGGATGACATGGCGAGTTACAGCACTAGCGAGTTCAAGGGTGGCCTCAAGATCATGATCGACGGGGATCCCTGCTCCATTATTGAAAACGAATTTGTAAAGCCGGGCAAAGGTCAGGCGTTTAATCGGGTAAAGATCCGCAACCTGAAAACCGGACGGGTTATTGAGCGCACCTTCAAATCCGGTGAGTCCGTGGAGGCGGCGGACGTTATGGAACTCAACCTGCAATACCTCTATGCCGACGGTGAATTCTGGCATTTCATGGACCCGGGTACTTTCGAACAGTACAGCGCCGATGCGGCGGCCCTCGGGGAGAACACGAAATGGCTCAAGGAGCAGGACGTCTGCACCGTGACCCTCTGGAACGGCGTCCCCATTATTGTCGAACCGCCCAACTTTGTCATTCTAACCGTTGCCGATACCGATCCCGGGCTGAAGGGTGATACCTCGGGCAGTGGCGGGAAACCCGCCACCATGGAAACCGGCGCGGTGGTGCGGGTGCCTCTGTTCGTACAGATTGGTGATGCGGTCAAGGTGGATACCCGCTCGGGAGAGTATGTTTCCCGCGCCAAGGAAGAATAAGGCCTGGTAACGGGTCTCAACCTCGGTCATGAACCGGGAGAACCACTGGCGCCCTCAGGTCGGTCTCGAGATGCTTCGGGCACGGGCGGCCCTGTTGTCCGGAATCCGGGAGTTCTTCCGCCTGGCAGGGGTAATGGAGGTGGAGACACCGGTTTGTTCGGCCTTTGCCACTACCGACCCGGCACTGGAAAGTTTCCTCACCCGCTATATCGGCCCGGGGTTCCCGGAGGGGCGGCGGCTTTTTCTTCAGACCTCACCGGAATTTCCCATGAAGCGGCTGCTGGCCGCGGGGAGCGGTCCCATCTACCAGATCTGCAAGGTTTTCCGCGATAACGAACTGGGCCGTTTGCATAATCCGGAATTCACCCTGCTGGAGTGGTATCGGCCCGGCTTCGACCATCATCGGCTTATGCGGGAGGTGGCGGATCTGGTGAACAGCTCACTGCCTTCGGAGCGCAGGGTCGAGAGTATGAGCTACAGGGAGGCCTTCCAGGGTATTCTTGGTATCGATCCCCATAGGGCAAGCTGCAGGGAACTCCGGCAATATGCGGAAGATATGGCGGTGCCCCGCGCGGTAGACCTGCAACTTGATCGGGACGGCTGGCTCGATCTGTTGCTGACCCATCTGATTGAGCCCCATCTGGGGCAGGGGATCCTCACCTTTATCTACGATTACCCGGCCAGCCAGGCGGCATTGGCACGGATCCGTTCCGGAGATACTCCGGTCGCTGAGCGGTTCGAACTGTATATGGACGGGGTCGAATTGGCCAATGGCTTCCGTGAACTGGCGGACGCGGAAGAGCAGGGTCGGCGCTTCGATGCCGGTAATGAAAGACGCCGGGAGCAGGGAAAAGAGCCTTTGCCGGTGGACCGGTATCTGTTGGATGCCTTGCGCAACGGCCTGCCGGATTGCTCCGGCGTGGCACTGGGGATCGACCGTCTGCTGATGCTGGTTACCGGCGCTTCCCGTTTGGACCAGGTACTGGCGTTCCCCCTGGATCGTGCGTGATACTGTATCGCCTGAGTTTCAGGGAGACAGCACATCATGATGAAGCAGCACCGGATAAAACGACCCGCAGAACACCACGTGGTGGTACTCGGGGCAAGCCCCAAATCCACACGTTACTCCAATCAGGCGGTGCGACTGCTCAAGGAGAAGGGGTTCAAGATCACCCCGGTGCACCCGAAAATACCGCGCATCGAGGGATTGGCGGCGGCGCCCTCACTGGAGGCCGTCGATGAGCCGGTTCATACCCTGACCCTGTACGTCGGTCCTGAGCGGGTGCGGCCGTTGATGGCTGATATTGAGGCCCTGCGACCGGGCCGGGTTATTTTTAATCCGGGAACCGAGTCGCGGGAACTTGAACTCCGTCTGGATGAGGCGGGTATCCCCTGGTTGCAGGGCTGCACGTTGGTGATGCTCCGAACCGGCTCCTTCTGAACCTTTAATACCAGGGAATCTCTAATAAAGTCGCTATTGGGCCGAATTTGTGACCAAAATGGACAATGGGAGACGCGGGGTAGGCGATGCGCTGGAAAAATGACCGGCTACGGTATGGTTTAGTCGCTCTGCTCCTGCACTGGCTGGTGGCGTTCACGGTTTTCGGTCTTTTTCCCCTCGGTCTCTGGATGACCGGTCTTGACTATTATCACCCCTGGTATCATAAGGGACCGAGTCTTCATAAAGCCGTGGGTGTCCTGTTGTTTCTGACCATGACCCTGCGTTTGCTCTGGCGTTGGTGGAATAAGGTGCCGGAACCGTTGGTCAGCCATACCACGTTTGAGCGAGTGGTCGCTTACGTGACACATATACTTCTGTACCTGATGCTGTTTGCGGTAATGTTTTCCGGTTACCTCATATCGACGGCTGACGGGCGTCCGGTGAACGTATTCGGTTGGTTCGAGGTGCCGGCACTGTTTTCCGCGGAGGAAGGCCAGGAAGATTTTTTCGGCAAGATACATCTGACCTTGGCGTATCTGACCATGTCTTTGGTGGCGCTGCATCTGCTTGGGGCGTTAAAACACCATTTTCTCGATCGGGATCGGACGCTGACACGGATGTTCGGCCGCTAGGCACCTTTCCGGAATATGGCGATTAAACGCAAAGTTTGTAAAGGCGCCAAGTCGCGGAGGGTTGTAATATTCGGGTCCAGGTTATAACAGGTGGCAACAAGCTGCGATTGTAATGATTGGTGGCGAACGACGGCCGCAGCCCGTCTTATGAGGCGCTCTGTTTGTGATGATTGTTTGCGCCTCTGCGGCTTAGCGATCTCCGCGTTTAATGCAGTGCGGAGGCTGGATGCTCGGTTGCCGGGTTAATGCCATCAGAGAAAAGGAGAGAGGTTTATGAAAAAGTTTGCTATCACGACGCTGTTACTGCTGTTTTCGTTTGCGGCCGCTTCGGTACAGGCGGCGGACTACGTAATTGACACCAAGGGTGCTCATGCCTCGATCAATTTCAAGATCAAACACCTGGGTTACAGTTGGCTGCTCGGGCGATTCAATCATTTTGAGGGCAGCTTCAGTTACGACGAAAAAGATCCGGCGGCCTCCAGGGTGGAAGTGATCATAGATGCGGCGAGCGTGGACAGTAACCACGCCGAACGGGATAAACATCTTCGTGGAGAGAAGTTCCTTGACGTTGAAAAGTTTCCTACCGCCAGTTTTATAGGCACGTCATTTAAGGAAACCGGCGAGGGAAAAGCAATATTGGAGGGTGATCTGACATTGCATGGAGTGACGCGGCCGATTTCCATCAATGTGGAACAGATCGGCCATGGGCCGGATCCCTGGGGCGGTTATCGGCGCGGTTTTACCGGCACTGCCACCCTAACACTCAAGGATTTTGCCATCGATTATGATCTGGGCCCGGCATCCACGCAGGTGGAGATGTTTCTATCGGTGGAGGGTATACGCCGATAACGGAAAAGGGTGACCGGGAATCAGGTTTTCGTCCGGTGTTCGGGCGAGACCGTATAACCCGCGATATGGTGAGTTTAGCCCGCCCTGGGCGCCGGTTGTATCGTGGTGATCGCTAATTCTCGGTCAGCTGATCATCATACTGGGCTTCAAAATGGAGTTTGTGGTTTGATTCTTCCTGGGCCAGGCTGAGAAAGGCTTCTTTGATCGCCGTATCCGAAGAGGCGGCCGCCAGATCGGTGTAGAGATCATGCGCGGCTTTCTCTTTTTTCATCGCCAGGATTAACAGGTCCTGGTAAGACATATCCGGTTGAACCTCGATCTCAACCGTATATTCCGCAACCTTGAGGTCCAGGGCTTCCAGTCTGGATGGATGGAGTTCCACGCCCCGGCTCTTCAGGCTTTCCAGTTTTGCCTTGTGCCGCATTTCTTCTGCTGCATATTCTTTCAGAGTTTCGCGGATCGCCGGATCCTCAACCTGTTGTGCCAGCTCAGTATAGAATTCGGCTGCTTTTTCCTCTTCGCGGATGGCGAAATCCAGTACTTCGTTGACAGAACTCCAGTTGTTCATGCATTCCTCCTGCAGGTTCTAAATCCAGGTTACCAGTTCGTCGACCTCCATCCGCCCCGTCCGCAGGGCGTTGATGGGGGAATTCAGGTCGGGATAGCCGACAGAGATACCAAGTACCAACCGCTTGGTTTCGGGGATTGCCAGAAATCGCTTCACCTCTTTGGCATAGTCGGTGGCGTAGGCCTGGGGTACGGTGCCGAGCCCCTTGGCGTGCGCTGCCAGCATCAGACTTTGGGCGAACAGTCCGAGGTCGAACAGGGACCAGTCGCTGAGGGTCGCGTCCTGGAACAGGTAGATGGCATGGGGGGCGTCGTAAAACCGGAAATTGGCCTTTTTCGACTTAACAACATTTTCCGGGGCGCTCAGATCGATGCCGGTTGCCTCCTGCCTGGAGCGGATCAACTGATCGATGCGGGCCTGCTCGGCGGCCGGCCAGGAGCGCGGCGCCGGCAGATCCGGTGTGGGATCGTCCCGGTTTTCCAGTTTTTCCAGCAGTATCCGCGACAGCTCTTCCTTTTTTGCACCGGAAAGAACGATTACCTCCCACGGTTGACTGTCCTTATAGGAGGGACTCCAGCGTGCGGTTTCCAGCACCTCGGTCAGCACCTCTCTGGGAACCGGGTCAGGTTTGAATTTACGGATGCTTTTACGGTTACGTATACATTCAATAGCGTCCATTAGTTGCACCCTTATTTTAGGTTTCCCAGCTATTAGAACAGAAGAAACATTCCACGACCATACGGGCCGTCGGGTTAAGCGCAGAGATTGTAGGGAATTAAAGCTCTTCCTGAGTCAGCGTCTTTGGATTCTCGGTGCTGGTATCCGGCGGAGAAATTGACAGAACACCCATAAGGACGAAGAACAGCAGGGCAGATCGTTTCATAATAGCGTTTTCCTATTATGTTCCCGGATCGTTGAGGCGCTGATAATTACCGGCATAACCGCCGGAAATGAGGTGTTGCTTCAGACCGGGAACGTCCGCGGAGTTCTCGGTAGGTTATTCGGTGCCAGTCTTGATGGAAGCAATCTTCTGGCCCATCTGCACTTTGCTTTCCGGCTGCAGCGTATCCTCCCATTTCACGGCGTCCTTACCGAAAAGGACAACTACCGTTGATCCCATGTTGAAGCGTCCCATCTCCGCGCCTTTTTTTAGCTTGATTCCGGCCGAGGATGTTTTGCCGTACTCCCAACTCCGAACCTGGCGTCGGTCCGGTGTAACGGTGCCGGCCCATACCGTATCCATACTGGCTACGAAGATGGCGCCCACCATGATCACGGCCATGGGGCCGACATCCGTATCAAACAGATTGACGATGCGTTCGTTGCGGCTGAACAGGCGCGGAATGGCGCGGGTAGTGGCGGGGCTGACGCTGAACAACCGCCCCGGGACGTGAAGCATCTTCTTCAGGGTGCCTTCCAGCGGCATGTGGATGCGGTGGTAGTCCCGCGGTGAGAGATAGATGGTGGCGTAATTGCCGTCGGCGAACGCCGCTGTCCATTTCGGATCACCACCCAGGAGTTCATGCAGGGTATAGTCGTGGCCCTTGGCCTGGAATATCCTGCCGTTCTCGATGCGGCCTGCCTGGCTTACCGCGCCGTCCACCGGACAGGCAACCGCCTGTTTGTCGGCTGCCAGCGGCCGTGCCTCCGGCTTCACCGCGCGGGTAAAAAAATCATTGAAGCTTCGGTAGCTTTCGGGGTCGTGCTCGGCGGCAATACTCATGTCCACTTGGTACAGGTGAATGGCGTTGCGGATGAGAAGGTTCTTGAATGGTTTCCACTCGCTGCGTGTGATCCAGTACATCACCTGCGACAGCAGATGATGGGGAAGCAGGTATTGAAGCAGGATAAACAGCCATCCGAAGGTGTTCTTCACCAGATCTTTAATATCTTTCATGTTCATAGTTACACGGAGCGGGCCTGTACGGATTGTTTAGATACCGAAAGCTTAACGCAACCCGCGCGCTGCACGCCAGAGCCCTTCAGCATCGCGCCGTGTATAGGGGCTCCCGGACAGCGTCGCTGCGATCACGGTATCAGGGGTTCGGATATCCACGGTTGAAACATATGTGACAAGGGATGGAGGCAGGAGTATAAAGATGAGAAAGTGGCAGCTTCAAGGTTATTCGCTTGAATTTCATAACGTTTTTCATCGCAGGGTGAGCAATATGGAAAGAAGGGTGATTAAGAGCGACGAAGAATGGCGGGAACAGCTGACCGATGAACAGTACCGGGTCTGCCGGCAGCAGGGTACGGAGCGGCCGTTTACAGGTGCTTATCATGATTGCAAGGAGGAGGGGGTTTATCGCTGCATCTGTTGCGGAGCCGAGCTCTTCCACTCCCAGGAAAAATTTGATTCCGGTACCGGCTGGCCCAGTTTCTGGGAGGCGGCAACAACGGGGGCGGTGGAGACCCGCCGGGATACCAGTCACGGCATGGAGCGTGTAGAGGTCCTTTGTCGAAGCTGTGGCGCTCATCTGGGTCACGTCTTTCCGGACGGGCCGCAGCCAACGGGTCAGCGCTACTGCATTAATTCAGCAGCTTTACAACTGGTAACGGAGTGACACGAATTCCGAAAAACCGAAGGTAAACAAGGTGTAAAGAAATTCCACCGAGTGCCGTTATCTCTGGGAGAAACAAGGTTTAGTCGTGCCCCCGCGAGGAGTCCGTTATCATAAAAACCTATCTCAAAAAACCGTGCGGCCGTGACCGGTGGGGTGTAGCGTCGTCCGCCCGTACGACGAGTGCTGTGCCGTACCGCACGTCTACCAGGGGCGTGTTTCGGCTGGCAACGCGGCTCGGGAGGTGTTTTAAGACAGGTTTTGGTTATTTTTCACGGGATTCTTCTTTTTTCCACCGGAAAAAAGTGGCTATTGGTCTTGCCCTTGTTCTCGCCTTTGCCTTCTCCGCCGCTGCCGCCTCGGAAGCGGAAACACCTTCCAAGGAGATATTTATCGGGGTTCTCGCCAAACGGGGTACTGAACGTACCCTGGAAAAATGGGGCCCAACCGCGGATTACCTGACCAGCCAGATCCCCGGATACAGTTTCAAAATCCAGCCCCTGGACTTCCGATCCATTTTCCCCGTGGTGGAACAGGGGCAGGTGGATTTCGTCCTGGCCAATTCCTCTTTTTATGTGGAGCTTGAAGCGCTGTACGGGGTGCAACGTATCACCACCTTGAGGAACCGCGTTGACAGTTCGTTCTCCACGGTATTCGGCGGCGTTATCTTTGTCCGTGCTGACAACAACGAAATACGGGTGCTGGAAGACATAAAAGGCAAGAGCATGATGGGGGTGGATAAGGAATCCCTGGGGGGGTTTCGCATGGCCTGGGGCGAGCTGGAGAAGAATGGCATTGATCCTTATGAGGATCTGATCAGACTCGAGTTTGGGGGTACTCACGATGCGGTGGTTTATGCGGTTCGGGACCGTAAGGTGGAGGTGGGAACGGTGCGAACCGATACCCTGGAACGCATGGCGGCCGAGGGAAAGATCAACCTTCGGGATTTCCGGGTGATCAACCTGTACCCGCCGGAATCGGAGTACGGGTTCAAGCTCCTGCGCAGCACCCCCCTCTATCCGGAATGGCCCTTCGCCAGCCTGGCCTCGACGCCGACGGAACTGACCCGGGCGGTGGCGGTGGCGTTGCTGAATATGCCCGCCGACAGTCCCGCCGCCGTCGCCTCCAACAGCGGCGGTTGGAATGTACCCCATAACTATCAGCCGGTACATGACCTGCACAAACGACTGCGGGTCGGTATCTACCGTGATTACGGCAGGGTGACGTTCGACAAGGTTCTACGGCTCTATTGGCACTGGATTCTGTTTGGTTTTTTATCCCTGGTCGCCATGGCGACCGCGACCGCGCATGTTTCAAGCCTGAATGCCAAACTCCGCAGTTCACGGCTCGCTCTGCAGGAGGCCAGGGACGAGCTCGAGGTCAGGGTAAAGGAGAGAACGCAGGAACTGGAGCGGGCCAGCAGGGACAAGCGGTTACTGCTTGACTCCGCCGGCGAAGGGATATTTGGGATCGACTCCGTTGGCCGTGTGAAGTTCATCAACCGGGTTGCGTTGGACATGCTTGGCCGTGAAGAGCGGGAACTGCTGGGCGACGGTATGCACGAGCTCACTCATCATACCAAGTCCGACGGTTCTCCCTACCCACGTGAGGAGTGTCCGGTTCATTCCACGCTGACGAGTCGTAAAACCTATCGCATCACCGACGAGCTTTTCTGGCGTAAGGATGGCAGCAGTATACCCGTAGAGTATACCAGTACCCCTATCGTGGAAGATGACGGCCGGGTGACCGGGGCGGTAGTGGTGTTCAAGGACATCACCGAGAGAAAACGAGGTGAGCAGTTGCTTATTAATGCGCGACATGTGGCGGAATCCGCCTCCCGGGCCAAGAGTGAATTTCTTGCGGTGATGAGTCATGAAATCCGTACCCCGATGAACGGCGTGTTGGGGATGGCGGAATTGCTGCGTGATACCGAGTTGGATGCCGAACAGGAAGAGTTCGTGGAAATCATCAATGAATCCGGGAAGGAGTTGCTCGGGATCATCGACAGTATCCTGGATATATCCAAGATCGAGGCGGGAAGACTTGAACTGGAGCCGATCCCGTTCAATCTCGAGCGATCCGTCAGTGATGTGCTGCGTCTCCTTTCCGCGCAGGCCGAGACCAAAGGCCTGGAACTGCTTTTGCACTACCCTCCCGAGTGCCCGCGTAACTTCATCGGGGATGCGGGGCGGTTGCGTCAGGTCCTGATAAACCTGGCGGGTAACGCTATCAAGTTTACTGAACGTGGTCATGTGCAGATTGCCATCTCCTGTCAGCTCCGGAGTGACGAGCGCGTTCAGCTGCGGATCGAGGTGCAAGACACCGGGATCGGCATTGCCACCGAGGATCAAGTCCAGCTTTTCACCAAATTTACCCAGGTTGACGCCTCAACCACGCGCCGTTTCGGCGGTACCGGATTGGGGCTGGCGATCAGCCGCCAGTTGGTGGAAATGATGGGTGGCGAGATCGGTGTCGAAAGCACCCCGGGCAGTGGGTCACTATTCTGGATCGGTTTGTCATTACCGGTCGCCCCGGAGCCGAAGCCGCTTTGTCTGGCGGAACTGAAGGGTATTCGCGTGCTTCTGGTGGATAACGATCCGGCCAACAGACGGGTGCTCCGCGGCCAACTGGAACAGCTGGGTGTGGAGGTGGATACCGTCGCGGATGTCGAACAAGCGGTTACGGCGCTGCGGACTCAGCGTGCCGGGAATACCTTTCAGCTAGTGCTCTTGGATAGACATATCGGAGGCATCTCCGGCGAGAGACTTGCCCGGGTGATTCGTGAAGAGGAAGGGTTTTCGGAATTGCCTCTTATTCTTCTTAGCTCCATTGCTGAGCGAGGTGACGCCGAGCGGTATCAGCATGCCGGGTATGCGGCCTACCTGTCCCGGCCGGTATCAAGTGAGACCCTGGGTCAAACGCTGGCAAGCGTACTCGGCACCTGGGAGGGGCGTCAGGCCCAAACATTTATCACACGCCACAAACTTGAGGAATCCGATAAATACGCGGCGGGCAATTCGAAGCGGTTCAACGGCCGTGTTCTGGTGGTGGAGGACAATCCGGCTAACCAGGTCGTGGCCGTTTCCATACTCAGGAAGCTGGGGTTGGAGCCCTCGGTGGTTCATAACGGCCGGCAGGCGGTGGAAGAGTTGGTGAACGCGGACTACGACCTGGTGTTTATGGATTGTCAGATGCCGGAGATGGACGGATATGAAGCAAGCCGTAAGATAAGGCGGCAGGAACGGGGTGAGCGGATCCCGCTGGTCGCGCTTACAGCCAATGTTATGGATGGCGACCGGGAGAAATGTCTTGCTGCAGGGATGGATGACTTTCTGGCCAAGCCGTTCACCAGAGCCGAGATGGTCGCTGTATTGGAACGATGGCTTTCGCAAAAGAAGAATAAATGAAACAAGAAAAAATAAGATGGCGCATAATCATTCCGCTGACAGTCACCTTTCTACTCACTTTTAGCGGGGTACTGGTCGGTTTCTATCAGCACCTGCGGGGGCATGTCGACGACGAAGTCCGGACCCGGCTGGAAGATGTGAGTCAGATCTATGCCGAGCAGATAGGGACTGATGCGGAGATGATCCGAGTCACGATCGAATCCATGCAGCAGGACCCCTGTTTGCGTTCCGCCTGGTTGGCGCGGAGCAGGACGCGCCTTTTGGACTGCGCCCGACCGAGGTTCGAGTATATCCGGGACCATCATCTGGCCACTCGTTTCTACTTTCATGATTTGCAGCGGATCAATTTTCTGCGTGTTCATGATCCGGATCACTATGGAGATTTCAGAGGCAGCTTCACTCTGGCCGATGCGGTAAGAAACGGACAATCCGAGCACGGGATTGAATTGGATGCCCAAGGTATTCCTACGTTGCGCATAGTCTATCCGTGGAAAATCGATGGGAAGCTGGTCGGGTATATCGAAATAGGTATTGAAGTAGCTCGTATGCTCAAGACGCTCAAAGGGCTTCTTGGAGATGTTGAGATACTCCTGATTCTGGACAAGGAGTATCTGGCGAAAGAGGACTGGGAACGGAGCGGAGAAACTCCGGGGAAAGAGGCCGGCTGGGATGTATTTCCGGGTCATGTTCTTGCAGACGCCACTATGGATATTGCGCCCGATCAGTTGCGGTCGGGTCTGAAAGATACCCTGGTGCCGGGTGAGAATTCCACGTTCGAGCTGTCTCTGAAGGGACGCACGTTCGCTGGAAGTTATCTGTCTTTAACGGATTACATCGGGCGCAACATCGGCAGTATCGGTGTTTTATCCGACATTTCTGAGGAGCTCAGGGACATAAGGCTTTTCTATATCGCCCTGGTCATTGGTACTGCCGGCATTACGTTCATGCTCGCCACCTTTTTCTGGATATATTTCGGGCGCGTGGAGCAGAATCTTTCTAGCGCAAAGAAAAAGCTTGAGCGGGAGGTGGAGGAGCATCAGGAGGCGGAAGTGCTGCTACGCCGGAATGAGGAGCGTCTGGAGCAGGAAATTCAGCTGCGTAATATGATCGCCGCCGAAGAGAAGGCGTTGAGTGAGTTGTTGCGCTTGGCGATCCGGGAGATTCCAATGCAGGATTTCCTGCGACAATCTCTGGAGGTCATTCTCGATTCCGTGTCCTGGAAGGGTCTGCAGCCGAAAGGAGCGATATTCCTTAACGAGGAGCGGGGCCATGGGCAGTCGCTGCAGTTACAGATCGATCATGACATGGTCCCGGAGCTGAATAATTTATGCGCCCGCATTCCATTTGGAAAATGCCTCTGCGGGCGGGCCGCAGCCAGCCGCGAGATCCAGTTTTCTGATGTTGCGGATAAGAGGCGGGAAATCCACTTTCCGGAGTTAGAGGCTCATTGCCATTACAATATCCCGATCCTTTTTGAGGAAACCGTATTGGGGGTGCTGGCGATCTTTCTTCCCGCCCACTATGGGCGCGTGCCGCGCGAGGAGGAGTTCCTGCAGCGGGTGGCGGATATTCTGAGCATGGGTATCTCCAAGCGTTATTCCGATGAGGCGATGCTTTCCGCCAGGATAGGGGCCGAAGAGGCCTCCAGAGCGAAGAGCCGGTTTCTTGCCACCATGAGTCACGAGATCCGCACGCCGATGAACGGTGTCTTGGGTATGACGGAGCTGTTGAAGGACACCCAGCTTACGTTCGAGCAACAGGAGTATGTGGATACCATTCACCAGTCCGGTCGCTCTCTGCTTGCGATCATCAACGATATCCTTGATTTCTCAAAGGTCGAGGCCGGACGTCTGGAACTGACGCCGATACCGTTTGATCTGGAACGGTCGATCCATGATGTGGGGCAACTGCTGCTACCGAAGGCAGAGGAGAAGGGATTGGAGTTGATTCTCGATTTCGGCTCCGATTGTTCCCAACGGTTGGTGGGTGATGCCGGCCGCTTACGTCAGATCCTGATGAACCTGGTGGGAAACGCTATCAAGTTTACGGAGCAAGGCCATATCCTGCTCCAGGTGCGTTGTCGGCCGGTGTCGAATAAGGACGCCGTGGTGGAGGTGACGGTGGAGGATACGGGGATCGGTATTTCCGAGCAGGAGCGGTCCCTGCTTTTCGAATCCTTCTTTCAGGCGGACGGCTCAACAACAAGGCAGCATGGAGGGACCGGCCTGGGTCTGGCCATCAGCCGTCAGCTGGTAGAGCTGATGGGCGGCGAAATCGGTGTCGACAGCACCCCGGGAAAGGGCTCCCGTTTCTGGTTCAATCTCCGTCTGCCACTCGGTTCCAAACCGGAGCCGCTGCCGTTTGCATCCCTCGCGGGGGTTCAGATCCTGGTGGTGGATGATAATGTCATGAACCTGCGTGTTTTAGAGGAGCAGTTGAAGGCCGTTGCCATGAAGGTGGAGGCTGTCGCCGACGGTCGACAGGCTATTGAACTTATGCAGCAACGCGCGGAATCGGAGTATCCCTTTCAGTTGGTCCTGTTCGATTTCGATATGCCGGAGCGGGATGGCGAGGAAATGGCGCGAACGATACGGGCCGACGTAAGATTCGACGGCGTGCCTCTGGTGCTGCTTACGTCATTTGGCAAAAAGGGTGATGCGGTACGCTTCAAGGAGGCGGGGTTTTCGGCATATCTCAGTAAACCGGTTTTGTCGACGGTTCTTTATCAGACGCTGTCGAGTGTGCTGGGACTGAAAGATCGGGGAGAGGACGCTCCGATTGTCACCCGGCATACCATTGAAGAAGTGGTGTCGAACGAAACCGACAGCAGTATCGGCTTCCGTGGCCGGGTATTGCTGGTGGAAGACGTACCGGCTAACCAGAAAGTGGCGGCGGTGATGCTGCAGCGCCTGGGTATCAAGGTGGATGTCGCGAAAAATGGTAAAGAGGCGTTGGATCGTTGGGAGCGTTCGGATTACGACCTGATCCTTATGGATTGTCAGATGCCCGTTATGGACGGATACGATGCAACCCAGGCGATCCGTTCTCGCACGGACAGGGGAAGGGTACCGATTGTTGCTTTGACCGCGAATGCGCTGGAGTCGGATCGCAAGCGCTGTATAGAGGCGGGTATGGATGGATTTATTGCCAAGCCTTTTGAACGGAACGACCTGATCAAGGTTCTGGAACAGTGGCTCCCTATTGAATCATTTGCAGGTACGAGGATTGAATCCATATCCAGAAAATGGGGCGAGAAGCAGGCTTCGGCATCGAATTATGAGGAGCCCATCGATCGGGCTCAGATGGAGTCGATGCGGAACGCCCTGGGGGAGGATTTCGATGACCTGGTGGATACCTATCTGGAGGGTGTGGAGGACATGCTGCGTGCCATTCCCCTGGCCTGGGAAAGGTCGGATCTTGAAGAACTGGAGCGGCAGGCCCACAGCATAAAGTCCTCCAGTGCCAGCGTAGGTGCCGTGGTACTGTCAAAACTGGCGAGAAGTCTGGAGGAGCAGGCACGTGCCGGCGGGCTTGACGGGGTTTCCGAGCAGGTGCGGCAGATGGAGATGGAGTTTGAACGGGTTCGCGACGGCCTCGCGTCCTGATTCTGCAGATTCCTTAAGCGGAAAGTTGATTTATCGTTGCAGAAGCTTGCTATAGTTAGAGACTGATGTATCGCGCCAGGTATGTGCCGCCATTTCCGCGGTAACAGGGGTATGATCTTGATGACAACGACGATGGATGAAGTCGATGGTATTATGGAGCAATGGGGCAGGAAGCCGCAAAACCTGCTGCAGATCCTGATTCGCGTACAACACGCCTTTTCCTGCATCCCCGCGACAGCAATCCATCGAATAGCCGCCGCGCTATCCCTAGCCCCGGCCCAGGTGTGCGGTGTGATCGAATTCTACAGTTTCCTCCACACCGAACCCCGCGGAACCTATGACGTACTCTTCAGTGACAATATTACCGACCGGATGCTCGGCAGTCGGGAGCTGGCGGATCGGCTGGCCGGCCGCTTCGGGGTCAGGTCCGGGATCCCGCATCCCGATGGCCGGATGACTCTGGACTTTACCTCCTGTACCGGCATGGCGGACCAGGGGCCGGCATTGCTGGTGAACGGTATGCCGGTAACGGCCCTCAACGAGTCCCGTATCGACCGGATGGCGGAACTGATGGAGGCGGAGACGCCGGTGGCGCAGTGGCCTACCAAATTTTTCCATGTGGCCGAGAATATTCGCCGACGGGATATCCTGTTCGAAAGTGAATTGCCGGATGGGGCCGCGGTTGGGAATGCGTTGCAACGGGGCGCTGATGCCCTGTTGGCGGAAATCGATAACTCCGGTTTGCGCGGGCGTGGGGGCGCCGGTTTCAAGACCGCACTGAAGTGGAAATTCTGTCGGGAAGCGGAGGGTACCGGTCGGGTTGTGATCTGCAACGCGGACGAAGGTGAACCGGGCACCTTCAAGGACCGGGTGCTTCTGCAGAGCTACGCCGATCGCGTTTTCGAAGGCATGACCCTGTGTGCCGCCGTGATCGGAGCTGACCGGGGTTTTCTGTACCTGCGAGGTGAATACCTGTATCTCCTCGAAGATCTGGAGTCCGAACTTCATCGCCGTCGCGAAGCGGGCCTGCTCGGGGAGGGAATAGGAGGGAAAGAGGGTTTTGACTTTGATATCGAGATCCATCTGGGAGCGGGTGCCTACATCTGTGGAGAAGAGTCGGCCTTGATCGAGTCCCTCGAGGGAAAGCGGGGAAACCCGCGTATCCGTCCCCCCTTCCCGGTAACCCATGGATACCTGGGGTTACCGACGGTCGTGAACAACGTGGAAACATTCGTGGCGGCGGCCATGATCGGAGCCCATGGTGCCGACTGGTTTCGCTCGGCAGGCACCGAGGGGTCCGCCGGCAGCAAACTGCTCAGCATTTCCGGGGATTGTGAACGCCCCGGTATCTATGAGTATCCTTATGGCGTGACCATCGAGCGGGTACTGGCGGACTGCGGAGCGCAGGCCGTGGGAGCGGTGCAGGTGGCCGGCGCCGCGGGTGTGACCGTGCCGCAATCCGAGTTTAACCGGCGAATCGCCTTCGAGGACATCGCCACCGGCGGTTCCTTCATGGTCTTTAACGAAGAGCGCGATCTGTTGGAGATGGTGGAGAATTTCGCCGCCTTTTTTGTGCACGAGAGCTGCGGCTTCTGTACCCCCTGCCGGGTGGGCACTTCCCTGCTTTATAAACAGCTGCAGAAGATCGTCGTCAGGCATGCTACCCGTTTCGATATGGAGCGGATGTACGACATTGGGAATGTCATGCGCCGGGCCAGCCACTGCGGGCTGGGTCAGACGGCCGCCAACTGTATTCTCGGCACCATGGACAAGTTTCCGATGGTGTATGCCCACCGGCTGCGTTCCACCAGCTTTGAGCCGGCCTTCGATCTGGATGCGTCGCTCCAGGAGGCGCGGGAGATCACCGGCCGCGACGACCCCGGAGCCCATGTCGAGGGGGGCGGAGTATGACCCGGCAGTTCACCATTGACAGTGAACCGGTTTCCTTTCATGACGGGCAGACCGTAATGGATGCAGCCCTGGCGGCCGGCATCTATATCCCCCACCTCTGCCACAATCCGGAGTTCCGCCCCCACGGCAGCTGCAAGCTCTGCACGGTGAAAGTCAACGGGCGTTGCGTTTCCGCATGTACCACACCGGCAGTGGAGGGGGCCGTGGTGGAGAACGCTACCGATGAGCTGATGGATTATCGCCGCATCCTGCTCAAGATGCTGTTCGTGGAGGGCAACCACGTCTGCCCGGCCTGTGAGAAGAGCGGTCGTTGTCAATTGCAGGCGGTAGCCTATTTCTGCAACATGCTTGCTCCGGAGTTCACCCATTTCTATCCGCACCGGGCCCTGGATGCCTCCCATCCGGATATTGTCATCGACTTCAATCGCTGCATCTTCTGCAGTCTCTGTGTGCGGGCCAGCCGGGACGTTGACGGCAAGAATGTCTTTGCTATGGGCGGCCGGGGTATCGGTGTCCACCTGATAATCAACTCCCCGTCAGGGAAGCTGGGCGACAGTACCTTTGATGCCAGTGACAAGGCGGCCCGCGTCTGTCCGGTGGGGGCCATCCTGCCGAAACACCAGGGATACGATGTGCCTATCGGTCAGCGTCTATATGACCTGGAACCGATCAACGTCGTGGGCGATGCGGCTGCGCAGAAAGGAGAGCGGGATGAGCGATAAGGTGAAGATCGCCACCGCCTCCCTGGCCGGCTGTTTCGGGTGCCACATGTCGATTCTGGATATCGACGAGCACATCATCGAGTTGGCGGAGTTGGTGGAGTTCGACCGCACCCCGATTACCGATGTCAAGGAGGTGGGGGAATGTGACGTGGGCATCATCGAAGGCGGGGTGTGTAACGCGGAGAATGTGGAGGTTCTCAAGGAGTTCCGGAAAAAATGTAAGGTACTGGTCTCCATCGGTGCCTGTTCCATAAACGGCGGAATTCCCGCCATGCGCAACCAGTACACCCTTAAAGAGTGCCTGGAGGAGTCTTACCTCCACGGTGTCGGCGTGGAGGACCCGCAGATTCCGGTGGATATCGAGATTCCCCTGTTGTTGAACAAGGTTCATCCGATCCACGAGGTGGTATGGGTGGACTATTTTCTGCCGGGATGTCCACCCTCGGCGGATACTATCTGGACTTTTCTGGAAGAGCTGCTCTCCGGCAAACCCATTGAATTCGCCTATCGGCAGATTCGTTATGATTGACTATTGATAACCGCGGAGACGCGGAGAACACCGGGATTTTATTGTAAGGCGTTTAGACTATGTCGAATCACAACGAAGATATTCAGAAGCTTGAGACCGCGGAAAATCCGGAGGGGTTGAAACGGGTAGTGATCGAGCCGTTGACCCGGGTGGAAGGACACGGCAAGGTCTCCTTGCTGTTGGATGAAGAGAATCACGTCAAACAGGCGCGGCTGCACATAGCGGAATTCCGTGGTTTTGAAAAGTTCATTCAGGGCCGCCCCTACTGGGAACTGCCGGTACTGGTGCAGCGACTCTGCGGTATCTGTCCGGTGAGCCATCATCTGGCGGCCGCCAAGGCGGTGGATCAGCTGGTGGGGGTGGAGAAATTGACCCCGACCGCGGAGAAGGTTCGGCGGCTGATGCATCTGGGACAGATGCTGCAGTCCCATGCGCTACATTTCTTTCATCTCTGTTCGCCGGATCTGCTGTTCGGTTATGACGACGCGGTGGCGCATCGCAACATCATCGGGGTGTTGGCGGATCATCCCGAATTGGCAAAACAGGGGGTGCTGCTGCGCAAGTTCGGTCAGGAGGTGATTCGAGCCACTGCCGGTAAAAGAATACACGGAACCGCGGCTACACCGGGTGGGGTCAATAAATCCCTGGCGGCGTCGGAACGGGACGCGTTGCTGCACGAGATCGATCAGATCATCGACTGGAGCCGGGGGGCGCTGGAGCTTGCCAAACGGATTTTTTTCGAGGATCTGGAAAACCATCGGCGCTTTGCGCTCATAGATACCAATATGTTGAGCCTCTGTAGAGGAGACGGGGCGCTGGATCTCTACCACGGCAGTCTGCGGGCCAAAGACGTGGATGGCGGTTTCATCTTTGACGGGGTGGATTATAGGGAGTACCACAACTACATCCAGGAGCAGGTCAAGTCATGGAGTTATATGAAATTCCCCTTCATCATCTCCCTGGGGAAAAGCGAAGGGGCTTACCGGGTCGGCCCTCTGGCGCGGATCAATAACTGTGATTTTATCGATACCCCGCTGGCCGAAGCGGCCCGCGTGGAATTCCGTGCGTTTGGTGACGGCGGCCCGGTGCAATCCACTCTGGCCTATCATTGGGCACGCATGATTGAGCTGCTGTACTGCGCCGAGGGGATAAAGGCGCTACTGTCGGACGTGGAGATTACCGGCAGCGACCTGCATAACAGGGGAGAGATGAGGAACAAGGGTATAGGTGTCATCGAGGCGCCCCGCGGTACCCTTTTTCACCACTACGAGATCGATGACGATGGTCTGGTGACCCGGGCCAATCTGATCGTCTCCACCACCAACAATAATCGGGCCATGAACCGTTCCATCCGGCGGGTCGCCATTGATCACCTGGATGGACGGAAGCTTACGGAGCCGCTGCTCAACCGCATCGAGGTGGCCATTCGCGCCTATGACCCCTGTCTCTCCTGCGCCACCCATGCCCTCGGCAAGATGCCTCTGGAAGTGGAACTGTTGGACCCGGACGGCGCGGTTGTGGACCGGATCTACAAGAACGGGCAGGGTGAGATCAGCTGAAGTTGACCGAATGCCTCTCTGAAACACCGCAATTTAACGCAGAGTACGCAAAGGCGCGAAGGCGCAGAGAGTACTTATGGTTAAAAACCACGTTAAACAGAATTGTGGGGGAGCGGGACGGAAGAATGGCGGGTGCAGTCCGCCCTACGAGGAATTCCGCAGCGACGCTATTAACAAGCCTTTGCGCCTCCGCGTCTTTGCGTTTATGACGGTGGTACGGATAGATATATTTCGCGGGAAATATGAAGCATCCCATTCTGATATTTGGCTACGGCAATCCCTCCCGGGGTGATGACGCTCTGGGGCCGGAGTTGTTGCGACTGCTGGAGAATGACCGGGAGTGCGGGCGTATACCGGATATCTTCGAGACCGTTACCGATTTCCAACTGCAGATCGAACACGCCACGGATCTGGAGGGGCGGGAACTGGTGTTGTTTGCGGATGCCAGCGTCGCCGCCGAACCGCCGTTCGAAGTCACGCGCTTAATCCCCGAGCGGGATCGTAGTTACACTTCCCATGCCCTGTCGCCCGCGGCGGTATTGTCGGTGTTCCATCAGGTTATGGGGACGGTTCCGCCCCCGGCCTTTCTGCTGAGTATTCCTGGGCACGATTTTGAGTTGGGGCATCCACTCACCTCTGTCGCGCAGGAGTACCTTTCGGAAGCACTGTGTTGGGTGCGGGATTGTCTGCAATCCGGCGATCCGATTCGTCGGCTGACGGAGACGCCGCAACCCGGCTAAAGCGATAGTTTTAAAACCTCGCAATTAACGCAGAGGCGCGAAGGCGCAAAGAATTTTCATTCAATTTCGCAATCAGTGTTAGGTAGTGCCGGCGCACAATCTGACCTGCACCGCTCCCGTCATCACGGCCCAGGCCGGGATTCGGTGGGAGCCCTCTCCTGAGGGCGATCTGATCGGGTCTTGTTCATCGCCCAGAGGACTGGGCTCCTACAGCGCTCTGTCTGGAATGACGAATGAGATATAAAGGCGGTAGGGGGGTTTCCCCGTTGCATCGGGAAATGTATTCCGCAAGGTGTGTTGCAGTAAGGTACTGACAAACCTTTGTGCCTCTGCGTCTTTGCGATCTTTGCGTTTACTATGCTGAGTTTCGAATCGGTTTCCCGATTGTTTGGGGATTGATCAAAGCTTCCCTATATTTCCCTGAGGCCCTCGGAAGGCTCCACCCGGGCGGAACGCAAACCGGCAAGGGCGGCGGAAAGGACCGAGGCTCCGCCGGTGAGGGCCAGGGCGACAAGAAAATGCAGGGGCAACAGCCGGCACACCTGCTGTCCCGCTTCCATCTGCGAAGCCAGCATGTCGTTGATGGCCCAGGAGGCGACCAGGAAGATCAACAGGGCGAGCAGCCAGCCGAACATGGCGGTATAGACGGCCTGGATCATCGGGAACCAGATGATATCCCCGGTGCGAAAACCTACCAGCCTCAGTACCGACAACTCTTTGCGTTTACGGTCCACATTGGCCCATAGGTTGGCGCCCAGCGAAAGGGAAAAACCTACCAGTCCGATGATGGCGATAGCCCAATAGACCATGGTCAGATTGTTATCCATATTCTGCACCAGCTTGATCTCTCCAAGCTGGGTGCGTACTTCTATCCCCACGGCGTTAAACTGCTGTTCAAGGTCGGCGACGTCATATATGGAGCGGGCATACATACGAAAACCCGGATAGCTTCTTTCCTCCAGCGCCGGTGATCCCAGCCAGCCCATTGCGGGAACAGCGTGACCGTCGCGGAAATCCTCCAGAGCCTCCGTCAATTCCAGGGAGGTGAACGCCGCCTCCCGGGAGAAAGCGTATGCGGGGGCGATCGCCGCAACCGTCAGCGGCAGATGAACCCGTTCTTTTATCCCCCGGAAGCGACGGATAACGCTGCCGTATACCTTGTCACCCTTCGTTACTTGAAGTTTGTCCGCGGCACTGCGGGAGAGCACTATCTTGTCAAGGCCGTCCGGTACCTGATCGACGGCGGCGAGCAGAGGATCCCCGCGTGCCGAGGAGATTAACTCTACCGGGAGGATGCGGGCGGCATTATCGCTTTTTAGTTCCATGGTGGCGGCAATGCTGCGTGTGCGCGGGATGGCAAAAACCACCCCGGGAAGCTGTTGCAGTTTGGTTATCCATTCCAGGCTATAGCGGCCGCTGCTTACCGGCAGGATTTCGCGCTTGCGTGGATCTTCTATAAGCTGATCGAGCATGCCGCCGACGATGCCGAACTTCAGTCCGAACAGAACCATCATGGGTCCCAATATGGCGGCCAGCGCCAGCACGAAACAGCCGGATATCTGCCATTCGTGAAAATAGTCCCTGCTGGCGAGGCGCAGTGTTTTGTATGGACGCATTTTAACCTTTCACTTCCGTTTCGGTAACGGTGCCGTCCTTGGAACGCCGTGTGTGGTGGGAGAGGCGGCGCAGGTTCAGACGTTTGATATGGCGCCAGGCGTGGCTGGCCACGATAACCGTAATCTTGAGATCTTCCACCAGGCCGATAAAGAGCGACATGATTTTTTCCGCGGCGATGGGATCCACCGACGCGGTGGGCTCGTCGGCTATGACGATGGAGGGGTAGTGGGCCAGGGCCCGACCGATAGCCACCCGCTGTCGTTCTCCGGTGGAAAGGGTATCCGGCAATTTATCCAGATGGTTGGCGATGCCCAGTTCCCTGGCCAGTTGTTCCACGGTTCCGTCGTCGTCCATTCCCAGTACGTTGCGGGAAAGGCTTATGTTATCCCGTACGCTGAGATAGGGAAGCAGGCCGCCGGTCTGCATCACATAGCCGATATGGTGGCGGCGCAGGTCGCCGAGGTAGTTCTGGTTGTGTTTCTTCCAATGCATGCCCACGTCCAGGGGTTTATCGCAGGAGACGGGACGAAAACGGAAGGCGCCGATTTCGCTGGGCTGCAGGATGAAGGCGAGCATGTCCAGTAGGGTTGACTTGCCGCAACCGCTTTCGCCGATCAGGGCGATCTTCTCCCCCTGGGCGATTTGCAGGCTGGGTACCGACAGTCGAAAGGCAACACCCTCCGACTCGCGGGTCTTGATCACGTCGCGCAGGTGATAGATCAATGTGCCGCGTTGATGCGCGGCTATATCCGGCTGGGAGGAGACCACCTTAGACTCTGGATACAATCACGGCAGCATTTCGAGGGCGATGGGGAACACGGAATCACCGTCTATCGGGCCGCCGTCCAGACTGACCCAGAGATCCGTCTGGTCATGAAGCGCCTGGTAATAATTGATCTTCGCTTCCAGATTGTTGAGGAAACGGATCTGCTCATTGGCCGACCAGCTTTGCCAATCCTCCAACGAGACATTCATGATGTCGGCGGTGTAGGGCAGGTCCTCGATGTATTCCCGCATGAAACCGAGGTCCGCGAGGCTGTTGCCCTGGCCGGCGGTGGTGGCCGTGGTGGCGCCCAACTGTTCCGGATCCCGCGAAATGGTGGCGGCCAGGCTCTTCAGTTCGTTGAGAAAGTTCTGGGGAGAGAGCAGGCCCTCTTCGGCAGTGGCGAGGACCTGCTTCAGGATATCGTGCAGGTCGGACAGCTGGTCGCGAGTCAGTAGCACCCGGATATCCAGGGTGCGTACCTCCGGCCTGCGGAAGTCTCGGTCGAGCAGCCAGGCGTTGAAAACATTGGGTACCTGGCCGTCCGCGCGTTTCTGGAGATAGCGCATGCGCAGGGCATAACCGAGTTTGGCCACCTTTTCCTGCAACTGTGCCAGCTGCGCGTCATCCGTTGCCGTGACCTGTCGCGGCTGAGGTGTTCGCGGCGGAGCGGAGGCGGCGGCAACCTTTACCTGCATGGTTATCTGGCCGGCCACCGTATCCAGAACCTGGCCGAATTTCTGTACGTCACCGGTGGGGACGCCGTAGTAAAGACTGCCGATACCGGGAAAGTCAGAGAGCTGACGGTACTGCTGCTCCGCCGCCTGGTGGTTCGCCATGGTGGCAGGGGTGAGCAGATGCAGCACGAAAATGGCGATGCCGTTATCCAGAGCCAGCTGACGCAGGCCCTGTGCGCTCATACCGGTGCCGGACAGGGGGTCCCGTTCCCCCCGGGCGCCGGCGTCTGTTATCAGGACCACATAACGCGCGTCCTGGCCTTTCCAACGCATGGTCTCGATGGCCTGCTTGATACCGGCGTAGGCGTCTTCCACGAAATCCCGGCTGGAGGTTGTAGCGGCGGACAGGTTGTCCACCTTGGAGAGAAAGGTCGCGGCGTCACGTCCTTCCTCCAGGGTGACGTAGGTACGTGTCAGGTAGCCGATACTGGGGGCGGCCGCGATATTGTCCCGAAAAGCCACCAAACCGAAGTTGACGTTACCCACCAGCCCGGCGCCCTCCAGGCTGTCGTATATCTTGCGCACCGCTTCCCGGGTGCGATCGATATAGGGGTCCATGGAAAGGGTGGAGTCGATGGCGAATACCAGACCGGCACGGTAGCCGTTATCCTCCATCGGTGTTTGTTCAGCCGTAGCGGCCTTTGGTCCGCTGTCCGCAATATGCAGAGGGACACTGGATACTTCCAGCATCCGTGCCCGTTCGGCACCAATATAAATATCTTCGTGCTGATGAATGGGAACCAGGTAGAAATCGTCCTGAATGTCGACATGTCCCGCCGGCTGGATGGCGACAACCGGCGAGTTTTCCAGGGCCTTGCCTTTCTCGGCGGCCACGTAGAGCTGGTTGTAGCGGTCCACATCCCGGGACTCCACCAGTTTTTTCAGCGAAGCCTGGTCTTGGAACAGTAGGCTGCGATCATGTTCCACCGGATCCCGGAAGGCGACGGTCAGGCCTTTGTTCCATTCCAGAGTGTTGCTTCCCGGGATCCAGCCGCTGAGGGTACCGAAGCGGTCCGTACCCACCTGGAGCCACTCTTGTCCCTGGGTATTTTTACGATCGTAGACATAGTAGGCGGTAAAAGGCGTTATGGATTTTGGGGCATCCTTTGCCAGCGGGGAGATTGACAGCCGTGCGCCCGGCATCGTAAGCACACGCTGGTAAAGGGACTGTTTCCCCGACTGAATAAGTGGGGTTTTCTGAACCGATGTCTCTGCTGCCGCGCTGCCGAAGGCCAGCGCCAGCAGCAGTGTAAGCCACTGCTTGTTCATGTCTTAGATTTCCCCTATTTCCATTGCAGCATCAGGCGCCGGGCCTGTTCGTCGCCGGTGGATGCTTGTAGTTCGATCTGGTTCCGCAGTTCCGTAAGGCGGCGCTGGGCGGTGCTGTCTCCCCCCTCGATCGCCACCTTATACCATTTAAACGCCTGCATCGGGTCCGGCGCATCGAGGGTACTGGTGTCGGCAGAGTGATAGGCCGGATCCGCCTGGGTGCCCAGTTCCAGGGCGGCGCCGCTGTGACCCTGACGGGCCGCGAAAAAGTAAAGCAGATAGGCATCGACGCGACGACCTTCGGCTTGCAGTTGCTCGGCCTTTTCGAATGCCGATACCGCCGAGGGCTCGCCGCTCGCCTTGAGCTCCCTGATAATGACCCGTGCCTGTTCCCCTTCCGGCAGGAGACCCCCCGCCTCGGCCGACGGGTCTCGGGATATGGGTTCTATCAGCCGTTCCCGGAGCACCATGTCATCGTCGGAGAGGGATATCTCCCCGTCATCCGGAACCTGCCAGATAGCCAGCCCGGTGGCCAGGGCGACCACAGCGATGGCAATCCAGGCGAGCGGGCTGCTGTTCAGGATTGAGCGTCTGCCGAAGATGCGCCGGTTGTGGTCCAGTCGTGGCCGCTTATTGAGAATCGGTTTGGGCCCGTTCATAGGCGCGTTCCTCCGGTTGTATGTACGCAACACCGGTATTTATCGGAGTTATCCATAATCTCTTATCGTTTTTTTTCAATTATCCCCGGAAGCCTTTCCGGATGGAACCTCTGATCGGTTCCCGACCACCCCCAAAATCCGCGCGGTTTCTCCCCCCGGAGAATCTGGGAATGGGCCATCAGCCGCGCCGGCCGCCTTAAGTCTCAAGCCGCAACAGGCAACATCCCGGTCATCACGGACTTGATCAGAGGCTCCATAATGTACCCTAAAAATCCGCCGGTTGGGAAAGGGGAAGCATGGTACGGAAGTTGCGACCTGTTTCACAGAGACCATTGTGCGCATGCCGCAGGGGGTCCAAATGCGAAAGCTCATTCTTATTCTGCTGCTTATCCTCATGCCGCTTTATCCGGCAATTTCCAAGGAAATCGCGGGGATAGAGCTTCCGGAGCGGGTGCTCTGGAGGGGGCAGCCGCTGGTCCTGAGCGGTGCCGGACTAGTTACCCATATGTTTTCCAAGGTATTTGTGGGGGCCCTCTACCTGCCGCAGCGGCAAGGTCCTGCCGCTCAGGCCATATACCTGCCCGGATTGAAGCGCATACGGCTCCATTTCCTGCACAACAACCTCTCTCCGGAGGATCTGCGCACCCTCTTTCTGAGCAGCATGGAAGAGAGCCTAGAGCCCTCAGAACGGAGCCACGTCCTAGATCGGTTGCGGATATTGACCGCTGAGATACCGGAAATCCATAAAGGTGATGTATTGGAGATAGATGTATTTCCTTTCCACGGTATCCATGTGCGTCTCAACGCCAAGTCTCTGGGAGGGGTGGAAGACCGTGCGGTGGCCCAGGCCGTGCTGGCGGTCTGGTTCGGGGAGAAACCCGCCAACAGTATGCTGAAACGAGCCATGCTGGGTGAGGGGTAGGGTTCGGACCGGCAAAGAAGCTGCCCCCGTTTACCGGTTCTGCCTGCTCCGCGTCAGATCCGGCGGGTCGCGCGATGATTGCGGAACCGAGTTCCGGCCCGAACGGCATTTCCCTGGGTAGTGGGTTCTTGGCTAAGGAAGGGTGGTACCGGGGGTCGGACTCGAACCGACACGGTATCGCTACCGGGGGATTTTGAGTCCCCTGCGTCTACCAATTTCGCCACCCCGGCTTAAAGGACGGACGTAGTATAGCGGTTTCCGCTTCCAGAGCAACCGGATCACTGTGGTACCATCTCGCGCCTATGCGACGCTCCGATTTCCATTATGACCTCCCGGAGGAACTGATTGCCCAATATCCCGCACCCGAACGGGGGGGCAGTCGTCTATTGGTGCTCGACGGGAAACAAGGGGATCTGCAGGACCGGTTATTTGCTGATCTGCCGCAACTGCTGCTGCCGGGGGACCTGCTGGTCTTTAACGACACCCGGGTGATGCCCGCCCGGCTGTACGGACGCAAGCAGACCGGCGGCAGGGTGGAGATCCTCATTGAACGGCTGTTGGGGCCGGATCGCGCGCTCGCCCAGATACGTGCCAGCAAATCCCCGCAAACCGGTGGTCGGATCACCGTGGGAGATACGGAGCTGGAGGTCACCGACCGGCGGGAAGATCTGTTCGAACTAAAGGCGCTCGGTATTGATTTCATGATACTGATGGAACGGGAAGGTCATATGCCTTTACCGCCCTATATCCGACGGGATGACGCCGAGCTTGATCTGGAGCGGTATCAGACCGTCTATGCCCGGCGCACCGGTGCCGTGGCGGCGCCCACCGCGGGGCTTCACTTCGACCAGGAGATGTTGACCCTGTTGGAGGGTATGGGGGTGGAGTTTGCGCATGTGACCCTGCACGTGGGGGCGGGGACCTTTCAGCCGGTACGCAGCGAAAGCCTGGAAAAACATGTGATGCACAGCGAGTACGTTGAGGTCAGCGAAGCGGTTTGTGCCAGGGTGAACTCGACGCGCCGGCAGGGGGGTCGTGTCGTGGCTGTGGGCACCACCTCCGTACGCAGCCTGGAGGCGGCCTCAGGAGACGGGGAGATAAGCGCTTTCCGTGGGGATACCCGGCTCTTTATCCGGCCGGGATACCGCTTCCGGTCGGTGGACGCAATGCTGACCAACTTTCATTTACCGGAGTCGACGTTGCTGATGCTGGTGTCGGCCTTTGCCGGGTATGATCGGGTAATGGCCGCCTACCGGCATGCGGTGCAGGAGCGTTACCGCTTTTTCAGCTATGGGGACGCCATGTTTCTCACCCCTAAGGAACAGGATTCCCGGGAATATAAGTCCTGAACGGAGTAAAAAAAAGCGCGGTAGAAGATACCGCGCTGAAGTGTTGCTTAAGGAGGATATGCTGAATCACGAAGGGGATGTGGTTCAACATATGCGCATTCTCTAATATAAGAAAATGCTTGTCAACTAATATATGAGTTTTTTTCAGATTATGGAATTTATGAAGCTAGCGACGGATGATCAGGCCCGGCGGGGCCGGATGGTTTTTCCCCGGGGTACGGTGGAGACACCGGCATTTATGCCGGTGGGCACCTACGGGACGGTCAAGGCCATGACCCCTGAAGAGCTTATGGATATGGGTGCAGAGATCATCCTCGGAAACACCTTCCACCTGATGTTGCGACCGGGGACCGAGGTTATCGGGGATCACGGGAGCTTACATCGGTTCATGCATTGGGAGAGACCGATTCTCACGGATTCCGGCGGATTCCAGGTGTACAGCCTGGGGCAGATGAGAAAGATCACGGAGGAGGGGGTGCATTTCCGTTCGCCCCTGGATGGAAGCCCCATCTTCATGGGGCCGGAGGAGTCCATGGAGGTGCAGCGCCGACTCGGATCCGACATTGTAATGGTGTTTGATGAATGTACGCCCTATCCGGCCTCGGAAGAGGAGGCACGCCTCTCCATGGAGCTCTCCCTGCGCTGGGCGGCCCGCAGCAGGGTCGCCCACGGGGACAACGGTTCGGCCCTGTTCGGCATCGTCCAGGGGGGGGTGTACGAACATCTGCGTGAGGCCTCTCTGCGGGGATTGATGGAGATCGGTTTCGACGGTTATGCGGTAGGCGGTCTTTCCGTGGGTGAGCCTCCCGAAGACCGCTGGCGGGTGCTGGATTTTCTTTCTCACCGCCTGCCTGAGGACCATCCGCACTATCTGATGGGGGTCGGGACCCCGGAGGACATCGTCGAGGCGGTGCGGCGGGGGATAGATATGTTTGATTGCGTGATGCCCACCCGCAACGCCCGCAACGGTCACCTGTTTACCCACCAGGGCGTGGTGCGCATACGCAACAAATGCCATGAAAGGGATGACGGTCCCCTTGATCCCCTTTGCGACTGCTATACCTGCCGCAATTACAGCCGCGCCTATCTGCGCCACCTCGCGCGCTGTAATGAGATCCTGGGTGCGCGGCTCAATACCATCCACAACCTCTTTTACTACCAGAAACTGATGCGGGATATCCGTGCCGCCATCGAGGCGCGGCGGTTCGGCAGCTTCACCGACGATTTCTATGCCATGAGGCGGCAGGGTACGACGGCTGATTGAATCCTTCTTCCGCGACCCTTCTGCTTGGGTTTCGCATCGCCCAGAGGACTGGGCTCCTACAGCGCTTCGTCCGGGATGACGAAAGTTTGCGGGTCCGGCTTCAGTCGGATATGCCGGTCTGCGGGGAGTGATGCCACAAAAAAACCCCGCCTGAAACAGGCGGGGTTTTTAGCGGGTTGGCGACAGGGCCTTAGTTCACGGCCTGCCAGGAACCATCCGACTGGCGACAGGCTTTGCCATAGATGGTCTCCGGTTTGCCGCCTATGATCGCCTCGGTGGTGTATTCGCGGCAGGGACCGCTCGCGGTTTCATAGGTGGAGGTCGGGGTAACCGTATAGCTGTTACCCGTATTCGGGTTTTGCCAGCTGCTGGTCCGGTTATCCGGATAGGTCTCCAGTGCCTGATTGGCGCGATACCGGTCCTGTTCGTCCATACTGGCACCGATGGAACCGCCGATATAGGCACCCGCCAGCGCGCCGAGGATGGTGGCGGCGGTACGCCCCCGACCGTGCCCGATCTGGGAACCCAAAAGGCCGCCTACGACGGCGCCGGTGACAACTCCCGTATCCCGCTTCGGGCTGGAGCTCTGGCAGCCGGCCAAAAGAGATAGGGAAAAGATAGCGATAATGATTAGGGATAAGGTCTTTGTGTACATCGTCTGCTCCGCTCCGTCCCAAAAAGTTGTTTTCAGATCAATGGAGAATAGTCTCACATCACGGGTAATTATAGGGTATTTCAGTTCTCATTTTCCGTTTTTTACTCCCTACGAGAATACAATATACGGGAATTGCTGAACGCAGGCTGAACGGCAATTGCCTGAAGTCGCGGCGCAGGGGGGGGTATCAGCACTGTTCCCAAGGCAGACCGCGGAATCGCCACCCGCCCAGGGTGCTGCGGTGATAGTGTTCGTCCCGTTCCCCCTCAAATCCCTCCTCGATATGGAATACGCGCCTGAAGCCGGCATTCAACAGGGCCCTGCCGGCTTCCAGGGAGCGTTTGCCGCTGCGGCAGATCAGGATAACCGCCGCGCAGCCGTCATCGATGTCGCAGATAACGCCGCCCAGGAGCAGTTTTCGGATGTCGGTGACAAAATGGGGATTTACCGTCCAGTCCGGCTCATCGATCCAGGGGATGTGAACCGCGCCCACCGGGTGTCCGACGAACAGAAACTCCATACTGGAGCGGATATCCACCAGCAGGGTCCGGGAGTCGTCCTGCATCATTTGCCACGCCTGTCGGGGCGTTAACGGGGTTGGTTCTTTATTACTCACTTCTCTCCTCCTAGTGCCCAACGTTATAGGTGTTATCATCTATCGGGTCTCTGATCAGGATGTGATCAGAGGTTCCCTGATTTACTGGTGTGGGCGTTCCCTAATAATGGATCAAATACACAATTTGTTTAAGTGGTGTTTCTGATGCGGGCCAAGGTTATCCTGACCCTGGTAACAGGGATTTCCTTTCTCCCCTTCCGCCTGATCCGGTGGCTCGGGCAGTTGGTGGGAACCCTGTTCTACTGGATTCCGAACCGTGAGCGGCGGGTGGCACGGATAAATCTGGAGCTCTGTTTTCCGGAGTACTCCAGGCAGGAGCGAGAACGGATGCTGCGACGCTGTCTGGTGGAGAACGCCAGAACTCTGCTGGAGATGCCGGCGATCTGGTGCAGGGACCCGGCCAAAATTTTGCAGCGGGTCGATGGTGGTGAGGGGGCGCAGGTCCTGCAGCGGCTTATCTCCCGGGGAAAGGGCGTGATCGTCGCCATGCCGCACCTCGGGAACTGGGAACTGCACGCCCACTATCTGCCCCGGGTTACTCCTTTTGTCGGCCTATACCGCCCGCCCAGAATGCAGGAACTGGAGAAGTTGATTCGCAACGGAAGAAGTCGTAGCGGCGGCCGTATGGTTCCCACCAACGCCCAGGGCGTGAAGGCCCTTTTTGCCGCCCTGGATGCGGGCGGGAGCGTGGCGATCCTTCCCGATCAACAGCCGAAATCGAAGAAGAAAAGCGCCGGCGTCTTCGCACCGTTCTTCGGAGAACCGGCTCTGACCATGGTGCTGTTGAACAGATTGGCCCGAAAGACCGGGGCTGCCGTGGTGTTTTCCTTTTCTGAACGACTGCCCCATGGGGCCGGGTTCCGTATGCATTGGATCGAGGCGCCGGAGGGAATTGATAGCGAAGATCCCGTGGTTGCCGCGACGGCATTGAACCAGGGTGTGGAGGCGTGTGTGCGTATCTGCCCGGAACAGTACCAGTGGAGTTATAAGCGGTTCGAGGCGCGGCCGGACGGCGGGCGTTCGAGATACGCCGGAAACAGCTAGCCCGCGGGTAAAATTGCTTACTTGGCCCTGGTGTTAGCGTATTTTCCGGAATTAAAGTCTCACCGGAGGCCGGCCGATAATTCCCCTATATAGGAAATTATTCCCACTCGAGGGGGTATCGCCGATGCGTATTGCAAAAGGACACCGGCTACTGGCGGCGTTGGTAGCGCTGTTTCTGGCGGTAGGGGTCCTTCCAGCGAAAGCCGAGACCTCGGTACCGCCGGTGCCGGACACACGAGTCCTGATAGACGTATCCGGCAGCATGAAAAAAAACGACCCCAAATATCTGCGTCGACCGGCATTGCGTCTGCTGGTGGAACTGTTACCGGAGGATTCCAGGGCGGGGGTCTGGACCTTCGGTCACTGGGTCAATATGGAGGTTCCTCTCGGGAAAGTGGATAGAGCCTGGAAGGAGAGGGCCCGGGAAGGCGCTGCCAGGATCCATTCTCGGGGTCAATTCACCAATATCGAAGATGCGCTGAAGCGTTCCATCGCCGACTGGGAAGAAACCAGTAGTAAATATGACCGTCACCTTATTCTGCTGACGGACGGGATGGTGGATATCTCGAAAAATCCCCAGGAGAACGCCGCGGCACGTGCACGCATACTTTCCGACATCCTGCCGCGGATAAAGGGGCTGGGGGCACGCATCCATACCATCGCCCTCTCTGAAAGGGCGGACCATGAACTGCTGCAGAGTCTGGCCAGTGAAACCGACGGTTGGTACGAGCAGGTGAACGACTCCGCGCAGTTGCAGCGGGTATTCCTGCGGCTTTTTGAAAAGGTGGGCAAGCCGGATACCGTTCCGCTGGTAGATAACCGTTTCCCGGTGGATGACAGTATCGCTGAAGTGACTCTCCTGGTATTCCGTTCGGAAGAGGGCGGTGATACCCGTGTTATCACCCCGGGAGGCAAGGAGTTTGGAGCCAAGGAGGCGCCGGAGTCGGTCAGTTGGCACCGGGATGAAGGGTATGACCTTCTTACCATCTCCAAGCCGGAGGTGGGGGAGTGGCGAGTACTGGCGGCGGTTGATCCGGACAACCGGGTGATGGTTGTCACCGATCTTAAGATGAAGTCAACAGATCTCCCCAATCGGCTGCTCCAGGGCGAGCGGGTTCCTCTGGTAGTGCACTTTACCGATGGGGGCAAAAAGATCACCCAGAAAGAGTTTCTGGACGTGGTCAACCTGAAATCGGAACACACCGATTCCGAAGGGGCCGGTGAGCCGCGACCCATATTTGATGACGGCAAGGGGGCGGACCAGGCCGCCGGTGACGGCGATTTTACCCTGCAGTTCGGCGAAGGCATCGCCGAAGGCAAGGTGGAGCTGGTGGTCTCCGCTGAAGGCAAGACATTCTCCAGGGAGCGGCGTTTCACCCTGGATGTGATCCCCGCCGCCCGGTTGGAATCCAAGGAAGAAGTACGGGACGGAAAGGGTGGTGTGCTGGTGACAGTGCTGCCGGATGCGGAGCTGATTGATCCGGAAACCGTTCGCGTGGAGGCCAGCCTGGTATCGAAGGAGGGTGAATCGCAACCGGTCACGTTTGTTCCGGCGGGAGAGGGTCTGTCCCGGGAGGGCTGGGTGGATGGCACCGCGCTCCAGGGGACCTGGAATCTCGGGGTGCGTTTTCTGGCCACCAGCCGATCCGGCAAGGAGTTGGTCCTGGATCTTGATCCGGTAGTGATTGAGGGGAGCTATCAGCCACCCCCGCCTCCACCGGAGCCCGAACCTGAACCGCCGCCGGTACCCGAGCCCGAGCCTGAGCCGGTTCCGGAACCGGAACCGGTGACCCCGCCTGAACCGCCACCTCCGGAAGAGAGCGGCTGGACCTCGGGACTTATCATTTTCGGTATCCTAAACCTGTTGTTGTTGATCGCGGGTGGGGCTGGATACTGGTTCTGGCGTCGTCGGGCGGCGAGCAATTCCCTGCAACTGGTGGAAGGCCAGGAAGCAGATGCGGAGACGGAAACCGGCGAGCAGGAAGCGGAGCCGGAGGTGGAGAAAGATGCAGATTGATCCGCTGCTGTTTCTGATCATGACAGAACTGCTGCTGGTCACGGCGGCGGCAACCGTCGCCCTGATGATGGTCTGGATATCGCGCAGGAAACGGGACAGGAAAGCAGCCGTCACCCTAGTGGAACGAATCAAGGAAGACCAGGAGCGGCGGAAACAGGAGACGCGAAATATACTGCTTAACCGATTTCGTTTCGCCCCCGAGCAGGCGGAAGAGTTGGCGACACTCATCGATCATGAAGAGAAGAGGTTTTACCAGGTACTTATCAATACCTACCTGCGGCGGGATGCCGCGGCCTTCGAGAATATGGCGGTGGAGTATGAGAACGCGGTCAATCCCTACCGCATACTGGAGCCGCCTCAATCCGAAGGCGGCGGCGGTCAGGCCGTCGGCATCGATGAATCCCCCGAGATGTCGCGTTTGAAACAGGAGAACAAGCGCTTATCGGAAGAGGTGCGTATCACCATGGAGACCATGGGACGCATGCTGAACGAATACTCGGCCATGTTTGCCGGTGGCGGGGGCGAGGAGTTGGACCGGGAAAAGATAAAAAGCATGTTTCAGGCGGAAGCCGCGAACATGGACGCCAAGGCGGGCGCCGATGTCGGGGAAGGGGGTGCGGAACAGGAATCTCCGGGGGGCGCTTCCGAACAGGCTGCCGGGGAGCAGGTGATGTTCGGAGCCGAGGAGGAGGGACATAACAAGGAGGAGGCGGTTGAGCTGGCGGATAAGGCTGGTGCTGAGGTCGATGCCGCGGATCTCCCTGAGAATGCCGACGCCAGTGAGGACGAATCAGAGGCGCCCGAGTCCGAAGAGAGCAAACCGGAATAGTCGGTTATTCAACTGCTGTTTCGGATGAGCCGCTGTTTCCCCTGTTATCCACCCAGGTTATTTTTACCGTATCGCCCTGGTTTGCTCCCTGGAAACTGAACGCCAGGAACGGATCTCTCGCTACTTCTCCGCTTAACAGCGCCGTCAGAACAACTCTGCCGCCCGATTCACAGATGACTTCCTGAATGAAGTGCGGCGGCAATATTTCACCGCTATCATTACTCATGCGATCGCCCCGTTCCATCGGGTGGGTTATCAATGCCTTAACGCTGGTAACACCATCCCTCAGTCGCGCGCGCATGACGATGGGTTTATCAAACATGAAATTTATCCCCGGGGTCTCCGCTATACTGAACGGATCGTTGCCGCCACTTGCATTTATTCACAACCGCAGCCAACCAGATCGACGCTTCTTCGTGCGCTGTACAGTCGTTGCGGCGTCTTTACCACGGCTATGATTTCCCCGCTTTTCGTAATCTTTAGACGGGTGGAGATTGAACCCTCCACGCCGGCACCGAGTCGGAAGCTCGCCGCCAGGGGAGTGGGGCTGTCGGCGACCAGCATGGAGATCGACTCCACGTCGGGAAGGTCCGTCTTTACCACGACCGAGACCTCGGATCCGGAACTGTCCGCATGGGGTGTGAGTTTGATATTGATGCTTCCGCTTTCCTGAGTCTGGTGGTCCCCTAACAGTAGCGTGAGGGCCTGTGGAATACCGTCTGCCTCAAAGGCCTCTTTAGGCCAGACCGCCAGCAACGATCGGGGCGTCAACAGCCCGGCACCGGCGAGCACGGTCACGGCGCCCGTGGTCAGCGCGCTTTTAAGAAAGAATCTGCGTTTTGGATCGACACTCATGAAAACCTGGGTTTATCTGCTCGGATATCAATTGATCCTATTTCTTTTTTTTAATTCTGCCAGTTCTTCCTGCATCTCCCGCAACCGGGCCGTCATCTGGGCGCTGCGATAATAACTTATGCTTTTGTCACGCAGAGCAATCTCCAGTTGTTGTACCGCCGATTGCAGATTGCCGTCCAGATAATAGTATTCAGCCATATATTGATGGCCCTGGTTCACCTGCCCGGCATCACCTGCGGCCCGCGCAAGCAGGCCGTAGAGTTCCGCATCCTGCGTTCGCGACCGCTGAAGTTTTTCCAACAGGCGCAGGGCCTCGGACGGTCTACCCACCTCCAGCAACATTTCGGTGTAGTAAAGGGTCAGGGGATAGTTGCCCGGGTGGAATGCGAGAGCATTCTTAAGCACCTTCAGACCTTCCGCCGGTTGCCCGCTTTTTTTCAGTAGCTCCGCTTTCAGAACCAGATAATGGATTTTGGTCGGATGCTCCTTCAACAGTTTATCAAGTTCATTTCCGGCACTTCGAAAATCTCTTGCCCTGATCAGAGCTCTTACCAGACCGTAGCGCTGCGCCTCCTCGTTTCTGAAGCGGCCTTCCCTAAGTGAACTCCGGAAAAACTGGATTGCTTCATTTGCTTGAGGAAACTGCTGTTCCCGCAGAGTTGCGCGTACCAGGTGATATTCGGAGCTGTCCAGGTACTGCTTGTAAGGGTAACTTTCCGCCCGATTCCTGGAATCCGCAATACGATTGGTTGTGACCGGGTGAGTGCGGAGAAACTCCGGTAGTTCTTTGATATCGTACAAGCGGTTGGCCTTTCCCATACGTTCGAAAAAAGTCGGCATGGCGCGGGGATCAAATCCTGCTCTCGACATGATCATGATGCCTACATTGTCCGCCTCTATTTCGTTGGCGCGGGTAAAATTGATCTGGCGTTGGAGCATGCCCGCCTGCGCTCCGGTCGCTGCGGCAATCCCGACGTCGCTGTTCTTGGTGGCCGCTCCCAGAACCACGGCCGCCAATATAACCGCCGCGGTGGAGACGCTCATATTGTCCGCCATCTGAAACGTACGCATGAGGTGTTTCTGGGTAACATGCGAGATTTCGTGAGCGATGACCGCGGCCAGTTCGCTTTCCGATTCCGTGGTCAGGATCAGGCCGGTATTGATACCGATATATCCACCGGGCCCGGCAAAGGCGTTTACCATGGAATCGTCAACGAGAAAGAAGGTAAAGGGCAGATTGGTATCTTCACTTGCGGAAACCAGTCGTTCGCCCAGATGTTCGACATAGGCCTTCATCAGCGGGTCTGAAACGATCGTCATGGAGTTGCGTACCTGGCGCATGAAAGCCTGTCCCAGACGTCGCTCCTCGGCCGGAGTCATATATCCTCCGGACGGATCCCCGATCTCCGGCAACGCCATATTGTCGGCGATGCTTACCGGAATAAAAAAAGTAAAGAGAAAGGCGGTGAGTACCAGAGATATCAGGCCTCTGGAGGGCCGTTTTAACAAGGTGATCGGCTGCATAAGCAATAAAGACTCGGGTCGAGAGCTAAAGTTCCACCGCTTTGATCGGGAACACGGCACGTATGGGGCAGAGTATAACGATTTTTCCAGGGTGATTGTCTGAGTAGATGCGGAATTATCCCGGATCGGCGCTATAGCATATTTTTGGCGGCTCTCAGCAGTTGCTTATATACCTCGGGGCCATCCTTATCCATCACCTGGTCTATCACCCAGCGGTTTTCGGGACTTTCTCCCATTACGCACTGTATCTGGTAGCCGAGATGCCGCAGGAACGGATAGCTGGGGCCTTCCCCCGAAAATCCCAGCTCGGAATATTCAGCAGCACGTTGGTTGAATCTGTCGATGAAGGGAGAACGGTAGTCTCCGGAACCGAACATCTCCGTACTGTTGTCCTGGATGTGGTCCGCCAGGCGCTTGACCAGCGCGGTAATAAGCCGGCGCCGCCGTTCATTATCCATACGGTCGTGGGACAGGCGTTCAACGATCTGCACCTGATAGATCAGGTATTCACTGATCACATCCATCTGCTGCTCGCCGCTGTGGTAGCGGAAATTCTCACTCTGCAGATTGAATGCCTTGTCCATAGCCAGTTTCCAGCTGTTGAAAGCGATCGCCCCGGCCACCTCATCGGTTGACCTTTCACGATCATCCTTGTGCCATTGATTCCTGATTCGTATTGCCACCGACGATAATCCAATTAGTGTTACCGGGCCCCAACATTGTCCGTTTGGCAGTCGGGTCGTACCGTGTTACCGTTATTAACCGAGTATTCTACTAGGTAAAATACCGGATGAAAAGCATGTGATTCCATCCTTGTTTTCCGGTTATTTACCTGAAAAGTGGCTATGAAACAACAAGATATTGAAGAATTGACCGCCGTTATCCAACGCAACTGCCATATCTCGGATGCGAGATACGCGGCCGATTACGGGCTCTGCAGCTATCTGCTGAAGATGCGGGAATACTATCGCTGGGAGAAGCGTCTCGGCTTCAACGAGCGGCTCGCGCCGGAGGGTGTCGGTGAATGGCTCACACAGCGGGAGCGGCTCTGGGAGGAGTTGGCGGAAACGGAATTCGCTCCGGTTCCTGTGGCGGGTCGCCACTACGATCCGTTCGATTCCGCGGGGATAAACTGTGCCCTGGGTTCCTGCGGACTGGTTTATAACGGAGGGGTTGGGCGGCGTGCTCAGGCTCATTTCTTTCTGGGCAGGCTGGAGCGCCGGGAGGTCATGGACGGCTGCGAGGTGTATATCGCAGGGGATGAACTGGCGCGGGACTTGTCCGCGCCTCCGGCGATGTACGGGGGCGGCGCCATTTTTCTGCGGCGTCAGTCTTTGCGGAGATTGTTGTGGGAGAAGCTGGAAAACTGGCGCTGGTCGCGGGCGGACAGCCCCCTGGGGCGTGCCTTCGCGGAATATGATTTCGATAACGATCTGGATGGTGCGCTGGAACGCATGACCGAGTCCGAGTTAACAACCGCTTTCCATCACGAACTGGGAGAGTATCTTGTTGGAGAGGAGTTAGGGCCGGTCTGGAATGATCTGCTTTTGGCGCTGTCGGGAACACCCGCTGAGCGGATGTTGAGGGCGGTGCGGGACAACTGGGCTGATTGCAGGGTGACGTTGCCGGCGTTGCTGAAAGAAAGGCGTGTGGCCTCGTTGCACTTTCTGGTTGGGAATATGGAGGCCATGAACAAAGAGATTTTTCCTTCGCTGCGGGTGGCTTATCAGGAGTGTATACAAGGCGGGCGTTGGTCCCCTTTGGATGAGCTGACGCAAAAGGGGGTGGAGCACTGGGCCGGACTTGCACGTGAATTGATACAGGCCTATCAGGAATCTCCGCATGAAGCGGCGCAGGTCCTGCGGGAACTGGTCGAGCGGAATTATTTGTAGGTTTCCCTGAGGCTGGGTTTTTCGCCCATGCTTGGGCATGGATCGCGGTAGTTGTAAGTGCCGGGAACCGGGCGGTAGTGTAAAATGATGCACCCAATGCATCTGTCGTAGGCGAATTCAGGAATTTGGATATATTCGGTACTAAAGGGAGGTTTTTAATGCGCAATGATGACCAGGGAATTGAATTCTATTCCTTCCCCGATGCTGAGATAGAACGACTTCAACACAGAATCTGGATACTGAAGTATCTCCGTCCTAATACCATAGGTGCGGAGATAGGTGTATTTCGAGGTCATTTCTCTGAAAAGATTGTCGAATACGCCAAACCAAAAAAGCTATATCTTGTCGATCCCTGGACTCTGCAGGGGGATAGGTTCAGCTTCTCCAGTCCCTATACGGATGACGGACGTTTGCCCACGGCCTACGCTCGCGAGGAGGCAAAGGCAAGAATGAAGCGCTATTCCGGAACGGAAACGATATTCTCCGAAATGTACTCAACTGATTTTTTTCATGACCTGAGTGAAGAACTGGATTTTGTATATCTCGATTCCAGTCATCGCTATAAGAACACGATGGAGGAACTGCTTGCCGCCGATAAAGTACTTTCGAGAAACGGTGTGATTATCGGCGATGACTGGCATCCCCGGCCCGGCCATAGACATCACGGTGTTTTTTTGGCCGTCAATGAATTCGTTAAGGAGAATGAATATGAATTTGTGGCCGCAGGGCAGGGGAGTCAATACTGTATTCGGCGTGCCCAAGCGGATAATTACAAGCACTTGTGATAAGGGGGCTTGTTACAAATCACGGTGTTTTTCTGTAACCCGAATCGAGAGATGTCAAGGATGACACAAAGGTGGCCCTGGGCCGAACCTGTGCGTGGGTTGATGAAAATAAATTAAACCTCTAAGGTATGGATTCCATTCCAGGAGTGCATATGAAATATCAGTCAATTCTTATCGTGACTTATGGTCGTAGTGGTTCCACTCTCTTGCAGGGGGTGTTGAATAGTATAGATGGCTGTTTGATCCGCGGAGAAAATTACAATTTTTGCTATGGCCTGTTTAAATCCTATCAAAGGCTGCTCCAGGCGAAATTGAGGCTCCATTCAAACACGCCTCAACACCCGTGGTATGGCGCCAAGCTGCTCGATGAAGAGGTATTCCTGGGCTATGCCGGAAAAATGATAAAGGATCTTTTGCTGGCGGATGAAAAAGACAATCAAGAGATAATCTGCTATGGCTTTAAGGAAATACGTTACACTAAACTATCGACGGCGGAACTTTTTGATTATCTGTCATTCTTTACAAAAGTGATGCCCCGGGTGGCGTTTATATTCAACACACGCAACATGAAGGATGTCGTTAAAAGCGGTTGGTGGGTCGATTATGATCCGGAAAACACGATAACCGAATTGGAGAGAACGGAGTCGAATTTCAAAACCTATCTGCAGAATCATGATAACTGCTTTCATATAGACTACAGTGACGTGGTCGCAAAATCAGATAGACTGGTTGCCCTGTTTGAATTTTTAGGGGCTCCGTACTCGGAAGATAAAGTGAACGAAGTGCTTTCTTTACCCCACAGCTATGATCCTAACCAGGAGGAAATAAAGAGTTTATTTGAAATGGAGTTCGCGGAGATATAAAACACGCAATGGCAAATCAGGATTGAGGGAAAAAGTCCGCAGGTCTGTTGATCAGGCCGAGATCAACCAATTGGTCGCTATTCTTGTATTTCTCACTAAATTCACAAATAAACGAATAATTATCCTCCAGTTCAGCCAATACCTCGTTGTAGTGAGAATATCTCTTAATGCACTGCCCCAGTCGTGTGTTTATATTCTCATCCTGTTCCAGTTCCCAGGACGGATTTGTGAAGATCTCTTTCTGGGTAAGGGCAAAGTGTAACAGCGCTCCTGTAACGTCAGAAATTTCCGCGACCGTAGTGCCGTGAGCCTCGAGGTATTTTATACCTCTCCCTCCCTTGATGATGGGAATCTTGCAAAGAACCTCGTGTCTTCCGAACAGTCGGTGTCTTACGCCCCCATGGGCGGTACGAAAGGGGCAGCGCGGACTGCCGCGAAAATAGTAATTCGTATCGAAGTAAGGCGAATGGGAAATCAGGTCATCGCCTGACCGGAAAGTGGATAACTCGGCTCGCGTGCGTGGGTACATATCCAGCATGAATGCCTGCATCAGTTCCTGGTTCTTTTTGTCCATATACCGAAGCAGATGTTGAAGGCCGAACTCCTCTATCCCAGGGAATACCAGGGCCTCATCAGTATCGACGAAAATGCACCAATGTCCGTCGCCGTATCGTTCGACAAGCTCATTTACCCAGCGCATGCCCGAACAGACCTTGGCATAATTATCGGGAGACCAGAATACGTGGACGTCCGGTTGCGACAACAGAAATTCGCTAGTGTCGTCACTGGAGTCGTTGTCTACGATGAAAAAGCGATTAACCCCAAGTTCCCGGTAATAATCGAGGAGCCAGGGGAGAAGTAACACATTATCTTTTGCGTGGCAGAAAAGAAAAACTTCGTCCTTGTTCGGTGTAATCGGCCTTTTATCCATTCGTGTTAGGGAAAAGGGGGCATCCAGGGCCGGTTTGTATATTTTTTTCTGGTTGGAAATGGAAATCTGTTTCGCGGTGTCTATCTCACCTTTCCTTAGAAAGTACCAGGATCGCAGGTTGGCTACCCTCAGTAACGAATGGTACTTTTCCGGGATTTCCTCCAGGAGCCGCATGGCGTCCGCAGGTCGTTCGACGCGAATGTAGGATTCTATGAGACCCAGTTTGGCTCTGAGAGATTCAGGATAAGATTCGACGAGCTCCTCATATTTATCTAAAGCTTTTTGGGTATCGGCGGGAGTATTATTTTTGATAAGAAGGTTTATCTCCTTAAGCCTTGAATTGATATCGTCAGGATATAAGCTTAATAACGTGGAGACCTCCTGTTTTGCGCTGAGTAGATCCTGATGATCGATATATAGCTCGCAAAGCAGCATCCGGAACTGCTTATCTTCATGTTTTTCCAGCTCCTCCCGGCATAATGCAATGGCGCGTTGATGCTCTCCGAATTTAATAAGGCTTTTAAGGTACCTAAGCATGATCCGGCTGTCGTCACGGAATAGTTGAAAGACCCGCTCCCAAAGAGATCGCGCCTGATCGCTGTTCCTCAATCTGGTAGCCAGTCGGGCTGATCCGATCAGCACGCCGGAATCATTCGGGGCCAGTTCGGTCAGGATGCTTAACAGATATTCCGCTTCTTCAACCCGCCCCAGGTCGACCAGCAAGGCGGCATGAGTAGCCGTCCATTCCGGACGAAAAGGATCAGGAAACAGGTTTATACAGGCTTCCCATCTTTTTAGGGCCAGCTCAGTGTTATTGAGGCGATCAGCAAGCTGTGCCAATCCGATATATCCGGCAGGAGAACCGGCATTGATCGTTATGAGGTTCCGGAAGGATGATTCGGCACGATCGTAATGCTCCAGCCATAACAGCATAAGACTTTTATTGTGATGCCACTCGAATCTGACCGGGTATGGAAACCGGGCTATACAACTTTCCCATCTCTCCAGGGCCAGCTCCCAGTCACGTCGCGACTGGGCCGCCATTGCCAGACCGGAGTAACCCTCCGGAAGCATGGGATGGTTCTGTGTAAGGTCGCGGAAGAGGATTTCGGCTTCATCCAGACGCTGCAACTCAATTAAGGTATGGCCTTTTTCCGCCATCCATGCGGGTTGAGGAGGGTGGGGAAATTTATCAAGACAACTTTCCCAACAGGTTAAAGCTAATTCCCAGTGATGCTGAAACTTGGCGACCTGGGCAAGCCCGATATATCCCACGGGGCTGTCGGGGAACGTTTCCTGTAAATCAACGAATATCTGCTTTGCTTCCCGCGCCTGATTTGCCTCGAGTAGTTTGAAGCCCCGGACAGCAAGCGCTTCAGGTGGTGAACCCTGGATGTCGGCGGTGTCTTGATTTGCTGTAGTCACAATATTTGGATCTTGAAATACGGGGCCGCATATCGCCGAAATATAGATAAACGGGTGCGTAATATTCTACGGGATTACAGCTAGCATGAGAGTAACCCATGTGAACGAAAATTGCTCGAATCGGGGCATTCTCGCTTTTTGTAGGCGGATATTAAGTATTGCCTAATATACTAATTTTTATTTTTGTTCTAGATGTGCTATTTTTCATCAAGTATCTTTGTCTCGGTAATCGTTTTGGAACAAGGAATTAAGAGGAAAAGCTCATGAGAACATTTAAGTACGCTCCCCTGGCGGTCATGTTAGCTGTGGTTCCCCAGGTCAATGCTGATAGCATGCCGGTTCCTCATGCTTATGTGAAAGTGCCGTTCAGCGGGGCGTCTCCGGCACAGGAAACGCCGACCTTCGGTTTCGCCTTGGAGCAGAACGCCGCCTTCAACAAAAAATCAACGCCGATGCTCAACCTGGAGTTTAAGGGTGAAGAGCTGGATGCCGTGAACATCAACGGATTAAACGTCCTGGAGAAGACGGTTACCTTTGACGCCAACGGTAATGCGCAGACCCAATCGGGGATCAACTGGAAGATCGTGGGATGGAGTGCATTAGGCGTGGTCGCCGCAGCTCACATAGCCTGTGTACACGGCCATGAGCAAGGAATGGAATGGGCCGGATTCGGTGACGATTGTGACGATGATTCAAGACGTGCGGTGGCCGCGTCTTAAGATCCTCTACCGTTAATGCATACTTATTGTTGAGTTAATCGGGAAACAGCGGGAGCGCCGCAAAATAAAGGCTGGGCCAGCTCATGGCTCAGCCTTTTTTTGTTTGAGCACGAAAGAGATAGGGGTTTGTCCTCGGCAACCGAGTGCTCATCTCAAACGTATCTGAAACCCGTGTTCGCTACCCGGTCATAGTAGCGGGCGCGATAGAGTAACCTTCTGTGATCCTCCGCATCCTCAAACCCGGCCCGGTCGTGGAGGATGTTGTTGCTCACAAGCCCCATTCCCTGTTCCAGACGCCCGCGGAATATATAAGGGGAGTCACCGGCCAGGGTTTCCTTCAGAAAGGCCACCGCTTCCAGGGTAAGAGGGTCATCGCGCCATACGATATTGCGTTTGCGTTCCGTAAAACGCATATGCAGCTCACCCTGGGGTGTTATTGAAAACACCGGGCCGGTTTCCTCCTGGCGTGCGACTTCCCCCTGCTCGGTTCGGGAGGGAATGGTCATGACGTTCGGCGCCATCAGGGCGCGGATGTAGTCGGGATTTTTCTCCCGTAGCAGGATGTAGGCGATCTCGTGATCCAGCAGGGCGTTCTCTCCGCCTTTAACGGCACTCCTTACGCAGTGCAGCATCAGTCCATGGATCTGTCGCTCCGCCGTATTGTAATAACCGTCGGTATGCCATTTTATGGGGCGGTTGGTATAGGGGATATAGTGCTGTCGGGTACCGGTGTCCCTGACCGTGAGGGAGGTCAGGCCGCTGTCATCCGCCAGCCAGTTGTGATCCAGATTACGCAGCCCGAAGCGACGGCCCAGGGAAAGGGGTATTTCCGGATCGGGATCGTCGCCGGTTTTGCTGATATAGAGCGCCATGTTGGTCTTCCGGCAACACCGCAGAAGGGCGTCGTACTCATTGTCCGCGAGCGTTCGCGGGTCATTTAACTCCACCAGCAGATCGCCTGTCGCAGATGGATAACCCTCCAACTTTTTGTCTCTCCATTCGTCATACAGAGAGGTGTTTTCCGGATCAAAGGGGGAGGAGGGAGAGGGGAACATAAACGCCGAAGACGGTTAAGAGCATCAAGATCTAGGTTCTAGGCTCTAGGAACTAGGGGTGGCGGTTGCTCCCTAGTTCCTAGTACCTGGAGTTTTTACTTAGTATCCGCCTTTACGCCGTGTTTCCGGCAGACCTGCAATCTTGCCGGCTTCTTTGGCAGGGCCCCGTGGGAAAAGATCGTAAAGGGTTTTGGTATCCACTTTTTCGAGATCGGTCCAGACGTCCTTGAAGTGTTTCACCATATGACGCTCATTAGGCTGATTGCCGTTGTTCTCGAAGTATTCTTCGCGCAGATAGTTGATGACATCCCAGGCCTTGTCTCCAAGGACCACGCCTTCCTCGTCGGCGAGGTGCCTGGCTACATCTTCGCTCCAGTCCTCCTGATTAACCAGATAACCGTTGGCGGTGGTTTCAATGGTGACGCCGTTAACTTCAATTGCCATCGATGGTCTCCTTAGTTTCTATAGTATTTTGTGGACAGGCGCCTGTAACAGGGGCGCCGGCTAAGAATAAAGAACGCCCTATGTTAAATGTTCTTATAGGGGATGAACAACCCGCAACCCGCGGAACGGTGAGGACCCAAGCCCTTTTCCTGTAGGATTACGGCATCCGGGAAAGAGAGCCCCCCCACCATCAGGGTTTTGGTGAATACAGGTCCTTCAGGGCTGCTCAGTACATGGCTCTTGCCGGCCAGTACCTTGGAAAACTTAAGCCCGAGGGATCGCAGCTCCTCTACCATCCGCTGCACAAAAGCCTCGTCCTCCTCCTCCTGCGATGAAACCACATAGCGGGAATAGAGGGTATTGGTCATACCCAGCAACTGCTTTTTGCTTTCACCCACTTTCAGTGGGTGACCATCGATATCCAGCGTATGACCGGAAAGGGTCTGGGCGTCAGCAACCCGTTCCTTTGGCAGACGCAGTTTCAGGCGGGTACGGCGGGAGGGATAAATGATTTCGTCCGGTGCCTCCGGGCGGGTCCAGCCGCTGGCGGATTCCGCCACATGGATGATGTGCAGGCCGTGTTCCGGCCGGTCGCCGAACCAGGGGAGAATCGCCTTGACGGCCTGCGATAACGGCCAGGCATG
>JBNKCX010000016.1:0-1809 GCA_050287965.1 Sedimenticolaceae bacterium
CATGGACAAGTTCACCGACATGATGCTGGAGCAGACCGGTCTGCTGGGCATGGTGGGCAAGGCCGAACGCGGCCCCGTGGCCATCGACACCATCCAGCGCCACAAGGCGGTCTATCTCATCGCTGTAGGCGGAGCCGCCTATCTGGTTTCGAAAGCAATCAAGGCATCACGCATGGTGGCTTTTGAAGAGCTGGGCATGGAGGCGATCCGCGAGTTCGAAGTGGAGGATATGCCGGTTACCGTGGCGGTGGACAGCAGCGGCGCATCCGTGCACGAGTCAGGGCCCAAGGAGTGGCGGGTGAAGATTGGGAAGATTCCGGTTGCGGGGTAAGTGACGTCAACGCCTACGGCGCAATGCCCTTCTGCTATTGCGCCGTAGGCGTGTTCCGGAAGCTGCTCCGCTCCTCGTTGTTTTCCAGTGTGCGTTCCAATCGTTTCCACTGCTCCGGTCGGGAGCGCCTTGCAACACACGCCGCCGTAGATCACATCGCCCGGGCAGCGCGTCTCGGTTGCTCGGGAAAGGGAAGCGGCAGCTGGTAGTTGTGGTGGAGAAGCGCCAACGCTTGCAGCGCTTGCGGCTCGTCAACGAGTCGGGGAGGAGTGTCGTTCATATGCGTGCGGGTTACTTCAATGTATTGAGTACCGCCGGCGCTCACATCGATCTCCAGCGTTGTGTCCTTGTTGAATATGTTCAGTCCCTTGAAGACAACGGTATGTTTGCCCTGCTCTAGGTCTGCGAACACGAAAGTTCTATCCCCGACCGTGGTCGTCGCTGTTCCGTCAATATTCAAGGGCAGAGAAACAAATCCTCCGGTATTGGCAAACAGATTAAAGCTCTTCATCGCGCCTTGCTTTGGGAAGTAGATGACCACACGCCCCTGCCCTTCCCGAAGCGCTGGCCACTTCATCGCAACCTCCTGGAACGTCGGATATTTCGCTACGACATGATCAGCAATCATCGCGCCGCATCCGGCACAAAACACCACGCCCCACACCAACAAGGGCTTGAGATATGAAAGAGCTTTTGCCACGACACACCTCCTCAGTTGATCATTCTTGAAACCATCTTCCGATTCTCCGGAGCGCCACCCTCGGAGTGGCCTTTGCCGTATCGGATGACTCGTACTGCAAGACGGGCTTGCCCAACGCACGGGAAGGAAGCATCGGGGGAAACAGAGCTGTGGACGCCTCCCACCCCGCGACGGTGATTCGCCCGGGCAGCAGAAACGCACCGGGTAGTCGCAACGTGTTTGCGCAGGTGAAAAAACGCGACCGCCCCCGGAATGGGGGGCAGGTGATCACTTACCGGACGAACGGCTTCCGACACTGTGGCGCATCCCTGGATGCCAGATCGCGGAAAGCTAGCACTATTACCTCACGAATGGAAAGGAATTATTGGCTGCCGGAAGGCAAACCCTTGGTAACCGCGCCATCTCTCTTCCCTGATCGGCTGTTCTTTTTCCTGGTTTACCAGAATCGGAATCCTGGGGCGAGTTTTTACCCTGACCCCCAATAACACCCAAATATCACCACCCGTAGGAGCGAGCGCCTGCTCGCGAAAAATCCCTTCGCGGCCAGCGGCCGCTCCTACAGGGTCCCCCGCTGAACATCGCGCACGGACGCCATCAATAACGTTCTCCCACCGTCTGCTGCGGCAGGCGGCTGCGGATTTCCGCCAGTTCCCCGGCGGTGAATTCCACCTGCCAGGCTCCCAGGTTTTCCTTCAGTCGTTCGATACGCCGCGTACCGGGGATCGTGAAGATGTCTTCGCCCTGAGCCAGCACCCAGGCAAGCGCCACCTGCGCCGCC
>JBNKCX010000017.1:0-193439 GCA_050287965.1 Sedimenticolaceae bacterium
CTGCGGATCATGTCGGGTGAAGAGGGCAGGATTAAGGAAGAGGAATAAGCCCGAGCGCAAATACAGGGCGTCCCCCGTCCCGCCGTCGCAATAGACATCGAGTAATAAACGCAGAGGCCGCAAAGGCGCGGAGACGCAAAGTCTTACTGTGGAAGCCCGGTCCCCTGGGCGATACGAAATCCAAGCAAATCGCCCTCAGGAGAGGGCTTGTATGTTAGTTCCCGGCACGTGCCGGAATAACAAAACTTAAACGCAGCCTGCGATGCTCGGCGGCCCACACGGTGTTCGGGTGCCGCACCAATACCCCGTTAGACGCAGCCGAGCACCGCAGGGATTTCCGGATCAGGCCCAAAGGGGCGCCGCATGGACGTGGCGCCTCCAGCGCGGGCGAGGGACCGCCCGTCGCTGGAGCCCCGGAAATCGTGAGGCGCGCAGGGGACCCCGTAGGGGCAAGTCTTCGGGGGTCTTTTCTTTGGTAACTTTCTTTTGGACAAGCAAAAGAAAGTTACTTGCAGCCATTACAGAGATGCGAAAAAAAGAAACTCAGAGTCGATAGGCTGCAACACTGGCTACCAGATACCCAAATACTGCAACAAGCGGTCACGAAATTGGTTACCGGATCTAAATTTAAGATCAAGAGAAAGGCGGAACCCTACCGCACAACCCCTGATTCAACTCCGCGAAGTACGCCGGGTACACAATAGAAATCAAACCGCCGGCAACTCCTCCAACGGCCAGCGCGCCCGAACCCCGAACAGCAACGGCTCCCGCTGACCGACCCGCAACCGCTGCCAACCCACATAGGCGATCATGGCTCCGTTGTCGGTACAGAACTCCGGGCGCGGGTAGAACACCTCAACCCCCTCCTTCTCCATGGCCTTACGGATGCGCTCCCGCAACCTGCGGTTGGCGCTGACCCCGCCGGCGAGCACCAACCGCGCCGCCGCGGTTTCACGCACCGCGCGCCGGCACTTGATCACCAGGGTGTCCACCACCGCCTCCTCGAAGGCGCGGGCGATATCCGCCCGGGTCTGCGCGGCGGTCGCGGCATCCACCGCGGAGCCCTCCGGCAACTCCTCCCGCAGGGTGTTGAGAGCGAAGGTCTTGAGCCCGCTGAAACTGAAATCCAGGCCCGGCCGGTCAGTCATGGGCCGGGGAAAACGAAAACGCTTGGGATCCCCCTGCTCCGCCAGCCGCGCCAGCTCGGGACCTCCGGGATAGGGCAGCCCCAGAAGCTTGGCGGTCTTATCAAAGGCCTCCCCCGCGGCATCGTCCAGGGACTCCCCCAGCATGCAGTAGCGCCCCACCCCCTGCACCTCTACCAGCTGGGTGTGCCCCCCGGAGACCAGCAGGGCCACGAACGGGAACTCCGGCCCCCGCTCCTCCAGCATGGGGGCCAGCAGATGGCCTTCCATATGGTGCACCGCCAGGGCCGGCACCCCCAGCGCCCAGGCCAGGCTGCGGCCGATGGCGGCACCCACCAGCAGCGCCCCCACCAGACCCGGCCCGCCGGTATAGGCCACGCCGTCGATATCCTCCCGCCGCAGCCCCGCCTGGACCAGGGCCTCTTCCAGCAACGGCAGGGTCTTGCGCACATGGTCCCGGGAGGCCAGTTCCGGCACCACCCCCCCGAACTCGGCATGCACCTCCACCTGGCTGTAGACCTGGTGCGCCACCAATCCCCGGTCGCCGTCATAGATGGCGATGCCGGTTTCGTCGCAGGATGTCTCTATGCCAAGGACCCGCACCGGCCTAGACCCCGCCCATAAATAGAATTTGTTTCTTTGCAAACCACTGCATATAACAGTAAAATCCCCGCCTTTCGGTTTTCGGATATTCCTGACTTGAGGTAACAAATGCCCTTCGTACGTGTTAAAGAGAACGAGCCGTTTGAAATCGCCATGCGCCGCTTCAAGCGCTCCTGTGAAAAGGCCGGTATCCTCGCCGAGGTCCGTCGCCGTGAATTCTACGAGAAACCCACCACCGAGCGTAAGCGCAAGGCCGCTGCCGCGGTTAAGCGCCACATGAAGAAGGTACAACGCGAACACCGGCGTTGGGAACGCCAGTACTGATCTTAGCAGCATCCCCGACCGCACCGTAAGCGAATTCCCTTCGCCCATGCTGAAACAACGCATCCAGGACGACATGAAGGGCGCCATGAAGGGTGGCGACAAACGCACCCTGGGCGTCATTCGCCTGATCCTGGCCGCCGTCAAGCAGCGGGAGGTGGACGAGCGCATCGAGCTCGACGATGCCCAGGTGCTCTCGGTCCTGGACAAGATGGTGAAGCAGCGCCGGGACTCCATCGCCCAGTACGAGGCGGCCGGACGCCAGGACCTCGCGGATCAGGAGCAGTTCGAGATTGAGGTGCTGCAGACCTATCTGCCGGATGCCCTCTCCGAAGAAGAGATCTCCAAACTGGTGGACGAGGCCATCGCCGCCGCCGGCGCCGAGTCCATGCGGGACATGGGTAAGGTGATGGGGCAACTGAAACCGAAACTACAGGGCCGTGCCGACATCGGCGCCGTCAGCGCCCTGGTCAAAGAGAAACTCGGCGGCTGAATCCGTCGGCCTGTCGCCACCGCCGCTGGTGTAAGCTTATGCCATGGCCGGTAGAATCCCCCCCCAATTCATCGACGAACTGCTGAACCGGGTCGACATCGTCGACCTGATTAACAGCCGCGTCGCGCTCAAGAAGACCGGCAAGGACTATCAGGCCTGCTGCCCCTTTCACGACGAGAAGACCCCCTCCTTCACCGTCAGCCGCGATAAACAGTTCTACCACTGTTTCGGCTGCGGCGCCCACGGCACCGCCATCGGTTTCCTCATGGAGTACGACCACATGGGATTCGTGGAAGCGGTGGAGGAGCTGGCCCAGCGGGAGGGTCTGGAGATCCCGCGGGAGGAAGGCGACGCCCCCGGACCGGACTACCGCCCCCTGTACGAGACCCTGGAAGAGGCGGCGCGATTCTACCGCTGGCAACTGCGCCACCACCCCGAGGCACAGCGTGCCGTCGACTATCTGAAAGGGCGCGGCCTGAGCGGAGAGATCAGTGCCGAGTTCGGCATCGGTTTCGCCCCGCCCGGCTGGGACGCCCTGCTCAACCACCTGGGCGGGAACGAAGACGGCCTGAAGAGGCTCCGCACCACCGGCATGGTCTCCGAACCGGAGGGTAAGTGCTATGACCGCTTCCGGGACCGCATCATGTTCCCCATCCGCGACCGGCGGGGCCGCACCATCGCCTTCGGCGGCAGGATCATCGGCGACGGCAAACCCAAGTATCTCAACTCCCCGGAGACCCCCCTGTTCCACAAGGGCCGGGAACTCTACGGCCTGCACGAGGCCCGCAAGGCCCTGAAACAGATCGACCGGCTGCTGGTAGTGGAAGGTTATATGGACGTGGTGGCCCTGGCACAGTTCGGCATCCGCTACGGGGTGGCGACCCTCGGCACCGCCACCACCGCGGACCACCTGGAGCTGCTGTTCCGCACCACCCCGGAGGTGGTGTTCTGTTTCGACGGCGACCAGGCCGGCCGGGACGCGGGCTGGAAGGCCTTGAACACCGCCCTGCCGCTGATGCGCGACGGGCGGGAGGTGCGCTTTCTGTTCCTTCCCGAGGGGGAAGATCCGGACACCATGATCCGCAAAGAGGGGGCCGAGGCGTTCGAGACCCGGGTCCGGGATTCCCTACCCCTCTCCCGGTTCCTCTTCGACCACCTCACGGAGCAGGTGGACATGGCGACGCCGGCCGGCCGCGCCAAGCTGTCGGAACTGGCCACCCCGCTCCTGGACCGCCTGCCGAACGGGGTCTTTCAGGCCCTGATGCGCAAGGACCTGAGCAACCTGGTGGGGATCGAGGTGGCCCCCCGCCGTGATCAGGGGACGTCATCCAAAAAGCGGCCCCTGCTGAAGGGGGCGAAACAGACCATTACCCCCCTGCGCCTGGCCATCGCGCTGCTGCTGAAGAACCCGCAGCTGGCCCTACTCCCGGATCTGCCCGCCGACTGGCGGCAGCTGGATTCCGAAGGCGTCACACTTCTGACCGAAATGCTTGATTTGGTGCGGAACCAACCCCACCTAACCGCTGCCCAACTGATCGAACGCTGGCACCACCGGGAGGAGTACCGTTACCTGAACAAGCTCTCCGGCACGGACCTGCCCATCCCTGAGGAGGGGATGGAAGCGGAGTTCCGGGGGGTTCTGGCACGACTGGAGCAGCAGCTCAGGGACGAGGAGCTGGCACGACTCCTGGATAAGGCGAACCTGGAAGGCCTGAGCGGCGACGAGAAGCAGCGGCTCAAGCACCTGCTCGCCGGGGAGGCGCGGCAGGTGTGATCCTGCCCCCTAAATCAACCTGCCGGGTGGCTAAAAAACCGTACGCATGCTATATTTGCCTGCTTTACGTTTGCGCAATCACATCTAACCGAACAACGTCGCAATATGGATCAGCAACAGCAGCAATCTCAACTTAAGCAACTGATCGCAAAGGGAAAGGAGCAAGGATTCCTCACCTACGCCGAGGTCAACGACCACCTCCCGGACACCATCGTTGAGCCGGAACAGATCGAGGACATCATTCGCATGATCAATGACATGGGGATCTCGGTCTACGAGCACGCCCCGGATGCGGATGAGCGCGCCATCTCCGATTCCGCCGTCTCCGCCGATGAGGATGCTGCAGAAGCCGCCGCTGCCGCCCTGGCCAGCGTCGACAGCGAATTCGGCCGTACCACCGACCCGGTGCGCATGTACATGCGGGAAATGGGGACGGTGGAACTCCTGACCCGTGAGGGCGAACTCAAGATCGCCAAGCGCATCGAAGAGGGGCTGGACCAGGTCCTGGCCGCCCTCGCCACCTATCCGGATACCATCACCAAGCTGCTGGAGATGTTCGACAAGGTCGCGAACGAAGAGATGCGTCTCACCGACGTGATCAGCGGTTTCGTCGATCCCAACGAAAGCGACGAGGTGATTACCCCGCCGCAACATAACGGCAACGTGGTCAATAACAGCAATGCCGACAGCAATGGCGACAGTGATGACGATGACGACGACACGGAGGAAGAAGAGGTAGACCAGGGCCCGGATCCGGAAGAGGCCAAGAAGAAGGTCGCCGTCCTGCGTCGCCGCCACAAGACCCTGATCAACGGCATGGACCGTGACGGCAAGGACAACGCGAAGACCATCAAGGCGGCCGAGAAGGCGGTCGAGGCCTTCCTGGAGTTCAAGCTGGTGCCGGCGGTATTCAACAACCTGGTGGAAAACCTGCGTAGCGCCATCGCCCAGATCCGCACCCAGGAACGCACCGTCATGGACCTCTGCGTGCAGCAGGCGCGCATGCCGCGCAAGGCGTTCATCACCTCCTTCCCGGAGAACGAGACCAACCTGGACTGGCTGCCGAAGCAGATCGCCGACAGCAAGACCCACTCCGCCGCCCTGGAAGAGATCGCGGACGGGGTGTTCCGTGCCCAGAAAAAACTGCTGGAGCTGGAAAAGAGCAGCCGCCTTTCCATCAGCGACATCAAAGAGATCAACCGCAAGATGTCCATCGGCGAGGCCAAGGCCCGGCGCGCCAAGAAAGAGATGGTGGAAGCCAACCTGCGCCTGGTGATCTCCATCGCCAAGAAGTACACCAACCGCGGCCTGCAGTTCCTGGACCTGATCCAGGAGGGCAACATCGGCCTGATGAAGGCGGTGGACAAATTCGAATACCGGCGCGGCTACAAGTTCTCCACCTACGCCACCTGGTGGATCCGGCAGGCCATCACCCGCTCCATCGCGGACCAGGCCCGTACCATCCGTATCCCGGTGCACATGATCGAAACCATCAACAAGCTCAACCGCATCTCGCGCCAGATGGTGCAGGAGATGGGCCGCGAGGCCACCCCGGAAGAGCTGGCGGAACGCATGGACATGCCGGAAGACAAGGTGCGCAAGGTACTGAAGATCGCCAAGGAGCCGATCTCCATGGAGACCCCCATCGGCGACGACGAAGACTCCCACCTGGGGGACTTTATCGAAGACGCCGGCGTGGTCTCCCCCATCGAATCCGCCACCAGCGAAGGCCTGCGGGAAGCGACCCAGAACATGCTGGCCGGCCTCACCTCCCGTGAAGCCAAAGTGCTGCGCATGCGCTTCGGTATCGACATGAACACCGACCACACCCTGGAAGAGGTGGGCAAGCAGTTCGACGTGACCCGTGAGCGTATCCGGCAGATCGAAGCCAAGGCCCTGCGCAAGCTGCGGCATCCCTCGCGCTCGGAAAAGCTCCACAGCTTTCTCGATAACGAGTAACCATCACGGACCAGAAACCGGTTTCCCGGGATTTCCTTAAAGAAAGGAGCCCGGGTTATGCTCTTCTGCGTGACAGTTAGAACATAGCAAAATACAGCGGCCGGCCTCCTCCTCGATCTCTTCCCATCGCCGATTCGACAGTGAACGCAAATCCAGAGGAAACCTTTTTTCCCGCGGAACCAAATGATGGAATTCCAATGCGGCGTGATTGCGATCATAGCCGCACCGGCTGCAGGCGCCCCCCATCTGTTTAATCAATCGTATCTTTCTCCTCCGACCCCTCTGCTGCTGCGCCTGATAAGATTGATGGTGCAAGTTCAATACGATGTTTTTGCACTGCCTCGAACAATATTTTCTCTGTCTGCCGACCAATACCTTTCCGCAATGCAAGCAGTTCGCCACCCCATCCTCCCGCGGCTGCAATATATTGATTATGATATTGATCATAACTCCTTATAAAGCATTACGCATTAGGAAATAGCGGCATATACCTGCTAAAATGCCGCTCGCATAGGGCCTATAGCTCAGTTGGTTAGAGCAGGGGACTCATCAAAATGGTGCGCCCACGCTGAAAGGCGTGGGATGAACGGGATGAATTCAGGGGAACCGTAGCAGCAACGGCTGACGGCAATCCTGAGCCAAGCCGGGGGTGCACCCCCGGAAGGTGCAGAGACTACCTGAGGGCTGAAGCGCCCTTAATTACAGGCTAGAGCGTCCCGCACCCTAGCACGCATTGCGTGCGGGTGGTGAGATAGTCCGCTCCCGTTGGAAACAGCGGGGTTCAGTGAATCCCTTGGTCCCAGGTTCGAGTCCTGGTGGGCCCACCAATAGAATCAATAAGTTATAAATCCGGCATCCGCCGGATTTTTTATTCCGCACCCTCTAAACACCAAACCAATCGACCCCGGCCATCCGGTTTGCTAGTATCGTTCCATTAGCGCGGCTAAGGTTGGTTGCGGTATTTAAAGAAAGGACCAAACAAAATAAAGCCCGCTTTAGCGGGCTTTTTTGTGCAGGCCGTTAAAACGCTTTTGGAATTGGCGGCATATTGCAATATTTATGCTGGCGGCATAACACGGTATTGGTGCCAGCCATATAACACACTGTTAGAGCACATATGGCAAAGAATCGACCTCCAATACCACCAAAGATTGCATCGAGTTTGTTAATGGCAAACCGTCACGCATGTTGTGTGTGTCAAGATCATCGTGTTCAGATACACCATATAGATGATGACGCAACAAATAATGTTCTGGAGAATTTAGCTGCGTTATGTTTGCCTCACCATGATCAGGCGACAATGACTGCTGGGCTGTCGAGGAAATTAAAAGCTGAAGATATAAGGAAATATAAACAACAATGGGAAGCAAAATGCGCTGCTGATGTGCAGGCACTTTCTAGAGATAGACTCCGGTTCTATGCAACTGTATATAAAAATCCTCCTCGAATTCGCGAGCTTTTCGGCGGATTGTCATCAAATGAGCGTCTTGCTGCAATTTCTCAGCTAACGAACGAAATAAATGAAGATATTGAGCATCAACGCAAAGACAAGGGGTTTCAGTGGCAAGCTAATCCAGGTGATAACGATCTAACAAAGGCTCTTATGTTTTCACTTCGTAATGGGGAACTCTGGCCACGTGTTTTACATCGTGTTGAAGGACATCCAGATGATCCTGATTACCCAATCGATATGTCACCTCCAAACGGGATGACTACCTTTCATGGGTTTGATCTATATTGCCAATTAATGGTCAGGACAATCTGTATTCTCCACCCTCCTATTGCACTCGAATCACTATGGGCATTAGGCAATGAACAGCAAATTGATCATTTTCTGGCAGCCTTGTATCATTCAGGGAGCGCGCGATTGGTAAATCTATCTCATCTCCTAAGCTGGCGGATAAGAATCCTCTTGGTAGAGTTCAGTTTCGAGTGAAAAGAAATGGCGTTGTATATCGAGCAATACTGCCAATTAAGAATATGTACGTATTTTCGGATACGTCAGCAGATAATCTTGAGCGTTCAAAGGTATGCGGGGTTGCGCTATTAGAAGATGCACAGGAAGTAGACAATGATGGAGTAAAAGAGATTCATATTGGTTTGAAGCCTCTTATTATCGGGATTGGCGGTTTAGGTCAGTCAGAAGATGGCTGGTGGGACATAGACCAAGCTAAGGTTGGCAGTGAAGTGCTCTAACAAGGCGCTCGTTCGGACGCAAACTACGCTGCGCTTCGTTTGCGCCGCACAGCTTAAACGTTATACATAAAAAGGGGAAAGACATGGAGTGGTATTACTGGCTGGTACTTGTCGTGATCATTGTCATTGTGTACAGCTATTACAGCAATAAATGGCGAAGAGAACGCCTTATGGAAAAATACAAAAACAAAGAAATCGTAGACCGGATAATGAGCAAGACTGTATGGCAAGGTCAAAACGAAGAACAATTAATTGACACCCTTGGCAAACCCCTTGACATAGATCAAAAAGTATTAAAAACAAAAACCAAAGAAATCTGGAAGTACAACCAAACAGCAAAAAACAGGTATGGCCTCAAAGTTACCCTAGAAAACGGCTTAGTGGTTGGCTGGGACCAAAAATAATGTACAACAAGGCGCTTCATCCGACCCACCTCCGCGGTCGGCTGAGCTTGGTCGTTAGCGCAAACTAGGAGTAGTATGCATATGGACGACTGGAGGAAGACTAAAGGGGACGCATTTATTTTTAGAGAGATAAAGGATGACGAAAATTCGAAAAATAAACGCGTCCCATTTTACAGGAGATATAAGCAATCCCGATCAGAGAGGAATTTACGCTAATATTAGAAACAATTGCTATCTGACCCGGTTTTTGCGCTTAACTAGGGGAATATGTGGGGTTATAACAGACATTACGATTCGTGTTGCTAAATTAAATTTCAACTGACCCCGTTCATCAACGAATTTGACAAGGAGATAGTTATGAAAGAGTCTTTATCATCCAATCTCAAAACTAAAGAAGATGATACCCAAAAGGTGAATTCGCAGGAAATAGATGATAATGAAATTGCGGTCCAGGGGATTAAAAAAAGACTGTTAAGTAGAACCATAGTTGCTATGGCGTTAGTTTTGGTCGCAGTGCTGTTGCTAGCGCCTCGCGGACTGAGTTTCGTTTTTTATGCAACTTGCTTTGTAGTGGGTCTTTATACCATATATGGTATTTGGCACGGCATGAAATGGGCAAGAGCAACTTCAATTATATTTTCAGTATTTCTAATTCTTTCAATTGGGCCTTTTTTTATTTTCATTGTGCTTGGTATTTGGAATCTTATTGCCATAATAATCACATGGTGGGAACTCGATCGTGCTCTTCCAAGCGACACTCCATTTTCTTTATTCCCAGAACTAGGTAAGGAGCGTAATAGCAATTCAATTACGTAGATTATCTTGTTGCACGAAAAACCTGGTCGGAACGCAATTGTTGCTAAGTATTAGCGAAAGAAAACCGGGTCAGAGGAATTGGAATGCCCCGGGTACGGCGGACACTTCCGAGCTATGATCCTAGCACGGAAATCCGGGTCAGAGAGGAATTTACGCTAATATTAGAAACAATTGTTCTCTGACCCGGTTTTTCGGTTCAGCTCTACACCCCCTTGCTTTCCCGCACCATCGCCCTCAGATTCATGTATATTCAGCCTGTCTAATTACCCTTCGATACAAGAGGTAAGGAGTAGAATATGAGCGCACTGGATCAACTCAGGGAAATGACCGTGGTGGTGGCGGATACGGGCGATATCGAGTCCATCAGAAAACACCGCCCCCAGGACGCCACCACCAACCCCTCTCTTCTTCTCGCCGCCGCGCAGATGCCTGAATATGCGCACCTTGTGGATGACACCCTCCAACGCTGTGCGCGGGATATGGGCGATCCTTCCGGGAACATGCGCCCCTGCCTGGAACGGCTGGCGGTGACGTTCGCCCGGGAGATCCTGTCCATCGTCCCGGGGCGGGTATCGGTGGAGGTGGACGCCACCTTATCCTTTGATACCGGAGCCACTATCGAAACCGCCCGCAGGATTATCTCGATGTTCGAAGCGGAAGGTATCGACCGCGAACGTATTTTGATCAAGATCGCTTCCACCTGGGAAGGTATCCGAGCGGCCGAACAGCTGGAAAAGGAAGGGATCCACTGTAACCTGACCCTGCTTTTCAGCTTCGCTCAGGCGGTGGCCTGCGCCGAGGCCGGTGTGCAGTTGATCTCTCCTTTCGTCGGCCGAATACTCGACTGGCACAAGGCGGCCAGAGGCGTCGATAGCATTCCCGCCGAGGAAGACCCCGGAGTCCAATCCGTTACCGAGATCTACAACTACTACAAACATTTCGGCTACCAGACCGAGATCATGGGTGCGAGCTTCCGTAACAGCGAGGAAATCAAGCAGCTAGCAGGTTGCGACCTCCTCACTATTTCACCCACACTGCTGGAAGAGCTCGGCAACGACAAAAACGAACTGCCGCGCAAACTCGATCCATCCACCTCCGAATCAATGAATTTGGAGAAACTCTCTCTGGATGAGAACAGCTTCCGCTGGATGCTTAACGAGGATGCCATGGCAACTGAAAAGCTGGCTGAAGGCATACGGAAGTTCAGCGCGGATCTTGATCGTCTGGCCGAGTTTATGAAAGAAAAGCAGCGTCAAAACTGAAACGGGAAAAACCGGGGTAGTTCAGACTGAACTACCCCCGGAATTCTCAATGTCTATTTGAGCCCCCCGAAATCGCTCTCTAAGCAGAGGATCGAGCAATGCGGCGTTCGGCGTAGTCATTTCCGCTTTTCCGTTTCGCACACAGGAATTGACGGTGTCACCCCGTCCAGCCCCAGTTCCCTCAGTTCACTTTCACTGAACACCCGTGATCGGGAGTGAAAGGCCTTGCCTTCCGGCCCTTCCAGGGAAAATGTGCCACCACTCCCTTCGATTACATCGATAATGAGCTGGGTGTGTTTCCAGTACTGGTACTGGGATTTGCTCATGTAGAAGGGGCAGCCGCCAATATCGCCCAGGTATTCGTCGTTCGGGCCGATGGTGAGTTCGCCCGGCAGGAAACAGTTGGCCGCGCTGTTGTCGCAGCAGCCGCCGGACTGATGAAAGAACAGTTCGTTGCCATGCTTCTGCTTCAGAACTTCGATCAGTTCCAGTGCCGCCTCAGTGGCTATCACCTTGTCGATCACGGCCGCCCTCCTCTGCAAAACCAACCGGCATCATTCCAGCGCATAAACTGCGCCGGAATGACAGCGTTTATAAAATTGGGGCGGTGACCCGTCCCACCCCAGGGTGCCAACCCAGCCCTAGAAGAAACCGAGTTTCTCTTCGCTGTAACTGACCAGCAGGTTTTTGGTCTGCTGGTAGTGATCCAGCATAATTTTGTGGGTTTCGCGACCGATGCCCGATTCCTTGTACCCGCCGAAGGCGGCATGGGCGGGATAAGCGTGGTAGCAGTTTGTCCAGACGCGGCCGGCCTTGATAGCACGGCCCATGCGATAGGCCACATTGCCGTTGCGGGTCCAGACACCGGCGCCGAGACCGTAAAGAGTGTCGTTGGCGATCTCCAACGCATCCGCCTCGTCTTTGAATGTGGTGACGGCCAGTACCGGGCCGAAGATCTCTTCCTGGAAGATGCGCATTTTGTTATGGCCCTTGAACAGGGTCGGCTGTACATAGAAGCCGCCTTCCAGGTCGCCGGAAAGTTTCGCCTGGCTGCCGCCGATGAGGCATTCGGCACCCTCTTCCTTGCCCAGTTCCAGGTAGGAGAGGATCTTGGTGAGCTGCTCCTTCGAGGCCTGAGCACCCATCATGGTATCGGTGTCGAGGGGGCTCCCCTGCTTAATGGCGGCCACACGCTCGAGCACCCGTTTCATAAAGGCGTCGTAGATGGACTCATGGATCAAGGCCCGACTCGGACAGGTGCAGACCTCACCCTGGTTGAAGGCAAACAGTACCAAGCCTTCAATCGCCTTGTCGAGGAAGCCGTCATCCTTATCCATCACGTCCGGAAAGAAGATGTTGGGAGACTTGCCGCCCAGTTCCAGGGTCGCCGGTATCAGATTATTGGCCGCGGCCTGGGCGATGACGCGACCGGTGGTGGTGGAGCCGGTGAAGGCGATCTTGGCGATGCGCTTGCTCTGGGCCAGGGGCATCCCCGCCTCGCGGCCAAGGCCGTTGACCACGTTGAGTACGCCGGGAGGTAACAGGTCGGCGATGAGTTCCACCAGGATCAGGATCGAGACCGGGGTCGATTCGGCCGGCTTGAGCACCACGCAGTTACCGGCGCCGAGGGCCGGGGCCAGCTTCCAGGCCGCCATCAGCAACGGGAAGTTCCACGGGATGATCTGCCCGACCACGCCCAATGGTTCATGGATGTGGTAGGCCATGGCGTTTTCATCAATCTCGCTTATCCCTCCCTCCTGCGCACGCAAGGCGCCGGCAAAGTAACGGAAATGGTCAGAAGAGAGCGGCAGATCGGCAGCCAGTGTCTCGCGGATCGGCTTACCGTTGTCCACGGTCTCGGCGTAGGCCAACAACTCCAGGTTTTCGTCGATGCGATCGGCGATCTTGAGCAGGATATTGGAACGCTCGGTGGCGGAGGTCTTGCCCCACCCATCCGCCGCGGCGTGGGCCGCATCGAGCGCCAATTCGATATCTTCGGCGCCGGAACGCGCCGCCTTGGTATAAACCGCTCCGGAAATGGGGGTAATGACATCCATATACGCACCCTTGACCGGTGCTACCCATTTTCCACCGATGAAGTTGTCGTAGTGATCTTTGTAGGTGATCTTGGCGTCGGCTGTGCCGGGTGCTCCGTAAATCATGTTCTGCCTCCTCAAAATTTGTTGGCGGTTTTTTATCCCGGCCCGTTATACGGAGCCGTTCGAGTCTCTTCTCAAGTTACGTGCCAAATCGGAAGAAAGGTGGAACGTATTGATTTAAATGCATTTATTGTCCGACCACGGTGGCAGTGACATGCTTTGCGACGTTCCAGGATTCAACACCTGTCTCAAAATGTGACAGTCGGCAGGGTTGTTCAGGCGGAACGGTTGCGCCGGACGACGATCTACTTATACTGGGGAACAGGCGATTTCCCATACCGAGGGGTGCCGCATGAACACCGCATCAGCCGCAACGGATCTGCGCAAAGCACGTACGTATCTACTGGAGCATGGCGACTGCCCGACCGGCGTCATCAACGAACGTGTTGCCCGTTCCTGGCAACGCAGCCTCGCCGCTGGCCTTTCGCCCACCGGCAGACTGGCCGAGTTCGAATACCTCACCGGCAACCGCCTGCGTCACGTACTCTCCCGCAACCACGACCTGCTGGCCCATTCCCGTCCGGTGATGGAGTACCTTTACGAGCAGATGCGCCACAGCCATAGCATGATCATCCTGGCCGACTGCCGGGCTACGCTGATGCAGACCATGGGCGATGTGGATTTTCTGACCAAGGCGGAGCGGGTGGCGCTATCGGTAGGCGCCTCGTGGCAGGAACAGTACCGAGGTACCAATGCCATCGGTACCTCGCTGGCGGAAACGGACAGCGTCGAGATCAACGGCGGCGAACACTTCCTGGAACGCAACGGTTTTCTCACCTGTGCCGCAGCGCCGATTATGGCGGCCGACGGTACCTTATTGGGGGTCATCGATGTCTCCGGAGACAACCGCAACCGTCATCCCCACACCCTGGGACTGGTGGGCATGGCCGCGCGGATGATTGAAAACCGGCTGGTCCTGGCCGACCGCGGTCATCCCATATGCCTGCGCCTGCATGCCTATCCGGAAGGGATCGGTACCGTGGCGGAAGGGATCATAACCCTGTCGGGGGACGGGAGGGTCATCGGCGCCAACCGTACCGGACTCGCCATGTTGCACCTCAACACCCTCGATCTGGGCGCGACTCCTCTGAAGCGAGTAATCACAACGCCCCTGGACGAGCTCTTGTCACACCACCGGCGATGCCCGGATCAGGCCTCGCAGGTCCGTCTACGTGACGGCACCCTGTTATTTGCGCGAGTGCATATGGAACGGGTGACGATTCATGCCCCGGCGGTTAAGCCCGTGACGGACAAACCGTGTGACGCCCTCGGCGCCCTCGATAGCGGTGATGCCACCTGGCACGCCGCGGCGGACAAGGTGCGGCGTATTCTGGACAAGCCGATTCCGTTACTGATCCACGGCGAATCAGGCGTCGGTAAGGAGTACTTCGCTCGTGCGGTACACGAAAGCGGTCCACGCAAAGACGGACCCTTTGTAGCCATCAACTGTGCCGCTTTGCCGGAGAACCTGGTTGAAGCTGAATTGTTCGGCTACAGCGCGGGAGCGTTTACCGGCGCTCGGCGCGAAGGGTATCAGGGGCGGTTGCGCGAGGCCCACGGCGGAACCCTGTTCCTGGACGAGATCGGCGACATGCCGTTATCGATGCAGACCCGTCTACTGCGCGTATTACAGGAGCGCATAGTGACACCTCTGGGCGGCAGCAAGGCGGTTGATGTGGATTTCTCCCTCATCTGCGCCACCCATTGCAAATTGCGCGAAGAGGTTGATAACGGCGCTTTTCGGCGCGATCTCTACTATCGCATCAACGGCCTTGCCGTGAGCCTACCCGCCCTGCGCGAACGCAGTGATCTGCAGGTACTGACCGAACGCATCCTGGCGGAGATCAATCCTAACCGCCGCGTCACCCTTTCTCCCGGCTTGTTATCGGAGTTCGGCCGTTACCCATGGCCGGGCAACCTGCGCCAGTACGCCAACATACTCCGCACCGCCAGCGCCATGCTTGATGAACATGAGGACTGCATCGACCGGCAACACCTTCCGGAGGACCTGAACGAAGAACTTACGGAGATGCCTTCCGTTCCGGAGGGGATCAATCGTCTGCCTCAAAATCTGGAGGAACTGTCCATGTCGGCCATTCGGCAAACATTGGAAAAGTGCCGCGGCAACGTCTCCAAGGCCGCACGCCTGCTCGGCATCAGCAGACAGACGCTGTATCGCAAACTGAAATCCTATTAACGGAAAATAAGTTTCATCTGACCTTCGCCCAAAAATAAGGGCGTTTAATTTGGAGGCATTTCCTGCCTCGCATTCCACCGGGCTGATGCTGCGTAGAGGAATATAGCCTTAGCATTTGAGGCCGGCACAAATATACTTCGGCACCGGCTTCGAGAACACCCGGGGTTGGTGTAACTACTCTTTTGGAAACTCTTTGATATAGAGGTCCTGTTTGGCGAAAGGTATTTCTATACCCTCCTGGTTGAAGCGTTTGTAAACGGCGGTATTGAGAGCATCCAGCACCAATCCCCGCTGCACCGGCTCCTCTATCCAGCACAGCAGTTCGAGTTCAAGGCCCGAGGGACCGAACGACCGGAAGCGGACCCTGGGTTCAGGATCCCGGCACACCTTTTCCTGATTGACCGCAACGTCCAGCAGGATGGCGTTGACCCGGTCGATATCGGTCCCATAGGCGACACTCACCTGTACCCGGATGCGGTACTTCTCATAGGGGCCGCCGCTTTCGTTGGTGATCTTGGAGTTGCCCATGATGGAGTTCGGAATGGTGACTTCCACATCATCCCGGGTGAGCAGGCGGGTACTGCGGATACCGATATGGGTGACCCTTCCCCTCTCGCCGCTGTCCAGCACCACGAAATCCCCGATCTTGTAGGGAGCATCCGCCAGGATGAAGACTCCGGAGAACAGGTTGGCCAGGGTGTCCTTGGCGGCAAACCCGATGGCGATACCGGCAATACCGGCCGACGCAAACCACGCGGTCATATCGATCTGCCAGGCTGAAAATATCAGGTAGACCGCGACCGCCACTACCAGCACCAGGGCCAGATTTTCAAACAGGGTGAGGGTTTGGGTGCGGACCAGTCGGAACCGATTTCTCGAGTAGCTTATTCGTTTCAGCAGGACGCGCGCGAGACGCAGGGTGAACGTTGCCCAGAGAACCACCAGAATGCTTTTCAGTGCAGCGAGAAGAGCGCTTCCGATCTCCGCCGGCGGCTCCAGCAGCACGACGACAACGGTCAGCCCCACCAGGATTACGCTGTAGAAGAGGGGCTTGTGGATGATTTCAATGATCCGGTTATCCAGTCCGGTCCCCGTCTTTTCCGCCCAGCGCTTGAGTACGCGCCGGATTATCAGATCGATGACTTTGGCCAACAGCAGCGCAATCAGGATGATGGCCAGGGATTGTATATAGCTGTTATCCCCGAAGGTGCTGAGATAAGGTTTGTACTGGCTGATCAGCTCTTTCATGGAACCTGCTCCAATGGGGCGCGTTAATCTTTCCCTACTTATTCTGACTCCGTTTGTTTGGAGTAAGCAGCCTCACGATCGAGGCCCCCATCATTCAAATATGACCATGACCTAATAACGGCAATAAGGTTCCAAATGCCAAGGATCAATAAAGTGGCTACCGGTCCGGTTAACAGAATCAGCATGATAGAGAATAATAGAGAAGGTATCCTCGCCCACTGTGGAGTTTTCCATATGCAATATATGGTGAATAGACCCAAACAAAGAGCTACCCAACATGCGAACAGGAGTTCCTTTCCATTGGGCATACCAAAACTCATTAACAGAACAATAAAGGCAACAGCAAAAATCGTTGGCCAAAACATTCTGCGTTTTATTGTCTTCATTGTAATATCGCTCATCTTACTATCCCTCTAGCACGGAAATTCGGGTATTATCTAATACGCCGTTCGCAGACAGCGCAATCTCCTCTCATCCTTTAACGGCCCGCGGAAACACACGGCATCACCTTCTCCATAGGAATACTCGCCCGGGTAATAAGGATTTTCGACCCGGTCTTCCTGCTTTCCATAGTAATGAATCTGGTTAAACAGCTCTATTTTCGTTTCCACATCCATAATGCGTCCTACATACTCTTCCAGATTAGGTCGAGACATGTTTACCAGAATAGTTCCGATATAGTTTCTAAACCTGGACGCCGTCATCTCCGGTATTTGTCCGCTTTCTATATCCTGCGCAAACTCTCCGGGGGACAGTTTGGATAGTCTGGTCATCCTGGTATAAAACGGAACAACCGCATTGATGGTCATATTTGGCTTATAGGTAATCCTTAGCACCCAGCCCGGGACTTTGGCTTCTTGCGTTTCTCCCTCTTTCATCGGGTCCGAAACCTCGAACATATCCGGACTCTTATCCAGATTCTTAAACAGGTAGTAAGGCATGCCGAACTCCCTCGCACTCACCCTATCGAGCCTTTTCTCCGCCAGGGTCATGCCGGGCAGTAGTTCCGCCTTTACCGAATCCCCACTCTCCGTCAGTATGATGCCGGCGACATCCACGATCTCCGATATCTTTATCACATAGATCATTTTGCCGATTAGATTGTCCTGCACCGCGAATGATTTCCTTAACACCTCCAACCTCTTCAGGAGCAGATCAACCGCCTCCTGCGACCGTCCTTTCTTATGCAGGGATATCGCTCTCAATACCCGGATTCGTTCTCCGTAAGCAATATAATGAAATGCCGGCAGATGCTCCGATGCGGAAGGCATGGATAGCGTCCGGTAGTCACCGAACCCATGCAGCGTTTCCAGCCGCTCCAACAGTATCGCGTGTTCCCGTTCCAGCTCTTCTATATTGAAATCGGTTGTAAAAAGCGTTTTCGCGCAGTCTTCTTGAAAGAATCCGCAGAACAGATCCCCTTCGGGAGGAAGGATCTGATCCGGATCGCTGTATTCGACAGCCTTGTAATTTTCATCCGCTTCCTGTTTCCTGTACTCTTCAAGCAGCTTCCCTCCCACTTCCAGCGGGTCCGCGTCCGGGGCGGCGTTTATCCCCAACAGATAGATATACGCCTGACTCTCTTTCGGCTCTTCGATAATACTGATCAGGGCGAGGGCCTCCTCACTCAGATCATCGTCGATCTGGGTTAATGCGAGCAGAATCGCCAAAACCGCAATTACCGCCAACATCGCCGACAGGATCTTTTTCATTTTGTTATCCCGCTAGTTACGGATATCCCGCGCCGACTCAGGGTTCTGCCGGCGGCGTCAGTATCAACGGAGCCTGAGCGAGAAGATAAACAGGCCCATGAACATCACGCCTCCCACGATCCAGCCCCAGGCAATGGCCGGCAGGGGCTGCCCTTTCAGCAGGTGCCTCCCAGGTCTCTCCTTGACGTAGACGATCTCCGCCTTTTCACCCCGGGTCAGACTCTCTATTACCTCCTTGGGGAGAAACAGAGGTGTAACGAACTCCGGGCCATCGACGGGATGAACCTTTACCTCATAGGATGCATGCAGCCGCCCCTCGTAGTCCGACCATTGGGTCGGGGCGGCCAGGTACTTGCTGGCTCTTTCGATTGTCGCAGGCACACCGTTGGACAACTCATATCGATCGATCATTGTAATAACGGGCGCCATGAAACAGGCAACGGCACCAAACAGTAAACTGATGCGGAAGAACCATTTCTTCGCCAGTCCCCTTCCCGGTGTTATGTGATCAAGTTCCATCGCAACAACTCCTTCTTATTTGATTTATATACGGGTTCCGATCCGGCGCTTTGTGCCGTACAGCGCCGGACATATTTCCCATTGGAGGCGTCTGGTTATTCTACACATTCCGCTGGTTAAATACCTCCGGAATAAACGGGGCAAACTGATCCCTCTCTTCGGGCTTTTGCCGCAACCAATACTCCCTCCATCTTCAGATGGCCTTACCCTCGTAAAGTAGTATTTGTTACATACCTCGTTCCCAGGAATTCATAGCATGCCCGGCAGTGACGGTCACCGTCGCGGCACCGGTCAACTACGGCATGATCGCCAACGGGGTACTGACCACCGATGAGGCGATAAAGGCGCTGAAGAACCAGCGCAGATCGCCGGACCGAACGAGTCGGAGGCGTTCGTATGCTATTTGGTATTACCCCTTCCCTACCGAATAACCAGCGGCGCCTCCGGCTCAACTATCCCCATGATGACGCCGAACCACGTCCGATTTCGCAGGGAACCGATCCACCGCCACATACCTTCTCCACCACCCACCTGGGTAACAATTGCTACAGACTTCCCGGTCGCCCGCGGGCAAGCTGAAGCTATCAGCACTCAAATCGTGCCAGGATAGGAGAGACCGTCATGGCGGGTGATTTTGCCGCAACTCCCAACACGCAGATACGGCAAGGGTTGATTGGAACCCCCCGCCGACTCGCGCGAAATACCCTTACCGGATGGCATACCGCGCAGTACCTGGCCCTGCTTGGCGGGGCGGCCCTGGCGGCAATGCTGGTATACCGACCGACCCTCGGGCTCGATATCCTGTGGAACGGCTTGATTCCCCTCGCACCCGCCCTGGTGGTCGTGGCACCGGGGCTATGGCGCAACATCTGTCCAATGGCGACCTTCAGCCTGTTGCCACGCTGGCTTGGTTTATCGCGAAAAGGACAACCATCGGAGCCGATGATCGCCCTGCTGGCCGTCATCGCACTTGCCGCCCTGTTCTTCATCGTGCCGCTGCGCCATCTTTCGCTCAACACCGATGGGCCGGGAACCGCATTGATGCTGGTCGCGTCGGCCGTCCTGGCATTCCTGCTCGGCCTGGCTTATGACTGGCGGGGCGGCTGGTGCAACGGCCTGTGCCCGATCCATCCCGTGGAAAAACTCTATGGCCAGGCTCCGGTCGCAACCTTTGCCAACGTCCGTTGCGACAGCTGCAACCGGTGCAGCACCCCCTGCCCCGACTCGACCCAATCCATGCAACCGCTGGTCACGAGCTCATCGTCGGTCGTCAAGGCCGTCGGCCACGTCATGACAGGAAGCTTCGCGGGTTTTATTTGGGGCTGGTATCGCGTCCCGGATTACTCAGGCAACGCCACCTTTACCGATGCCGTGGCCGCCTATGCCTGGCCCCTCGGCGCGGGTCTCGTCTCGCTCGCCGTCTATGGTCTTTTCTATGCTGTGTTCCACCAATCCGCCGCGAATCGCCGCCTCCTTGTGAGAGTCTTCGCCACCATCGCGGTCTGCATCTACTACTGGTATCGGATTCCTGCCCTGGCGGGGTTCGGCCCCTATCCGGGATCCGGCATGCTGGTGAATCTCACCGATGATTGGCCGTTGCTGCCGTGGCTTTCCCGCACCAGCACCACCGCTTTCTTTATCTGGTTCCTGTTATTGCGTCGCAACCCGGGTATCAGCTGGACGAGGCGGCCGGCGCACGCGCTTCCCCGGCGCGCCGGTTTTGACTATCTAACGCAGTGAATAAATGGAATTAGATGAGTCAGACACCTATTCGCTTAATACTATTGCTCCCTGATTCTGTTCTCCTTAAGCCTATTTCGTCATACAGCTAAGCACACCATCGCATTCGTAAAATTTCTTTTGCTCTATATATATGGGCGACATATTCACCAGCCAGATGCCGAGCCCGCCGTTCCGCAGTTGGAAGCTATAACTGTCGCCGGGCTTGAACTGTTGCCACCACTTACTGCTGCTCATATATAGATCCAGGCTTGGCAAGCCTCCATGGTCTCTAGGTTTCCACTGATACTTACTGTTCAACACATAGGTGTATTCTTCCAGTCCCCCTGAATCGAGGACGATGTTTATTCTCGGCAGCAGGGCATAACTCGCCAACCCGACTCCCAACGCAAACAGAATCGCATAAACTGCACTGTCCTCCCTGTCCGGCTCGAATTGCTTGAGGACCAGATAAACAAGAACAAGCCCCACTATCGCGCTGGCCACGATCAACGCGTAAGGCGGGGTGCCGGCGTAATACTCCGATGTAAAGAAATAGAAATCCAATATGAAATACAGAATAAGGAGCATGAATATAGCCACGATAACCATGGTCGCAGGCGTGGCCTTCATCTCTTCCAATAACGAATTGCCATCTTTTTTCATCTTATATTCCTTTGTTATTCAATTCACCAGCCCCGGTCCCGATTGATAATAAAATGGACGGCGGAACTATTTATAGGAAACAACGGATTTAAACCTTATTACGGAATAGCGGTTATCCTCACCTCGCAATTATTCCGCTTCCCGCCCTGCCTTCCCCAGTGAATAGAAGCCGTAGAAGGCCACAAGCTCCAATACCACACATGCGAACAAAATAAAGTAGGTTAACAGAACAGGATCAGGCCTGAACAAATAAAAAGCCAAGGCAATCGCCAGCAATCTCCAGTACTTCTCTCCCGCCTCTTTCCCCGGCGGAAATATAAAAAGCAATACCGCCAAAGTAATGTTGATTGCTATACTTAATAATGAGTGCCCATCGTTATAGAACAGTCCATCGGAATAATATTCCATCCCGATGTTAAATAACGTATATACAAGCATCAAGGAAGAAAGAAGCACCCCGCATTTTTCAATAGTTACGGACATACTGCTGCTCTCGATCCTCCCTGTTGATCGCCGATAGATAAACGCTCTTGGGCGAACTCAACACAAAATATGGTTAGGACACTTCGCTATTTGATATCTTTCGAATGCTTTAATCCATACATTTTTATGGCCAGAGCGAGACCAAGCAATCCAAACGCGGAAATCCCAAGCACCACAAAGATCATTTCCATCAGCGGCTTTTTAAGCATGAACGGCATAGCCGGCCCCATGGCGATCATCAAAACCGATAAAATACCGAAAGACCAGTAATACCAGTTGGGCAGTATTTTAGCGCCCCTCCCTAACGCCTCGCCGACACCCAGCCTCAGCTCGTGCCTTTCCAGACCACGGATCATCGTATGCTGTTTGTATAATACATAGATTATCAATATAAGCGGCGGCAAAAATCCTGTTGGGAAAGTCAGGACCCCGAGGCCCATGGCAATGCTGTATGGAATGGCGCCGAAAAACGCTACCTTATAAGTCCACTTGTGGAACTCATGGAGCTTGATTCTCGTCTCTTCATCCGGAACCAATACACCCTTGCCGATAGCCCCGTTCGGATAAAATACAATTTCCCCGTTCGGCCCCTGTTTAAAGCTGTTCTCCACCAGAGAGTCGAAAAATCCCATAAGGCCTGCCCCCCTTTTCTTCTGCCCTGACTAATTCACCCGGCGGCCGCCTTCATAGCGCGCAACCCTGAACTCTTTCCAGGGCCTGCCCTCAATTCTCAGCACATATTGCCCGCGGCCAGATTCTTTCTCCTCCGGCCTTACCCCGAACAGCTCGGCAATCTGCCCGTCGGAGAGGGAGCGATCGATGTCCATAAAAAACGACAAGTTATCGTCTATCATCAGATAGGCCCCGCCCGCATGCACATCCTGTTTCTTATACTTCTCCGGAACGCCCCGAAATACGCATACTGCCGGCTGCTTCGGCGATTCTTTTGTATATCCTTCGCTGGAGAGACTACCTATGACCACACCTATCTCCGTATAATCCCCGTCCTTCTCTTCCTGTATACGCACGGTTCCGACCTCAATGCGCGCAACGTCGGTTTTCGGTAACAACACCATGGCAACCTTCCAGTGCCCGTAGTTCAAGGCCGATATCAGTGCCATATCCCCATCATTTGCCCTGATGTTCGGATCGGCGCCCTTCGCGAGCAGCTCCTTGACCACCTCCAGATGCCCCTCGCTTGAAGCTACCAGGAGGGGAGTGAAACGCCCATTCGCCAGGACGTTCACATCAGCACCGTGGTCGAGCAATATCTTCACCATCTCCAGATTGCCGGCACCGGCGGCGAATAAAACGGCTGTAACACCATCCTTATCCTTGTGGTTTGCATCGGCACCGCTGGTCAACAGATCTCTTACCAACTCCAACCTGTCGTCCATCGCGGCCATAATCAAGGCCGTGGTTCCGCTGTCGCTGGCGATGTTGACATCAGCGCCCTTGGCCAGCAGTTCCCTAATAACCTCATCATGGCCCTCAAACACTGCCCTCATAAGTGCCGTCAAACCGTTATCCGAACGCACATCGATGTCCGCCCCTCCGGCAAGCAACGCCTTTACAACCGCGACGTCTCCGTTAAATGCGGCATTCATCAGGGGCGTGAAGCCCTTATCACCCGCTTTAACATCCGTCTCCGCACCGGCGGCCAGCAGATCCTTTACCACCTCCGCATGGCCCTTTTCCGCAGCCAGCATAAGCGCAGTTATATTCAGATCCGCCCGAATGTTTACACCGCCCCCCCTGGCGAGGAGCTCCTTTACGATTTCCTGATTGCCGGCCAACGAGGCCACCATGAGGGCGGTGAACCCGCTTTTCCCCTGAATATCGGTATCGGCGCCTCTTGCGAGCAGCTCCTTGACGACCGCCAACTGGTTCTTTCCGGAAGCCATCATCAGTGCCGTAAAGCCCTGCTGCCCCATGCCGTTGACGTCGGCACCCTCGGCAAGCACGGCCCGTACCTCGTCCACAGTACCACTGCCCGCAACATCAACCAGATCCGCTGCCGCAGCTGAACAGGAGACAACCGACAAGACCGTTACCAGAACTATCGACCGAATGGGAAACAACCTGCCCTTGAGATTCATGCCCTGTTACCTCCTTTTATTATTGTGGCGGTCGGACGCAAAGGGCTGCATCGGGCCTCACCCTTTGGTAGAACATTAACGGGATATGAGATCCCCTACACATTCCAGGTATTCAATTATGCGGCAAATCCCGCCCCACATTCCACCAATCCAGGGTGTCGAAAGAGCAAGTTCTGTGGGTCTCTATAGCCACGAGCGAGACACCCAACCCCAATTCAGGCGGTACTCGCGGCAGGCGTCTCCTCGACGGAGGCATCAGGCAATGCCTTTTTCGCTATCTTGGCGATATCCAGAACCGTTTTATAGGCACCACTGATCACAAACTCCAGAAGCTGCTGTATGCCGTCCTTCGGCATATCATGGGATTCGATCTTCACCTGGCCGCCGTCAGTCGGGAAAATAACTATTATCCCGTATGGAACATTTCTGTCACGGCGGATCTGATCCTCCGCGTTCGGTCGCATATCTATTACCAGCCCTCCTCGCAGCCTTTCCCACCAGTCCGCTACGAACTTGGCCACCACCGCCACACCCGCGGCTATCAGCACCGCAGTTATGGGCGCCATCTGGACTTCCACCTCACCACTGGGCGTACCGACGATAGCCTCCATCCGGATATCCTCCTGCGCTTTCGCACAGCCATGAGCCGCTTCCAGGTCAGCCATCTCCTCAACCCGAATACGAATCTTTACATCACTCATACCCTATCTCCTTATACTGAGTACTCTCGTATTTGCGTCGACTATATCTACGGGGCCATTCTCCACTCCTGAGGATGGCGCGCACCACGAATAAATTCTGCCACCCGGCGTTTATACGGCTCATGGTCCGGACGAATATCCACGGCCTTCTGCTGCAGCCTGGTGGCTATTCTGAGAAATGTAACGACCTCTCCGAAATTTCCGGCCGCCTGCGCCTGCCTCGCCCTAAGCGCATAGACCATCCCAAGGTTTGCCGCGGCATGAGGATTGGTGGGGGCAAATCGTTCCGCGGGACCCAACAAGAGTTCCGCACCTTCAAGATCACCCCAATTGAGCTTGAACAGGCCGTAATTTACAAATGCGCTCACGGCAAACAGGGCACACTCCGGACAGGGTCCCCGTCCGCCTTCACAGGAGTGCCAATGAGGAACCGCTCGGACCGCCTTCAGAAACAGCTCATCGACGACGCCATCCCTCCGTTCGGACCAGGCACGCGCGCCCTGCGGCAGGCTTACCATGAGTTGTTCCGCAAGCCCCGCCAGACGAGCCACTTCCGAGTAACTTCTTAGATCGCTCTGAGATGCAACCAATGCGGCAAAGCCTGAAATCAGGGGCGCCGCAAAACTGGAACCCAGCACCCCGGCCGGCTGTGTGATCCCAAAATCGGAAATCTCCGACTGACTGTACGTCGGCTCCTTTACCACGGCCTCCTCCATCCCCGAACCAATAGTGCGGTCGATGCGCTTAAAGGACGCGGAAATGACGCTCTCCCGAAACGCCGGGTCAAAGATATACCCCCTTGCGTTGCCCGTCGCCGCCACTACAGTTCGGCCGCTGCGCTGCAATGCGGCAATCGGTCCGGTAAAGATACTTGGAGAAGGCGGCCGAACCAAATCACGCCAACCGTTCAACTCGCCCATGCCCTGACTGATCCAGAACGGGAGATCTTCCTCCGACATCTCCGGCCAGGGTTCAAGTCTTTGCAGAAATTCATCGGAGGCGATTACGGATGAGGCCGGGACCGCAGCGCCCAAACTAAGATTTACGATTGAAGTCGGGGTCCGCTCCACATCATACAGGGCACGCTGGATAACAACCGGATCCCACTTTCCCCCCAACGCCGTAGGGAAGAGTAAAAGGCGGGCGTCAGGAGCAACAGCGAGAATCAGCAATGCCACGACCGTACCGTGCGCCGAGGGCACAACCTGGTCGGCATTCCCCATCAGGGTCTGCGCGGCCAGAGCTGGAATGGATAAATCGAACCCGTCATCCACCACCGCGATGACATGACCGTCACCGTGACGACCGAGGGAATGGGCTATATCAACGGCATCCCAGAACTCACCGATCCGGGGCAAATCCCAGGAGCGCTCAACCCGATCATAATGACGAAGCAGTTCCGCAGCGGCATCGATCCCCCCTTCCTGCCCCCAGCCATTAGCGACGCTGACTTCCTCATTCCGTGTGTCATCGGGTTCCATAACGACCTCTTCCGTGAAATAGAGATAAGATAAGATGGATCTGATTCCTTCAGGAGCGCGCCATCCGGGACATATTCCTTTCCGCCCTAAACGCCCTCCTCTTCTCCCGCCGGCTCTCGCGACGTCCCGACCGTCCCGAAACAGCGAACGGGTGAGTAATCATACCAGGTGAAGTAGGTCGGTTTCTCGTTTCGCAGAATATCGACCGTAGGGGCGAGGGCAGTGGAAGGAAAACTGATGAGAGGATGCCCCAAATCCGACCGAAACTCGTTTTCCTTCATGACGCTTCCGGGCGCAAAATACCTTAGAAACGCGATCACTTTCCCTGCATGGTCAAAAAGCCAGATTGTCGCCTCGAAATTATTCGGCTCCGCATCCGACACCACGGATACACTGTATTTGCTGATCTCTGTAGTAGTAACAGGCATGGATACCTCCTTTCCATATCGTGATTACTTCCCTTTTGAAGAGGGTCAGAACCCCGTCTTGCGCTACTGCTCCGGTCACGATTCTGACGCCTGTAATCTCAATGGTCAATCTACCGAACCCCCCTTAACCAATTGGAACAGTATACTTTTGTCATGCCCCCTTGAGCATGGGCAGCAGGATCGCCGCGGCTATGAACACTATCACGAGTATCAACAGTAACCATACGATCATGGATGTCTTATATTTGATATGGGGTGTCGCCTGCCTGATCTCCTGATACTCCTCGGAAAACACCATCTGGCCCTTTTTCGAATAAAGCAGATAAAGGATATAGCCGTTAATCAGGGTCCCGAGAGGAAACCCGAGCAGTCCGATTACGGCAAACACCCCGGCGACGTGTCTGACCTTCGCCTTCAGGGCCCTCATGGCCGATCCCATCCAGAAATAGAGCGCGCTCAGACCGAGAAAAATAACGGTTATTACAACTATGTCACCGTCCGGCCGCTGAATCATTAAAAATATCTGGAAAAGGCTTGTGAACAACAGCACCGCCGCGCCTATATAGTAGAGAACACCGATTGAGCGGACGGACGCCTCGTGACTGATATGCTCCTCGCGTATCCGTACCGCCGCCTCGGACACACCGGGCATAAACTCCCGGACTTCCGCTTTTGGGGCTTGATAGGGGTTTTGTTCCATAGTCTTAAGTCTCGTATTTAGAAATACCTCTTACCCCTCCCCCACGCACGGGGGAGGAATTATTCAGAGGTTCCTTAGCAACTTCTACTAATTGCGCCGGCGACAAATATTATGAATTCGAGCCGTCACCAACCTAATTCGCTTCCTGTTCGGGTGCGGATTTGGAAGAGAGCGCCAGCCGAATGACCAATCCTCCGACCATCAAAATAATAAATATTTTGAGGTCCAGCAATTTCTCCATAATGGATTTCGGTTCATAGGTGGAATCCAAAAGAAAAAAGCTTTGTTCCGGATATTCCTTTTTGAATTCCACTCGAAGGTCTTCCGGTATATCTCCCGAGCTGGAAAGCAACCCGGTAAAATTCGCTTCCAGAGCCATCTGCGCGATGGTCGGCTCCGATGCCAATTTGAGAATGTAGACGACTTTTCCCGTTTCCGTATTTACTACAGGCGCAAAATATTCAGTATTAAGTTTTACGTCTTTCTTGGTGGTAAGACTGTATTCGTAGGTATTCTCATAATCTACCGCGCCTCCCTGTATGGACGCGTATACCAACCGGTCCTGCGGGTCCGCCACCTTGCCTATCTCCATTACTTCCGGTGTGGCTGATACGTTCCTTTGCTTGTATATCTCCCAAACCCCATAACCGCTCAGTGCAAGCCCCAGTAAAAATGCCCAGGTGGAAAGTTTTATAATAAGATTTTTCATTCTTTTTCCTTATTAGATTTATCGAGTCTGATCCCGTTGATCAGGATCTTGTTATCAAGTGACGCTCCTTTTGGCCAAAGCCATCTTCTTTATCTGCACTTCTGATAAAAGGTCCTCATAATCCGCCAGGATACTGATGAACTCTTCGTACCTTTTCCGCCTGAAGGCCTCATCCGCCTCAATTGATGCCGCTCTAAAGCGCTCCGTCTTCAATTCCGCATGGAATCTCTCCTTGGCCTTTATTTCAGCAGCCGTAGCCATGCCCGGTCCGGTCAGTTCCCTTATCTTGTAGAGGGCGGTGAACGCCCATTTCGGGTGGTGCCAGTCTTCACCGGTCATATCGGATATATGTTTCCAGGGGATGGAATTCTGCCATTCCAATATGGCCTCCCGATTTCGGTCATACAGAACAGAGAACTCCAGCACCTCGTCCGGCCTTACCCTTATCATTTCCTTGACGAAAGCATCCTGCTCAGAGGTTTTGCTGAAACCCCATCGCTTAACAACAGGAATGAGGTGACTCAGATGCTGCGGCACCTGACTTTCATCAAAAACCCTGTTTGCGCCTAAATCCAAATCCATATCGTATTTTCCATTCCTTGCTTGCGGCTAACGGTAATTGCGCGGACAGCTCCGGTGCAAAATATGCGGTCGGTTATACGTTGCGGAGCAACGGATAGAATACCTTATTATTCTTGTGGCAAACATAGGGCTATTCCTACAATCCACACCCTTCCCATTAGATAGATCCCATAGGTTCGGAGCAGTGAATCCAATCACGTCTTGTGAAAGGATTTAAAACACGAGATCAGCTCTTCGCTGAACGCCTGCAGTGCCGGACCGGTATAGTCGTGCCCGGCATTAACCAGATACAGGGGAATGCGCTGCTCCGCGTTTTTTTCCAGGTTCAGTCGCTTTAGCCGGCCCTCCGCTATCGCCGCTTCAACAAGCGAATCCGGCACGAACGCGAACCCCAATCCCTGCTCCAGCGCCTTCAGGCTGGTTGCGAAATGGCTGACGGTGAGGCGCTGCTCCGCCTCCAGCCAACCGCTGTCCTGGCTGCGTTTCATGCCGGAGTCCCGCACCACGATTTGCCGCGCCTGGCGCAGGTCCTGTTCCGTGAGGGGGTGCTTTGCTCCGGCCAACGGATGAGATACATGGGCCACCGCCACCTTGCACACTTCACCTATGGGGGTGGCGAGGAACCCGGGAGGGACACTTGCGCAAACGGCCATGTCCGCCCGGCGTTCCAGCAAGGCTTCATCCGTACCGGAGAGCGCGGTCTCCAGCAGTACCACCCGGGTATGGGGCACCGTGTCGCCAAAGCGACGCATGGCCTGAAGTACAGGCTCCATGGGTACGATGGCATCCACCGCGACGGTGATGGTCGTCTCCCACCCCTGGGCCAGACACTGCGCAGTCTGCTCCACATCGTTTGCCAGATTGACGAGTTGCTTGGCGCGACGGTACATCACCTCCCCGGCCTCGGTGATCACCGCTTTGCGCCCTTGCAGTCGCAGCACGGGCGTGGGCAACTGCTCCTCCAGTCGCGCAACGGCATAGCTGATCGCGGACTGGCTTTTGTTCAGCACCTCCGCGGCTCGGGCAAAGGACCCCTCTTCCACCACGGCGATAAAGGCGGACCACTGCTCCAGAGAGATTTTCGGCCAGTTGCTGCGGTTCATAGGAATAATTTATCTAATTTTCTGATCATTTATATCAAATATTAGCGACATTTAATCGATTTTACAGGGCTATTATTCCCCTAGAGCGCAAATATCCGGCTATTCGGGAGACTGAAACGTGAAAAACATCCTTCATATCGATTCCAGCCTGTTCCAGGAGCAGGGGGTATCGCATCAACTGGCACGGGAGCTGATTGAGACCTTGGGCGAACAACAGGGCGACATCACGGTGAAACACCGCAACCTGGGGAGCGAAGATATCCCCCACATCGACGGCCACTGGGTTACCGCCCATACCACTGAAACATCCGAACGCAACAGTGAACAGCACGCCACGGTCGCCTACTCCGCCGCGCTGGTGAAAGAGCTGGTAGAGGCGGACATACTGGTCATCGGCGCGCCCATGTACAACTTCAGCGTACCGTCTGTGTTAAAGGCGTGGTTCGACCACATCGCCCAGCCGGGGGTGACGTTCGCCTACACGGAGGACGGCCCGCGGGGCCTGCTGGAAAACAAAACAACCTATGTGATAACCACCCGTGGAGGCATACACAAGGACGGCCCTTCAGACACGCTGGTCCCCTTTATCAGGAACATCTTAGGGCTCATGGGCATCACCGATATACGCGTGATCTATGCGGAGGGTCTGAACATCGGCGACAGCGCACGCGAGCAGGGCATTAACGAGGCCCGCGAAGCCATTCGGCAACTCGTGGCATGAGGAAGAGGAGAGCGCAATGAATACCAGAGAAATCGTTGCCGTTGAAACCGGCCGCGCCACCTCCGACGGCGCCGGCGTCAAACTCACGCGGGTGTTCGGCGGGAGGAACCCCGGCCAATATGACCCGTTTCTGCTGCTGGACGCCTTCGGCTCGGATGAGTCGGCGGACTATATCGGCGGCTTCCCACCTCATCCCCATCGCGGTTTTGAAACCGTCACCTACATGCTGGCCGGAAAAATGCGCCATGAAGACCACATGGGCAACGTGGGCCTGCTGAACGACGGCGACGTGCAGTGGATGACCGCCGCACGCGGGATCATTCACTCCGAGATGCCGCAGCAGACAGAAGGGCGGCTGAGCGGATTTCAGCTCTGGGTAAACCTGCCCGCAACGGAAAAGATGAAAGACCCCCATTACCGTGATATCGCCGCCCGCGATATCCCCACTGAAACCATCGGCGGCACCACCTACAAGGTGATTGCGGGAGAGACCACCATCGACGGCAACAGGGTAAAAGGCGCCGTTGCCGGCCTATCCACCGATCCGCTCTATCTGGATATCCATATCGCCCCGCGGCAAACCGTCCATATCCAGGTTCCGGACGGCCACACCGCCCTGATATATGCCTATCAGGATCGGGCCGTAATCGGCGATCAGACCCTGCAGAACAGGCAACTGGCGGTGCTGTCGAAGAAGGGCGTTGTGGAGATCAGGGGCAATGAAGACACCCGGGTTCTGCTACTCGCGGGAAAGCCGCTGAATGAACCCATCGCCCAGTACGGTCCGTTCGTGATGAACACGCAACAGGAGATAGAACAGGCCATATCGGACTATCGCGAAGGGACGCTTATTGATTCAGCGGCGTGATCTATTGGCCTGAAATATTATAAAAAACAACGAATCAGCTCTTTTAGCGGTCACAGTTCCCTCTGCGATATCGGGATATTTTGCCCAGCAAATGGCGCAAATATCTGACGCTGAGTGACAGTGAACCGACCGGGCCAATATTCATCGTTATACGGCGCACCGACCGATTTCCTGCTATCCGCATACGGCACAAATGAGACATTACGGCTTTGAGCTACCAGCATACAGCTAACCGTTTTTCAAACCCCAATATTCTGATAATCTTTGCAATCAGTAGGGAATTAAAAACCGTGGCGGGATGCTCTCCTTCCTAGGGATATCATCCTTAGCTTAATCTACATGTTATTCGTTCCGCTGGTGGCATATTGCAATATCAGTGTTGGCGTGATGAGCACCTGTTAGGCATTGAGATGTCTCGAGAGTCGCCCATTTTTTGCTACAAAGATAAGCAGTCCGTTTCCGGAGAAAAACAGGAGGCGTGGGACGCGCAAATCCGGAGCTTATATCTGTCTGTTTGCCCATACTGTAAGAGCGTTTGTAGAGAATTCGATAAGGAGGCGGTGTTCGATAGCGCCGAAGAGAATCACGAACTCTCAGTATGTATGAAATGTGGCTGGTGGAGTTACAAGATGCTCCAAGCCCCAGATCTAAATGGGGAGGCATACTTCTTCTCGGCAAGCGCGATTATGAAAAAGTTCGCGATCGACGACAAAGACATACCAACCACAGAGCTAAGTCGTTACTTATCTAGAAACCCAGATAAATTAGGAAGCATCAATCCGACGAAATTTGAGGCATTGGTCGCAGACGTTTATAGAGATGTTCTCGACTGCAAGATTGAGGCATGCTCGTACGGTCGACCAGACCTTGGAGTGGATGTGGTGGCTTTGCGTAAAGAAAACGGTGAAGTGTTGGCAATTCAGGTGAAACGCTACAATCGGCCGATTGAGCTTGGGCAAATACATCAATTCGCTGGGGCTATGTTTGATGGTGGGTATTCCCATGGCGTATTTGTGACCATCGGTCACTATAGGTCGGGGGCAAAAGAGACGGCAACTCGTATTACTCGGGAGGGCGTGATTAAAATCGACTTAGTGGATGGGGCAAGGTTTCTGGGGTTTCTCGCTTTGCTGAACAAACAGCGCGGATATGTCGAGTGCCCCTATTGGGGAACGATGGGCTACCTTTCTAGTTTTTTCAATGATGACCGCCGCATCCAAATAAAAGAAGTGCCTAACAAGCCGGCTGAAGGGGACGCTTGACAGTGTGCCTCAGCCGCAATATTACGATCGTATTGATATGAAATATAAATTTCGTTTAGTATTTTTTCACTCAAGGCCAGGCTTCTTTCGTATCGATAAAGAATCATTAGATTATCCATTGAGTGAGAAACTAGTAGTTCAGGTTGTTCCTCGTGACTCTGATAATCTCCGAAATGCATCAAAGTACCATATGGAATGCAGTGGGTTCTATTCATTTCAAGAAGCGCAAAATTGCGGAGAAAAATTGCGAACCCACTTAAGAATGTTGAATTGTATGTTGGACCTTGGATTATCTAGTCCAAGCGTTGATGGAAAGAGCGGCAGTGTAAGCGAAGGAATAAAGAATGAAGTACGGAAGGGGGGCGGTGAATTATTAGATACTATTGTCGGTTTGCATGTGTATCCAGATGACGATAAGCATTTTGAACATGTCGCTTCTGGAAAAATGAACGTTTTCCCTAGTGACCCATACTATGTATTAAAAGGCTTAAAAGATTCATGGGATAATACTTTTGAATTAAATGAAAATGCATCAGAAGTTCTGGAAATATTAAACATTTCAGTTCGAGAAACCTCACCAAAAGTGAAATATTTAGCTACCTATTTGGCAATGGAGCAAATTCTTGAAAGAAAGATGCGTAGTGAAGGCGCTCAAGAGTTAATCGATAAATTTATTCAGTTGACTAATAACTCTGAACTACCTAAGGAAGAAAAGGAATCATTGTCGGGCTCATTAGGCTATTTGAAAGAGCAATCTTTCAGTAGTGCTTTTTCCTCTTTTTCTATGCGTATAACATCTCCAAAAACTATAAATCAAATGCCAGTAACAAAGTTTGTTTCGGAGTGTATTAAATTAAGGAACAAAATTGCGCGTAATGTTGCAATTGATAGCATGCCGAACATTGAAGAATATACTAGACTGTTAAGAAACATGGCCATGAGTATTCTTTGGGCAGAAAATGATTTCCCAAATATTTCTGTATATCGCCCTGCCGATCAGATAGAAGTGCAAAAGATGGAGATTCGGGTGTTATAAAATGTATACCGCTGGAGGGTAATTCCCCTGCGCTTCTTTGCTGCCAGTGGGCTGCTACATTAGAGTTCTGAGGAAAACAGAGTTAGGAAAAAACCGGGTCAGAGAGCAATTGTTTCAAATATTAGAGGATATTCCTCTCTGACCCTATTTTTCGGGAATTGTTATACAAACTGTATAACTCAATATTGGCGCTGGCCGTGTAATCTATTGTTATGATTCTAGAGGATCGTGCTAATGAGTGATTGGCGGGTAAAGCTAGCTACCATTAAACGACAGATGGATCGCGAGAAAACAGTTACTTTGCAACTACCTCCCGTATTCACCTTTAGCCATCATGGCACGATTGAATTTGAACCATGTCTTCGATTCTTTGATTGGTCTCTGCGCGCTAAAGGGGTCAGAGCCCTTTAACGCGTACAAAGGCTTATAGAAAAGGGCTCTGACCCCTTAAATACGCTGACCCCTTAAATACGATTGAAATGTCTTGAATGTATGCTTCAGGCACCAAAAAGAAGGTACGTGATCGGAGACAGACCACTATTTTTACACCCCCTTATCTCCGGAGAAATGCATATGGCGTTCAAGACCACGTCATTGAATCATCAAATTAGTCACACAAAACTGGGTATCTGAAGATAATGGATGCGAGAATAGTGCATACGCCATGGAAAGATCCTGAGGATTTGCTTGATAGAGGTAAATATGCAGTTTTTCTGACAGGTTATTTAAGTTCCAAAGAACGTCCTTTTGTCCTGAATTTAAACGCCAATTGGGGGATGGGAAAAACCTACTTTCTTTCGCATTGGAAAGAGTCTATAAAGAGTCTGCATCCAACCGTCTATGTGAATGCCTGGGAAACTGATTTCTCTGACGATCCGCTGTTAGCGGTAATATCAGATATACACCAACAGTTAAGTGACTATTTGCCTGCGGAGCAGAAATCCGTCGATAAGTTTATTAAGTACGTAAAAGGTGGCGGGCGATTCGTGCGCAGCTTGGCACCAGTTATCGCTAGAGGCTTGGTCCATAAAGCGCTCGGCGAAGAGGCGGGTAAAGAAGCGTTAGACACCCTCTCAATGGCAGCGGATGATTTAGCTAAAGTTGCTGAAAAGTCCATAGGACTGCTTCTAAAGGATCATGTAGAGAAGAAGCATTCCATTAAGGAATTCAAAGAGTCGCTGAAAATTCTGGTCAAGGATGTGACAGAAAGAGAATTAAAGCCCCCCCTGTTTCTTTTTATCGATGAAATGGACCGCTGTCGTCCAACATATGCAATTGAGCTATTAGAAATAGTGAAGCATCTGTTCTCGGTCGATGGCATTGTCTTTATATTCGCAACAGATAGTGATCAACTGCAGCATTCTGTTCGTGCTATTTATGGGAATGATTTTGATGGAGGTGAGTATCTCAGGCGCTTTTTTGATCAAGAATACATATTGCCATTACCAGATTACGGTAGTTATTGTCGGGCTTTGGCCGTAGATTTTCCCCATTCCGAGAAGCTTGAATTTGGCAATTTTAAGCCATGGGTAATAAACAATTCATCAATTGGAAATATGGATGAATGGGGGGCAAAGGATTCGTTGTCTACCTTTCTATCCATATTTGCGCAAAATTACGAACTATCACTTCGATCTATAAAACAAGTTATTACTCGGCTCGACGCAATACTTGGTAGCAGTAAAAAGCAATGGGATGGTCCATTTCTACTTTTTCTATTGGTCATACAGGCTAAATACCGTTGGATAATTAGCTGGCTAAGAGACAAATGTAAGAAAAATAAGCTTCAAGATAATCCCGAAGAGCTTATGGAAAGATTACGAAAAGGCGGCGCCAAAGTAAAATGGCAAGTATCGTCCTATGATACAAACGCGAACAAAGATTACTCAACCGCAGACATAGCTTTAACGTATTTGCGTGCTATTGCTATGACAGAAGGCGCCACAGATTTGGAACTACATAAAAGGCGTCCGGAAGCAATTGATAACTTGGAGGGATACGCTCTGTATTTGATAATAAGCGCAAGAACAGGTAGGCAAGACATGCCGATAGATATTGCCGAATATTTCGACCATGTTGAAATGGCCGGAGCGCTTTCTTAGTAGGTAATTGAGTAAATCCGGGAACAGTTTACTTAATTCAACGTCCGTTTTGGGCCCAGAACGGTGCAATCAGCACCGAAGGGGCTAAGAGCAAACTTTAAATTAAGTAAACTGCCCTCGGATATCGCCTGCTGGTCGCTAATTAACTTGGCGCAAAGTCCCTTTATGGGCGAGGTTTCAATGAATAGAACATGCTGGCCGATTGCTATGAAAGCCGTCGCTTTATCAAGCATGGAATTAATTATGCTGTCCTCAGATTTTTCCCTGTTCGTACCGTAGGCCCAGAGGGAGAGTGCCAATGGCAGAGTTTAGGTATAAAGATATGGTCGGTCGGTATTCAAAAGCAATTGCTGCCGAGTTAACCAAAATGGAGGCTATATATAATTTTAACCACGGGGAAGAATTTGAAATAGCATGCTGCCATATACTCCGCTCTCTTCTTCCGTCCAAGTATGGAATCTGCCGAGGGCATATTATTACGAGCGATAATCAGCAGGCTGGCGATGACCTCATTATTTATGACCGCGATAATAGCCCTACATTGCGGCTTCTTCCGGAAGGGGATTATTCTAGAAAAGAGTATATACCTGTAGAATCCGTATATGCTTACATTGAAGCAAAGCACAATCTGATAGTTGCTGGGGGCGACGAAAACTTATCTAAGGCTCTTGAACAGGTTGAGGCAGCAAAAAACCTACCTCGTGAAGACAGACCACATAACGAAATACTTCCTGGAGTTTTTTGCCCCGAGGGATCGATAGAGCCAACAGAGAAGTCGGATCCGAAGCGCAGCAACCCGATGTATGGGGTGATATTAAGCAGGAATCTTACATGTGATGATTCTGATTTAGGTCTCTTGAGAACAGAAGCATCTAGATTGGAGAGTTCGCCTGACCTAATAATTGCTGGGCCAGACTACTTGGCGAGCCCAGTCTACAAGGAAGATGACCGCAAAATGATATTACGCGTCTTTCGAAGCACATCAAACTACTTTGCTGTTGATAACATACCAGCGCGCGCATTTTCAGTCGGACTTCTCGTTCTTCTCTACTCCTTGCACTTCATTGATCTTAAGGCGATTAATTGGGCACCAGTTTTCCTAGAGCAGATAAATGCGCATAAAGCCGGGGCATAGAGCAAATGGGCAGAATATTCAAACTTAAAAAAGGGGGCATTAGTTTTTTCTTTTTTGTTTCGCGCTAACGTCTGTTATGGGCACAATGCGGACAGGCAGGATTGACCGTCCTTGAAGTCTCATCGCGGGGACGAAATGGGGCGCAAAACGTTACCTCCCCATAGAGGCATTGCACACACAAAATTTGGAGAAACAACTGACTGCATGAACTACCACCGGACAAAAAGTGCGGGAGATTATTGACACTACCGCCTTGAAAAAAATAAGTAATGGCTTCTCAAACCCCTATTTATCTGATTTATCTTCACAACGCTCCCTAAAAAACACCGGATAACATTTTCTTCCGCTCTGTTTGTTGACGGCATCCAGTTTTGCGCGCGCTTCTTCGCAACGTCCGTCCGCCGCCAGCATCAATCCCTCGACCCTCATCTTTTTATCTTCCAATGACGGGGATTCAACGCGTTGCAGCAGGGTTCTGGCGATATCCGGCATACCGTCCTCGATCAGCAGCTCTGCCGCGTCCAGCCGCTTCCTGTCGCGGAAGAGGGTTTCCATCTCCTTCTGGAACTCCTCCCCGGTCTTATCGGAACCCATGGACAACAGATTATCGGTTTCCACCACCCGCACGCCCTTCAGCATCAGGGTCTGCCCGTCGATGAACCTGCTGTTGCCGGCCAACAGTTCGCCGTTTTCGTCGAAGGCGTAGACCTCCACCGCATACTCGTTTTCTCCGCCCATCTCATCGGGGATGGTCTTTATGTCATGCAGGGGCACTTCGGTATCCGCGGTGTTGATCCAGACGACGGGATGTAATGTGGTGGACCTGCCTTCCCTTTCCATACTGTGCAGTTGCAACTGATAGCGGCTCGCTCCCGGCAGCGCCGTCCAGGAGATCCGGTCCTGTTCCAGGTCCACAACCTCGCCCTCACGCTCAGGCCACAGCAACACCACGTTGGGGTTGATACTCAGCTCCAGTTCGGGGAGCACCGTGGGCGTTTTTGTGGCCTGCAGCGGCTGACCTTCGGATTCATATGCGGGACCCGCATGGTACATGGACTCGGCGAGGACGGGGTTGGGGCCACCGACCACGGTAAATCCTGAGTTCAAAGGCTGGTCCGGCCAGCCGGTTATGGTTATGTAGTTGAGGGTCCATTCCTGTTCCGGGACCTTTAACGTAAACAGCCCGTCGCTGTCGGTGACGATCTGTTCGGAAAGATAACGGCTATTAAAGGATAGGGTCAGCGTCGCGTTCACCACCGGCCGTCCCTCGTGAAGGATATGGCCGGTGATATAGGCGTCGCCCTCGGGCATGGGCTCCAGCCGCTCATCCGGGACCCATCCGCCGCCGTAGCGCACCAGCTCGTGGAAAAACCCTAAGCGACCGCGTATCGGTCCCTGGGTCTCATAACTCCCCTCTCCGCCGTCACTGTCATCGAGTGCCATGGCCTCAAACCTGGCCAGCCCGAAGTACTGCACGTCCATCATGGCAATCCAACCCATAGCTGGTACGCTCAACAGCGTCGCCAGCAGACCCCCGACCACCCCGGCCTTGTTCAACGGCGGACGTTGCGGTGCGCTTTCCGCTTTCTTATAGCTGACTATCAGGCTGGAGAGCAGAAGGATCACCGCCACCGCCGTCATTACCAGGGCCACGCCGATTATAGTCGCACCACTCCAGGGTGATTCGCCGGACATGATCTTCCAGGTTACCGGAAAGACCCCGCCCGAAACGACCAACACCACCAGCAACAGGGCAAAAAACAGCAGCCCGAGATCGAGACGGCGGTTGAGGAAGTGTCCACCGACGACGGTGAACAGTGACAACAGAGGGCTGAAAATCTTACGCATGATAACTCCTGTCCTTGAGCGGCGATACCGCCTATTCCGGCTCGCTATAGTTTAATTTGCAGACACCTGAAACTTTCTTCCGCCTTCAGCGGCGCACGAAAACATACCGCCTTGCCCTGCCGGTAGGAATACTCATCTTCGTGGTAGGGGTTCGACACCTTATCCGCGGCGAACCTGAAGTAATGTATGTAATTGAACAGTTCTATCTTTGTATCCAGATCCATCAGCCTCTGGACATATTCGTCCCAGTTCGGGCCGCCGACCTCGAGCATAACGTGGCCTACGTAATTTCTGAGCATGGAGGTCGAGATATCCGGTTTTTCTCCGTTTTCAACCTCCTCCGCAAATTCCTTCGGACTCATCTCGGAGAGTTTCTCCACCCTCGAATAGACAGGGACAACCGCATTGGCGGTCATATTCGGCTTATAGATAAGTCGCTTGAACAATCCCATAAACATGCGCTTGGCGCCCTTCTGCTCCGTATGTTTGTCCACGTCGAGTATCACATGATACAGGGACATGAACTCCCTCGCGCTTGCCTTACCGAATCCTTTCTCCGACAGGGACAGAGGCGGTATCTTATCCACCCCCGACACCCCCTGCTCTCGATCCAGGATGACGCTTGCCACATCCAGTATCTCAGAGACTTTGAATGCATATATCAGTTTGCCGACAATAGTGTCCTGCAGCGCCAGGTTTTGCCTGACCAGGGCCAGTCTATTGAACAACAGCCTCAGCGCCTCATCCGTTCTTCCCTCCTTGTAGATGGAGATCGCCCTTAACACCGCAAGCCTTGTGGCCCTGGAGATATAGTCATACTCGGGAATCGGCTCATTCATCGACGGCATGGTCATGGTGTTGAACTCGCCAGAGGCCTGGATCTTTCTCACCCGTTCTATCAATACCCTGTGTTCCGCTTCCAGCGCGTCGATATCGAACTCTTCGGTGAAAAGCGTTTTCAGGCAGCCCTCATCCGATGCCGAGCAAAACAGCCCGCTTTCCGGCAGCGGGAGCCGTTGGGAATACGGATACTCCGCAACCGGATAGTTCTCGTCTGCCTCCAACAGACGGTACTCTTCGAGCAGGCTTCTGCCCAACTCCTCCGGGTCTTCATCAGGCGCGGCGACTATTCCAAGAAGATAGATGAACGACTCACTCTCTTTTTTATATTCCACCCTATCAAGAAGCGCCTGTGCCTCTGGGCCCAACTCCTCATCGAATAGATTGAGAACGAACAGGGCCGCCAATATAAAGATTATTATGAGTATTATTTTTTTCATTTTTCCGGTACTCGAAATGGAGTAGCGTTCATGGCACCCGCCTAACCGGCCTCTACTATTTGCACTCGGCCTCTGGGGAATATCCGGCCTCTTTCTCCCGGTCTATCGTTACGTTGCTAATTTCTCGGCATACACGTAGGCGCAAAACACTCCTCCCCATAGAAGACTTGTTACAGCTATCGCCCTGATCATCATCGCCCCGCTTCCCCTATGTCGTCGCGTACAATGGGATACTTTCTGTTGTTACTCGGCCAGGAACTCCGGCACAAACAGCGCATAGATATTCAGGCCCAGTATCAACCCTCCCAATACGATCCCGAACGCGTTCCAGGCGGTAAATCGCTCGTTGTTCTCGAAATCCGGCATGCGTTTCCTGTTTACGGCCAGCGCAACCTTGTTCGGCAGAATCAGCACCGCCACCGCAAAAAAACCGATCAGCCAATAGGGGTCCGGGACCTGCGAAACTATCTGAAACAGTATGTATCCGATGGCGAGGAGACCCGCGGGTAGCGTCGCTTCCAGCTCATGATCCCGGGCCACCTCTCTGATTTTCTTAAACATGCTGTAGGCCCAGATCGGGGAGAAAAAGGCCCGCAGGATCGGTATGAGTTTTTGCCCGCTCCTGTCCCGTATCATTACCCAGTTTTTGTAGAACCAATACAGCTCGTACAAACCGAGCGTTACCGTGGACATCACCACCAACTTGAATGTCGAAGTGGTGAAGAAATACGGCCCGCCTTCCACAGGAACTAGTTGCTCGACGGAACTTTTTGGCGGCGCATAGGGATCCTGTGCCTCTTCCATAGGGTTCTCCTTGATCATATATATATCAACAGTTTAACGGGCTGATACCCAGCCATGTCTTTTTCTCGAAACGAATCGGGGGGAACACGATTTCCTCTCCGTCAATCACGACCGCCGGGCTCAGCAGCTCGAAATCATCCGGCAGCGGTGCATCCATTCGCACCTGCACTTGGAACCTCGATAGCCCCCGTCGCTCGGGCGCGGCCAGATAGGGCTCCGTAGTCAGCTTGGCTATATCGTTCGATCTGTAGGCCGTAACAGATGCCGCTGCGGCAGTTCGCTGACTCTCAACGTCGCGTATCCGGAAATCCGTCGATACAAAATGTATGCTGTTCCATGCGCTCCCGGAAAAGAACAGGCTCACCTGCTTCACATGCTTACCGTCATCAGCCCACGCTCTTACATGCAATCTGCCGCCGGGTTTCGGAAGATTGAATTCAATCATGGACTCGGTCGGTACGCAGCGAGGGGTAACCACCCTCCCCTCGGCAATCGTTGGCCGAAAATAAGTAACCGCATTCGGCGCGCAACCACACAAGTAGAGTACCGATAGGGCAAAAGAGATAAGGGCCAGACTATTTCTCAAACCCTTTCTTTCATAACAAAACGGTTCTTTTCTTATTAATTTTGACATCATCTATTATAAGGTTGATACGGTAAAGCAACGGTACCCGCTTGTTTCCGGGCCCGCCCGCTCAATACATTTTCGCAACAATAGAGATCCAGCGCCTCCCTCATATAACTCTTATTCTCCCGGCGTCAGGTTTGAACTCTACGCCTTAATCAATGTCCACATCCCTATACCTATAAAGCAAATACCCGCGAAATAATGAAGATGTTTTTCGCTCACGTAATCACATATAGAGCCTCCGGCAATAACACCAATGAACGTCGTAACAATAAGCGCCAGTGATGCTCCAAAAAATACCGTGAGTTTGCTCACTTCTTTGTCAGCCGCGAACAGCATCGTAGCCAATTGGGTCTTATCCCCAAGCTCCGCGATGAATACCGTGGCAAATACCGTAAGAAATACTTTGTAATCCAACTCTAATTTCCCCTTTTCAAAAGATGGAGCCCCGCACGCCTATGATCTAGAAAATAAAGATGATCAGAGCGCCGGCAAGCGCCCAGAAGAACCAGAAAGAAGCGTCCTTCCAGAACTTTATTACATACACGGGCCACAGGATACCGAAGAAAAAGAGCATTCCTATTCCCCATCCAGCACCTTTCTCAAAGGCCTGTATCGTCAGGAATAACGCCCCGATCAAAAAGATTATTATGCCGACGTAATCTATTCCGGTAGTAATAAGTTCCATAGGTATGTTCTCGTTTGTTGTTTTGCCCTAATTGACCTGATGCTTCAGGGCGATCCGCCGCGATCACCCTTTAGCCAGAAGTATTGACGCCATAACCACCAGAAGAACCACAACACCCAGACCGATCAGGGCGGGCGTATTCCGCCTTGCCAATTCTGAAAGCCGGAGACGCATCAGCTGTCTTTCATGGTCTTCTATTTCATCCCCGCAACCGCGACAGAAATTGTCGGATATGGCCACAAACTCCTCGCAGTGCACGCAGCGATATCTGTCCCTGGTGTTCCAGGGGATTCCCCCTATCGGGGAACGAATATTCTCCTCCATGATTTCCACATCGCGCCCGCTAAAGCGGACTCCGCAGCGGCGGCAATAGGCGTTCCCGCGCGCCGTTATGGCGCCGCAGTGAGGGCACCGGTATACGTCAAATATTGTCCTTGTCCCCATGTATCCGGCGGTTCAAATATAAGCGGAAATATACCCCCTGACGAGAAAGGCTTAAGTACCCTCTATGCGCGATTCGTCCACCACGTTCTGACACCTTTTGCATAAGGCGTTGTTGGCCCGATTCTGCTTCCCGCAAATCGGGCATATCCAATCCCGGGAAGGCGGTTCCACGTCTTCAAGTCTTTCGTCCAGATCTTTTTTACGGCGTTTCCTGAGATGCCTCCATGTTATCACCAATACCACGAATATTACCCAGAAAACCGGGCTTCGCACCCATGTATCCAGCCAGACATATATGTATACCGGGATCGGCAGATTGGAATAATCCGTTGCCGAAGCATATTGCGATAGCATAAGGCCGGCCAGGATGAGCAGGATTGTTGTTCTTTTATTCATCATTACTCCCGTTAGCCCGTATTAAACGGCGGATAACGCTCGCCCACAAACGAACACGACAAAAGATCCGACATCGATCGGATGCCATGTAAAGAAGTCACATAAAGGATCAAGACGCCTGTCGGCGCCGCAGCACGACCGATGCTGCCGCGGCCGCGGCAAATGCACAGACCACGGACATAAACGCGAGAAAATAGACAGTGGAACGTTGGCCCGAGGCGTCATCCGCCGCTTCGGCCGCCGCTCCCGCGGCGTCGCCGTAACCATGGGCGGCAAGGCCCGCCAGAAGATTTGCACCGGTATCCCCTTCCAGCCAACGCCGCACAAAGACACTATCGTTGGCACGGACATAGTCATCAATCTCGTCATCCGGAACGGGGACATAGCGAATATCGCCGTCGATATGCTTCATCTCTACGATCTCTACCCAGCGGTCTTCTTTGGCCTGTTCGGCCCACCTCATCATTTCCTCGCCACTGGCCTTGAAGGTGACGTCAAAATCCCGCTGATTCGCCGTCTGCCAGGCCCAGATACCGAATCCGATTGCGGCAATAGTTAATGCTGCGGCGATATATTCCAGTTTCATCAGCACCCCCTTGTGTTTTATTAATATTGCATATCCAACGAGAGCGAGCTTCCGTTGTCGATCATGGCTTCGGCCCGACAACAATATAGCCATCCCCTTTCAGTTCATAGAACGGAACCGGAAGAGGTGCCGTATATTCACTTGACGCCACCCCGGCAACATCGTACACGTGAGCCAGGTACTTATAATCTTCGACGTCGTGGTCTTTCAGGCATGCAAGCACACCCTTAAAGCGGTGTCCGTCGTTCACTTCAATATCACCGCTGTGGTATTTTATTGTTCCACAAGATGTCCAGTAGCGCTCCTGCTGAAGATATGTCAGCCCTCTAATTTGTCGCGCGGTAAATACAAAGTATCTTGGATCTAATGACCTGTATTTACCGCCGAATTCCTCGCTATCAATATATTCAGAGCCATATTCAATAGTGTTTACGGGCTGGTAGCTATTAATCCATTCCACTTGCTCATCTGTTCGGTGATATATCCATATTGGCCTCCCCAAGGCATCCTTAAACTCCCGCAACTGACCAACCTCCACCTCCGCCAGGTTAATCCTCGTTTTGCTATTATCAAGCGCCGAATCCGTTGGGTTCAGGGAACCCACAAAAGGGTAAGATGCGAGCAAAATGCCCGCAAAGGTCATGCCTGTTACCAGAGCTGTAAGAAGTTTACGGGGATTCATCTTCAAGAATTAAAGCACATGCTTCCACTACCGGTCCCTATATTGAATTATGCCGACGATAAAAATGGTGTGATACGCGGCCGCTTTTCTAAAGATAATAGCCCATACCTATCGCTCCGCTTTACACATAGACCACCCTCCACCTGCCTGGCGGGTGGTCTAGATTGTGATTTGCGCAAAAACCCCGCCCCTGTCGGAGTGATCGACAGGCAAGGTGCGGAATGCAAAGCTGCTACAGCTCCGGCTGCAACAGTCAACCATCCGTTTCTGTCTTCAGGATGTCGGTCGATTCCCGAACCGCGCCCCGGCAATCAGAGGCAGACCCAACAGCATGAGCAGAACGGTCATCGGCTCCGGTACCCTCTCGGGCGTCTGCAGTTCCACTATCGACACGTCGGTGACCGCTGTCTGTTGAAAGAACCCTGACAGACTCACACCGGTATCAAGAACCGCGGTAAACCCGGCCCCGGCGAGTTCCCACCCTGAATCCGGCCAGTCGACATCGGCGGAAAAGCGGAAATAGTCACCGGCGGAGAAAGTACCCGGGACGAAATTGAACGTCAGTACCCGGGGATGCAACACTCCCTGGAAGTTCGACATCACATAACTGATGTCGCCGCCGGTAAGGCCGCTCATGGCCCCCAATACCGGATAGGTTACGAGACCGTAGTTTCCGGTACCGTCGAAATCGAAATAGCCTTCAACGGGATCAACATAGCTGAGATCGTAACTGACGGACTGAATCCAGCCCGAGCCGGAGACGAAACTCACACCCCAGAAATCAGTGGTGCCTCCCGCGGTCGGCCCCGACATGTCCGCACGGATGAGCCCGGCAGCCGCGTTGCAGCCCATGGTAAACAGAAAAAGGCCTGAACAGGCCAACAGGATTTTTTTAGACATCGCAAACCTCCCGTAACATAAACACCCTGGCTTGCCTGCCAGCTGAATAGGCAAGGGAAAGGAATTTGCTTTTTGAACACCGTGGAAAACGCCGTCGGCCGGCGAGGATTGCCGACCCACTGAAAAATCCAGCGGAACAATTCCCCTAGTTTTTATATGCAAATACTGAGCCCATAAAATATTGTCTTATTTATCAGTCAGATGGTATTTGCCTCTTGGGGAAACCAATCCGGTTTGTAAAAAAAACCAACACCTGATCCCCTTTCCGGTGCTCGTAGCGTAAAAAAAACCGACGATTCGCCCCATTCCCCGAAAAGCACCTGACCCCCAGCGGGTTTTTCCCCGAATCCCTCTGTATTGTTTCCCTTCTTTCGTTGTATAATTTTATATTTAGTATTTAATTCCTGGTATAAAGTGAACCGCAAATCAGTGACTTAGGAATTTCTGAGCTTGGTGAGGTTATACGAATATTAGATAAAAGAAATATTCGGATTTACATATATACCAAGCTCGGTAAGAATAGGGCGCTTATTTTGACCGGATTGACTCATCAGGATAGCGGTGATCCCAATCCCTGCGAAACAATGTGAGAGTACCGGGGAACGAAATGGAGGCCGGGTGGAGGACTTCTCGAACCTGGCGAAGCAGAAACAACGAACCGACGTATGCTGACGGCGGTTGCCCTGTTCTGTTCCGTTCCCATCACAACCGCTTTGACCGAATGCTCTCAGATTATTCGCGTGCTACACACAACTGTATTGAGGTGCACCTTTACATACCTTATTAAATAAACAAATCAGTACTGGAAGAGAAAAGAATGAACAGCTTGGCGGACGAAGAACAAACTATCAAGAAACCCGGAATACTCACTCCGACCCAGATCGTTGCCGCGGTCATATTCGGCGGACTGGCCCTGTATATGGCGAGCGTGGTACCCACCACCGAGATTGCCTGGGTGAGCGCCATCCTGGTCCTGACCATCTACCTGTTCGCGTTTGAGGTGGTCGGCGTGGACGTGGCGGCAGCTTCCATTATGGTACTGCTGGGTCTTACCTCCCTGCTGGCACCGGCCATGGGACTGGAGCAAGGGCTGGTAGACAACACGCATCTGTTCGACGGCTTCGCATCCAACGCGGTGATCTCCATCATCGCGGTGATGATTATCGGCGCCGGCCTGGACAAGACCGGCATTATGAGCAAGGTGGCCGCCTTCATTCTGCAGGTGGGCGGTACCACCGAGAAACGCATCATCCCCATTGTCTCCGCCACCGTGGGCTTCATATCTTCCTTTATGCAGAACGTTGGAGCCGCCGCCCTGTTCCTGCCGGTGGTCTCGCGTATCTCCGCACGTTCCGGTCTGCCGATGTCGCGGCTGCTGATGCCCATGGGCTTTACCGCCATCCTCGGCGGCACCATGACCATGGTCGGTTCCAGCCCGCTGATCCTTCTGAACGATCTGATCCGAAACTCCAACAAGGCCCTTCCCCCGGAGCAACAGATGGAAGTCTGGAGTCTGTTCTCGGTCACCCCTGTCGGCGTAGTCCTGGTAGCGGTGGGTATCGCCTATTTCGTCCTGGCCGGCCGTTTCGTGTTGCCCACGACAACCAAGAGTGAAAGCAGCACCACGGGTGTGGACGCCATGGAATACTTCCAGTCCCTGTATGGGATACAGCCCTCCATGGCCGAGGTGGTGGTACCGGAAGACAGTGAGCTGGTGGGGAAGCTGCTGGGCGAGATCGAATCAGCCTATAGCGTCCGGGCCATCGGCGTCAAATACAGCGGTGAAGAGAGTATGGTCGGGCCCGGTTCCGTGGCTTATGACACGGAAGTGATCGGCGGCATGGTGCTGGGCCTGCTCGCCTCTTCCGGCAGCGTACATCGGTTTATAGAAAAATACGGCCTGAAACGGCGCAAGGAGTTGCGCAGTTTCTCGGAGCTGCTCTCCCCCGCCAAGGCCGGTATCGCGGAGGTGGTGGTTCCCCCGGGTTCCAATCTCATCGGCAAGAGCGCCCGCGAGATCTGGCTGCGCAAGACCTACGGTCTGGGTCTTATCGCCCTGCATCGCGACGGCGAGACCCTGCGGTCGGGCGACCATATCCGCAGTATGCCGTTCCATGCCGGCGACACGCTGGTGGTGCATACCACCTGGGCCAACCTGGAGCGTCTGGAGAAGGACCGCAATTTCGTGGTTGTGACCACCGAGTATCCCCATGAGGAGAAGCTGCGCCCGCACAAGCTTCTGCCGGCCGCCATCTTCTTCTGCATCGCGCTTTTTCTGGTGTTCATCCATGTCCGTCTTTCGGTAGCCCTGCTCACCGGCGCCATGGGCATGGTGCTGTCAGGCGTCCTGAAAATCGAAGAGGCCTATGAAGCGGTGAGCTGGAAGACCGTCTTCCTGCTCGCGTCGCTTATCCCTCTGGGTCTGGCGGTGGAGACCACGGGCACCGCAAAATGGATCGCCGAACAGGTTCTCACCGTGGTCGGCGACATGCCGATCTGGGTGATCCAGACCGCGGTGGCGATCCTGGCCACCTTCTTCACCCTGGTGATGTCCAATGTGGGCGCCACCGTGCTGCTGGTGCCGCTCGCGGTGAATATCGCCATCGGCGCCGGCGCCAACCCGGCCGTTTTCGCGCTCACGGTGGCCATCGCCACATCCAACTCCTTCCTCATCCCCACTCACCAGGTCAACGCCCTGATCATGGGTCCGGCCGGATATCGGGTGCCCGATTTCATGAGGGCGGGCGGCATCATGACCGTACTGTTTCTGGTGGTCATGATTCTGATGATGAATCTGGTCTTCTAGAACCTGTCTCCTGTTGTCCCCCCTGAAAAGGGGGGACATGTGCACTCCTTCCGTTTCCGGGCAAAACCGGAGATTGTCTTCGTCGGCGATGAACGACATAATGCCTTGAAGCGCGTTTCAAGGGATCGCAGATTATTGTGGCGGATACTCTGATATTTATCGTCGAGGATGAACCGTCCATCGCCCAGACGGTTCAGTTTGCGCTGGAGTCCGAAGGGTTCTCCACCGAACATTTTGCCACCGGCGCCTCCTGCCTCGAGGGTCTTGCGACTCTTTCCCCGACCCTGGTCCTGCTCGACGTCGGCCTGCCCGACGGCAACGGCTTCGATATCTTTCGCCAGATCCGCCAACACAGTTCGGCACCGGTCATATTCCTGACCGCCCGCGGCGAGGAGATCGACCGGGTGGTGGGGCTGGAGATGGGCGCCGACGACTATATCGTGAAGCCGTTCAGTCTGCGGGAACTGGTTGCCCGCGTCCGCGTTGTCTTACGCCGTATTGGTGATCCTCCGGCATCCGAAGAGCAGGCTTCACAACAACAGGCCGGCAGTAAATCGAAAGTGTTTGCTGTCGACAACCTGCGCCGGCAGATTCGTTTCCGCTCCACCGTACTCGATCTCACACCTCACGAGTACCGTTTGCTGGAGACCATGATCAACCAGCCGGGCCGCGTGTTCAGCCGCGGTCAGCTTCTCGACCGCGCCTGGGACAACCCCGACCACCGGCTGGAACGCACCGTCGACAGCCATATCAAGAGCCTGCGTAACAAACTGCGGGCGGTGGATGCCGAGGTCAACCCGATCTGTACCCATCGCGGGCTCGGTTACTCCCTGGATCCGAATTTGTGAGTATTCGGGCACGTATCTTTTTCGTCTTCGTGGCGACTGTCATAGCCGGTTTCGTCCTGCTCGCAACCTGGATTCGCAACGATGTGGCCGACCGCTATAGTGAATCCTTCGAAGAGGTCATGGTGGACATGGCAAATCTGCTGGCCGAGATCATCACCACCGATATCGCCACCGGGGACACCAAGCTGCAACAGTTCGACCAGGCCTTCAGTCGCGTCAAGCAACGCCGCTTTTCCGCCAAGATCTATGAATTCGAGAAAACCACGGTGGATATCCGCGTATATGTGACCGACGACAAAGGCATCGTGATCTACGACTCTGATGACGGCAAGGCGGTGGGTGAGGACTATCACGATTGGATTGATGTTCACCGGACTCTGACGGGGGAGTACGGCGCGCGGGCCACCCGCCAGCCGGACCCTCTGGCACTGGACGATCCGGCGAAAGAGCTGACCGTAGCCTATGTCGCTGCGCCCATCTACCAGCAGGACCGAATAGCCGGCGTCCTTACCGTGGCGAAACCGAAATACAATATCGACCGCTTTGTGGAACACGCCAAAACCAAGCTGTTTTGGGCCGTACTCTCGGCTATCTTGTTGGTGGTCGCCATCGCCCTGATGCTGTATAGCTGGGTCAGCCGCCCGTTGCAGTCTCTGGTGGATTACGCCAACCGCATAAGCCGCAACGAACGGGTGGATCTTCCGCAGCTGGGTGACAATGAGATCGGCCGCGTCGGGCAGGCTATGGAGGAGATGCGCCAGACCCTGGAAGACAAGCAGTATGTCGAACGTTATGTGCAGACACTGACCCATGAACTGAAAAGCCCGTTGACCGCGATTCAGGCCGCGGCGGAACTGTTGGGACGCGATCTTCCGGCGGAAAAACGCGAACAGTTCGCCAATACCATCCTGCGCGAGAGCGAGCGGCTGAGCCTGTTTTCCAGCCAGCTGCTTCAGCTCACCGCGCTGGAAAAACGGCGGCATGTGGAAGACCCGAGCGAGTTCTCGGTCAACCATATCGTGCAGGAGATCATTGAAGCCCATCGGCTCGATTGTGAACAACGGGAACTGACGATCGGGTTGGAAGCGGCAAACAGCTATACCCTTTCCGGCGATCCCTTCCTTATCCGCCAGGCAATCGATAATCTGTTGCGCAATGCCATGGAGTTTTCTCCTGCCGGGGGGATCATACGGGTACGGATAGACCAGGAACAGGATGAACTGGTGGTGGATATCATCGATGAAGGCCCCGGTATACCGGACTATGTCGGAGAGCGAATCTTCGAACGCTTCTACTCCCTACCCCGCCCGGATACAGGCCGCAAAAGCACCGGCATCGGCCTGACTTTCGCCCTTGAGGTGGCACAGCTGCACGGGGGGGACCTGACATTGGAAAACTGCGCCACCGGCGCCTGCGCCCGCCTGACCTTGCCTCTTAAATAAGGGCCTCCATACAAACTCCACAGCTTTTTCATCCGATCTCCACGGAATCCACAGGTGCCTGCTCCACACTTGATAGCACCTGGACAACCTCTGTGGAGAAAAACAATGATCCTGCAACCTGGAAACCTCTATCGGCGGCTGGCCCTGCTGCTGACACTGCTGTCACCCATGGGCTTCGTCGCGGCCGAACCCGGCGAGCAAAACCAAACCTCGCTGTCCCCCTACTTTTTTATTGAAGGTGATGATTCCGGTACTGAACGTCTGCCCCTGAAGAAGACCAGCACCCGGGTGGAACTTAACGGCTACATGGCCCGAGTGGTGGTAACACAGCTGTACCGTAACCAGGGCAACAAACCGATCAACGCGACCTATATCTTTCCCGGATCGACCCGGGCCGCGGTAAACGGTATGACCATGACTATCGGCGAGCGTCGGATCGTAGCGAAGATCAAGGAAAAACAGCAGGCCAAGAAAACTTTCGAAAAGGCCAAAAAGGAAGGAAAGTCCGCTTCACTCCTGTCGCAGAAACGGCCGAACGTATTCTCCATGGAGGTCGCCAACATTATGCCCGGCGATGAGATCAAGGTCGAACTGACCTATAGCGAAATAATCAGCGCCGAGGACGGTGTCTACGAATTCGTCTATCCCGCGGTGGTCGGCCCCAGGTACGGGGGTGACGCCGGCACCACCACCAGCGAGACCAAGTGGATTGAGAACCCGTATTTCGTCGAGGGAACCGAAGACCCGACGAAATTCGAACTCGCGGTGGAGATGCGTTCACCGCTGCCGATCAACGGGCTGACTTCTCCCTCACACAAGATCGATGCGCAGTGGCGAAACAAGCAATCGGTCAAGGTATCGCTTCCGAACAAAAACGACGGGGGAGATCGCGATTTCATCCTGCGCTACCGCCTGCAGGACAAACAGATCCTGACCGGTCTGACCCGCTTTGAAAGCGACGGCGAGAACTATTTTCTACTGGTATCGGAACCGCCCAGCCGGGTACTACCGGAGCAGGTCCCGAGCCGTGACTATTTCTTCGTCATCGATGTTTCCGGTTCGATGCACGGTTTTCCCCTGGATACGGCAAAGCAGCTGATGGATAAACTGCTCAGCAACATGAAACCGGGCGACCGCTTCAACGTGCTGTTCTTTTCCGGCGGTTCAAAGGTCATGTCACCGCAACCGTTGCCGGCCACTCCGGCCAACATCGCGCATGCCAGGAACATGCTGATGAACCAGAGCGGAGGCGGCGGCACCGAACTCTACTCCGCCCTGCAGACGGTGTTTTCCATGACCAGCGGTGACAATACCTCCCGCAATATCGTGCTGATCACCGACGGCTACATCAGCGCCGAGGACCGGGTGTTCCAACTGATCGATCAAAACCTGCACCGCAACAACCTGTTCGCGTTCGGTATCGGCTCCTCCGTCAACCGCTATCTGATAGAAGGCGTGGCGAAGGCGGGGCGCGCCGAGGCCTTTGTGGTCACCGATCCCCATGAAGCCGGGCAGCAGGCGCAACGCTTTAACGACTACATCTCGGCCCCGGCCCTGACCAACATCCGACTCGATGCCGAAGGTGTGGAGCTGTACGACATGGAACCGGCAAAGATCCCGGACATGCTTGCCCAACGGCCGATCATGGTTCTGGGTAAATACCGCAACGCGAATGAATCCGCCAGCCTGACCCTGAAGGGTGCGGGAGGGAAAGGGGAGCAGCAATGGAAGTTCCGTCTGAAGGATGCCGACGCCGGTGATGCGAATCTGCCGCAGCTGTGGGCACGGAAAAAGCTGGAAAGGCTGTATGTAATTCCAAACGAAGACAAACAGGTACAAAAGCAAAGCATCCTGGAGCTCGGGCTGAAATACTCTCTGCTGACCAGTGAGACCTCGTTCGTGGCGGTGGATGAAACGGTACGGAATCCTTCGCAGAAAGCGGAAGACGTCAAGCAACCGCTGCCGCTGCCGAAGGGTGTCGGGAACCTGGCCGTGGGCCGCCCGATGCCGGAACCTGAACTGCTGTGGATACTGGTACTGACCCTCCTCGCGGGAGCAGTCAGCTACCTCTGGAGCCGCACGGATGCGCTTGAGGTTTGACAAGAGCTTCTGGCAGTCACTGCTCTGGTGGCTGCCAGTTTTCACCCTGGCGCTGCTGCTGAAACACCACTACAGCGTCGCCGACACTGCCCAGCTGGAATGGGTGCTGCAACCCCTCTCCGATCTGCTCAGCCTGATAACCGGATATGATTTCCATCGGGAGGAAAACGGCGAGTGGGTCAGCATCCTGGCTGATGTCCGCCTGGTCAAGTCCTGTGCCGGAATCAACTTCATGCTGATGTCGCTGCTTGCCTACGCCTGGGTGTTCCGCCCCGATCGCCGGGAAACCCCGCAGACGTCGGCATGGTTCGGCGGACATCTGGCGCTGCTGGCGGCTGTCTGTGTTGCGGCCTGGATAACCACGCTTTTCGCTAATTCCCTACGCATACTCCTGGCAATGTATCTGCAAACGGATAATTCAATAGTTCAGGCTACCGGTATCGCGGAAGGAGATATTCATAGGTTCATAGGCCTGGCCATCTATCTTCCGCTGCTTTCGCTGCAGATGTTGCCCGGTAGACGCATCAGCAAACGGCAGATGCTGTATATTCCCGGCCTGCTGTACGCCGCGCTTATGGTCCTGGTGCCGTTGCTGACAGGGAACGCCTTGCGAAACCCGGAGCTGTTTGTGGATCATGTACTGCAGATGGTCGTCGCTATCGTTCTTATCCAGGGCATGTTGTACCCGTTCCTGCGTCGGCAACAACGCTAGAACCAATACCGGAATACCGGGGATGCGTATTTATTCAATACCGCGACGGCATGGTCAGAGTCTTACCGCTGGTGACGAGGTCTGCAAATTCCTCGGGGGAAAGGGGCCGGGAAAACAGAAACCCCTGCAGCAGATCGCATTCATGACGCAACAGGAAAGTGAGCTGTTCCAGGGTTTCAACCCCCTCCGCCAGTACTTCGCGGTGGAGACTGTGGGCTAGGGCGATAATCGAAAGCGCAATGGCGGCATCGTCCGAATCGGCATTCAGGTCCCGTACAAAAGACTGGTCGATCTTAAGAACATCAATGGGGAATCGCTTGAGATAATTCAGACTGGAATAACCGGTCCCGAAGTCATCCAGTGCGACACGCACGCCGATCTGTTTCAGTTCCCGCAAAACCGTAACCGTCAGCTCCGGGTCCAGCATCACCGCGCTCTCGGTAACCTCGACCTCGAGCCACTCCGCCGACAGGGCGTGACGCTGCAACGCCTCCTTGATCAAAGCCACCAGGCGCCGGTGCTGGAACTGCCGGGCAGAGACGTTGATTGACAATCGGATATCCGTCAACCCACCTTCCCGCCACTCCTTCAGCTGGGCGCAGGCGTTATCGATGACCCACTCACCGATGGGAACGATGAGGCCGGTCTCCTCCGCCAGGGGAATAAAGGAACCGGGGGGAACCAGACCCCACTCCGGATGCCTCCAGCGGATCAGGGCCTCGACCCCCACCACGCGGCCTTCCCTCAACTCAACCTGGGGCTGGTAATGCAGTTCCAGTTCGCCCAGATCCAGGGCGCGGCGCAGTCTGGTCTCCATCTCCAACCGTTCCACTGTGCGGGCATTCATCTCCGGGGAATAGAACTGGAAGCGGTTGCGTCCCAGTTCCTTGGCGCGGTACATCGCCACGTCCGCGTTCTTGATCAGGGTCATGGCGTTTTCCCCGTCGCGGGGATAGAGGGCCACCCCGATGCTCCCGGTTATCACCATCTCCCGCGATTCGATCGTGACCGGATTCTCCACCACCTGAAGCAACCGATGTGCCATGGAGATGGCGTCGTTTCCGGAGGCGATCTCCGACATAACCACCATAAACTCATCGCCGCCCAGCCGGGCGACGGTATCGCCCGGCCGTACACAGGTAATCAGGCGCTCGGCGATGACGCCCAATAGTTTATCGCCGCTGTCGTGACCCAGGCCGTCGTTGACCAGCTTAAACCGGTCCAGATCCAGTAACATGGCCGCCACCTGACGGCTGGATCGCTGCGCAAAGGCCAGATACTGGTTCATCCTGTCCACCAACAGATTACGGTTGGCAAGGCCGGTAAGCGGATCGTGGTTGGCCTGATGCTCCAGTTGCGCCTCATACTCTTTGCGATCGGTAATATTATCGAATACCACAACGAAGTATTCCGGTTCAAAACTATAGACCGAAATCATGAACCAGCGGGACAACTTCGCAACAAAGGCTTCGAAACGCTCCGGCTTACCACCGGCCGCCACCCGGGCAAAACGTTCCAGCAGCTCCGGACTACTTCTATGAATTCCAGGAACAACCTCATCAAGGGGCTTATCGATTACATCCTTCAGTCCGGTCAACTCACTAAATTTGGAATTGACCTCGAGATGAACGAAATCCACCGGCGTACCGTTTCTATACAGAATACGGCAATAAGCAAAACCTTCCAGCATATGGCTGAACAGCGCCCGATACCGTCTCTCGCTGGCACGCGCCGACTCCTCCGCCTCCCGCCGTTCGGTGATATCGCGGCTTATACCGATGAGACCAAGCAGTTGCCGTTGATCATCAAAGTACGGGGTTTTGAGGGTCTCCAGAAGAACGCGCCGGCCATCCGGATAGGTGATCCACTCCTCATTGATGCGCGGACGCCCACTCTCCAGCATTATCAGATCCTGCTCGCGGAAGAACTTGGCGGTCTTGTGATCGACGAAGTCGTAGTCGGTCTTGCCCACGATCTCCTCTTCGGGGTGATCGTAGTACTTTTCCAACGCACGGTTACACCCGAGAAAAAAACCATCCGGATCCTTGAAAAAAATCAGATCGGGGATGGAATCGATGATCCGTCTTAACAAGGCTCCCTGCTGCATCAACTGACGTGCCGCCAACATACGCTCGGAGATATCACGTACCGCCCCATAGAAGTTACCGTCCGGCAGCCTCACACCGTTTATCTCCACCGGAATCCGGCGGCCGTCACGATGCAGCATGTTTAACTCTATTCTGTCCTGACCGGTCTTCAGTACCCGTTTAAATGAACCTATACCCGCCGCCATGTCTTCCGCGGGGGCAAAATCCGAAATACCCATTTGCAGCAGCTCGTCACCGCTGTAGCCGATCAGTTCCTCCGCCCGGCGGTTGGCGTATACGACCCGCCCCTCCCGGTTGCAGACAAATATGGCGTCGGGCGCCCTTTCCAGGATGACCCCGAGGCGCGCGTCGCTGGCACGGCGTGCCTGCTCCGCCCGCTTTCGGGCGGTGATATCTTCATGCACACAGATAAAGCCGCGCAGGATTTTGTCATGACGTACCGGTTGCAGACTGACGGCCGACCACTCTTTGTGAGCGGGATCATACAGCTCCTTCTGGATCACCTCGCCACGGTCGATAGCCTGGCAAACCGGGCAGTCGGCCACCGGCCGTTCCTCCGGATGCCAGACATCGTGCAGCAACTGCCCTATCCCCCCTCTGGGAAACCTCTGACGCGCACTCTGGTTGCCGTACTGGATAATGCCGTCCTTGTTAAGCAACAACACCGGCATCGGAATGGATTCGAAGGAATCGGCGTCGCGAGCCAATAGACGGAAGGGTTGCGCCAACATCCAGTGTGATACCGCTGCCAGCAGCAGAACGAAAGCCCACAGTTTGGCCACATGCCCGATAATGTTCGACAGGCCGTAAACATCGATATAAAGAGTAAAGGCAAACTCCGAGATCATCGTAAGGACGATAACCCCAAGCAGAATCCGGTAGAGCCCGGTGTCCAGGATCTTCCTGTAGTTATAAAAATGCCATCCCGCCAACAACAGCAAGGTGATAATGACGTACTCCGTGACAACCTTCAGCGGAGTCAGTCCCTGCCCCACCACGAAGGCATCGGGAAAAACACCGAGAAACACCAGGCCGACGGCGCCGAGGGCAAGGATGCCAAGTAGAGTGAAACTCCATTTCGGTACTGTGCGTTCCACCAGGTAACGGGGGCTCAGCAGCAACACTACCGCCTCCAGGAACCGGGCACAGAGCCAGAGCTGGGTGGCAGGATTGGGATCGTCTCCGGAAATCAGACCCATGCCCCTGTAGCTCAGAGTATGAATCGTATCGATACAGACCACCCAGAAAAATCCCTGGGCCAGAAACAGCAGGAAATTGTTACGGGTAAAGGAGTAACTGTTGCGGGCGATTATATAGAGCGCCACCCCCACCGCGATGGAGAAGAGCTCCGCCAGGGCATGAAACCACAGAAAATGGACGCGGCTGAGACCTACCAACAGCAGGGTGACCAACAATCCTATAACAAGGGCGTTGCGACTCTTCGGTTCAACTTCCAATGGATTGATTTGTAGGGGTTCCTGTTGGCTGCTCACCGTTTGATCCCTGTGGTCACAAATCGACAGTCTGCCGGGTCTCGAGGAAACGGAGTAATCGGCAATTTTCCGCGTCTTTTATAGTAAAGCAGTCGCAGCACAATACCTTTCCTGGTCTCCGGTTTTTTTCCGCCTAGAGGCTGCTCCGATCCACACCGTTCCCCTCCCGCTACCCATTGTAACGGCAGATTCAAGACAGACTGAACCTTAGGTCACTGACAGGCCGGACCAGCCTCGGAGCAGAAATGATCGCAAGGCGGTCCTCGCCTCTCAGGGGTCTACCAGGATACTGATTATCGGTAAAAACCGTCGGTTATCCGCTTCAGGAGCACAAAAACTGGTAGAAATGGTCGGCAGGCATGGGTTTTCCGAACAGGTACCCCTGCAACTTGTCGCAGCCCTGCTCCCGCAGAAAGTCCCGTTGTTGCTCCGTCTCCACCCCCTCGGCCACCACCTTCAACCCGAGACTATGGGCCATACCGATAATGGTACGGATGATGGTTTCCCCGGCCTGGTCCTCGCCGATCTGGGCGACGAAACTGCGATCGATCTTAAGGGTGTTCACCCGCATCCTCGCCAGATAGCTGAGGGAGGAAAAACCGGTACCGAAATCGTCAATGGCGATATCGAGATCCTGCTCCTGGAATCTGCCGAACATTTTCACGAACTCATCCGGCTCATCCATAAGAGTGCTTTCGGTCAGCTCCAGGGAGAGGGCGCCGGGAGCAACCCCGTGCTTGTTAAGGATGGTTTGCAGACGCCCGGGAAACTCTCGGTTACGCAACTGCTTGGCGGAGACGTTGATACCCACGATGAGCTGTCGTTCCAACCCCTGCCAATTCTTCAGACAACGACAGACCTCGTCCAGCACCAGTTCACCCACCGCGTCGATCAGCCCGCTGCTTTCCGCCACGCCGATAAACTGATCAGGCGGTACCAGACCGGATTCGGCATGCCAGCGGATCAACGCTTCGGCACCGATCACTTCACCGCTGAAAGTATCCACGATCGGCTGGAAATAGGGCATTAACTGGCCTTCCCGTAAACCCTGACGCAGACTGCGGGTCATCTCCACCCTTTCCAATACATTACGCCGCATATCTTCGGAGTAGAAGCTGTAGCACCCCTTGCCGCGTCCCTTGGCGCGGAACAGGGCCAGATCGGCGGCCCGCAGCATCTCCTTGGCGGAATGAAGACGCATATCGCTGGAGACCACACCGATACTTGCGGTAAGAAAAATGACGCTTTCGTTCACATGGAATGGTCCCAGCAACAGCTGCATGATTTTTTGCGCCAGCTCCTCGGCGTGCAATTGCCCCGACCGATCAACAGCAAACAAGGCAAACTCATCTCCACCGTAGCGCGTAATCACGACCTCATCCACAAAGGCATCCCTGAATCTCTCGGCCACCATCACCAACAGCTGATCCCCCACATCATGACCCAGCGCATCGTTGATATCCCGGAAGTCGTCGATATCGACCAACAACAACAACACCGACCGATCGTCGGTCTGCGTGGCGATCAGCGTTTCATCAAGGTGCCTACTGAACTCCCCCCAGTTGGCCAGCCCGGTCAACTGGTCGGTGGAAAGCAGCGAAATCACGCGCTGCTGGGAATCCCGCTTTTCAGTGATATCGCGGAAGGCCACGATAACACCCATCGTCGACCCCTTAAGATCGGTGAGCGCGGCCGCCGTAAACTCTACAGGGATTTCGCTACCCGCCTTGGTGCGAAAACAATATCTCTCGGAGTAATATTCACCGCCGTTCATACAGACATCGTACAGAGGTGACTTCTGCCAGACGGTCGTGCTGCCACCAAGGGAGGGGGACAACATACCCAGCGAGCTGTTGACCAGCTCGCTCTCCTCATAGCCGAGCTGCGCCAGGGCGGCGGAGTTGACACAACTGATCCGTCCTTCCGGATCGACGCAAAAGGTACCTTCCATAACCACAGATAGAATGGCACTGAGTTGTTGGTTATGGTGTTTCAACCGTTCGCTCAAACTGCGCAGACGGACGTGGGTGCGGACCCTGGCGACAACCTCCTCGCGCTGGATCGGCTTGCGAATATAATCAACGGCACCGACTTCAAAACCCTGTTTGAGGTCGCGGATCTCCGTCTTGGCTGTGATAAAGATCACCGGAATCTCCTGCAGAGATTCATCTTCCTTCAGGCGACGGCAGACCTCGTAACCGTCGATCCCCGGCAGCATCACATCCAGCAGTATCAATTCCGGGTGCATGCGTGGAATGATCTCCAGGGCCGACTCGCCCGTGGTGGCCACCCCAATCTCATAACCCAGAGATTCAAGAAGACTGACCAACAGATCCAGATTGGCGGGATTATCATCGACCACCATCAGGCGGCCCTGACAACCTAGCTCATCCGTCATGGGGGACCATCCTCAGCTGTTGAATAACCCCCTCCATGTCGTAATTACTCAATAGTTTCTCCAGTTTGCCTACGAACCAACGCTCATCATCGGTACCCAGTCTTTTCACGTTCTCGATCTCGTTCTTAAGCGCCGTTAACATATGTTTTTCGGCGGCCGATATCAGCCGCGTCCAGACCGCCTGACTCAACCTGACCTCAAGCGGTTCATCCTGTCCTTCCGTACTATGACCGAGCACCTCGCGGTTAAAGGTGACGCCCAGATGGTGTTCCATAACCTGGAAGATCTCCTCCAGGCGGAAAGGTTTGGAAACGAAATCGTTAAAACCCGCATTCAGGTAGTGGGACAGCTCATTCTCTCCGCCACCACGGTTGGATGCCGATATAGCCACGCAGACCGGGCTATCGCCGTACAGGCGACGCAGTTCCCTAACCGCGTCCATCCCGTCCATTACCGGCATACGGATATCCATCCAGACAATATCGGGCTTGGCGACGGCGATATGGTCCAATGCGGCCAGGCCGTTTTCCGCAGACTCCACCCTAACGCCACCGTTCTCCAGGATGCGTGACAGGACATTGCGATTCTCAACGATATCGTCCACCACCAGCGCCTGTATCGGCCTCTCGGAAACAAGTTTGAACTCCACCGCCTGCAGCGATGAGGTCGCGACCATGGCGGCGCCGAATTTGCTGGAACGCAACGGCAGGGTGAAATAGAAACGGGCTCCCCGGCCCAGGTTAGACTCCAGAAGCAGCTCGCCCCCCATCAACTCTACGTTGCGCCGCGCGATACTCAGACCCAGTCCGGATCCGCCCTTCTTGAGTCCTTCATCCGCCTGTTTAAAGGGATCGAAAATGGTTTTTTGCGCCTCCGGGGATATTCCCTCGCCGGTATCCGAGACCTCAAAATAGAACTGATCGCCCTCCTGCCGTACCGCCAGGCGCACTTCACCTTCATCAGTGAACTTGACGGCGTTACCCAGCAGATTGTAGAGGACCTGGCGCAGCCGGCCCGGGTCGCCAATGACCATCGATCCCTCGTCCACATCCATCTCAACCTGCAGACGGACACCCTTTTGCCGGCAATGCATCTCCAGGACACCGCTAAGTCCCCGCACCAGGTTGATCAGGGAGAAATCCTCCTCCTGGAGTTCATCCGCCCCCGCTTCGATCTTGGAGATATCGATGATGTCGTTGATCAATTGCAGCAGATGATTTCCGGCGTTGGCGATGGCATCGAGCTGGGGCAGATAATTGCCGGGGATATCACGGGCGATCTGAAGCAGCTGCACATGACCGAGCACGGCGTTCATGGGGGTGCGGATCTCGTGGCTGATATTGGCCAGAAAGGTGCTCTTGGCCCGGTTGGCACGCTCCGCCGACTCCTTGGCCTGCAACAACTGATTGTTCAGTCGCGAAACGTGAACACTATGGTAGACACCGAATGCCACCAGCATTCCGAACAGCAGGAACAACGGCCAATACTTCTGCAAAACGTCGTTCAGGCTGAACTCTCCGAAGTGTTCATAGGGGCCGTAACGGATTGCCTTGTAGAGATCGTGGACTGTATTGTAGTTACCGGGCACCGCCCAACCGGCATATTTCCCCGCTTTGGCGGCCGGGTGATCATCCGGCATGGAGAGCAGCGACCGCGCCACTTCCTTGGCCAGTTCCACATCCGTGCGCGCGGTACTGGAGAAGGCCCATTCCGGATACAGATCGGTGCTCAGGCGGAATGGGAACCCCTTGACCTGGCGCTCCTGGATCAGACGAAAATCCTCCAGCCTGATCAGACCTTCGGCCGCCATGCGCTCCATGACGTCAGTGCGCACCGTACCCACGTCTGCCGCGCCGTCGCGTACCGCGAATACCACCTTGTCCTGTGGAACACCGGTGAAGATCAGTTCCTTGAGATCGGAAAAGGGGTCGATACCGACCTGCTGCAGTTCGTACCAGGCCACCTGGAAGGCGCCGAAGGCCGTTTTCTTGACTCCGGCAAAACGCTTGCCCTTGACGTCCTTCAGGCTGCGCACCGCCGTGTTGTCGGCCCGGGTGAAGATGACCGAACCAAAGGCGTCATAGGGTTTGCCCTGGCGCAGATTTCGCAGCGTGGCCAGACGACTGATGCCGTACATCGCTTCCAGCTCTACATACTGGCCCGGATTGGTAAGGACGAAGTCGAACTTTCCGGCAGCGGTATCCCGGGCCAGATCGTCCAATTTGCGCGGCTCGAGAACGAAATGGTATCCGGGGATGCGGCTGTTTAGAAAATCGACGGTAGGCTGCCAAAGCTCCTTGGCCTTGGGTACGCCGCGATGGGCCAGCACACCGACGCTGACATCATCCCCGGCCGCCGCGAGAACGGGGAACAAAACGATTAAAAACGACACTAATTTTCTGAGCATGTGGGCCATTGTTATTCTGTTTCTACTCCCTGTGCCCCCTTTACCCCATCCATGGCATGCATCAGTCACGTACCAAACATTAACGAGTAATCTATATTAGAATAGACCAACTTACGGAAATGGACGAAAAAAAATCGCTTTTCACCGCCAGGGATCGCTACTATAACAACCTCGGGGGAGCCGGCCCCAACGCCCCCCATAGACAATAAAAACAATAGATTTCTTATGTCCGATCCTTCCACCTCCTGGTACCGGCATTTGACACTTCGGCTCCTGTCGCCGCTGCTTATACTTGCCGCCCTCTTCACCTTCATTGCCTACAAGCACCTGACCACCCAGGACAAACTGAGCGCCGAGGTGGTACTGGAGCCGGATTGTGAAGATCTGCTGGTAAATCGCCTGAAGATTCAGGAGGAGGGCCTTGATGGATACTACATACGGGCGGTAAAACGGGGCTGCAATATCTTCAGCAATCCGCAGAAGCACGCCAGCCGCTTCGTACGCGCCGACATCCGCTGCAAGGACTGTCACCTGGATCTGGGCATGGCCCCCGAAACAGCGCCTCTGGGTCCGGGTTGGGTGCAAAGCGATAAATACGACCCGGTAACCGGCATCATCCTTTCTTATGAAATGCGCACCATGCAGTGCTTCATCAATTCCAGCAACGGGTTCAAACCCAATATCCTCGACAACGTGATCCAGGATCTGAAACTCTATGGACGCTACCTGGCGTACAAACAGGGTCTCAAGGAAGGCGTGGAGTACCCGGAAAGAAGAATGACCAAAGTGGTGCCCACGGGAGAGGGGGATGACTACCTGCGCGGCAAGGTCGCCTATGAAAAACACTGTGTCATGTGTCATGGCAAAAAGGGTTACGGCTATGTAGCGGAAGACGGTACGGTCATTATCCCGGCCCTGGCCGGTCCCGGATCCTGGAACACCGATTCACGCATGTTTAACGAGAATATGACCCTGGCAGCCATCATCAAGACCGCCATGCCGGCCCACAACCGCGGCTCCATGACCGAGACCCAGGCACGGGACATCGCCGCCTACCTGTATACCCTGCCGCGTCCGGCGGGTAACAACAAAGGTGTACTGGCTGCAGCCAGGCAGCAGCTCATTATGAACACCATGCCGCCGCTGTTCCGTCTGATCGAGAATTGGGGAAAAGACGAAGAGAGTAAGAAGCCATGAGCGCGGATTTCCTGCAACGCTTTCAGCGCTGCAGCCTGTCCGGCTTTAACCTTGCCATTGTGGTCCTGCCCCAGGCCCTCGCCTTCTCCTTTCTAGCCGGAGTACCGCCGCAATTCGGGATCTATTGCGCCATCTACGGGGTATTGATCACGTCCCTGGTCAACCCCTCTTCCCGTTTCCACGGCGGACCCAACTCCAGCATGTCGGTGGCCATCTCCGTGGCACTGCTCCCTTATGCACCGCAGTTCGGTAACGAATACATGGGCTATCTGCTCTCCCTGGCAGTGATGATAGGCATCATCCAACTGCTGTTCGCCAGCCTGCGGCCCCTGTCGCGCCTGATGGATTTCATGAGCGAGGCGGTGGTTTCAGGCATTATCTTCGGTATCGGCCTGTTCCTTATTTTCAAGTCCATCGCCCCCTTCGGCGGCCTGCCCCTCAACACCCAGGTTCACTGGCCCCTGGCCATTACCTGGCAAACCTTTCAGGCGGTAAGCGAATACGGCAACCCCTACGCCATTGAGGTGGGCTTCGTAACCCTGGTGGCCGCCATCCTTACCCGTTCCGTTCCCGGCCTGCGCAAGTGGTATCTGATCGCCGGCCTGATCGCCGGCACCCTTTATTCGGAATATCTGATCCACAACTACGGGGGACTTACGGTCACTCAGCTGGAGCAGGTAGGTAAATTAAACCTGCGCCTGTTGCAGCCCTCCCTCCCGACCTTCTCCCCCGAGGCCCTGGCGGATCTCCTCAGCCTTGTCCCCTCCGCCATTGCCATTGCCCTGCTCGGGATCTTCCAGACCGCCGCCATTATGCGTCAGACCCGCCGCGTTACCGGAGAGTTGATCAGCACCCGGCGGGCCGTCTTGGCCGACGCCGTGGCCAACATTACCGCCGGCTTCATCTCCGCCCTGCCGGGATGCGGCTCCTTCAACCGCGTGGCGCTGATGCACAACCTTGAGGTACGCAGCAGTATGGCCGCGGGGCTCTCCGCCCTGATCCTGGGTCTGCTGATCTTTCTCGCCCAGAAATGGATCGCCATTATTCCCCTGCCCTCAATGGCGGCCCTTATCATGCTGGTTGGGGCCAACATGCTGCGAATTTCCGATATACGCCATCATTTCAAATCACCTATTGAGATCATCGTGTTTCTGGCGGCATTCGCATCGGTACACATCTTCGGTCTGCTGGACGCGGCGCTCATCGGAGCCGGTTTCGCCTTCATCGACTGGGTCTGGCACAAGGCGCATCCCTACGTGATGATCGATGGTAATCGGATATCGATTTATGGTGATCTCTACTACGCTTCCCTGGATTATGTTGAAACCAAGATCGCCAAAACGGTGAAAAACCACCCGGAACTGGAGATCGATCTGACCCGTACCCATTACATCGATGCCGAGGCCAGCCGCTGGCTGGCCGAAGCCGGCGACAGAAGCGGTTGCCGGGTTCTTTTTATCGTGCGCGAAAAACAACAACGGGTCCTGCACTGCCTGGTCGATATCGCCGAGATCGACAAATCCAGGATAACCCTGCTGGCGACCCAGACCTGATCGGAGTTTCTCAACCCCATTTCCGAGGTCGGCTATCATCCGACCGTTGCCGGACAGACCGCAATCCTTCCGCGGCCGGACTGTTTCAGACCGTGGTTTCGTCGCGACCCGCTCATATAGTATGAGTGAAACCGGATCGGTTCATAGCGCTTTAAATCGGCTTGCCGCAGCCACAAAAAACTACGCCTTACTCTACAATGAAGAACAGATAACCCGGGGCCAAATACTCATTGGGGGTTAGTGATGAACATAATGTTGCCGGCAGCGCCGGACGCCCATGGCATAGCGGTATTGCTGCTGATACTGGTTGCCCTGGTCCTGTTTACCCGCGAAGAGATCCCCCTGGAAACCTCGAGCCTGGTGGTACTGGTGTTGCTGGCCGTCGGCTTCGAGCTCTTCCCCTACCATCACGATGGAGAACTTTTCGATTCCACAGCGCTTTTCCACGGTTTCGGTCACGAGGCGCTGATCGCGGTTTGCGCCCTGATGATCGCCGGACAGGGATTGGTGCGAACCGGCGCGCTGGAGCCCGTCGGCCGCCTGTTGGCACGCTTTTGGGGCAGCAGTCCCATGTTTTCCCTGCTCTTGACCCTGGTGCTCGGCGCCCTGCTGAGCGCCTTCGTCAACAACGTCCCCATCGTCGTGCTTCTGCTGCCCATACTCGTGAGCGTTGCATTGCGCACGGGAAAGCCGGCTTCAGGGATGCTGATGCCCATGGGGTTCGCCACCCTGGTCGGCGGCATGAGCACCTCCATCGGAACCTCCACTAATCTGCTGGTGATCGCGGTAGCCGCGGATCTCGGTTTGCGCAGACTACAGATGTTCGATTTCTTTTTTCCTGCCGCACTCACCGGCGGCCTGGCAATTCTCTATCTGTGGTTGATAGCACCGCGCCTGCTGCCGGTACGGGAAGTATTTCTCCGCGACAGTTCGCCCCGCCTGTTCAGTGCCCAATTGCATATCGAGGAGGAAAGCTTCGCCCACGGAAAAATGTTGTCGGAAGTGCAGGAAAAAGTCGGCGGTAAAATACAAATCAGCGCAATCTATCGCGGCGATGCCAGGATCATGCCGTTGCCGGATGCAATCCTGCAGGGCGGGGACCGATTGGGGGTCAACGACACGCCCGAGAATCTCACCGAGTACGCCGAGATTCTGGACGCGGACCTGTTCGCCGGAGATATGCCGGTAAACGAGGAAAATCCGCTGCGCGCCGATGATCAGCAGATCGCCGAAATCGTCGTTACCCAGGGCTCTCTGCTGGAAGGCTCCACCCTCACCCGTACCCGGTTTTCCGATCGCTATCAGGTGATGACACTGGCCCTGCATCGCCCCGGTGCGGCGGTACGGACCCTCAACAGAGACCTGGCGGACATACGGTTGCGGGTGGGGGACGTCCTGCTGGTGCAGGGCAATCAGGAACAGATCGCGGCCTTGAAGCAGGGTGGCGCACTGTTGGTGCTGGATGCCACCAGCGACGTGCCACACACACGGCGCGCGCCGTTAGCCCTCATGATTATGGCTGCCATTATCCTGGTAGCGGCCCTCGGGCTGATGCCCATCGCGATCAGCGCGGTAAGCGGCGTACTACTCATGATCCTCACCCGCTGCCTGCGCTGGCGGGACGTGGTTCAGGCCCTGAGCACCCCGGTAATCATGATCGTGGTGGCCAGCCTGGCGCTGGGAACGTCGCTGCTGAAGACCGGCGGCGCCGACTACCTGGCCCAGGTCTATGTGGCGCTGACGGCAGGCACTTCTCCGATGATAATGTTATCGGGGTTGATGCTGATAATGGCGATACTGACCAACATCGTTTCCAATAACGCCGCGGCTGTAATCGGCACCCCCATCGCCATGAGCATCGCGCAACAGTTGTCACTGCCTGCCGAACCCTATGTGCTGGCGGTCCTGTTCGGTGCCAACATGAGCTATGCCACTCCCATGGCTTATAAAACCAACCTGCTGGTAATGAGCGCCGGAGGCTATCGTTTTTCTGATTTCCTCCGAGTGGGTGTTCCTCTCACCCTGATCGTCTGGCTGGTATTGTCCTGGTTGTTGCCACGGCTCTACGGTATCGCCTGAAACCCCTTGATCTATCCCTGAGAAACAGCCGTTTGTCCCGGGTCAGAACCCGGCGTCTCCGATCCTTGATCAGGGTTCGGAGGATATTTTGGCAAGCGCCCTACGGTCCGAGGAGGGATAAGAGGAGGAGCGGTCTCAAACCGCCCCTCGCAGACAACCTACTTTAGGGTCATTATCCAGGTGACCACCTGTTTGACATCGGCTTCAGGTGCGGGGCTCGGGGGCATGGCCGCATCGCCCCAGTTTCCGCCCGGGCTGCCGGTTTTGACACGGGCGGTCAGCGTATCCACGATACCGGCCTGACCCGCATATTTGGCGGCTACGTCCTTAAATGCCGGGCCTACCAGTTTCTGATCCGGTTTGTGACAGCCCATACAACCCGACTTCATGGCCAGTGCCTGGTCTGCAAAAACAGACTGGGACAGCACGGCGAGAACGGCGATCACAAGTAGTTTGAAAAGGGTACGCATGGTCCCTCCTGTCAAGAGAATTACTAAACCTTGGCTACTACCTCTATTAGCGTCGGACAGGGGAGAATCTTGAGAATTTTCGGGGAATACCGGCGATTACCATACTTTTTGCGCGGGTTAACCCGGGGAAAACCGGCGTCCCTGAGGACGCCGGTTTTATTGATCGGCTATATCAGTTGTTCTTGGCGCCCTGATCGATCCAGGCCTCAATAAGGGCTATCTGGTCCGGGGGGATAGCCTCTTTACCATGGGGCATCTGGATGGAGGGATCCACCTTGCCCGCCACCAGCCGGTAGAGTGAACTGGAAAGGGCCTGGCCGGGAATAACAACCGGACCATATTTGGTCCCTTTCATCACAGTCTCATAGGTGGTGGTTCTAAAGCCGCTGGCTGCCGTACCTTTGCCGCCCTCCTGGTGACATTCGGTACAGTTCCTGTCGATGATCGGCTTCACATCGTTTTTAAAACTGACTTGCTGAGGTTGCGGCGCCTCCCCACATCCGACAACAACCGCCATGGCAATAGCGGGAAGGATGATTTTTACTCGTCTGCCCATAAATCTGCTCCTTTAATGAATAATGCTCATATTTCTGATTATTCTCGAAAATAATTAGCGGCAATCGCGATTATTCCTTTAATGATCCCTCGCCAAAGCCCTGTAACGCAACATCAAAGATAGATTGGCTTTGTGCGGATCCCGGAATCAACAGACCCAGGTATCCACCGTCCCCGGATCGGGCTGTATTTTACCTACATGGGCAATCCCCGGTCTCCTGACAATCTTGGCACAGCACGTGAGGATTGTCATTGTGCGGATCTCCCGAAAACAATTAGCCTGGAAAATCTCTCACTCCGGAGGTGAAGATGAGTCTTGATCGAGGAGCCAAGATATATATCGGTGTATTAGCCGGCATTCTGCTGTCAGGTATCGTCGCCCGAATGCTGACCCTTGATTTCCGCCTCGGCGAAATCAATGAGATGTTGCTGCAGGACCCTGAAATTGCCGCCTATCCATACCAATTCAAGGCATTGGAGATTCAGGACCGTACGGCCGTATTGTCCAGTCCACGCTCAACAACCGTTCCGGCCATACAGTTCCTGGGCATCATTAATCCGCGCCTGGCGAATAAATCAGAGCAGGATCCCGAGGTGATCGCGGCACAGAAGGAGTTGGGAGCGCTCCAGGGAAAGGTTCGAGAACTGGTGGTCGGCCGACCGGATATCGACAAGGTCCACTGGCAGTTGGATAAACAGTGGTATGCGGATCGTGGAATTCTCGTGGATTAAGGCCCTGATGGATCTGGTACCACCGGGTTACGCAAGATCCCGCATCCCCGCCGCATTGATCGTCGCTTTACCTATACCCTGACCCGTTCCGCCAACTCGGCCGCATCGAGGATCCGTATCACCCCGCGCCGGGTCTCCACCAGCCCCCTTCCGGTAAAGCCCTGCATCACCCTGGCGATCACCTCGCGGCTGGTACCCAGGTGCCCGGCAAGGGCCTGCTGGGTAAGGAATACTTCACCCGCGTCGTTGGCGTTATTGAGCAGGAAACTGGCCACTCTTTGGTCCAGATTGAAGGAGTGGATCTGCTCCAGTTCGTCCATTAACCGAAATACCAGGGTGGAGAGGGCCTTTACCGTCATATCCTGCACTGAGGCCTCCCGCTGGAACAGGCGGCGGTAAAGGGGGCCGGGGATCACCGCCACCTCCGTGCCCGCGCTGCTCTCCACCCAGGCGGGGTAACGAAGGTCGTTGAACAGACAGTTGAGGGCCAGCACGCAGGTCTCGCCCGGACGTATGAAGTAGAGCGTCGCCTCGTTACCCTGCGGGGTATAGGTAAAGACGCGCAACTGGCCACGAGTGACCAGATAGGCACCGGAAACGCTCTGACCCTTATGGATTACCCCGGTGGATTGCTCCAGCTCGACCAGCTGCACGCCGTCACGCAGCAATCGCGAGCCCTCCGGTGAAAGCTCCAGATAGCCGTCCAACAGATCCTTTCCTGACATGGCGCTGCCCCCTGTGGAGGTGAAGCGCCAATTATCCACCGCGCAAGGCGGCGGTTTCAATGATTTGCCGCAGCCTGCCTTAACCCGTCGCCGCTGAGGGCGTTCAGAAAGGCGACGATATCCTTGATCTCATTCTCGCTCAGCACGCGCTGGGTCTGCTCAAACAGCACCTGTTCCTGGTCCGACCAGCGCAGCATGGGGCCGGTATAGCCGCGCTGCGCTGCGGACATGATACGGACCACCTCTTCCAGCTCCGTCACCGATCCGTTATGCAGCCAGGGGCCGGTGAGGGCGACGTTGCGCAGTGACGGCACCCGCCAGACTCCGCTGCCGGTTACCTCCGGGGCGGCGCCGGTATCCTTGGTCAGCCGGTAGCGTACCGTTTTCGGTATCGGCGTCACCGGAAAGGGACGCAACGGCTGGCTGGTGTCAAATACGCTGGCGGCGCTGAAATTGGGTCCGAAATGGCAATTGATGCAGCCCACGGACTGAAACAGCCCCATCCCCCGAAACTGTTGCGCCGTCAGGGCCGAGAGATCACCGCGAATAAAGCGATCGTAAGGGCTGTCCGGTGTGATCAGGGTTCGCTCAAACGCGGCGATGGCCTTGGTGATCCGATCGATGTTGATGGTTTCATCGCCAAACACCGCGGCAAACTCCGGCGCGTATCCGGGATTCCGGCGTACCCGCTCCTCCACCGCCGCCCATGAAGGCATACCCATCTCCACGGGATTGATCAGGGGTCCCCCGGCCTGCTCCTCCAGGGAGGCCGCCCGTCCGTCCCAGAAAAGACGATCCTGAAATGCGGCGTTCCATACCGTCGGGGCATTTCGGTTTCCGCGCTGACCGTCGATCCCAAGGGCGGTGGCGCTGCCGTCACCTCCGGCCAGGGCATATAGATCATGGCAGGAGCTGCAGGATAGGGTGCTGTCGCGGGAGAGGGACTTATCGAAAAACAGCCGTTTGCCCAGCGCCACCTTTTCCGGCGTGGTCGGGTTGTCGGCGGGGTCCGGAGCCCGCTCCGGCAGAGCTTTCCAGACAAAGTTTTGATCAAAATAGGGCCTCCCGGGGGTCGCGGTTGCAACCGGCAGGGAGAGCCAGCGATATGTGGGCGGCCCGTTCGGCAGTGGCTTTGTATTACTCAGCCGTGGCCGCTCAACAGGGGTAAGAAGCGGATCAATCAGATACTGAGGCAACCAGACCATGCCGAGGATGATCGTCAGCTTGATGGTGAAAGCCAACACACCGGAACCTAGCGCCGTGGCCAGCAACAGACGCTTCTGCCCCGACAACCGAGCCCACGGACCCAGCTCGGTCTGGACCATGTAGAGCACACCGAAGGTGGCAATCATCACCGCCACCAGGCCAATCATCAGTAAATCGAGTGGAGTGTTATTCATACTTAATTCCGGGAAAATCCGCGCCGTGAAACACACGACCCGCGAGGTGACATCATGCGGCCTTACGGCGGAAAAACAGATCGCCGGGCGTGGCAGTGGTCACCTCGGTGATTTCGCTGAACGGCAATCCAACCCTGTCATGGGCTCGGCGCACCGCCTCGGCATCAGGCGCCATGGTGAAACAGAAGGCGCGGCCTTCGCCGATACCCACATGCACCCGCAGTAAAACCACGCCTTCGGCAAGACAGGCCTGCTCATACCCGGCGAAAAACTCCTCGAACTGCTCGGCGGTCAATCCGGCGGGAAAGGTCTGGTCCCCCTGGTTGTGGGTATCGATAAAAAACCTCATAACTTGCATGGCATTTCTCCCTATTAGCGCGAATAAATCGCTGTACTGGGGAGGTTAGCCGGTGACGGAGGATCAATCTGTAGCAAAGGTTACACAACGAGTGGGGTGCCAAAACCTTATTAAAAGTGTATCCTTAGCTCATTTTTCGCCTGACACGACACGGAGGTGTTTTACAAGATCTTAAAAATTTAGATAATCTAAATAAATTAGATTTATAAAGGCATTCTAAGTCATTGCTGATCATTGATTTAGCAACCTGTGTCCAGCGTAGACGCAGGGTTGGAACAAATTAAATAAACCGTTATTCAAATACCCAGAGGGGGAACGCCTTTCATGAATTACTATCCTACCCATTGGCCGGGTACCCTGTTGCTGGTCTCCCGGATTATCGTCCTGAGCCTCTTGTGTGGCACCGTGTCGGTATTTGCATCGACAACGGACCACGGCAAGCTGAAAGAGCTGGACCGGGAATTTAAAACCGGACCGGAGGTTACCGAGGTCTGCCTTTCCTGCCATACAGAGGCGGCGAAGCAGGTCATGAAAACCAAACACTGGACTTGGGAATATCTCAATCCGGAAAACAAGCAGCGGTTAGGTAAAAAGAACGTCCTCAACAATTTCTGTATTACCCCGCGTTCCAACTACCGCTATTGCACCGCCTGTCACATCGGTTACGGATGGAAAGACGACAATTTTGATTTCACGTCGGAGGTACACGTCGACTGCCTGGCCTGTCACGATACGACCGGCAACTATAACAAGCCCCCCGGTTTGGCCGGCAATCCCGCGGATTTCGTCGATCTCAAGGAAACCGCCCAATCGGTGGGTAAAACCAGCCGTGACACCTGTGGCAACTGCCATTTTTACGGTGGCGGCGGTAACGGCGTCAAACACGGCGACCTGGACAGTTCTCTGGCCATGCCGGATGAGGGGCTGGACGTACACATGGACGCCGTCGGACTCGACTTCACCTGCGCCACCTGCCACGCCACCTCCTCCCACCAGGTACCGGGCAGCCGCTACGCCCCGACAGCAGCGGAAACCAAGGGGATTCAGATTCGCGGCAAGCAGGAAGAACGTAATCCTGCGACCTGCCGCTCCTGTCACGGAACCGCACCGCATGACGCGGGCGAAATCATCGGTATCAAGCTCAACGGCCACACCGATGAGGTTGCCTGTCAGACCTGTCATATCCCGACTATCGCCCGCGGCGGAATAGCAACCAAGCTCTCCTGGGACTGGTCGACCGCCGGCAAGCTGGACGCCGAGGGCAATCCCGTGGTTGAAAAGGGCGAACATGGCCATGTGGTCTACCACGGCAAAAAAGGCAACTTCGTCTACGGCGAAAACATCAAACCCGAGTACGTCTGGTTCAACGGCAAGGTGAAATACACCCTGTTGGACGACAAGCTGGACAAAGCCGCGGGCCCCACGCCGATCAACAGCTTTGAGGGAAGCCCGGACGACGGCATATCGCGCATCTGGCCGGTCAAGGTGATGCACGGCAAACAGCCCTATGACCCGGTGAATAAAACCCTTGTGGCACCACATACGGTGGCCAGGGACGAGAATGACGATACCGCCTACTGGAAAAACTACGACTGGGGCAAAGCCATTACCGACGGTATGCAGAGCGTGGGCAAGCCCTACTCCGGAAAGTATGATTTTATTGAAACCCGGATGATGTGGCCGATCACCCATATGGTTGCGCCTGCCGAGAATGCGGTGCGATGCAATGAATGCCATAGCAAAAACGGCCGGCTAGAGGGTCTGCCTGGTGTGTATCTACCCGGATCAGGGAGCAGCCCCTGGCTCGACCGTATGGGCTGGCTGGCCATCCTGTCCGTGTTGGGCGGGATTCTGGTCCACGCTATCGTCCGTTTCATCTCAGCACGCAGGAGAAAAGCCTGATGGCAATACATAACATCGAGGTATACAAACGTTTTGAGCGCCTCTGGCACTGGAGCCAGATGGCTTTGATCCTTACCCTGCTGGTCACCGGTTTTGCTGTCCACGGCGTTCACTCGCTGCTTGATTTCAAAACCGCAGTGACCATTCATACCGTCGCCGCTCTACTGATGATCGGCATCTGGACCTTCGCCGTATTCTGGCTCATAACGACCGGCGAGTGGCGGCACTATATGCCGACGGTAAAAAACCTCTCAGCGGTAGCGAAGTATTATCTGTACGGTATATTCAAGGGTGAGCAACACCCCTATATCAAAACCTACCGGCGCAAACACAACCCGCTGCAGGCGCTGACCTACCTAGCGGTGAAGATAGTCATTTTTCCCGCGGTCTGGATAACCGGTATTTCCTATCTGCTTATAAGTTTCGGCATCGGCGGGGAGTTTTTTGCCGGCGTCGGGCTGGGTTTCCTCGCCGATCTGCATACGGTGGCCGCTATCGCGATCCTGGCTTTTGTCTGTCTCCACTTATATATACTCACCACCGGCGACCACGGCTTTATCTCCCATGTAAAACCGATGATCACCGGGTTTGACAAGGTGGAACTGACGGAAGAAGAGTATGCCTATCTGAAGACGGATGAACCCGGCAGGTTGAGAGATACTGTAAAATAGTTTTTTCTGTTTACTGTTTTTTGATCGAATCGCTTTTTAAGGAGCTGCACTATGAATCTGAAAAAGTCCCTTGCCGTTTCTCTCGCGCTTTGCTTGTCCGGCGCCATTCTGCCGATGGCGCAAGCGGCCGATGGCGACTGGAAAATTGGACGCATTTACTATCGCATGGTCTGTACGGACTGCCATAAGCAGCAGGCAGGCGGCGCTATTTCTCCTTCCAGTTATACCAAGGCGGAATGGTCTGCTTATATCGAGGCAGACAAGCACGCAAAGGATAAGGACTCGCTGAAGCATTATGTCAGCACGGAGTATCGTGACAGCATCAAGGACACCAACAAGGCCGCGGGCAATAAAAAGATTGCGGCGAAATCGGATGAAGAACTGCTGGCCGACGTTCAAGCGTTCGTGATTCACGGCGCCAAGGACTCCGATACACCTGCACGCTGCAACTGATACCACAACCGTAAATACGGCGAATAACGTACAGAAAATTAGTAATCGGGGATAAAACGTATGAGCGGTGAAAATGGTTCGTCCTGGATAAAGGCGGATTACAAGAGCGTTTTTGTTAACGAGTGGTCGCCTTTCTTCGGCGCTGTGCTGCTGGTCATCATTATGGCGGTACTGATGGGCTCCGGACTGTTCTGGGGGGTCTTCGGTGGTGTAAAGTTGTGGGGGGATTATTTCAATAATCTCATCGGATTGGGCCCGCTGCTCGGCGTCAAACCGGAGCTGGACAGCCCGCTCATGCACCGTATATCTCTTATGGACATAACCCTGGTGCTGGGTGCTTTCAGCGCGGCCCTGTTGTCTCAGCAGTTCCGCATCAGCCGCCCACCTAAACTGGAATTCGTCTGGGGCGCTCTCGGCGGCACCCTTATGGGAATCGGCGCAACCTTCGCGGGTGGTTGCACCACCGGTGGTTTCTTCGTTCCTCTGACATTTTCCTCGCCATCCGGCTGGGTCATGTGGGGGGGGCTGCTGGTGGGTGCCATCATCGGCCTTAAACTGCTGCTGTGGACCATGGAGAACATTACCTGGGGTACCAACGCACCGGAGGTGAAACCGGCACGGTTCAAGGAATCCTATCCCTGGCTCGGCGCCCTGGTCATCCTTTTCATCCTTGTCTGGGCCGTCCGCTGGTGGGGCGCCGATGACGAAATGAAGGTACAACGCGCCATCCTGGTACTGGCGGGATTCGCTATCGGGTTCGTTCTGCACCGTTCCCGGTTCTGTTTCTCCAGGGTTTTCCGTGAGCCCTTTATGACTGGTGAAGGAGAAATGACCAAGGCAATGATCCTGGCCCTGGCGCTGGGCGCGCCGGTAGGCGCAGTACTCCTTGCCAAGGGAACGATTGATCCCTATCTGGCGGTACCGACCCGTTTCTGGCTGGGCTCCCTCATTGGCGGTCTGGTTTTCGGCGTCGGCATGATCTTCGCCGGGGGATGCGCCTCCGGCTCCCTGTGGCGGGTGGGCGAAGGCCATCTTAAACTGGTAGCGGCGGTGTTTTTCTTCGGTTGGGCGGGTTCCATCACCAACGGCATACTGGGAAAACTGGGTTTGACCAATGCCGAGTACGACCTGGAATTCATGGACGGCGCGGCTGAGGTCAGCCCTCTCGGTTTTCAGGCCTATATGCCCGATCTGCTCGGGGGATGGGGCTGGACACTTCTGGTCAGTTTTGGGTTGCTGCTGGTCTGGTATCTGTTCGTCCGGTATAACGAATCGACCAACAAATTTACGGTCTTCTGAGTTTTTTTCTTGGTATTTGGCAAGGGGGCCTTCCGGCCCCCTTTTTTATCTGCCTGCGAATATCCTGGAGGCACTCCTGACAATACGAAGGCTTTACCGCTAAAGTTCCACCTATTCTGCTACGCTAACTATATGGAGCAGGGAGAATTATAGGAAAGACCAGGCAACAGGGAGCAGCATGACAAGGATAGATACCGCTTCCGGATCCGACCGGGACTCTCCGGGGCATACCAGCGATCGAACATCAACAATCAGCATCGTCGGACGCTATCAGCTGGCCGGGCTGATAGCCGCGGTGGCGGCGATCATTCTGGGCTCCATCGGTCTCGTCTCGTTAATCGAACGGCGCTTTCACAACAGCTCGGAAACCACTCTTCAGACCGTCCTTGTCAGCACCCATCAGGCCATTAGCGTCTGGGCCGGGGAACATCGGTTCACGGCGCAAAATTTGGCTCAATCCGAGGAGGTGATCGCCGCAACAAAAATACTGTTGCGGAAGACCGGGAATAGGACAGCCCTGATTTCCCAGGAGGTCCAGGAACGTTTACGCGGTTATTTCAGCCCGCACCTGAAAAACGGTCAATATCGGGGGTTCTCCATAATAGGACCGGGCAATATCAACCTGGCTTCATCCCGGGACAGTGACGTTGGGAACCAAAACCTTCTGGTTGATCAACCTGACGTTCTGGAAAAACTTCGGGCCGGAGAGACGGCAATGAGCCGGCTCCAGATCAGTGACATACCGCTTAATGATGATCCTCGTACAGCACCGACATTGACCATGTTCGTGGGCGCCCCAATCACCGACGCAACGGGCGACGTCATCGCCGTGCTGACTTTGCGGATCGATCCCTATAACACCCTGTTTCGAATACTGCAGCAAAACCGAGTCGGACAGTCGGGTGAAACTTTTCTGTTTGATTCGCAAGCCATGCTGCTCTCCATTAGTCGCTTCGAAACCAATTCACATGAGTTTGGGCTGGATAGAAAAATCGAAGAAACAGCTCTTTATCGTGATGAGCATGGGCACACCCATAAAATTATTCGAGTGACTGATCCGGGTGTCGATCTGAGATTGGATGACACAAAACCGATTCCTCCAAAGGAAAGGCCTCTGACCGTAATGGCCGCCAGTGCGACCCGTGGTGAGTCCGGTAATAATCTGGACGGTTATCGAAACTACGTGGGAATACCTGTTATCGGCGCCTGGATATGGGATGAGACATTGGGCTTTGGACTTGCCACCGAACAAAACCTATCCGAAGCCTTCAGTCTGTTCTACTTCGTCAGGACGCTCGTGTATGGTGCGGTATTGTTTACGATCCTGACTTTGTTTTTCCTTTTCTATCTCTTCTATCGTGGTCGCCAGCAGATACTGGATACCCGCAACCGTCTCAAGGCGATATTCGATGCGACAGTGGACGGTATAGTAATCATCGACAGTCACGGCATAATAAAAAGTATAAACCCCGCTATGGAGACCATGTTCGGTTACCAGAAGGAAGCGATGCTAAACAGCAATGTGAGCATTCTGATGCCGCGACACCACGCAGAGGATCTCGACCGATATCTTCAGCGCTATTCCCAGGTCCACCGCACTTCTATCATTGAGGCCGGCTATGAGGCGGAAGCCAGGCGGGCCGATGGCACAATCTTTCCCGTCGAACTGAGTGTCAACCGCCTGGAACTACCTATAGGATTGCATTTTGCCGCTGTGATCCGCGATATAACCTTGCGCAAACTGGCTGAAAATGCCCTGGCTGACGCCGAGGAATACAGCCGACTGCTATTGGAATCTGCAGGTGAGGGAATTTACGGCGTGAACGGGAAAGGCGTAACAACTTTTATTAATCCGGCCGGCGCCGACATGTTGGGCTACAAACCGGAAGAGCTGCTGGGTAAACCGATGCATGCCACGATTCACCACACCCATGCGGATGGGTCTCACTATCCTGTTGAGGAATGCCCGATGTACGCCGCCTTTACCCACGGCAGCTCACACCAACGTTCGAATGAGGTGTTATGGCGCAAAGACGGAAGCGGCTTCCCGGTCGAATATACCAGCACTCCAATCCGCAAAAACGGGCAATTGCAGGGCGCGGTTATCACCTTCCGTGACATAACGGTGCGTGTACGGTTTGAACGCCAACTGGAAGAAGCGAACGCGGAACTGCGCACCATGTCCCTGGTCGCGAATAATACCGACAATTCCGTCATAGTGGCCGACACAAACAGGCGTGTCACCTGGGTTAACGCCGGATTCACATTTCTCAGCGGCTACCAATTGGATGAAGTCGCGGGAAAAAGCCTGTGCGAAATTCTTCGCGGTCCGAATACCGACCCCGCTGTCGTAAAAATGATAGAGGATCGCCTGATGGCCGAAAAGCGGGTAGAGGGTGAAATCCTCAATTACCGCAAGTCCGGGATACCTTACTGGGTCCATTTCGAGATCATGCCGGTTCATGATGAAGATGGCAGGTTGGTTAGATTCGTCGTTCTGGAGCTGGATATCACCCTGCGCAAGGAAGCGGAAGCCGAACTAATAAAAGCCCGCGAAGCCGCGGAATCAGCGACTCAGGCGAAATCCATCTTTCTTGCAACCATGAGTCATGAGATACGTACCCCGCTTAATGGCGTAGTGGGGACAATCGACATGCTGGAGCATACCCATCTATTGTCCAATCAGCAGGATCTGGTCCGAACCGCAAAGGATTCCGCCCGGATGCTGCAGCGGGTGATCGATGATGTGTTGGATTTCTCCAAGATCGAGGCCGGGCGGCTTGAACTTGAGAACGTCCCGCTGTCCCTGGAAGAGGTATTGGAGGCACTGGGGGAAAATCTCCGCTACCAGACGCACAAACAGAACGTTGAGCTCTTATTGTATTGCGACCCATGGATTCCTCCCGTAATGGGCGACCCGATCCGTCTGAAGCAGATACTGTTCAACCTCGCGGGCAATGCCGTTAAGTTCAGTAAGGACCTACCTGACCGCTCCGGACAGGTTGTGGTATCAATCGCGAAACAGGAACAGAGTCGCAACTGGATAGAGGTCGTAATCCGAATCCAGGACAACGGAATCGGTATGAGTGATACAGCTCTGCGACGGCTTTTTCAGCCTTTCGTTCAAGGCGAGGGCGAAACTACACGCCGATTTGGAGGAACCGGGCTGGGGCTCGTAATCACACAACGACTAGTAGAGCTGATGAACGGGCATATCCGGGTAGACAGTACGCCGGGCAAAGGTTCAGTATTTACGGTATTTCTATATATGGAACCGGTAACGGATACACCGATTACACAGAACAAGGTTCTGGACGGCATACAGGTACTGCTTATTAAAGACGAGGAAGAACCGGCACAAATACTCGAAAAATACCTGGAACATGCGGGAGCGCAGGTTACCATGATAAAGTCGGATCACGTCCCCGCTTCATTCCCGCAACTGGACAGCAACGACTCAGAGACAGTTATTGTCATCGACAACTGCGGCGATGAAAACGTTTTTCCTCCCCTTCGCAAATTACTACGGCAAGAGATGAATGGCATTGACTTGCGCCTTTTGCTGGTAGCGCGTGGCCGACGCCGCTATGTACGCCCTGATCAAGAAGACGCATTAACCCTTGACCTCAACGTCATGCGTCGCACCACCCTGATAAATGCGGTGGCCGCAATCGCAGGCCGGGAATCACTGACTCAACCCGCCATGGACGTTCCAGAAATCATTACCGATACACCCGTGAAGATGGAGGATGCCATCGCGGCCGGCCGCATGGTGCTTCTGGTGGACGATAATGAGACCAATCTGAAGGTTATCGGACAACAATTGAACATGCTGGGCTACTACGCGGAATTTGCGGAAACCGGAAAACATGGCCTATCCATGTGGCAACGAGGAAACTATGACCTCGTGTTGACCGATTGCCATATGCCGGAAATGGACGGATATCAGCTGTCACGCAGCATCCGCAGCGAGGAGGCTGACGGGACCCGCGTTCCCATTATCGCCATCACCGCCGATACCCTTAAGGGAACCGCCCAGAAGTGCCTGGACTCCGGAATGGACGATTACCTGACCAAGCCTATCGAATTGCATGAGCTGCGGGCCATACTTGATAAATGGTGCCCATCAGGCGCCGAACCTGACAACCGGCCGTTTCCGCCGCGGTCCGCTGCTCCAGAGAGCGGGAAAACCATAGATCCGGAGGCACTGGGCCAGCTGCTGGGCACTCAAGATCCGGTGCTACTGGCCGATTTCTATAATGACTTTCTGGATACCAATACAATCACAGCAGAGCAGATTCAGGCGGCATATAAGGCCTCGGATTTGCCGGAATTGGGCCGCCTGGCCCATAAGTTGAAGTCGTCCGCCAGAACAGTTGGGGCCAATGAACTTGCGGACTCCTGTCAGGCACTGGAACAGGCTGGGAAATCCGGAAACTCTGAAGTGCTCATTACACTTATGGACCACTTCACCAAGGCATTCGAAAAAGTCCGCATATGGATTGAACAAATTTAAGTAGCGGTTGGAGTCTATGGATAGAAAGAGTTTTATCGTCAGCATCTTGGTGATAGATGACGAACCCTTCGTGTTGCGGACCACCGCCCATATACTAAGAGACATGGGGTTTCAGAGAGTATTGACCGCACAGACAGGAAGTCAGGCACTGGAACTTATCACCACGGTATCGCCACCCGTCGACTTGGTCATGCTCGATCTCAATATGCCGGATATGGATGGCATCGAAATGCTGCGTCGCTTCGATGAGGAAGGTTATCAGGGTGATATTCTGTTATTCAGTGCGGAAGACAGCCAAACGCTCGATATGGCCGAGAACCTGGCACGTGCGAGAAATCTTTCCATCATCGGTTCCATTACCAAACCTGTGCAACGAGAGCATATTGTCGATCTCCTCAACAACCGCACCAGCCCGCGGAGATCGACTGGAAAAATCACTGATACCCCCGCAGTGACTCCGCAAATGCTGGAGGCCGCAATTGAGGCCGGCGAGCTGGAACCCTGGTTTCAACCAAAGATTGCCTTCAGCAATCGCCAGCCGGTGGGGCTTGAAATGCTGGCTCGGTGGCCCCGGAGCATCCAGGGTCCGATTTTCCCCGACATCTTCATTCCGGTCGCCGAGTCCAGCGGACTTATCGACCGACTAACCTTCGCGCTTATCTAAAAAGCGATCCAGATGGACAGGCAGTGGCGGGCGCAAGGAATAGACCTGAAAATCGCGGTTAATATCTCCATGGACAGCCTGCACAGTCTGGATTTCCCTCAACGGCTGGATGAAGTGGTCAGTTCCTCCGGAGGTGACTTATGTAACATGTTGCTGGAAATCACGGAAAGTCGCCTTATGGCAAACCAGATTGCTCCTTTGGATGTACTTTTGCGATTGCGTCTGAAAAAGGTCCGTCTTTCCATCGATGACTTCGGCACCGGATATTCGGATCTATCGAAATTGCGCGACCTACCTTTTGATGAACTCAAACTCGATCGCAGCTACGTGCATGCAGCGGAAGACGAAAAACGCGCAGCGGCTATTCTTGAGTCCAGCGTGGACATTGCCAGAAAGCTGAGCATGACAGTTGTCGCTGAGGGTGTGGAAACGCTGGATGACTGGCACCGGATGGAACGCCTCGGTTGTGACCAGGCACAGGGTTGGTTTATCGCACAAGCCATGTCCGGAGATCAGATACCTTCATGGGTGAAGTCTTGGCCAAGAACATGCATGGAACTCTTTGGCTCCGGTCCGAAAGTATAAACAAATGGCGAGCACTGTTAATGAACGCTCACATACGTTGTCTCGATCACCTCTTCGAGCTCGTTTATTCGATTAATGAGACTCTCGCTCAATTCCTGCCCGCAGGCTACCAGCACTACCCCGCACTTTGAACGCAGGTGTTCCGACAGGCACATTCCGGGCTCAAGATGTTTCAGGTTGACCTTTCTTCCGTAAGGCTTTCGACCTTCCTGCCCCGGAATTGAGGTGCTGGCATCATCTGAGCGATTTGAATTGACGAGCGCTATACTCTCCAAATCGGTATCCACTTCCTGGTAGGCGGAGGCCTCTTTCAGGCAAACCCGTTCCTTTAATGCAACACTTATCTTTTCTGCCGTATTGGCTGGAGATATCGGCTTAACCAGAAAACCGTTGACATCCAGAGCAAGGCTCGCACTTACTACTTCAGCGGTGGAGAACGAAGTAAGCACAATAATTCTGGTATCACGGTCGCAGGCGGCGTTCCCAATACGAATCTGCCGTATCAGTTCGAGCCCGTTCATCCGAGGCATCTGAATATCCGTGATCAATAAACCTATATTGTCTCGGGTCATTAGGGACAGCGCCTCTTTTCCGTTTTCCGCCATGGAAATATTCTTAAGGTTCAGTCCCGCCAATACCTGACCGAAAGTACGTCGTAAAAAGCCGTCGTCCTCAGCCAGCACAATTCCGAGATTGCTCGGCCACTGATCCATTGACATATACTTTCCTTTTTTTTCAGTTGTCAGTTGTCAGTTGTCAGTTGTCAGTTGTCAGTTGTCAGTTGTCAGTTGTCAGTTGTCAGTTGTCAGTTGTCAGTTGTCAGTTGTCAGTTGTCAGTTGTCAGTTGTCACAAGAAGTATAGGAAAAGTATCGTGCATCGGAGAAGCACTTTCCGGGCAATTCCTTACATTTTGAGGGTGATAAGAAGCTACGCCCGCGCCGCTGTCGGCAGCGGATTATGCCGCCTCAGATCACGCTGACCTGATTGCGCCCACCCTGCTTGGCCGCATACAACCCCCGGTCCGCTGCCCGTATCATGGCCTCCGCCGTAGCGCCGTGTTGCGGATAAGCCGCTACGCCGATACTCACAGTGATGGAAATTCCGCTCTCGCCATCCAGATCAAATTTCAGTTCCGATATGGCCACCCGTACCCGCTCAGCCATCTGCATCGCCTGCTCCAGTTTGGTATGGGACAGAATAACGACAAACTCCTCACCCCCAAATCGGGCGCTGATGTCGGTATCCCGCAACAATCGCGCCAAATTGGCGGCAATGATCCTTAGCGCCCTGTCCCCATCCTGGTGGCCATAGGTATCATTAATTCGTTTGAAATGATCGATATCCAGCATCCAGATTGAAAAATACTGGTCATAACGTTCAGCTCGCCGTATCTCCTCATCCAGGCGCTTATTTAATTCTCGACGATTATAGAGTCCGGTCAACTCATCCAGGGTGGCCATACGCGCCAACTCGATCTCCATATGCTTTCGGCTGGTAATATCCTGAAACGAAATAACGTTACCCGCCGTTTTGTCACCGATCAATAATGGCGATACGGAATAGGTAACATGAAAACCGGTACCGTCCTTATGATAAAAAAGATCATCATCTTGGTAGCTTTCCTCACATAAAAAGTCGCACCATAACTCCGCATCCATCCTGTCATCTGTTGAATGCTTCTTTCGCATGCGGATCAGCTCGTGAATCTTTCGACCATAGAGTTCTTCCTCGGTCCATCCCAGTAACCGTTCCGCCTCAGGATTCATCATGCTCAGGTGACCATTCTGATCTAAAACAAAAAGTCCGACGGCCAGCGAGCGGGTTATATCCCGCATCCGCTGTTCAAGTTTCTCCACAAGAGAATCCGCCGCACGCTGACGCACATGCGCCCAGGAAAACGCCAGCGTAAGCGGAACCAAGACCAGGAGCAACAGTCCATATTGCAACAATCCAATGCGCCAGCGGCGCACCTGCTTCTCCTCAAGAACCCATTCCGGAGTATAGGAAACCAATATCCAAGCATAATCCCGCTTATCACGAGCACCTGTCGATGGAGCATATGCCTCCGCCGCCCCGCTGCTGGAAACCTGCCCCTCCAACATGGGGTAAATCGCCGCAAATGCAAAGATCCCATTTTCGTCCTGATGCACGCCCTGTGCCTGCTTATGAAAGGCCTGCCACGCGGCCGGGAACCGCTCCTGGAAACGTCGTTCGTTCTTGAACATGAAGCCCCATTCGTCTTCCCGATCAGGTGCCATTAACCAATACCCCTCCGCATTCAGCAGCATGGTCTTATTTCCCTGATTGCCTAATTTGTTTTCCAGGTGCTCGAGAAAATGAGCCCCCAGGTAATTAATCATCAGAATGCCCCGTTTGGCTCCGGAAGAATCATACAGCACTGTGCCAAACCGGATCATGGGCTTCCACGGTTGTTCTATCTGGCCATTTTCAATATTCAGGTCCAACGGCGACACAAAGACCTCGCCGCGCGCCAGCTTTATGGTATCTTGAAAGTAATAGCGGCCTACCTTATTCTGAAGTTCGGATTTCGGTATTACCGCAGGCCCGCCATTATTATAATTGACGCGGATTATCTCCATCCCCTGCGAATCGATATAGCGGATCTGATCATATTTCTGTTTATTGGCCGCAAATGCGACGAAATCCCTGACTGCATCCTCCTTTCCCTGTGTACCGCCTGACTCCAACATCCTTTGCAACGCAGCAGAACTAGCGAGCACCCGTAAATCCGCGGTAGCATCCTTAAAATCACTGTATACGAATTCCCCGTTTGTCCGCACGCTCGCCACTCCAAGGGCGCTAAGGTCCTCAACTTCGTAGCGATAACCCTGGATCTGAAATACAACCGACCCCAGCGCCGATACCAACACCAAGGGAAATATAATCTTGAGAAACTCACCGACCATGGCGCGGTACAATGAACGACGTTGCGCGGCCTGTTCGTGCAGACCGATATCTGAAGAGAATCGCTTACTACTGCTGTGCCTCTGCACGGAATCACTCTCTCGAACGTACCCAACAGGACCCACGCCGGAAACTTCATCTAGCAGCCGCGAAATATGACACCACTAGTTGGCACGTCGATTAATCCTTCAACGATTACCCCCAGCGATCCACGCGCGTGCTTTTCCCGGTCCCTGTTCGGGTGAGTTACTCCAGCAGCTAAAAGAACACCAGATTGACACCCCGTTGCGCCTGCATAGAGGCTTGGTGAGACCAATCATGGGTATATTTAAGATTGATACATTTTCCTTAGTTTTTCAAGGTAAATGACGGCTCCGCCCGAAGAACGATATTCTCACCTTATGAATCTTTTTCCTTCGGAATCCAGCGATGTCCTTAGAAATTCGGCGTATGCCTCTTCATTCAGCGGCTTTCCGAACAGGTTCCCCTGTAGCATATCGCTTCCGGCGAGTCGCAGGGAGTTCCACTGCTCGGGATGTTCAATTCCCTCACCAACAACCATCAGCCCCAATCCAGCCGCCATGGCGATAATGCCTTGCACCAACGCGTTATCACCGGCATCATGCGGCAATCCATCGATAAAACTCTTATCGATCTTGAGGATATGAAAAGGGAAATGCTTCAGATAATTCAGGGAAGAGAATCCCGTTCCGAAATCATCCAGTACCAGCTTCACCCCAAGCTCTTCCAGACGCTGCAGCACCTCTAGCACAACACCGCCCTGATGCTCCATCAACATGCTTTCAGTTACCTCCAGGTGTAACCTGTCGGGTGATATCGAGTACTCGTCCAGCACGCCTTTGATTTCCGACACCAAATCGCCATGCAATTGAATCCTGGAAATGTTTACCGTAAAAAACCCGGGATTCCATCCGGCGGCATCCCATTCAGAAAATTTGCGGCAGGCTTCGCGCAGCACCCACTCACCAATCGGAATAATAAGCCGTGTAGCCTCGGCCAGTGGAATAAAAACCCTGGGACTAATAACCCCCTTTTGCGGATGATTCCATCGTGTTAACACCTCCATTCCCCGAGGTTTCCCGCTCTTCGTATCCACAATAGTCTGGAATACGAGTTGCAGCTCATTATTCGGCAACGCCAGATGAAGATCATGCTCAAGAATAAGCCGCTCCTTTACCGCCTCATTCATCTCCGGCTCAAAGAAACAGATGGATTCCTCTCCGGAACGCTTGGCCTGATACATGGCATTGTCGGCATTTGCCATTAAGGTTTCCGTGGTTTCACCATCAGTGGGGAAAAATGCAGCGCCTATACTGCAATGCACGAATATCCCCCGTGAATCCACCTTGATCAATTTCTCTATAGCCTCGATCAGGCGACGACCAACGTGTTCCACCTCTTCCGCCGTATCCGCCTTTGGCAATATGACCAGAAATTCGTCACCTCCAAGACGAGCCAGTATGTCACTCTCTCTCAGTCCTGCTTTTAAGCGTTGGCTTATCTCCACCAACAGGGTATCCCCGAACTGATGCCCCATGGTGTCATTTACGATCTTGAAGTTATCAAGATCTATAAACAACATGGCAAACCGTACCTGATCCCGGGAGGCCCGGCTGATTTCCTCACCAAGTCTCTCCAATGCCATCAATCTATTCGGCAGACCAGTTAGACTATCGTAGTTAGCCTGGTAATTAAGCAGTATACGATCCTTGCGCACTTCATCCATCATCGCATTGAACGATTCGGTCAAGGCTCCTAGTTCATCTTTCGAGTACACAGCTACCGGTCGCCCAAAGTCACCCCCCTTTACCCGCTCCGCACCCATCTCCAGACTGCGAACCGGTCGCAATACGCTATATCGAAACACCAGGTAAATACCAATAGCGAGCACCAGAATAATAATCGACGATAGAAACAGCTGTTTCCATAAGGCGCGCATGAACTGTTCATCCAGACGCCGAAGACTTATCCCAAGTGCGAAAGAGCCAATCGTCTCATTGTGGTGAACGATCGGGAACTCATACACCCGTATCCGTTCATCTTTTTCGGAGAAGTAGGACCGAAGAACACTATCTATATCCGTATTTCCAGACGTACCGGCCAAGACCGCTATATCGCGGTTTCTCTGATTTACGTAGGAAGTCAACGGTCGCCTAGCTTCATCAAGAAATACGGCAAATACAACATCACGCCTTTGATTAACGTCGCGCACGTAATTATTCAAAGACACAAAGTCGTAGGCAATGATGGATTCCGCTCCAAGATACGCCGCCAACTGTCCCAATGTACGGCCATTCTCCAACACCTGTTCCTGTATCAGTTCATGATCAGCGCGCAGAGAATAGTAGGCATTGAACGCCAGGGTCAACGAAAGGATCGTGGCGACCAGTACGATAAACTTTGAGCCGAGTCTTATCCGCATCCAGTTAAGCCTTTCTACTGCAACGCCTCAGGCGCCACCTCGCGAACAATCTCCCTGCATCGGTCATAATCCGCGTCTTCACTGGGCGCCAACCCGGTGAGTCTTGCGGCTTTCAGAATAGCACGACCCTCCTCGCTGTCTTTGAGGGATATCAACAGACTCCTGATCTGTTGAGCGAGATGCGGCGGCATGTCTCTCTTTACCACCCACGGGAGGTGAACAACAGGTTCGCTTCTGGCAATTATGGCAATCTGCTCCGTGGGAACGGTCTGCCTGACCATCGGCAAATCGATAACCACGTCGCCGGCCCCGCTACTATCGGTCTGGCGATAGAACACCCCCAACACCGCGTTAGGAGGCGAAGCGGCAAAGTGTGAAACAAAATCGGACTCCACAAGTCCGGCCTGCTTAAGCATGTACCTGGGAAGGATATAACTCATCATGGCATCCGGACCGCCCCCAAACAGAACACTGCGACCACGTAACTGCTCGAGAGATTGAATACCACTGTCACGCCGCACGTAGATCGCACCTCTGATAGTACCGCTACCGAACTCCTCGTTATGGGCTATCACCCGATAGCGGTCCGCTGACACCACGTAGTGATACTGATTGTAGTGAACGACGTCGTAACGCCCGTTCGCGACCCCTTCCCAGAAGGTGGGGAAGTCCTTGGCGGTCTGCAGCACCACCTCGCGTTGCAGCTCGCGGGATAGATAATTTACCAGCGGCGTGAACAGATCGCTGGTGAGTGTGGCGTTTCGCCTGGGGAATATACCGATAACAAGCGGCGTCGGTTGCTCAGGGGTTCCGATACCGGCTGCTTCTACGGACTCGCTTATCACGTCCGTCGATACCAGAACCAACAGACTCACGCCAACAAGCTGCAGCAACCAATTCACGAAGGACGCCTCCGCCGCGATACTCGGCATGCTCGCCGTTCGGGATGTCAAATCGCCCGCTGCTCATATCCCTCTTAAATCCCGTCCATTGAAGCACTTGGCGAACAACCATGATGATTATTAGCCAGAAATTCAGCCGCCTATTCTTCTATCCCGACAATGCGAAACCACCGATAGATACGAGAAAACTTCCGATTTAACTCTGAAATACTCCTTTGGCGAGCCAATCAGAAATCACCTTATGAGAGTGGTCCATTTTACCCATAATTTCAAGCTTCAAAGCATGTCACCAGAGCTGGGAGACCAAAAATACGATCCCTGGAGCCAAATTCAAACTCCGTTTAAATAAAGAGCCCGCCGAAAAAAAGCCCGCCGAAAATCGGGCGGGCTCTATTCCGTACATGGCAGGGGACGAAGACATGCGTCTCCGTCCCCTTACACGGTTACATCATTTCGCGGCTTCGCCAGCGGCTTGTGCCGCTTCTGCTGCAGCTTCCGCGGCTGGAGCTGCTTCCGCAGCCGGAGCAGCAGCTTCCGCGGCCTGTTCAACGGCTTCTGCAGCGGGCTGAGCGGCTTCCATCGCCTGTTCGGCAGCTTCCGCAGCCGGAGCAGCAGCTTCCGCGGCCTGTTCAACGGCTTCCGCAGCGGGCTGAGCAGCTTCCATCGCCTGTTCGGCAGCTTCTGCAGCGGGCTGAGCGGCTTCCATCGCCTGTTCGGCAGCTTCCGCAGCAGGCTGAGCGGCTTCCATCGTCTGTTCGGCAGCTTCCATGGCGGGCTCGGCACCCTCCATCGCCGGCTCGGCGGCACCCGGGGCGGCCTCAGTACCTTCCATAGCCTGCTCGGAAGCTTCCATGGCGGGTTGCGCTTCTTCCACGGCGGGCGCGGCCGCCGGCTCTACGGCCGGAGAAGACTCACTGGCTTGATCGGAAGACGGACCGCCACAGGCTGCCAGGGTGGCGGTAATGAAGGCAGTAGCAATTAGTTTTTTCATTTGACCCTCTATATTTCCATCGATTATCGGTAAACGGTGACTCAGATGCCGGGCGGAGCAGGTTTCGTTCCGCAAATATCAGCCATTATCGGTTTCCCAAGGGCAACCCGGACACCCAGTTGCCGATGGTGCCACTTTGCCCCTATTGTGGCAATCCCCACGCTGCCTTTCTTTTATCGGGTTCTGGGCCAAAAATGGGGTTCCAGTCAGTTTTGTGATGGAGTGCGGTTTCACCGGGGAGTAGGCATTTCCTAAAACCGATCTAAAACACCGACAGGGAAAATCCAATCTCTCCGGAGCCGGACTGCACCGGGGCCTCCGGCAGAAAGGACGACGGAAGGCGAGCTATTCAATCAACCAGGCTATCGCCTCTGCTTCGTTTCTGAATAGATGTACATTGTATCCGCTGTTTTGAGCAACGACGGCGATAAAATCATGGGAATAATCGTCCGCCGCAACCAGAACCGCCACGCGGACGTCCCGCTGCAGATTCATCGCCGGCATCTCTTTGTGCGCGTAGGCGGATTTGTCGGCAACACTCATGGTGTTCCGTGCTTCACTGAGATCCACCAGAATCCGTTTAACGCCGGTTTCCCGGCTGAGACGGTCCTCCGCGATAGCAAAATTATGGGAATTCTCATTCGTGATCGCCCCCACGGCCCGACAAAGGATATAGTTTCCGCCTTCCGCGATCTCGACGGAGTATTGCATAGATTTCTCCCCTGGGAATCAGGAATACAGTCCCGCCTTAAAGGTTTTCTGATTCTTATTTGTTCATTCACCTAGCCTCGATGGCGACACCGTCGGCAATCTTGTCACCCGGGTGTTCCACAATCCGTTCACCGGCCTTTAATCCTTCCAGTATCTCCGCCTCCAGGCCGGTACGGCGTCCGAGTTTGACCTGGCGTTTGGCGGCCACGCCGTCATCATCGACGAACACCGCCCAGTTACTGTTGTCTCTGAACAGGGCGGTCAGAGGCAGCTTGAGCACACCCTTGCCCTGCCAGAGAACGATGCTTACATCCACCTGAAAGCCGTGGGCGATGCGTGACCACTCTTCACGCGGGCTGGTGAAATCAATTATTACATTGACCCGTTGTTCTTCAATACCGAGGGCCGAAACCTTGGTAAAGCCGAACGGCTCCACCCGGCGCACCACCCCCTCCAGGGGATTGTCGCCACCCCAGTTTTCGATAATGACGCGTTGTCCGGATTCCACCTTGACCGCATCGGAAGAGAGCAGATCGGCGACAATCTCCAGGTCGGCGGGGTCACCGATCTCCACCAGCGGTTCTCCGGCAGAGACCACCCCTTCGCTCTTATGCAGGATCTTGAGAATACGCCCATCCACCGGAGCACGGATCGGCACACAGGAACAATCACTGTTCTTCTCCCGCGCCTCGGTGGGAGAAATCAACTGGGCACGTGCCCTTTCAAGCTCGGCCTGACGGGCCTTGCGGTTGGCTACGGCGGTTTCCAGGGCGGCCTGGCGAGCCTGCTGAGAGCGCTCCTTATCCTCCAGTTCCCGCGCAGAGATCACCGCATCCGCACGCAGTTTACGGGCGCGCTGGAGTTCGCTTTGAGCGAAGTCCAGTTCCACCTGAGCCTCTTTGACCGAGGCCTTGGCTAATACCAGATTGGCCTCGGCGGTACGGATATCAGCCCGCGCCTGGGCCTCGCTGCGGGGATCAAGCAGGGTCGGATCGATCGGTTCGATCTCCGCAATCAGGGTCTGCTGCGCCTTTACCTCATCACCCACCTCGGCGCCGATGCGCAGAGCCCTGCCGCTGATCGGCGCTGAAAGCACGAAGACGTCGCGCACCCGGGTTTCACCCTCCTCGTCCACCGTAACTGTCATTTCACCGGCCTGCAGGGCAATGATATCCACCGGGATGGGACTGGGAATGAAGGCCCATATCAGGGTGACCACCAGCGTCAGACCCAGCACCCCCCAGAGCAGGATACGTTTTCGATGTGCGCTCATATTAAAATCGATCATAAAATATATCCTGTTAACGCGTTGCGTACCTGTCTACCGGAGGAGATCAAAACACAACTTTAACACTCTTCGTCACTCGCGGGTCTTTAGGACCGCAATCAGATCAAGATGGTCAAGCCGGTTGCGCACCACCGCTGCCGAAACGAGAGTAGCCACCAGGGTGACCAGCACGGCAATCGCATTGGTGGAAGCCTTGATCACCAGGGGGATACGGAAAAGCTCCGAATCCATTGCGCTGGTTATAACCCAACCGAGCCCGGCTCCTATCAGGCACCCAAGGGGCAGGCCCACAAGGATCAGCAGTCCCGCCTCCCCGAGCAGAATGTAGGAAATCTCGCTGCGATGAAATCCCAATACACGCAAGGTGGCCAGCTCCCTGCCACGCTCCGAAAGTGCGATACGGGTGCTGTTATAGACCACCCCAAAACCGAGGGCGCAGGCAAAGACGGTAAAGAAGGAGACATAGATCATCAGGGTCTCCGCCATGGTATTGTTAAACTCCTCCACAGCCGCCTCCTTCAGGATCACCGAGGCGACCTTGGGCAGCGCCTTGAGTTCCTTATAGAGATCCTTGACCTGTCTGTTGTCCACCAACAGGTTGACATACTCCAGGCTGTCCCCCTCCTCCATCATTCGGTTGAAGGCGTTGATGTTCATATGGGCACTCATACCGATGTAGGTCTCATAGAGGTCGACCACGGGGATTATCCGCTGCGGCCGCCGCCCCTCCAACACCTCCACGCGAACGCTGTCACCGATACCCACCCCCAGTTTCTCGGCCAGGACGGTTGAAAGCAGCAGACCATCGGGCGGCACCCGCACCACCCGCCCTCTGGCGTCATAGACCTGCTGCAACTGCGGGTTAGGCGGCACGCCCTGGATGGAACCCCGGTGGTTGTAGTTGCCGGCGCGGAACTCAACTCCCGTGCTACGCATCGGCTCGGCAGCCAACACACCCGGCATGCGCTGAAACTCCTGCAAAGTGGTATCCGGAGCGGTCTCCACAAGCCCCACCATCATGTCCTGGCGCTGGGCGTCATTGAAATAAACATCCACGATGTGCTCAGTGGAATCAAGCCACTGCAACGCCATGATCATCACCGCCACCGAGAAGGCAATACCGATACCGGTAAACAGTGCCCGCAGTGGACTACGTTCGATCTGGCGCAGAATAATACGCGTCGGCTGATCGAGCCAGCGCATAAGTCTACTGTCGGAAACCCCGGTCCGGCGATATAGCGGCGGCGCGGGCGGCAACATCGCCTGCGCGGGAGGCAAGCGGGCGGCCTGTCGCACTGCACCCAAACTGCCGGTCAGGGCGGCAATGAGACTGACCAGAGCCCCGACCGCGAAAACTTTTGTGTCGGGACGGAAGATCAGGAGTGGAAAACGATAAAACTCCGCATAAAGTTCGGTGTTGACCTTACCCAGCCAGGCTCCTACAAACCACCCGATAATGATGCCCACTCCAGCCATGGCCATCACCATCTTGGCATAGTGCCAACCGACCTGCCGGTCACTGTAACCGAAGGCCTTCATCAGACCGATCTCACTCCGGTCGGTCGCAATCAGTCGGCTCAGCACCATGTTGCTGAGAAACGCGGCCACGGCCAGAAAGATGGCCGGTAGAATACTCGACATGCGCTTCAGCATGCGGATCTCATTCATCAGAAACCAGTTGGAGATCTGGTCCGCACGTGCAATAGCACCGCGCCCACCATAACGCTCAAGTAGATGGTCGAGTCGTTCTATCACGTTCTGAGGATTGGTGCCGTGAAGCAGCCCGAGACTTAGGTCATTAAAGGCGCCGTCGAGGTCATAGACCGCAGCAAGGGTTTCGCGGCCCATCCATATCACACCGAACCGCTGGTCATCGGGCATCAGCGCACCGGGTCCGATGGTATAGATGTACTCCGGCGAAAGGGCGATACCGACCACGGTAAGGGTGCGCAGATTACTGTTCATGAGCGCTTGCAGGGTATCGCCCGGCTGCAGACCATGGGCCTCGGCAAAGGGCTCGCTCAGCACCACCTCGTCAGGATGTCCGGGGCTGACCAGACGGCCGGAGCGTAACACCAAACGGTTGAGGCGTGACTGTCCCTGCTCGGGGATAGAGACCAGTTGACCCATCACCGGCTCGTCGAAACCTTTGATGGAGAGTGTTGCCAGATATTTGATACGGTCATCCACGGAACGCACCCCGGGGATGGCGCGGATCTGTTCCACCAGCCGCTGTGGAGCGCGTTTGACACTGGCAAAGACCTCGCCGAAACGCTGGCGCTCATAATAGGCGTCGGTGGTCGCCGTCAACGCCTGCAGGGCGGAAAGAGACATGACAAGTACCGCCACTCCGGAGGCGATCACCACGGCAATGGCCAGCACCTGACCTCGGAGTCGCCAGAGATCTCGCGTCAGCTTCTTATTCAGAGCGCGCATGAATCCTTACCAACTCATTTCACTGACCGGCAGGCGGGTTTCGTTGGTCTCGCTGTCCACCACCCGGCCGTCGCCGAAATGTAGAACCCGATCGGCCATACGTCCAATCACCGTGTTATGCGTAATCACCGCCGTGGTCGTACCCAACTCCTTGTTGACCCGCTCGATCGCCTCCAGCACCAGGATACCGGTCTGGCTGTCAAGGGCGCCGGTAGGCTCGTCACAAAGCAATACATCAGGGCGCTTGGCTATAGCCCGAGCGATAGCCACCCGCTGCTGCTCACCGCCCGAGAGCTGAGCCGGAAAATGATCAAGCCGCTCACCGAGCCCCACCAGGGTAAGCGCCTCCGCCGGGTCCATAGGCCGGCGTGCGATCTCAGTCACCAAGGAGACGTTTTCACGTGCGGTAAGGCTGGGGATCAGATTATAGAACTGAAAAACAAAGCCGACGTGGTAACGACGATAGAGTGTAAGGAGAGACTCGTCGGCCCCGGTGATCTCCGTGTCGCGAAACCGTACCCGGCCGCTGGTGGGGATATCCAGCCCGCCAAGAATATTGAGCAGGGTGGATTTACCGCTTCCGGAAGGTCCAAGAAGCACCACCAACTCCCCCTCGAACAGATGCAGATCGACACCGCGGAGGGCATGCACATCTACAGACCCGGTATGATATACCTTGGTCAGCGCCTCCCCGGAAAGGGTGATTTCCCGTTGTTCAGTTGTGTCGGGTTCCAAAAGTAACTACTCCTGCGGTTGCTACCCGCACCACGCCATGACCAGATCGCCGCCGGGATTTATATTAGCGGACACACTTCAATTCGAAGTATAGCCACCTCAATAGACCAGGGAATCCCTGAATAGATCCATGATATCCGAGATGCCGCCCTCACGTCTTTATGTGAGCTCAGGCGAAAATGATGTTCTCGGTGACCCGTTGCTTGTAGCTACCGGATGCAACGAAACCTTAATGGCTGTTGCTCAGTTGTCGGTTAGCTCGGTAGCGATTCGATGGAACTCTGCCTGCAGAGCGATGAATTGATCGACAACATCAGGATCAAAATGACTGCCGGCGGCGTTGCGGATAGTCTCCACCGCCTCTTCGTGGGACACCGGTCTCTTATAGACGCGATAGCTGATCAACGCGTCATAGACATCCGCCACCGCCATAAGCCTGCCGGATATCGGTATATCATCACCTTTCAATCCACGCGGATAGCCGGTTCCATCCCACCGCTCGTGATGGGTATAGGCGATCTCCCTGGCCATCTGCAGAAAGTCGGTGGTACCCAGTTCCTGCTCTGCACGCATGAGCGCCTCGTAACCGTAGATGGCATGCTTCTTCATCTCCTCCCACTCATCGGGATCCAGTTTGCCCGGCTTGAGCAGGATATGGTCGGGCACACCCACTTTGCCGATATCGTGCAGCGGTGAAGTCTTAAAAAGCATTTCAATCATCTGGTCGCTCAGGTAATCGCTGAACCGAGGGTGCTTTTTCAGCCCCTGAGCCAGTATCCGCACATAGTTCTGGGTGCGTAGAATATGTTTCCCTGTCTCCGCATCTCTGGTCTCAGCCAGCGAGGCCATGCAGTAAATCGCTACATCCTTGGTACGGTTCAACTCCTCGGTTCGCTCCTGTACCATGGTTTCGAGCATTTGATTCTGATCCGTAAGCAGTCGTCGCGCGCGATTAAGGGCCAGGTGGGTCGCCACTCGCGCCCTGACGATGGGCGGACTGATCGGCTTGAGAATATAGTCCACCGCACCCAACTCGAAGCCTCTCACTTCGTCGCCGACCTCGCTCTTGACGGTCAGAAAGATAACGGGGATATCACGCGTAACCGGGTTGCTCTTTAGCTCCCTGCAAACCTCGTAGCCATCCATATCCGGCATCATGATATCCAACATAATCAGGTCCGGAAGCGGTTCGGCGTTGGCGAGGCGCAAGGCATGTTTGCCGTCCTTGGCAACAGACACCTTATATTCACCATTGAGCAACTCCACCACAACGTCGATAAAAAACTTCTCGTCGTCGACTACCAATATCTTGGCTTTTTCTTTTCTCATCGCCTGGTACCCGTCATATCCGCAATCAGCTTCTCTAAAAGAAGCAGCGCATTATCAAAGTCATAATCATTAAGTCGCGCGTTGATCTGTTCCAAGTGTTTTCGTTGTTCCGTTTCAAGCAAAAATCCGTCGAGCTGCTTCAATAGTTGCCGGGCATCCGGGTTACCCTCCTTGAGCATCTGTTGAAGCCGCAGAAACAAATCATCCTGATCGCCGTCGGGCACAACCTCTTCGTCTTCGGCCGCTACTGATGAAACTTGTTCCTTATCAGTTAACAGGATGGAAAGACCATTCAACAGCGCATTAAAGGCCTCATCAAATGATTGCGGCAATCGGATTTCAACCGCCTCCTTTTCCAACAACGCCTGCTCCAGACTCTCCGTCTCCTGCTGTAACGTTCGCGCACCAATGTTTCCAGCCACACCTTTCAACGTATGCAGCACACGACGCGCATCGTCGCTCTTACCCTTAGCCAACAACATCCTGATTTTTTGCACGGTATCGCGATGATTAGCGACAAACTCACCGAGAAGTTTAAGAAACAGACGCCTGTTACCGCCGATCCTCTCCAATCCCCAGTTTAGATCAACACCTGGAATTTTTTCCGGGAGCTCAACATCATCCGCCACTCCAACCCGTTCCGGCGCCTTATCCGTGACCGTAAGCCAACGGCTTAATGTTGTAAAAAGCTGTACCGGATCAATCGGCTTGGGAATATGCTCATCCATACCGGCTTCCAGACAGCGCTCCCGCTCGCCGCTCATGGCGTGAGCGGTCATGGCGATTACCGGAAGATTTTCGTAACTCGGTTCCGCGCGTATCCGTCGTGTAGCTTCATATCCGTCCATATCCGGCATTTGAATATCCATCAACACCAGATCGTAGCTGCGTTCTTTTAGAGCCTTGAGCGCCTCGCTACCATTCCCGGCAATATCCACCGCCAATCCCATTCCCAGCAGAATCTCCTGCGCCACCTGTTGATTAACCACATTATCCTCTACCAGCAGTACCTCCCCGGAAAGATACTTCCCACCCACTCTTACAGGCGGCCCGGCCTTTTCCTCCCCGCTCTTTTCCAGAACGCGAATCACGGTATCGAACAGGGTCGAAGGGCTCGCCGGCTTGATCAGGAAACCATCCAGCCCGGCCGCCTCAACCTGGCGCATCACTTCTTCCCGCCCGTGCGTTGTTACCAGAATCACCGCGGGAATTGACTTGAGGCCAACACCCCGCTTGATCTCCCTCCCGGCATCCACACCGTTCAGTTCCGGCATACGCCAATCCATGAGTATCAGCCGGAAAGGCTGGCCCTCGGCATCGGCCTGTCGCAATAGACGCAACGCCTCCAGGGCGCTGCTTGCGGTACTTACCTTGAAGGTAAAGGAAGCAAGCCGCCCGCCAAGGATATCCCGCGCCGACGGGTTATCATCCGCCACCAGCACGCGCAGACCGCGCAGGTCGGGACCCGGCATCCAGTCCCGCTCCGCCGTATCGCCGATCTCGAAGGGCAGACAAAACCTGAAAACGCTGCCCTCTCCCGGGACGCTTTGCGCCACTATTTCTCCCCCCATGAGTTGCACCAAATGCTGGCATATACTTAGGCCAAGACCACTACCCCCATAGCGACGCGTGGTGGAATCATCCAACTGGGTGAAGGCCCCGAACAGACGCGGTATCTGCTCCGCTTCGATACCGATTCCGGTATCACTTACCGTAAAGCACAACCTTACCCGGGTCTCATCTCGGTGCTCCAGCTCTACGTTTACCTGTACCTCACCCTGTTCGGTAAACTTAACGGCGTTACCCACCAGATTGATCAATACCTGCCCCAGGCGCAACGGGTCTCCCATGAGACTGTCGGGTACCTGGGGATTGCGATTAAAGTAAAGTCGCAGCCCCTTCTCCTCCGCCTTTGTCATGGTGAGGTTGGCCAACCTCTCGTAGACCTCGTCAAGAGAGAAAGGAACGCACTCGATCTCCAGTTTACCCGCCTCAATACGCGAAAAGTCGAGGATGTCGTTAATGACCCCCAGAAGCGCTTGAGCTGATGCATGGATCTTATCCAGGTAGTGGTACTGGCGGGTTGACAGCTCGGTTTGCAAGGTAAGGTAGCTGAACCCCATAATGGCATTCATGGGCGTGCGAATTTCGTGGCTCATGTTGGCCAGAAAGTAACTCTTAAAGCGGTTTGCCCGCTCCGCTTCCGCCTTGGCCACCGCCAACGCCGCTTTCTGCCGACGGGTCTGCGCCACCCATAGCAGGGTGAGGAGCAACAGCGTCGCCGCTCCCGCCACCACCTTCCACAACAGGGCATAATTGACCTCCACGTCATAACGGATCGCCAGGGATTCCTGGCGGATGGAGCGACGCTCATTTTCGTCAATGGCGTCCAGGGCCTTATCAAGAATGGCCACCAGTTCCGGCCAATCCTTGCGCACACCGATAGCCAGATCATTGACGTAAGGAGTGGGTGCCGCCACCTTTATGTTGCCCAACCCCAGCTTGTCGATCATATAGCTGCTCAGGGTCAGGTTCCCCACGTAGGCATCCACCTGGCCGGAGGAAAGCGCCCGCAACGCTTCGCCGGTAGTGTCCACCAGTTTCAGCTGCAGATCAGGATGGTTTGTCTGCAGATACTCCTGGGTGATGTAGTCACGCTCCACCGCCACCCGCGCCCGGCCCAGATCTTCAATACCGGTAATCAGTGGTGCCTCCTGGCGGGTAAAAACCATCAACGGAAAATGCAGGTAAGGTTTAGTAAAGTTAAGATATTGGCGCCGTTCAGCGGAAGGGGTAAGAGCGGAAAGCACATCAATTTCCCCTTCCCGCACCCGAACCATCACCTCCGCCCAGGATAGATCGGTCTGGGGAATCATCTCCACACCGGTCATCCCTTCGAGCCGTTCCATGAACTTCGCCGTGATACCCTCATACGCCCCTTTCGCCGAAAGGTACTCAAATGGCTCCCAATCCCTGTCGAATCCGAGGCGCAGACGTGGATGGTCCTGTAACCAGGACCGCTCTTCCTGACTCAACACCAGTTTCACCTGCCCGCGCGCCGACCCTTCAGCCGGTACCCAATGCTTCAATATCTCGCGCCGCTCCGCCTCACCGATACTGGCCAGCGCCTTCTGCAGGATAGAATGCAACAATGGCCAGTCACGGCGCACGCCGATGGCATTTATCGAAGCGATATTCTCGATCTTGCCCTGGATCTGCAGATTGGAGATCAACTCCCGCTCAATAAGATACAGCGCTACCGCCCGGTTACCGATATAAGCGTCAGCCGCCCCTTTGGAAACCGCGTCAAGGGCGTCGCTGGTATGGGCATACTCCTGGATGCTTATATCCGGATACTGCTCGGCGAGAATCCGCGCCAGGACGAACCCCTTCTCAACTGCAACCTTTTCGCCACTCAGATCGCTGACACCGTTGGCGTAGGGACTCCCCTTACGCGCGATGATAACGTGAGGAATCGTGAGGTAGGGATCGGTAAAAAGAAAGTCAGCGGTCCGGCTTGGGTGCGGAGTGATCCCCATCAGGGCGGGCAGGCGCTTCTCCTTCACCGCCGCGTAGATCTCATCCCAGCTCCCCGGCTGCAGATGCAAAACACCGCCGAGACGGCGATTCATGGCGCGGACAAAATCAGCACCGATACCGCTGGATCGGCCCTTATTATCCACAAAATCCATCGGCGGCCAGGCATTCATAACACCGATAGGGATCTTCGGATGGGCTGCCAACCAGGCCTGTTCTTCCCGCGTCAACTGCAGCTCCTCCGGTGACATCCCCTGGCTGTCCAGGGAGATCCAGCGCCGGCGGATGGTAATCCGTTGTTCACTGCTGATGCTATCAAGCCCCTTCTGCAGGATACCCCTGAGCTCCGGCCAGTCATTGCGGCAGCCCATAGCCAGGTTGCTCGGCTGACCGAAACTGGCGGCGATACGCAGGTTGGCGATCTCTTCGCGCTCCAGCCAGTAGCTGGCCACGCCGATACTCAGGATGGTGGCATCGGCGGCGCCCACCGCCACCTGCTTCAATGCCGCGGGAATATCCCTGGTCTCCTGGATCTCCACCTCCGGAAGACGTTGGCGCAGATGGGTATTGATGGAATATCCGGCCGGCAAGGCCAGGCTGTGTCCCGCTAAATCCGCTTCGCTGTGGATGTCTTCTCGCTCCCCCCGGGTAATAATCACCCGCTGACTGGTCAGATAGGGCTCGGTAAAAAGCAGATTGGCCTCGCGCTCAGCGGTACGATTGAGCAACGGCAGCAGATCAACCTCCTTTGCAAAGCCCTTCTGCAGAGTCTCCTGCCAGCTTTTTGTCGGTACCAGAACAAAGGTCACACCCAGGCTGCGCCCAAGCAACTCCAGATAGTCAGCGGATATACCTTTGTTATGACCCTCTGAATCAAGAAATTCGAAGGGAGCGAAATTCGGGTCTACCGCGATACGCAGGGTCCTGTGGCCTTCTATCCAACGCCGTTCCTCCGGGGTCAATCCCAGGTCCTGCTGAAAAGGAAACGCGATACCATAATCAGCCTGACGTCCCAGCCAGCGCGCCAGGATCCCGTTCATCTCTTCCCGGGTTATGGCACTCAGCCCCTGTTCTATCACCTGCAATAACGATCCCCGCCCCTTGGGTACGGCCGCGCGCAGGGAGAGGGGGAACAGCTCCTGCTCCAGGCGGCTGAACTTACCCCGCACTCCCTTACTCAAGAGCACCAGATCGGCGGAAGGCTGATCCGCGATAAAGCCCTGGATGTCCCCGGCCTGCACCGCCTCGACCATCCGGGTGATACTCTCGTAGCTGATGAACTCCGCCTTCGGGAGCAGTTCTTGCAGATACTCTCCGGGGGGCGGACCGCGAATACCGATTCGGGTCTGCTCAAAATCCCTCAAAGAGCGGCTTATCCCCCGCTCTGAGGGAAAATAGAGGAAGGCCGGCACTTGCAGAAAAGGCTTGGAAAAGAGCAACCACTCACTCCGATCCGCGGAGGAGATCAGACCCATATGAAAATCGGCGCGCCCGGACTTGAGATCAGCCAGCGAGGCGGAGGTATCCGTCAGACGGAATCGGATCGGTCGCCCGTTCTTCTGCGACCACAGACGCCAGATATCTATACCGATACCGGCCACTTCACCCTCTTCATTCAACATGGTAAAGGGTGGCAGGGTACTACTGCCGACCAGGGTCAGCGTGTCAGGATCGGAGGCGTCCTTTTGCGGGTCTGACCCAAGACAACTACCAGCCACCCCCAGGAGCAGGGATACCAGTAACAGTCGGAGAATATGGGTATTGTAGTCCTTCACGCGCAGATATTTATGTCCGTCCTTTTCGACTAGTTTAGGATATCTTCAGGATAATCCCCATGAATTAAAAGCCTAACACCCCCGCGGATACTGTTGTGACGGTTCCGTTTACGAGCTGGAGGGTGCCGGCCTTTCCGCTCAACCTCGATACGGCACCCACGGAATACAAAAAAGTGCGACAAGTAATGGGCAAAAATCAGCCCATCTTGCTAGGATTAGGGAAAGTCCACGCGGAGAATGCGGCTATGAAACGTTCCTTTCCTTTATCCATCGTCATACTCTGCCTCTTTGCCCTGTCGTTACCTATAGCGGCCTTTGCCATCAATGGGCCGTACCACGGATCCGCCGGGGAAGAAGTGGTAACCGCTAATTTTGAGGGCCAGGCTGACGGTGCCAGCGGTACCCTTACAATCGGCGAAACCCATTACATCCTGCAGATACAAAAGGGCGAAAACGGTTACCAGGGCACCCTCATCAATATTTCGGAAGGTTATGGGGCTACCCTGCTCATCCAGGAACAGGAAGGGAAACTGCAGTTGGACATCGAGCGGGAAGGGAAACCGTCGCAGCACCTGGAGCTGCTGCCCGGCATCCCCTGAGCCGGAAAGACAATATCAGGGATTGCGGGAAATAATACAGAGACCCCCCGGGGTACGGCATGGTCTGCCGAGAAGCTTCCGACTATTGCTCGAACCGATCCCCCGCGATACCCACTGTCTCCCGCAGAAACTTCCCGAACAGCTGATCTATTCCGAGCAGATGCTCGTTTAGCCACTGGTTGAGAAACGTAAGCACCTCCATGGAGGACACCTCCCGCCCTTCGCGCAGCTGTTCGCAGATAGCCACTATCTGGCGGGAAAACTCGCGATGCTGGGCGATGTGGGCGCGCGCTTCCTCCGGGCAGGTCGTTGCATAATCGTACCTCTTCATCAGCGTTTCCTCGGTTTCGAAATGGGTGAGGGCGTAACCGAGCAGATCCCTGGCCATCTGATGCAGCAGGACACCACTTTCGTCACAGAGCAGTTTCTCATTCGCCTCTTGCAGGGTATCGACAAGAAAATGGTGCTGCCTGTCGATAGCGGAGATACCGGTCGCCATCTTCTCGGACCATTCGATCGGTTGGAAAGACTTTTTCATCGGCATATATCCGCCCCATTTACCAGAAAATCCGCGTACCATTTCTCGAAGGCGAAAACCGGCATCGGCCGCCCCAGACCGTAACCCTGCACAACCGAACAACCAAGCTCCACCAGATGCCGTGCCTGTTCCTCGGATTCCACACCCTCGGCAACCACACGCAACCCGAAAGCCTGCCCCAATCTGATCACACCGACAACGATGGCATGATCGCTCGGGTCTTCAAGCATATCGCGCACGAATGATTGATCGATCTTCAGCTCCTCGATGCTTAGTCGCCGCAGATATACCAGCGAGGAATAGCCGGTCCCGAAGTCATCAAGGGAAAAGCCGACCCCCATCTTCAGACATTCCTTGATTATCTGCTCAATCGGCTCCAGATCTTCCAGGTCAGAGGACTCGACAATTTCCATCAGCAGTCGACCCCTCGGCATATTCGGCCAGTACGATTCAATGGCATTGCGCAGATCATCGACAAAGGTCTGGTACTTGAGATGACGTGGAAAGATATTGATACTGATGGGTAACACCGCGCCCCTATCATTCCAGAACCGCGCCTGTCGCACCGCCCGTTCCATCACCCAGCGACCCATGCGGAACGCCAGACTATCGTTTTCAATCAGGGAAAGGAACTCCTTGGGCCCCACCAGACCGAGGATCGGATCATTCCAGCGGAGCAGGGCCTCGACTCCGTGAAGCGCCCCGGTGACACAGTCCACTTTCGGCTGATAGTAAAGTTCGAACTGATTCTCCTCGAGACCACGTTCCACCTTGGCGAGAAGTTCCACCCGCTGGGCGATCTGCCGCTCCAGCCGTGCGTCGAACATCTGAAACCGGTTTTTCCCGAGTTGTTTCGCCGAGTACATGGCGTGGTCGGCATGGCGTAACAGGTTATCGGCATCGACATTATCATCGGGATAGAGGGTCACACCGATACTGGCTGATACGGATACCGGCTCTCCGCCCAACATCATTGGTTCGGAAACTTTAGCCAGAACCCGTTCCAATGCCTGAACACAATCGGTTTCCTCACCGACATCATTCCATAACAGCACGAACTCGTCACCACCCAGCCGCGAGATAGTATCATCGGCGCGCAACATCAACTGCAGGCGATGGGCAATTTCCACCAGCATGCGGTCGCCGCCCTCGTGACCAAACTGATCATTGATCGGCTTGAATCCGTCGAGGTCAAGGTAACAAACAGCGAGATTCTTGCCGAGGCGCCGGGCACGCGCGATGGCCTGCTCCAGCCGGTCTCTGAGCAGACGCCGGTTGGGTACCGAGGTCAGTACATCGTAGTGCGCAATACGGTCGAGGTCTTCCTCATGTTGTTTAAGTACCGTAATGTCGGTAAAGGCTCCGACATAATGTTGCAGCCGATCCGCATCATCCTTGACGGCGACGATGGAGAGCAGCTCCGCAAACTCGCCCCCCGACTTGCGCCTGTTCCAGATCTCACCCTGCCATTCCCCCTCGGCAGTGATCGATCTCCACATCTCCGCATAAAATTCCGGGCTTTGCCGCCCTGAGCTCAGAATACGCGGATTCTCGCCGATCACGTCCTCACGGGTATAGCCGGTAAGGTGGGTAAAGGCTGGATTTATATCGATTATCCGGTTATCGGCATCGCTGATCAGAATACCTTCCTGGCTGTGAGCGAACACGCTGGCGGCCAGCCGCAACTGCTCCTCGGTGCGCTTGCGCTCGGTAATATCAACCAGGGAGACCAGTATCTTTCCCAGACTCTGCTCGTAACCGGGCGTGACCGAGAAATGGGCCAGCGTATTCTGCCGGCGACCGGTAACCGTCTGCACCGTCGCCTCCAGGCGAAAACTCGTGTCTCCCCGCATGAGCGCCACAACCACGCTGCGAAAAGCGGCCAGGGAGTCGGGAACGAAGATCTGGTGAAGATTGCGCAGCAACGTCTCCTTGCTCTCCGCTTCATGAAAAACCAGTGCGGTATGGTTGATATCCAGCACGCGGACCAGTTGCGCGCATTCTCGAAGCACCTCCGGGTGGCTCGTCAGGTAACCCTCCATATCCTCAGCGAACTCAGAACCAAGCGTTTCCAGATATTCCTTTACAGCGGAGTAGTCCTCCTCGCGAATGGGCAGCGGTGAGTTCTCGAAGAACTTATGGTAACGTTCCTCGCTCTCGCGCAGATCACGGGTGACCAGCAGGCTGTTCAGTCCATCCGACAATCTGCGGCCGACCTCCTCGAACAAACGCCTCTCCTGGTCGGACCAGATCCGATCGTAGGAACATTGATGGATACCAAACTGCCAGGGCACATCGACCCTTGGATACAGGGCCATGGCCATGAAGGAGCGGATACTGAACTGCTCCTGCAGGAATTCCGCTACCGGATAGTCCGTGCCCGGTCCCACACACACAGGATGATCCGAATCGAGCACCAGTTTCATTTCCCACGCCACCTTTTCGTTCATGGGCATTTCAAGACCCAACTCAAGCACCCCCGGATATTCCGGCCGGCAACGCTCCATGGGCGCCCTCCAGGTGGCCGAGTTCGGATCACAGGGATAGAGCAGGTAGACGCGGTCGCAATCAAAGATGTCCAGCACCTCGTCCAGGACCCGGGTCAGAACCCGCTCGAATCCACCCTCCTCCTGCAGCACCCGGTTGATCCGGTCCAGACTCTTGAGAATATCCAGATATGTCTGGAGTTGATATTCCGCACGTTTTCTTTCCGTGATGTCGTTAGAGATAACCAACACCGAAACCACCCTGCCGCCGGTATCGAATTCAGGCGCGAAACGCATGCTGGCCCAACGTATTTCCCCTTCCACGTCCTGGTAGGAGAGTTCATCCGAGCGCTCAGCGGCTGTTTCGATAACCTGCCTGATATTGGCCATATAGCGATCGGGACTGGTCAGCGGAGAGTAGGTTTCCTCTGTGGTCTTACCAAGCAGATGTTCTACCGGCTCCGGAAACTGTTTCCGAAGGGTGGGATTGACGTAGATACGGTGCAAATCCAGATCGTATCGCGCGATGTGGTCGGGTGAATTCTCCACCAGAGTGCGAAACAGTTGCTCGCTGGCGGCAAGCCGCTGATCCGCCGCTTTGCGCTCAGTGATATCGGCAAAACTGACAATGACCTGTTCGATTTCACCTCCCTCGCCGACCAATGGAGTGGCGCTTACCAGCGCCCACACATCCTCCTCTCGATCCGGGCGCCGTATGCCCACGACGAGGTTCTGCAGCGCACAGCGCGAAGTCAATACCTGGTTAACCGGGTACTCTTCCAACGGCATCTCGCTACCGTCCTCACGCAGGAAATGCCACGCAGGATCGATAGCGGTCTTTCCCTGCATCTGCTCTTCGCTTAGTCCGAGCAACTTCTGCGCAACGGAGTTGGAGACAATGATTTTCGTGTCTGCACCGTGCACCACGACCGCGGCATTGATATTCTGCACCAGGGTACGGAACTTCTTCTCGCTTTCCCTGAGGTCAGTATAAAGACGGGCGTTTTCCAGCGAGATCGCCGCCTGCACGGCCAGCACTTCCAGCACGGCGATTCGCTCCGGAGTAAAGGCGCCGGCGACTTGCCTGTTTTCGAGGTACAGCACCCCGATCAATCTGTTTTGCCGGAGCAGCGGAAGGCAAAATACAGATCTCGCCAGCCCCCGCTGCAAATAGGTGTCCTCGAAAAACTCGCCTGGGCGTGAGACATCGTCGACAATCACACTCCTTCGAGTACGGGCTACAAAGTTGAAGACGGTTTCGGCACAACCCACCCGACCAACCGATGTGCGCATTAGCTTGACCTCTACGCCGGTACCGCTGGCTCTGGCCTCCACCTCCACCTCGAACTCCTCGTCGGACGGAAGAATCAGGAGACCCCGATCCGCGCCCGCATTCTCGAGCGCACTGGTCATCAGCGTCTCGATAAGTCGCGGCAGTTCAATCTCCTCCGACACCATCTGGGAAGCCCGGGTGACAGTCATCATATCCAGCTGCGGCTGCAGATCAGCGGCGGCCCTCTCCGACGACTCGAGACGCGGTTGCAACGCACTCAGTTCCGGATAGAGCCCGTCGAGCTGCTTAAGCTTTCCTTCGGCACCCCATAGAGCGTAACCGGCGCTTGCCCGATGCAAATGGGCGAGACCCGTCGCCTCAAGCCCTCGACCAAGATAGAATCGACCCGCCAGTTCGTGCGCCAACGCCTCGTTATGTACGAAATCGTTTGTGCGCGCGGATTGGATGGCCTTCTCGTAAAGATTCATTGCGTCGAATGGCCGATCTTCTATGCGGGCGATCTCAGCACCAATAAGGGCGGCACGATTCTCAAAGTTCTCCGGGCAGTTCTTTGCCCAAGCCTCGAGTTGCTGCAGTTGTTCGGCCATAACCTTCAAATGCCGTTTGCGGCGGGATTTCGATTCCGAATCACACTGGGCCGCATGGGAAAGGGCGGTATAGAAGGAATACTCCGCTATTTCAATGAACGGTCTCGTGGTCCAAATCAAAGATTCCGCTTTTTCCGATGCCGCGATGGCCGCCCCGTAATCGCCCGCAAAAAACCGCGCCTGCAATTGACGGATCAAGTGAAAACACTCTGCCACGGCCAGGCCCGGTTGTTCCGTGAAATGCGCTTCGAACTGCTGTTCATCGAACTGCTCTTCGTCAAATGAACCGAATTTTCGCGTCATCCCCCGCAGGCTTCGGATCAACCCGATTTGCGAAGTGATAATGTCGACGACCAGTCCAAATCGAGCTCTCTTCGCATAGTTAAGGCCGTTTCCGGCTTCATACTCCGCTTTTTCAAGCGGGTCGCCCGCCATCAGAAGGTTGGCGACCAGATTGTTACAGGCATAGGCGCCATAAATTATGTCACCGCTTCTGCTTGCAATATCAAAAGCACGCAACAACAGATCACGGCCTGCCCGGATGTGTCTCGCCCAGGGCATGACAAACATACCGAAGTTGGTGTAGGTTCTGGCCTGAAAACGCTTCATTCCACGTTGCTCGACCAGGTCGTACCCCAGTTTACCGAAACGAAAGGCCGCTTCGTAATTGCCGAAGCGCGGTCCGGCAATGACCCCGAATGAAGCGTAGGCGAAACTCGAGCCGTCTGTGTTTCCGTGCTCGAGGCTCATATTGACCGCTTTGCAGATGACCATGGAGACCAGGTTGGCATCCGTAAATAAGGCGGGCGGCCTGAGCTTGATCAGAACATCCATGGTTGCAAGCAACGCCGGATCAGTCATTACCGGCAGGTCAATGAGTTCCTCAACCGAACGGTCCCCAAGAGTCGACCAGATCAGCTCGTATTCCTTGCGCGCCTCCTCTTCGCTCGGATGGACCGACCAATCGATTCCCAGATGCCTGAGGTAGTCAAGACCGACCGTTACCGCCCGACCCATCTGTCCGAGTGTTATATATAAATCGATGCAAAGAGTTGCTACGTTCGCCCGCTCTACGGTACTTTCCACATGGGGGGACAACTCGGCCAGATGCTGCTCCGCAGCCTCCAACTCCCCGGTCAGAAACTCGCATTCCACCCGGTTAATTTCCAAAGCAAAGGCGAGTTGGCGGTGCTGCTCCCAGCGCTCATCCCCCAGGAGCGAATTACCATTGGTTAGATATGTCAGGGCCTCAGCATATGCTGTAGATCCCTTGGCACGCTCACCTGCCAATAGGTTGAGTCGCGCCGCCTTTTCGCATTCCTCTGGTGAGGAAATCAACGTTATCGCGCGGTCAAGCTGACTTACTATTTCGAAAACCGCTTCATCCAGCTCTTCCTCGGGGGTATGCGCCAACTGCAACCTGCCGATTTTAAGATGGGTCTTCGCCCGCAACGCCTCCGGCATTAATGCATAAGCGGCTTCCTGTACCCGGTCGTGTACGAATCGGAAAGAGTTCCCATATTTCTGGACAATCCCCTGCCCAACAGCCTCCTGCAAAACCGCATAGACCTCCTTTTCCGGCACCGCCAGAACCAGGGAAAGGGTTTCGGTCCGGGCGGAGGTCCCTAGACAGGCAAGCTGCAGTACGGCCTTCCGAGCACGATCGGACAGACGCGTCAGCTTCGCTGCCATAAGGTCCGCGACATTATCGGTATACCCCTTCGCCTGGATGCGACCCAGATTCCACACCCACGCTCCTTCTTCATGATCAAAGGTAAGCAGTCCCTCCTGATCCAGTGCCGATAAAAAATGAATGCTGAAAAACGGGTTGCCCGCCGTCTTGGAATGCACCAGCTCCCCCAGCGGGTTGGCGTATCCAGGTTCACAACGCAGAGAATCCGCAACCATCTGCGTCAGGTCCGCGAGCGAAAGCGGTTCCAGTTTAATCTCCGTCACCTGAACTCCAGCGAAACGTATGGCCTCGAGCTTATGCATGAGCGGATGATCCGGACCGACCTCATTGTCGCGGTAAGCCCCGATCAGGAGCAGATGACGCATATCCTCCTGGGTCGTAAGCCCCTCGATAAGATCGAGTGTCGCGGAATCAAGCCACTGCAGATCGTCGATAAAGAGCGCCAACGGATGATCGGGGCGCGCAAACACCCTGACAAACTGGCTAAAAACCAGTTGAAAACGCGTTTTCGCCTGCTTCGGCTCGAGTTCCTGGACCGGCGACTGCTCACCAATAATAAACTTCAGCTCCGGCACAAGATCCACGATAAGCTGGCCGTTGGGCTCCAGCGCCTCCTGGAAAGCCCGGCGCCAATCACCGAGCTCATCCTCGCTCTTACCCAACAACGGCCGTATTAGCATCTCGAAGGCTTGCGCCAAAGTTGCGTAAGGAATGCCACGCTGATACTGGTCGAATTTGCCCAAAGCAAATAACCCGCGCGAAGGGACGAGCGCCTTGTGCATTTCATTCACAACAGCGGACTTACCGACGCCCGCATACCCGGAAACGAGCACAAACTCCGGTTTACCGCCGGAAGCAACCCGATCAAAAGCCGCAAGAAGCGTATCCACCTCCTGCTCGCGCCCGTACAGTTTCTCTGGGATCAACAGATGATCCGGGATATCCCGCGAGCCTAGTGGAAATGCCGCTACGTATCCCAGCGTACGCCACTCTTCAAGACAGCGTTCCAGATCCGCCTTCAGGCCTTCGGCGGTCTGGTAGCGTTCTTCCGCGGTTTTTGCCAGAAGCTTCATGACAATATTCGAAAGCGGCTCTGGAATCGTCTCGAGAACTTCACCGGGCGGTTCCGGCTGAAGCGCAATATGGCAATGTACCCATTCCAAGGGATCAGACGCGGTGAACGGAAGACGGCCGGTAAGCATCTGATAGAAGGTAACACCGAGAGAGTAGAGGTCGCTGCGGGAATCAACGGAACGATTCATGCGACCCGTCTGCTCAGGTGCCATATATGCGAGCGTTCCCGCAATCTCTTCTGCCGGACCGGGAAGTAAATGCTCACTGGATAATCCTGACGCCAAACCAAAACCCGCGATTTTCGCTTCACCGGTTTCATCGGCGAAAATATTTTCCGGTTTGATGTCCTTATGTATCAAACCGTGGGCATGGATCTCCGCCAGGGCCGTTGTTATACCAATTGCAATCCGAAGAAAGGTCTCTGTCTCCTGCGGAGCGCCCAGCAACTCCGTAAGGGGGGAATATGGACACTCCTCCAGCACCAACACGCTTTGCTTAGCGCTCCGTTCAATTTTAATTGGCCTTAATACGTATTTCGGATTCAGATCACCGGCGACTTCCAGCTCATGTTCAAGCTGTGTACCGAATGCAGCCGATTTGAAGAACTTCAAGAAAACGCTGTTATCGTCCTGGGTAACAGCGCGATAGATCAGGAAATCATCCGTTTCACAAATAAGAGATTGATTAACATAGCCTAATGCAACAGGCTCATTTGATGAAGGATGCGCCTTATGCTTCATCTGCCATCACCAGGAGCGGGCTACAAGCAAGTCAGCCGTCCCAAACTCTTTGAATGCCGGCCGGGTAGCGCGGATCGGTGCATTCAGCAGAGTTTCCGGGGGCCCGTATGCCGCGTATTAGCGATTCCCCGGCACGGCCTTTGTGGTAGTACTTAATCATAGGAGCGTAAAATATGGGAATTGCCGGTTCGAGGAAGTTCAGATCCAGAAGGTAACAAGGCGGCAAGTGACAGTTCTAAGGAAAGTAAGATACTTTCAACCAACGCCGAAAACGGGGACATCAGCAGGCTGCGGCTTCCGGCCCACCGGCAAAAATCCCGGCCATCCACATTGCTCACCCCGTTACCTCCCTTTTGGGAAAACACCGTTACAAATAAGCTTGGAGCCTTTTACGGCTTTTTTCAAGCCGGGGACGAGGCTCAGGTAAATGGCGGGAAGTCCACATGCCCGTGTTGCCAGACAGGCAACCCGATCAGACCAACTATGCGTCCCTATGCATACGAACACCCGGACCGTCATGTGATCGCCCGCCCCACTTTCCGACGCACCTCAACCCCCGTTCAGGATATTCCGACTTGCAGGGAGAGCCCGGTCACGGGCGCAGGGGTTGATGGCGAATGAGATACCCCGACTTTTCGGACCTGCAGCATCCTAACACCCGGTTTTGGCATGGATTTCCCGGCATCACACCGGATCCACAGGACAGTCAGGAGGCGTTGTCCTATATACAATACAATAAATATGGTTATAATTTATACGGTAATCGGCTTCGATTGCTTTTAGTCAAACAATCCCTATATTCACAGTTAATAACAAGCGTTAAGGAGGGATATATCATGATGGAAGGTAAAGGGGCACTGCTATTGGCCTTAATTCTGGTCGTGGTTGGCGTGGTTGTTGCGGCCGTCTTGGGTTAAGCATCCTGATTCAGGAACCAAAGACCCGGCATTATGCCGGGTCTTTTTTTCCGGCCGGTATTAATACCAATCGGCCGCCCGTTTTCGGCGCATCCGCAGCCACTATATTGACTTGAAAATCATGCCGGATTGGGCGAGTCTAATTTATCAAGCCCCGCAATTATGGAGGACCTGGAATGCCAGTCACCATACACCTTATCGGTATCCCCCTGGTTCTGCTTGTAGGGCTTATCTTGGGAGGATTTGTCGGTTTCTTGCTTGGCCTTCGGGCCGGCGTAAAGAGCCGGAACCCGGAAGATAATATAAACACGAACGCTTCCGTCGGCGAATAACACATAGTACCCGCCACCAGGCTCCGCACATGTTGTCCCTATTTCGAACATCGAACAGACTTCCGTCAGCTCAGACAGATGCCTCGGGGCTGCGGCGAAAACAGACCAGAGGGCTCAAGTCGACGATCACGGGCTGCATGATCGCCCTACTTTTGATACTGCCCGGCGCATCACATGCCGCCAGTGCGGGATTCGGCAGGCCGCAGCCCGTGCCCATATACAATCTTCCCTTGGGGTACGGTGGCGCCCCGATCAATATCGAGGAGCCGTTCGTGTCTCGTGACGGCCGTTTCCTTTTTTTCAATAGCGGGGACAGGGAAAACAAAAAAGACCTGCATTACGCGGAACAGATCGGCGGACGCTGGCAATATCGCGGAGAGGTCGGACCCCGGGTCAACACTCCAAAGGAGGTTGAGGCCAATCCTACCATGGACGCCGAGCATAACTTCTTCTACATCGATGGAACAACGAAGACCATGGTGCGCGTATCACGCTTCAACCCCATGAGCGGAGAACTCGGGGCACTTTTGGACGTGAAGGGTGTGCCGGAAAGAAGCATAAAACCCTTTAAGCGCTTTCAGGGCAATATGGGTGTCGAGGTCAGCGCCGACGGTGACTATCTCTATTTCTCCCGTGCCACATGGAAAATGTTCTTCTTCAAGCTGGGACCGTTTGAAGATTCCGATATCCTTTTTTCCAAAAGAAAAAACGGAAAATATATATATGACGAAGCCGAAGCAAAAACGGTGATGAAAAACATCAATACACCTGATTTGGAATACGCCGCTTCAGTCTCCGCCGACGGCCTGGAACTTTTCTTTACCCGCCTTTCGCTGGCCGATCTGAGAAAGGGTAAGATACGTTCGCGCATCATGTATTCCACCCGCGATCATCTCGATGAACCCTTCGGGGAACCACACATGATCGACACCATCGGAAGCGACGATTTTGTCGAAGGCCCCAGTATCGGTCCGAACGGCACCGAACTTTACTACCACAGGCATGAAGGTCCGAAGTCCCGACTCTACAAGGTCAGCCGGGCGCTATCCAAACAACGGCGGGATTTCACTTATTGAATTGTGAAACCAGCTCCTGAAGATTCTTCGCCATCGTCGCCAGCTCTGATCCCGCAGCTGCCACGCCACGGGCGGTTTGAGTCGAGCACTCGGACAGTTCGTTTATAGAAACGACGTTACGGTTCATTTCTTCGGCCACCGTATTCTGTTCCCCCGCCGCCGTGGCGATCTGAATATTCATTTTATGAATGGTGGCGACAGCCTCGGCAATGGAATCCAGCGCTTGCTCGGTCTCATCTGCCTGGCTTACAGCAGTCCCCGCCTGATCACGACCACGCGCCATTACCGCCACCGCCTGGCCGATACCGGATTGGAGATGGTCAATCATATCGCGAATTTCCGTGGTTGAGTCCTGGGTGCGCTGAGCCAGTGAGCGCACCTCATCGGCAACCACCGCAAACCCACGCCCCTGCTCTCCCGCACGCGCCGCCTCTATCGCGGCGTTTAACGCCAAAAGATTGGTCTGTTCGGCAATACCGCTGATAACATCCATTATGGTGCTGATTTTTTCGCTGTCTCCCTTGAGCTGATCTATTACCTCTGCGGTCCGCTCCACCTCCTTGGCCAGGTGATAGATTGCGGTACGTGTTTCGATCACGAGCGCCTTTCCAGCCTGCGTTTTTTCATCCGATACCTGAGCGGCACCAGCAGCCTCACCTGTATTAAGTGCCACTTCCTGAACGGTTGAAACCATCTCATTCATCGCCGTAGCCACTTGCGCCGTCTCATCCTGCTGAAGCTCCATTCCCCGCAACGCGTCGTTGCCGTTCTGGGAAAGCTGCTCAGCCGAAACCGACAACGTCATCGCCGCCTCGGTGAAATGCCCGAATACCGTGTTCAAGCGCGCCTGTAACAGCTTTACCGCCTGCAATACATGGCCCAATTCGTCATTATGGGGAACTTCAATATGCTGGTGTAATCTACCACTTGCCATACCATGCAGTAACTTCTTGACATGATCCAGAGGCGCCACAACCGTTCGTTCCAGCAGATACCCTATAGCCAATAAAACCGCCAGCGTAGCGCCGCAGATCACCGTTATTATGGTGCCGTTCACCCCGGATACGCCGAACTGATTGATCACTCCTACCGCAATGACCGACAAGGCGGCTATCAAAAGTGCCGCGAACAGTCGCGTCTTTATGCTGATATCATAAACGCTGAACCGCCTGGGCAACTTGCTGATCTGTTTATCGTGGAATTTGCGGTATAGGACTTCGGCGTCTCTTACCGCGGTGCGTGTCGGGCGGGTACGCACCGACTGATAACCAACCAGGTTTTCCCCTTCGTATACCGGGGTTACATAGGCATCAACCCAGTAGTGGTCACCGTTCTTGCAACGATTCTTCACTATGCCGCGCCAGGTTTTCCCCTTCTTTATCGTATCCCAAAGGTCTTTAAAGGCCTCCGGCGGCATATCCGGGTGGCGGACCACATTATGGTTCTTACCGATCAGCTCCTCTTGCGTAAAACCGCTGACCTCAATGAAATCCCTGTTGGCATATGTAATTATGCCTTTAAGGTCGGTTGTGGAAATAATTACCGTATCATCCCCGTAGGATCTCTCCCGACCGGTTACCGGCTCGTTGATCTTCATGAACTGACTCCAATTCTTGCCAGCATATTCAGGATAAAAGGCCCCAAAAGTGATTCCCGAGCGCCCCTGCAAATACACATGGCACCGCCCCTTAAGTTATCGGAACGCAATAGCAATTCTTTAATCGCCGCGAGGCGATAGGTGTGTGTTATTGGCGCCGGGAGAATGGGTGGCGGGCTACAAAAACGGCCGTCATAACGCCCCCCAGGGCCGACTCGGACCCCCGGGCGACAAAATGGCCTCCGCCACCACTGGAAAGCGGGTTGCTATGGCAACAGAAGGGTCAGCCTGCCTCCTCCCAAGGAGGCGTCATTTGACAAAACCACCTGCCCACACTGTTTATCATGACGGTGCAAATCCAAAACCATCTGCGTGAAATAGAGGCCTAATCCGGTATTGTTATTAAGAAACCCGGTCGAGGGTCGTGCCAGATCACGCTGCTCTTCCAACATAAAAGCGGGAAAACCGGTCCCATTATCCTCAATCAGAATCTCCAGCCCCCCCTCCGTTGGTCGCGCCGATGCACGAATCCTGTCCCTGGTGTAGCGCAGCGCGTTACTGATTGCATTACCCATTACACCCGTCATCAGATTTCGGTCAAAATACCAATAAAGATCGTCATCACACTCGATTTCGTATTCGATGCCCTTCTCCACCATGATTGATCCCTGCTCCAACATCGACTCATGCAGGAAATCAAGCACAGAATGCGCATCAACATTCAGCATATAGGTTCCTTCCTCGACCTTAAACAGGGTAAGCATCTTTACCAGGTTGTTATTGATACGCCGGCTTTCATACTCCATCTCCGCGCAACAGTTGCGCATGGGACAGGACACCGGATCACAGTTATCCGTAATACCCTCAATATCCTTTAACAGCACGCCGAGCGAATTCTTGATATCGTGCGAAACCATGGCAAAGGCCGCCGCCATATCCAATCTTTCCTCGGTTTCTTCGGATCTTTCGATGTCTTTATTTTGTTGCACGGGAATACTCCGATTCCGCTCACGCGGGTGATATTTGAGACAACTGTTCCAAAGCGCTATTTGCCTCCTGGTCGCCGGAATCCATTCTCCTCAACTGTTCCAACGCCTGTCTGCACCTGAAATAGTAACCCCGATCCCAGCCGTGCGTGACCATATAGTCGATCATCGCCTTTACTCCCACTAGAGCCAGGGTGCGATTGGCCGGATATTTCTCCACGGTATCATTTAGTCTGTCGATCGCCTGCGCAATCTCTCCCGCCCCCAATAACTCGGCGCATTCGGTCTGGACCGCATATAACTCCTTGGTGGCGCTTTTTATCAGCTTATCCGCCTCTTCCGGCCGGTCGTGTTCCCGCATCAGTTGCCTGACCTGTTCGACCAGACGCACATCGTCATGATAATTCCCCAACAATGTTCCCAAAAGCACGTGCGCTGAATCTTGCCTGTCTAATTGATAGCACTCCTCTGCAGCGACCAACAATATAGGAGCGGGTATCTCTCCAGGATTCTCGCGGACCAATGACTCCAACTTCTGAAAGCAATGGCCGATATCGTTCTTCTCGCTCAGGTGGCGTTTGGCAACGGCTTGCTTGCAAACCAGTTTGATCAGCTCGGCCGGATGACCATCAAACCGCCCAACCCCGTCAGCCAGGAGCTGCAACAGCTTGGCGGGCTGCCCATTATCCTTATATATCTCCGCCAACTGCAGATACTCATCGGACCCCGCGAAACAAGAGGTCTTTCCCCAACGGATAGCAGCCTTAAAAGCTCGTTCCGCAGTCTCTTCATCGCCATTCTTTAGCGCAAGCAATCCCAGCTTTCTCTGCCGAATCACCGCTTTCGGTGCAAGCGCGACCGCCTGCTGCAGTAATTGTTGCGCCTGTTCCGTATGCCCCTTTTCCTCTTTAACCCTGACAGCCCAATCATAGGCCTCGAGATAGTGTTGATTCTTCTCGATCAGAGCCGCAAATCTGCTTTCCGCGCTTTCGAGATCATGTCGATAAAAATCAATTTTACCCAGCCCAAAATTCGCCCAGGGAAACTCGCGGACTCCGAGCAACTCCCGATATATCATTTCCGCTTCGTCGTAGTTTCCGATATCGAGGCATAATTCAGCCCGCAATTTTGAAAGATAATGGTTATACTTGAGATCGCCGTTGACCTGCTCCGCGCAGTATGCAATCGCCCGCTCCTTGTCACCCTGGGACAAGGCCTCATCAATAGGTTGCAACCTCTTTTTTCGTTTCAGGGTGCCGGCCAGGCGGAGCTCGAAGGCTTCTCGATTAATCGGTTTGACCATATACTCATCCGGCTGGTGCTCCAACGCACCCAGCACCATGGGCATATGGCTTTCCGCGGTAACCATGAAAAATGTGCAGGCATGCCCCAGATACCCCAAATGCCGTGCTTCCTCAAGGACCTGCTGACCATCCTTCCCTTCTCCAAGGTGATAGTCGCAGATCACCACATCGAAGCGATCCTTGGCTAAACATCTCAAGGCCTGCTCGCCGTTGGGGGCCGTTTCAATCTCCGTGGCACCAAAACTGGAGAGTATCCCCTTGAAGGAGACACGCATCTGTTCGAAATCATCGATGATGAGATAGCGCCCGCTTTTGAATGCATCATCCATGAGCTATGGTCCGTACACGTGCCAATCCCCATAAACTTCTTGTTTTTATTATCATTAATCAAATTTTGGCATAAATATTCGCGTTTTCAAGACAACAAATCCGACACACTTTTTCTTCCCTCACATCCATGGCACCGACAGCCGACAGTTCAGGAAAGCCTTGCCCGCACCCGCTCCAGAATTTCCAGCACCTGACGGGCGAGATCGCTGATTTCCTGCCGGTTCGCCAGCCCCAATACCGCCACCGGGTCCATAAAGTCTAGCCGCGTGCATCCGTCCGACTCCTGAACGACGATATTACAAGGCAACAGCGCACCGATTGCGGCATCCACTCCGATTAAGGATTTTGCCAGCCCCGGCGCGCAGGCGCCGAGAATCCGGTAAGGCCGGAATGCCTCCTTGAGCTTAGCCATCATGATTGATTGCACATTTATATCGGATACGATCCCGAGCCCTTCCTCGGCCAACGCCCCGGTAAGCTGCAGTATCGTCTCGTCTACCGGAAGATTCAGTTCAATAGTGAACGCGTACATCGGCATACCTCCTGTTTTCTATTGAATATATTTTGTCTATTACCACACCAGGTCCCTACACAAAAAAAACGGCCACGGCGAACCGTGGCCAAACGCTTGGGACACGGTTTTCTTAACTCTGGTCGCTTGCGCTGATTCGTTCCTGCTGCGCTTCAAACCACATGGCATTCAATACCGCCAGCATAATCGCCATCGTCAAACCCAAAACCCAGGTGAAGTACCACATCGTTAACTCCTCTTCCTCTTTAGTAAGCAGAACGGTCGTTTGCTTCCACATATTGCGCCGTCACCTTTCCCGACATCATCTTGTAACACCAGGCGGTATAGCTGATGACGATCGGAGTAAAGATCACTGCGGCCCAGAACATGACCTCAAGGGTCAGATGGCTGGAGACGCTGTCCCAGACCGTCAGGCTGCTGCGCGGATCGGAACTTGACGGCATGATGAACGGGAACATCGAAATACCGGCGGTTCCGATAATGCCGAGTTGGGATGCGGCACTACTCCAGAACGCCATAACCGGGCGACGGTACCAGGCAAAGATCAGCCCGAGAATTCCTCCGGCAAACCCGATCAGCGGAACCAGCATGGTCAACGGCTGCCGGGCGTAATTATCCAGCCAGGCGCCCACCGCCAGTTCCACCGATTTATCCAGTGGATTGGGCAACGCACCGGCCACCACCTCAGAGGTAATGCGATAACCGGGAACTCCGGCCGCCACCCACACACCAGCCAGCGCAAACGCCGCCAACATCAAAACACCGAAGATTAGTGACGCCTTACGAGCCCGTTCAAAGATATCCCCTTCGGTGCGGATCATGAGAAAGTGCGCGCCATGAAAGGTCAGCATTGCGAGGCTGGTAACGCCGGCCAGTAACGCGAACGGATTCAGCAGCTCAAAGAACCCGCCGGTATAGACCGGGCGCAGATTGTCCTCGAAATAGAACGGCACACCCAACAGAAGGTTTCCGAAAGCCACGCCGAACACCAGGGCCGGAACGGCGCCGCCTACAAACAGCCCCCAGTCCCAGCTCTTACGCCACACGGGATTGGCGATTTTACTTCGGTAGTCGAAACCGACGGGGCGGAAAAACAGCGCCCACAGAACCGCCAGCATGGCCACATAAAATCCGGAAAAAGCGGTGGCATAGACCAGCGGCCAGGCGGCAAAGATGGCACCACCGCCGGTAATGAACCACACCTGGTTGCCGTCCCAGTGAGGGCCGATGGTATTAATGATGACGCGGCGTTCCACATCGTTGCGCCCTACCCACGGCAACAACGTACCGATACCCATATCGTGGCCGTCCATGATTGCGAAACCGAGCAGCAATACGCCTACCAGCAACCACCAGATTAGTTTCAGTATTTCATAATCGATTATCATGTTATTTACCCTCCGCGGATTGCAGCGGCGCCGCCATACCGGTAACCGCCACACCGCCCTGTTCACCGTGATAACGTCCCGTACCGAGAGAACCGGGGCCGCGGCGTGCATACTTGAACATCAGATACAACTCGGTTACGAGCAGCCCGGTGTAAAACAGCGTGAAACCGGCCAGCGAGAAATAGAGGCTTCCGGCGGACAGCGTTGAAGTGGAAAGATCGGTGGGAAGGATGCCGAAAATACTCCACGGCTGGCGCCCGTATTCCGCAACAAACCAGCCGAGTTCGGAAGCGATCCAGGGCATCGGTATAAACCACAGCGCCCATCTCAGCAGCCAGCGCTTATTCTGAAAGCTATTCTTAGCTGAGTGGTAAAAGGCCAGACCGAACAGCGTCAGAAGCAGGAACCCGAGCAGCACCATGAAACGGAAGGTCCAGAACATGGGGGCAACGCCGGGAATGCTGTCACGTGCCGCCTGCCTGATCATCTCCGGCGTAGCCTCGATAACATTCTGGGTATATTTCTTCAGCAGCAGCCCATACCCAAGATCCTCCTTGGTTTCTTCGAAGGTCTCACGGGCCTCTGTATCATCAGCGTTCTTGCGTAACGCCTCGAGGGCTATCACTGCGAATACGCCGCGCCGGATACGGTCCTCCGCCCGTGCTTCCAGCTCATTAATGCCTGGCAACTCTTCGCTGACGGAACGGGTCGCAATCAACCCCAGCGCATAGGGAATCTTTACTTCCGCATGATTGGTCCGCGCCTCCTCATCAGGAAAACCGAACAGCGTGAATGCCGCCGGCGCCTCTTCCGTCTCCCACATCCCTTCCATGGCCGCCAGCTTGGTCTTCTGATGCTCGGTCACGGCGTAACCCGATTCGTCACCGAGCACGATTACTGATAACGCCGATGCCAATCCGAAGGCCGCGGCGATGCGGAACGAACGCTTGGCAAACTCCACATCCCGACCCTTGAGCAGATACCAGGAACTTATGCCCAAAACGAATACCGAAGCGGTCACATAGCCGGCGGATACGGTATGCACGAATTTCGCCTGCGCCGCCGGATTGAACACCAGATCCAGGAAACTCGTCATTTCCATGCGCATCGTGACATAGGAGAACTCCGCTCCGACCGGATTCTGCATCCAGCCGTTAGCTATCAGGATCCAGACCGCGGAGAGATTGGAACCGATGGCGGTCAGATAGGTAACCACCAAATGTTGGCGTTTTGATAACTTGTCCCAGCCAAAAAAGAATAAGCCGATGAAGGTGGACTCCAGGAAAAACGCCATCAACCCCTCAATCGCCAGCGGCGCCCCGAAGATATCGCCGACATAGTGGGAGTAGTAGGCCCAGTTGGTACCAAACTCGAATTCCATGGTGATGCCGGTGGTTACACCGAGGGCGAAATTGATTCCGAACAACTTGCCCCAGAATTTAACCATGTCCTTGTAGATCTCCTTCCCGGTCATCACGTAAGTGGTCTCCATGATGGCCAGGATAAAGGTCAGACCAAGCGTCAATGGTACGAACAGAAAGTGGTAAAACGCCGTCACCGCAAACTGCAGCCTCGACAAATCAACAACTTCTTGAGTAATCATGATTAACTTTTTCGCCTCATGTTGTAGCTGATAACTCCGGGAGCCCCCGTGTTACGCCCTTCGCGACTGATAGCCCGGGAAAATGAGCTATTCAGGATCTCCGGATCCCGGCGTAATCGTCTCCAGGGAGGAACGCAACACCGCCGCCGTAACCTGTTCCGGGTTCATTCCTGCCGTCATTGAAGGAATTACCGGATCACGATAGAACGCATACCAGATCATGCTTAGCGCAATCAGCTTTGCGGCCAGTAATAGCGCGATCTCTCTGGCCAGCGGCCTCTCCCTACGAACAACCATCCACGAATGACCTCAGAGCAGATAATCGACCCGCATCAGCACTCTTCGTGACACTGATGGCCGTGATGATGGTGGTGGTGATTACAGGATTGCGGGCCGGGAGGCCGTACTCGATTGCTGCGAAAATCCACGATCGCCTGGAGGGGATCTGTCTCTCCCGTCACCACCACCTGAACCCCGCGCGAACGGAGACTCTGCACAAAGCCGGCACCCGCGCTACCGGTAATCAGGACATCCATCTGATCCAAGGGATGGGCGTCCTCCCTTCCCCCGAATTCATGGATAGTCATACCCCGATCCAGATCGATGCGGCCGACCTGGCTCGGCTCTCCCTCAGAGTTGATTTCATACACGAGAAACCGGCGCGTCTTGCCCGCGTGCGGGGTGACGGTCCGGAAATTCTGACTGGTAACTGCAATCTTCATGAAAAGGATTCCTCAATGATTAAATGAATCAAACCGGCCTAACTGCCACGAAAGGCATGGTTTATTTTGGTTCATTTAGAAATTGCAGATTACGTGCCAAAATATAATTAACATTAAAATACAATAAGATAGGTAATTTTTCGGCCACTTCGCCGCTTTTCGGCCGCTAACTAAATATGTCAAAACTGGCAGTTTTGCGTTGTATACTGTGTTTTTTGACACCGGTTCGCCATCTGCCTATGTCTTCCTACCCCCCTCAAGCGCTACCCGATATCCTGCAATTGCTCGAGACCCTGCCGGAACCCAAGGTCCTGGTGGGGCCGGACTACCGAATAGCGGCGGTGAACGAGGCCTATCGGCGCCAATTCGGGGTGGACGACAACGTTCGCGGTCGCTTCTGCTATGAGGTTTCCCACCACTACGCCACGCCGTGCGATCAGGCAGGGGAGAGCTGCCCCCTCCGTGACTGCCTGCTCTCCGGGGAACCGCGCAGGGTACTGCATGTTCATCACACCCCTGCAGGTCCCGAACATGTGGAGGTGGAAATCGCACCGGTAGTGGGGGAAGGGAGCGGTACCTTTTTCCTGGAAACCATGCGTATCCTGCGGCATGCCAGACTGGATACCAAGGATCGGGAGCTGGTTGGATTCGCCCGCCCCTTTCTGCGTATGCTGGAACTCGCCCGCCGGGTATCGGTTAAAGACGCCTCGGTGTTGCTGCTGGGCGAATCGGGAACCGGCAAGGAACTGGTGGCGCACGCCATCCACGATATGAGTTCCCATGCGGATGCGCCATTCGTGGCGGTGGACTGTTCCAGTCTCACGGAAACCCTGTTTGAAAGCGAACTCTTCGGCCATGAACGGGGGGCCTTTACCGGAGCCCTCTCGCGCAAGATCGGTTTGGTAGAGGCGGCACAAGGCGGTACGCTGTTTCTTGATGAAGTAGGAGACATCCCGCTGCCGTTGCAGGTCAAGCTATTGCGGCTGCTGGAATCGGGAACCTATCGGCGTGTCGGCGGGGTGGAACCCCTGAGTGCCGACTTCCGGATCATCGCCGCAACCCATCGCGATCTGGATGAGATGGTTCGGAGGGGCACCTTCCGTCAGGATCTTTACTATCGGATCAACGTATTCCCCATCGCGCTCCCGCCGTTGCGGCAACGCCTGCAGGACCTGCCTCTCCTCATCGAACAATTGCTGATCCGAATTGAGCCGGGGCGTCCGGTTTCTCTAAGCCGGGAAGCGTTGTCCCTGCTGGCCACCCACGATTTTCCCGGCAACGTGCGGGAACTGCGCAATCTGCTGGAACGCGCTCTGGTGCTGGCGGACGGCAATATACTGAAGCCTCATCATTTCCCGGATATTCCGGATATATCCCGATCCTCGAACACGACGGACCTCGAGTTCGGGGGCATCGTCCCCCTTGAGCAACTGGAAAAACACTATCTGGAATGGGCGGTCGCCCATTTTCCGGGCGACCGCCAATCACTGGCGGCGAAACTCGGTGTAAGCGAACGCACCCTCTACCGAAAGCTTCGGGAGTCAACCAGGGATGAGGAGGACGAGAATGTGAAATAGTCTGTCGGCGAAAACTGCGGATCCGGAGCGCCGTCTTACTCCTCTACGCAAATCTCCTTTTGGACCACAGCCCGCAGCGTCTTAATAATCAGCAGAAGGATAATAAAAGTTAAAACGGCCAGCAAAACCATCGCCCCCAGACGAAATCCCACCAGAGCCAGATTCTGATACATCACGAAAGTCGCAACAGTAATTGCCGCCATAGGGAATGAATAGGCCCACCAGGAAAGAAAAAACTGCAGTCGGGTGAATTTCCTGATTTGCGCGAACAGCAGAAAGGTGAAAAACAGCCCCGCATAGTAGAGAAGATGCGCGAATGCATCTATCTCACCCGCCAACTTGAAGTAGGAAATAAAACCGACCGCGGGAGGCGCGATCAGGATAAAAAAGGTCGGCACCAACTTTGCGGGCAGCGGATTATGGAATATGACACGGTAGAAGATGATGGTTAAAAGCACCAGCCAGAACAACAGGCCGACGGCAAAAAAGAACCAGGAAACTTCGATATAACCGTGGGAAACACCGGCGATCGGCACCAGAATATTACCCACCACCGGGATAAACCAGGCCGGATTCATATGATGAATCTCGAAGTGTTGATGATTGATCCAGGCACTCATCACGTAAAAGGTAAAAAGCAGATGGGCGGCACTGCCCACCCCCCAGAGGATTAACGACAAACCGGGATAATGGCCGAGCGTAACAATCGAAAACAGTATCAGACTGATCGAGCTGGCCGGGAAAAAATTGAGCTTCACCGGATGATGCAGCTCTCCGAGCACCGTCCCGGGATATCTCGCAATCTTTGTCATATAGATTGCCGCCAGAAGCAGGTAGAGCCCACCCACCAACCACATCAGCAATGGACTTACGCTGAACGTAAGCGGCAACACCTGTTCCGCTTTTTCCCAGGCGATGGTCAGCCCGGAAAGCCCCATTGTGGTAGCGAAAAACGAGACAGGGAAATGTTTTAATCTCAATTGGTTACTCATTTGCTTCGTTTCCTGGTCTGGTCTCGGGAACCCCGAAAGCGGGATATTTTTCAATAACACGCCGCAAGAGACAGTGACTTTGTCACATTACCTTTCACACCCGGGAATACCGCCGGAAGCGATCGTCCCTCCGCCCGCGGCCTTGTGGCGATAACGTCCGGGCAAGAGGATGGATGGATCCGCCTGACGACAACGATATCTTCTGTTATTCGCATGGAAAATCAGAGGTTCAGCACACGGAATTCGCTTGCCCCCGGAGGTCAAACATAAGGCATAATTGATGTTTCCGAATATTCGAATTTGCAAATTATCCTCCGTCCGGCTCCCGAAACGCCCACGGGCCAAACGGTACCGTACCGAAAGTACCTTTTTTGGCATCCTGAAGAATGCGGCTGCAGGATCCCGGCGCTCATGCAGACAGAGGGCATCCTTCAGATGGATGCCCCATCTGGTACGCAGAATCAATAAGTTAGGATAAAGAAGGAACCGATCGTGTTCCCGCTTCGGGATGCTTCTTCCCAACACCGTCCGGACACCGGGTTATCCATTGACTTGTATTTTCCAGCCATTAAAGTATTCCTTATTATGAATAGGGTAACAGGGAAGAGCGTGGGGGCGGTCGATATAAGAAAGCTACCCTCATTGCCCCACATTCTTCTCAATTTAATCCAAGCCTGCCACAAACCTGATACGACTATTGAGGAGCTTTCAGACATCGTGCTGAAGGATGCCGCCCTCACCGCCAAAGTCGTAGCCATTATCAATTCCCCCACCTATTCCCGGCGCGGAAGTATCGAAGACTTCGGCCGGTTGCTGGTAGAGCTTGGCCTGGAAACAGTGAAAAATATCGCCACCACAGCGGCCGTCAACCAGCTGTTTTCACGCCACAACGAGGAAACCGACGGCTATCTGGCCAATTTCTGGCACTCCTCCTACAGGTGTGCCTGTATCGCCCGGGTCCTGGCTCAGATTTCCGGCTATCCTTCGGAAGAAGAGGCCTACATCGCAGGCCTTCTGCACGATATCGGGCAACTGGTTCTGCAGAAAAAATCCCGGGGCGAATACGCCCGACTCCTTTCCCAGACGGAAACCCCGGATGGTCGGGCAGCGATGGAAACCGGACTGTTCGGCATCACTGCGGTGGAAAGCGGATCAGCGTTGATAAAGAACTGGGACCTGCCCTCCTTTATGAGCGACGCCGTGCTCTATCAGAACGAGCCGGCAGATGCCATCCTGGATACCCCGCGCCTGGTGAAACTTATCAATCTGTCCAATAAGCTGAGTGGCATTGGTGAGGAAATCCCTGCCGGTTTGATCCGGGAAGCTGAGCAGCTTTTCGGCCTCTCCGAAAAGGAGCTGACGGCGGTACTCGATACCGCCGGCACACAACTTCAGGAAGCCGCGGCGAGACTCGCAATCTCACTCGAAGCCGTGGAAAACCACGAGGACGGGGAAGACGGCGACAGCAGCATGTCGATCAGGGATGTGCGGCAACAATTAGCCATGCAGGTACGGGATATCGCCATCCTGGACGGCGCCCGCCAGCATCTGGAACACGGCGGCGAGCTGGGCGGCATACTCAGAATCATCCAGAAAAACATCTTTATTCTTTTCGGTTTATCCAACAGCCTGTTTTTTCTCTATGACCCGGAGACCAACGCCCTGAAAGGCACGAGCTGCCGGGAAAGCCAACGTGAACGTATCGGGGAATTGTGTGTTCCGCTGATACCGGAAAGAAGTCTGGTAGTGGAGGCTGTGTTGCAAAAAAGAGTTGTCCACTCTCTCGATCACGAATGGATGAAATCACTTTCGGTACTGGATTCCCAGATTGCCAAACTGCTTGAAAGCGAAGGAATTCTCTGCATCCCGCTGCTTGCGGACAAGGTTATAGTTGGAACGCTGGTGGCCGGCATCAGTTCATCAGCCCTAACGGCACTCCGCAACAAGTTCGGCCAGATGATGTTGTTTGCCACGGAAGCCGCAAGCGTTATTCAGCGAAGACAGCTCCATGCCAAGGAGCGGCAAGCGCTGCTGGAGGCGGAACGGTCCCGATATGAGACCCGAACCAAGGAGATGGTGCACGAAGCCAATAACCCCCTCGGCATAATCAACAACTACCTGGATATCCTGGGAATCCAGTTGGGTGAAGAGCACCCGGCGAAGGAGCAGCTGGGCCTGATTAAGGAAGAAATTCAGCGGGTAAGCGATATCCTGATCCAGATGCGCGAAATTCCGGAACCGGAAGAGACTCTCGGGGGTCCGATCGATCTGAATGTCTTTATCTGCGAATTGGGAGAAATCTTTAACGCTTCCCTGTTTTCTAGCCATAATATTGAACTTAAGCTTCAGCTGGATAAAACTCTGGAGCCCGTTCATGGCAACCGCAACAGCCTCAAACAGGTTCTTACCAACCTTATGAAAAATGCCGCGGAAGCCATGAACAGGGGCGGAGAGGTATATATTGAAACCAGAAACCAGGTGAACGCAAATGGGGGTAATTTCGTTGAAATCACTGTCTCTGATGACGGGCCAGGTATTCCTGAGCAGGTCATGAGTAATCTGTTCCGGCCGGTTGTCAGCAGCAAAGGCGGTGAACATCTCGGAATCGGTCTGACAATAGTCAAAGACCTTGTTTCGGAAATGCATGGTTCAATCAGTTGCAGGAGCACGTCAGGCAAGGGGACGGAATTTCGTATTTTAATACCTAGGTAAACGGGGAGCGAATCGGTGGAATCAACCATCAGCCTATCAGGCGTTTCGCCGGATTCAGATCAAGAAGTAACGTGGAACCCGGACCGGCTAATCAGAATACTGGTGGTCGACGATGAGCCGCGCCTGTGCCAGAGCCTGAAACAACTGCTCGAACTCCACGGTTATGACTGCAGCACCGCAACAGGTGGCGAAGCTGCCATTGCCTATCTGACTGAAAAGCGATTCGACCTGGTGCTGCTCGATATCAAGATGCCTGATATCGACGGCCACCAGGTCATGGACCATATTAAGTCTCAGCGTCTTCCCGTTGATGTCATTGTCGTCAGCGGGGAAACCACCTTCGACGAAGCGACCTGGGCGCTGCAACACGGGGCGCACGATTTCATTCGCAAGCCCTACGTTTCAGGAGAGCTGTTAAGATCCATCGAAAATGTCGCAAAAAAACGCAGGCTGGAGGCCGAGTACAGGAGCATACAGAACAGGCTGCGCAACTCGGAACAGCGTCATCGCTACTTCGTGGAGAACTCACCCGATATCATCTACATGCTGGATCGCGATGGTCGCTTCAGTTTTATTAATGACAAAGCGATTTCTCTCCTTGGCTATTCGAGAGAAGAGCTGATCGGCAGACACTATTCGGACGTCGTTCACCAGGACGACCTGGAAAAGGTGCAGTTTACGTTTCCGGAGCATAGAACCGGGAGACGGGCGGCGCACGAAGTGGAATTAAGACTCGTGCGAAAAGACGGGAAACCTGCTTCTACAGCATACAAATCGAATACCATTACTGTCGAACTCAACGCCATGGGCGTATATCGCGGCCAGGACATTAATAAAGAAAACGACTTCATCGGCACCTACGGCGTTATCCGCGACATCAGTGAACGCAAGGCGGCGGAAGAGATAATCAATTACCAGCTCTACCACGACCTGCTGACCAAGCTTCCCAATCGGGTACTGTTCAAGGACCGCCTTGATATCGCGCTTTCCCATGCCAAACGCAGCGGTAAAATGCTTGCAGTCATGTACCTTGACCTGGATGGCTTCAAGATCATAAACGACTCACTCGGACATCTCGCCGGTGATGAGCTTTTGCAGGCTGTAGCCATGCGCATCCATAACTGCCTTCGTGAAAGCGATACCCTCGCGCGCGTTGGCGGAGACGAGTTCAACCTTCTCCTGCCGGAAATTACCCAGCGTGAACATGCCGCCATGATAGCGCGCAAAATAATTGGAACCCTCAGATCCCCCTTTGTTCTTGACGGACAGGAGATCTTCATAAGCGTCAGCATCGGCATCGCTCTACACCCTGATGACGGCCAGAGCATGGATGTTCTCATTCGTAACGCCGATATCGCCATGTACCATATCAAGGGCAGAGGAAAGAACGGCTTTGAGTTCTTTACCCATGAAATGGTCGCAAAGATAAACAACCCGTTCACGTTGGAAAGCGGATTACGACGGGCGCTGGATGGCGATCAGTTCAACCTGCTGTTTCAGCCCCAGCAGAACATCACCACCGGAGAAATCGTCGGTGTCGAGGCTCTACTGCGCTGGAATCATCCTGAAGAAGGCCTGCTCTCGCCTGCGCATTTCATACCACTGGCGGAGGAAACCGGCCTGATATCGGAGATTGGCGAGTGGGTATTGCGCGCCGCCTGCCGGGAATTGGCAAATTGGCGCCGAGCCGGGCTAACTTCCGTTAAAATGGCGATAAACCTGTCCGCCGTACAGTTATATCGGGCGGACTTCGTGGAAACGGTACTGGATATATTGGACAGAAACCGTATTCCAGGGGAATGCCTGGAACTGGAGATAACGGAAAACGTGCTCATGCAGGATATGGAACACGTTGTAAAAAAACTTGACCTGCTGGCTTCCCGTGGAATCGGTATTGCTGTAGATGATTTTGGAACCGGATATTCCTCACTCGGCTATCTGCAATCGCTGCCGCTGAGCATGTTGAAAATCGATCGCTCCTTTATACAGGATATCCAGTCCTCAAAAGAGAAGAATTCCATAATATCGGCCATTGTAGCCATGGCCAAGGGACTGGAATTGAACCTGGCGGCTGAAGGCGTTGAAACAAACACGCAACTAGATTATCTCCGCTCGGTAGGTTGTCCGCTGGCGCAGGGGTATCTAATAAGCAAACCTCTTACCTCCCGCCAAACCCTGGAGCATCTTTTGATTAACCGTTAGAGTGCGCGGCGGACCCGTGGTCCTAACAAAAAAACCTCTACCCTTCGTCCAATTGCGCGAGGATATTCCTGGCCACCATAATCTGTTCGTCGTCGCCCTCGGCCAGCACCTCGTACAGCAGTTTCCGCGCGCCGGCGATATCCTCTTCGTCCCGCAGACTGTTCACCTCTTTTAACTTGTTGGTGACAGAGTCGCCGTTATCGTCTTTCGAAATCTCGTCAATCTCACCCTGAATCTCATCCAGTTCCGCTTCCAGTTCTTCCTGCGAAAGCGGCTTATAACGCTCTTCATCAAGCGGGTCCTCGTCGTTGTCCGGGGGGGGATCCCCTTCAAACCCCGAGATAATCTCCTCGGGGGCCACGGCCGACGCACCCGCTGTCGCCATATGCGGATCCGCGCTTTCCGCCGCCGAGGAGCTCTTGCTATCCGGAACACCTGAAGCGGACTCCCGTGCCGCCTTGTCACGGAGAATCATGCGCGAAAAAAGCACACCGATTTCGAACAGCAGCCACATGGGTATCGCGAGCAGGGTCTGAGAGATTACATCAGGCGGCGTCAGCAACATGCCGATGCAGAAGGCGCCGACGATAACGTAAGGCCGCTTTTCCGCCAGTTTGGCCGGCGTAGTTAATCCCATCCATACCAGGATAATGGTGGCGATAGGCACCTCAAAAGCCAACCCGAAGGCAAAAAAGAGCGTCAGCACAAACTCCAGATACTGGGTGATATCCGGCGCCATACTCACCCCTTCCGGCGTCGTCGCCACCATGAAGGCGATGACCAGATGGATGACCACGAAGTAGGCGAACGCGGCGCCCAGATAAAAGAGCAGTGCGCTGGATCCCACCATGGGCAACATTACCCGCCGCTCATGTTTATAGAGCCCGGGTGCGACGAAAGCCCAGAACTGGTACAGAATGAAGGGCATGGCGATGAATATGGCCACCACCAGGGTCAGTTTGAACGGCGCCAGAAACGGGGAGATAACCCCTATGGCGATCATCTCCTGCCCCTGCGGCAACTGCTCCAGTAAAGGTTTGGAAATGAACTGGTAGATGTCGTTGGAGAAGGGGAGCAATACGACAAGCGCCACCAGCACAAACACCAGCGCCCGCACCAGACGGTCACGCAGTTCCATCAGATGGGAGACAAACGGTTGCTCCTGAAGGGATTCGTCAGCCTGTCTGTTTTGTGTCGTCATCGGGCTGGCCGGCCGTGGTTTGGGAAGAATCGCTCTGAGAGGTGCTGCGCTGCCGAGCTCCGATAACCGCGTTTTCGGTTTCGTTCTTCAGCTCCTTAACGGCATCCCTGGTTTCTTCAAAAACCTCTTCCAGAGGATTTATCTTTTTTTTCTGTTCCGCAAGGACCTGCTTGAGCTCTTCGGCTTTGATCTCCTTATCGATTTCCGCCTTGACCGCCGCCACCATACCCCGGCCTTTTCTGATCCATTTCCCCGCTGTGTAGGCAAATTTCGGCAGGCGCTCGGGACCTATGACCAGCAGGGCCACCAGGCCCAGGATCATGAGTTCCCAGAAACCAATATCAAACATGGCAGTTCAACCTGCGACGATGAAAGTAACCACAGAAATCAGGATTTTTCCTTTTCTTCCTCTCTGGTCGCTTCGCCCTCGATCACATCCTCCTTATCGGCCTGTTCCAACATCTCCTTGTCAGCTCCCTTTTCCTTTTCCTTTTCGTCATCCGACATCGCCCCTTTGAATCCTTTGACGGCGTTACCGAGATCAGAGCCGATATTCTTCAGGCGTTTGGTGCCGAACAACAGCAACACAATCACCAGAATAATCAACAACTGCCAGATACCTATTCCACCAAAACCCATTTTCTCCTCCACCTAAATCGCGGACCCAAAGCCTTTTTGACTATTGAGCCGGTAAAAAATTCTGCTTCAGGATGATGCTCCCTCGGCGAGATCGTTATGAGCCTCTGATAATACCCCAATTCCCGGTATCGCGCAGATCATCCCTCGGAGTGATAACCCGGCGCCCGGGCCCGATCACTCGCGACCCGCCTTCTCCTCCAGGCCGGAGAGACCGAAACGGCGTTCCAGCTCGTCCAGTACGGCGCCCGGAGAAAGTCCCTCGCTGGCGAGCAGTACCAGGGTATGAAACCAGAGATCCGCCACCTCATAGACGATTTTTTCGGCATCCCCCTCCTTGGCCGCCATAACCGTCTCGGTCGCCTCCTCTCCTATCTTTTTCAGGATGGCGTCCAGCCCCTTGCCATAGAGGGAGGCCACATAGGAAGAACCGGGATCGGCCTGTTTACGTTCCTCCAGGACCTCCGCCAGACGAAACAGTGTATCACTCATTCTCTTTCGCCTTGTCGGTGTATTGATCAAGAAGCTGCAGCAGTTCCACCGCCGATGCCGGTATCTTCAGCCCTTCGCCCTCGACGATCTGCTCGGGAGACACCTCGGCAACATGGTAATACCCGGCATTGTCTTTGTGTTCCACCTTCAGTGCCGCCCCATCCAGGGCGACCCCGACAAAAAGCCCGCGACTCCGGGAGTAGGAATAGATCTCCGACTTCAACTGGGCGTCCGTTGATGCCGATGCCTTGCGGCCCACGGGACCGGCCGCCACCGCCGCGTCAGCCCCGAGAGTGAACTTTCCATTAAGTATCCCGTTGAGGCTCTTTTTGTTTTTGAATACCAGAATGACATCGGTTGATTGCGCACCTATCTGCCAACCGACACTGCCCCCCTTTACCGACAGAAAGATGGGGTTACCCCAGGCCTTGTTCTTATCGCGAATGCAGAGCACGCCTTTGCCGTAACGCCCGCCGATAATTACACCGACCTTTACAACCGCCGGGATGATAGCCACCCCCTCCGCATTACTCAGCAACTTGGGTGGAATGGAATTTTCCGGGATAGTGTTGAGCTTCTGCAACACCTCCGCCACCTCGAGGAGCTTCGCCTCCTGGTCACTGTTGGTGGCTGCAGAAGCCGCGCCTGCGAAGGCGGCCAATAAGGTGAAACAAAGAAGGCTGATCCCCTGCTTTAGCATTGCTCCCCCCTCTTCCTTCCCAAAGAACCGATCAGAGCCGCACTTCTACGCCCTGCTCCGCCATGAACCGCTTCGCCTCTCCTATGGAGTACTCGGCAAAATGAAATATACTCGCCGCCAGCACCGCATCCGCGCCGCCTTCGACCACCCCGTCCACCAGGTGCTGCAGGTTACCGACGCCGCCGGAGGCGATCACGGGCACGGAAACGGCGTCACTGATGGCCCGGGTAAGGCCCAGATCGAACCCGATCTTGGTGCCGTCCCTGTCCATACTGGTGAGCAGGATCTCTCCGGCGCCATATTCAACCATCTTCCTGCCCCACTCCACCGCATCCAGCCCGGTGGGTTTCCGGCCGCCGTGGGTGAATATCTCCCATTTCAGGGGCTCACCTTCGCTGCTCACCTGCTTGGCATCGATGGCCACCACGATACACTGCGACCCGAACCGCTCCGTTGCCTGCTTCACGAATTCCGGATTAAAAACCGCGGCGGTATTGATGGCCACCTTGTCCGCGCCGGCATTCAGCATACGCCGGATATCCTCCACCGTACGGATCCCCCCGCCCACCGTCAGTGGAATAAATACCTCGCCGGCCACCTCTTCCACCACATGCACAATAGTGTCCCGCTCGTCGGAGCTGGCAGTGATATCAAGAAAGGTTATTTCGTCCGCACCTTCCTCATTGTAGCGCCGAGCCACCTCCACCGGATCGCCGGCGTCGCGGATATCCACGAATTTTACACCCTTGACCACGCGGCCGGCGTCCACATCCAGACAGGGAATGATACGTTTCGCTAACATTATTCCTAACTTTACTATAGTTGCCACAGAGACACGGAGACCACAGAGAACCTGTAAGGAGCCTAGCGTTCAACGCCTCTGTGGCTACATAACTACGTCAATTCATCCGCCAGTTTCTGGCCCGCGGCAAAATCCAGGGTACCTTCGTAAATAGCCCGCCCTGTTATGGCGCCCATAATATTATCGGTTTCAGCCAGGCAAAGATCCCGAATATCGTCAATATCGGTAATCCCGCCGGAGGCCACCACCGGAATGGAAATGGCATTGGCAAGGGCCGCGGTAGCCTGTACGTTGGGTCCGGTCAGCATCCCGTCCCGTCCGATATCGGTATAGACAATGGCACTCACACCGTCGTTTTCAAAACGCCGGGCCAGATCCACCACCTCCTGATCGGTCACCTCCGCCCAGCCGTTGATAGCCACCATACTGTCCTTGGCGTCCAGACCGACGATGATACGTCCGGGAAAGGCGCTGCAGGCCCGGCCGACAAATCCCGGATCCTTCACCGCCTGCGTACCGATGATGCAGTAACTGATCCCCCTCTCCAGGTAGGCCTCGATGGTCGCCTCATCCCGGATACCGCCGCCTACCTGCAACGGCAGACCCGGATAACGTTCCGCAATGGCCCTGATCACCTCCCCGTTAACCGGCTCACCTGCAAATGCGCCGTTCAGATCCACCAGGTGCAGGCGCCTTGCTCCCGCCTCCACCCAACGTCCGGCCATCTCCACCGGATTGTCGGAGAACACCGTATCATCCTCCATCCGGCCCTGACGCAGGCGCACACAGGCACCGTCTTTCAAATCAATTGCAGGTATCAGTAGCATTTTAAATTCATTAAATTATTGTCACAGAGATACAGAGATCACATAGAATCAAGAATTGCTGAAACGGGTAGTACGACTCCGGATCATAAGCAACCCTTGGATAATGAAGAAAAAATTACTCCGTGTACTCTGCGCCTCTGTGGTTATATTTTCCAATTAACAAAATTCTGCAGCAGCCGCAGTCCCATATCGGCACTCTTTTCCGGATGGAACTGGGTGGCGAACAGGTTCTCGTGCGCCAGCACACTGGTGAACGTCATGTCATAGCAGGTGGCACCGACGATCAGGCCGGTGTCCTGCGGATCCACGAAATAGCTGTGCACGAAATAGAAGCGGCTGTTGTCGGGGATCCCTTCCCATAGGGGATGGTTCTGGAGCTGGCGAACCTGGTTCCACCCCATATGCGGAATCTTCAGCCGATGACCCTGGTCGTCCTTCAGTTCCCCGAACCTGCGTACCTGACCGGGAACCAGTCCCAACAACCGAGTACCTTCGTTCTCTTCGCTGAACTCCATCAACACCTGCAGCCCCATACAGATACCGAAAAACGGCTTACTGTGCGCGGCATCCAATACCGCCTGATTCAGATGATGATCCGAAATCGCCTTCATACAGTCCCGCGCCGCACCCTGTCCCGGGAAAACCACGCGGTCCGCCCCCAGGATCCGTTCCGGATCATCGGTCACCACCACCCGGTCGCCACGGCCAACCACATGTTCAATGGCCTTGGAGACGGAACGCAGGTTACCCATGCCGTAATCTATGACTGCAATGGTTTTAGACATACTGAAACGATTTTACGAAGATGATTCTCAATTGACGAAGAGCGCGAAGAAAACATACCCCCGAATTCTTCGCGCTCCACGCCTACTTCCCGAAAGAACCGGACTATAGCGCCCCTTTTGTCGAAGGCACCGCTCCCGCCATACGCGGATCCGGTTCCACCGCCATACGCAGCGCGCGGCCGAACGCCTTGAACACCGTTTCCGCCACATGGTGTCCGTTGGTGCCACGCAGGCAGTCCACGTGCAGCGTTACGGCGGCGTGATTCACCAGCCCCTGAAAAAACTCGTAGACCAGCTCCGAATCGAACTCGCCGATCCGCGAGCGCGGAAAATCCACGTGGAACTCAAGCCCGGGCCGACCGGAGAGATCGATCACAACCCGGGACAGGGCCTCGTCCAGAGGAACATAGGCATGGCCGTAACGGCGGATGCCGCTCTTGTCACCCAGCGCCTTGGCCAGCGCCTGCCCGAAGGCTATACCGATATCCTCCACCGTGTGGTGACCGTCGATGTGCAGATCCCCCCTGGCCTCAATCTCAAGATCGATCATGCCGTGCCGCGCCACCTGATCCAGCATGTGCTCCAGAAACGGCACCCCGGTAATGGCCGTGGCGTCGCCGTTGCCATCCAGGTTTAACCTGAGCTTGATCTGGGTCTCCGACGTATTGCGCTCGATTTCTGCAGTACGCTGCATGGGATTCGGCTCCATTCAGGGAATTCTGTTTCAAAAACGGCATTTTATGCCAAATAGTGGAAAATTACTTCAATTCCATAGCCATATCCTCTGCCGGAAATGGAACAGGCCACGGAGACACGGAGATCACAGAGTTCTACCAAATACAACTCCGCGTTCTCCGCGACTTCCGTGGTGAAAAACGAATCAGGTCTGAAGCCAGAAGGTAACGGGACCGTCGTTGGTGAGGGTGACCTGCATGTCCGCGCCGAATACGCCGGTCTGCGCCCCTCTGATATACCGTTGCGCCTCCCGGCAGAGATACTCGAACAGCTGCCGACCCTTTTCCGGATCGGCCGCCGCCGAGAATCCGGGGCGGGTTCCCTTACGGGTATCGGCTACCAGGGTAAACTGGGGCACCAGCAGAACATTCCCGTCGATATCCATTACGCTGCGATTCATGCGTCCCACCTCATCCGGAAAGACCCGGTAAGAGAGAATGCGCTCCAGCAAACGATCGGCCCGGGCCTCGTCATCCGTCCGTTCCACCCCCACCAGCACCATCAACCCGCGATCGATCTTGCCGACAATCTGCTGCCGGACCTCGACCTGGGCACTGGTCACCCGCTGCAGCAGAGCGATCATCCCAACCGCTCCGCGAAACCGTCGGTGGCCTCTACCAGGGCGCTGCGTATACCCGGCTCCGCGGCGGAGTGTCCGGCATCCGGAATGATCCGCAACTCGCTTCCCGGCCAGGATCGGTGCAGTTCCCACGCCGACTCCACGGGGCATATCAAATCGTATCGCCCATGGATGATTACGCCGGGTATCCCGCTGATTCGGGAGATATCTTCCAGCAACTGGTCGGGTCGCAAAAAGGCGTCGTGCATGAAATAGTGGCTCTCGATACGCGCCAGGCTCAAAGCGGTGCGAGGATCACTGAAGTGATTAATGATGCTGGAATCGGACAGCAGACTGGCGGTTCGACCCTCCCATAGAGACCATGCCTTGGCCGCGGCCATTCTCGCCACTTCGTCGTGGCCCGTCAGCCGCCGGTGGTAGGCGCGCAGCAAATCATCCCGTTCCTGTTCCGGGATGGGGGAGACAAACTCCTGCCAGTAATCGGGAAATATCCGGCTCGCCCCATGCTGGTAGAACCAGTGGATCTCCTGCTCGCGGCAGAGAAAAATGCCGCGCAGAACCAGGCCGAGCACCCGATCCGGATGCGCCTCCGCGTAGGCCAGCGCCAGAGTAGAGCCCCAGGACCCGCCGAACAGCAACCATTTCGACACCCCCAAATGGTCTCTTATCTTCTCCATGTCGTCGATCAGGTGTTGGGTACTGTTATCCCGTAATTCCGCATGCGGAACGGAACGACCGCAGCCGCGCTGATCAAACAGAATAATCCGATAACGGTTGGGATCGAAAAAGCGCCGGTGATAGGCTTCGCAGCCGGACCCCGGTCCCCCGTGTAGAAACAGCGCGGGGACGCCCTCCCGGTTACCGCTCTCTTCCAGATACAGGGTATGGCGTTCATCCACCGCCAGCAGGCAGCTGGAGTAGGGGATAATATCCGGGTAAAGTTCGGGCATGGCAGGCAGTGTACCGTCAGCCCGCCGGGAGGTCATCCCAAATACCCCAGGTTAGATCCGGTAAAAAAATCAGACTTTTCCTACAAACCAGGGAGACATCGCTCACAGTATTTCTTTCAGAGTGTGGCAGCATATAACCGTCGCCATAGACGGATGCTCAAGGACGAGACCCACTCCCAGGGAGGAGTTCAAGGACCGAACATTCCTTTGCCAACCAAGCCCGGCGACACCGCCCTGATGGCATGGATTGCCGTCAGGGCATTCTTTTTTCGGCCAAGAAAAAAGCCCCCTGTCGACCGACACCACGGCAACCCGCGTTGCCTGCAGACCTGTTTGCCTACCCCGCGGCGGCAACACCTGCGGAGGGTAGGCTACCAAGGTGGGAGCCCCCTAATTCCCTCCTGAACGCGCCGCGCGCTTACGCTCGTGTTCTTTCAGATGACGTTTGCGGATCCGAATCGCCTTGGGAGTAACCTCGATCAATTCATCTTCCTCAATGAACTCCAAAGCCTGCTCCAGGGTAAACCTAACCGGCGGAGTCAGGAGGATGTTCTCATCGGAGCCGGCGGCACGAATGTTGGTGAGCTGCTTCGCCTTCAGCGGATTCACCGTCAGGTCGTTGTCGCGGGAGTGGATGCCCACCACCTGACCTTCGTAGACCTCCTCTCCATGGGAGACCATCATCCTGCCCCGTTCCTGGAGATTAAACAGCGCATAACCCAGCGCCTTTCCGGTGGTGTTGGCGATCATCACACCGTTGCGGCGTGGCGCAATGCCGCCGGGATTGGCGGGGCCGTAATGATCGAATACGTGATACTTGAGCCCGGTACCGGAGGTAAGGGTCAGGAATTCGGTCTGAAACCCGATCAGACCCCGAGAAGGTATCTCATAATCCAGCCGGACCCGTCCCTTGCCGTCCGGCACCATATCCTTGAGCTCGCCCCTGCGCTCCCCCAGGGCCTGCATAACCGCACCCTGGGACTCCTCTTCAGTATCCACCGTCAACTGCTCGTAGGGTTCGCAGATCTGACCGTCGATCTCACGGAAGATCACCTCCGGTCGCGACACGGCCAGCTCGTATCCTTCACGGCGCATATTCTCCAATAGGATCGAGAGATGCAGTTCCCCGCGTCCGGATACGCGGAATTTTTCCGGGTCGTTACCCTCCTCCACCCGCAGGGCCACGTTATGTATCAGCTCCCGCTCCAGGCGCTCCTTGAGCTGACGGGAGGTCAGATACTTCCCCTCCCGCCCGGCGAAGGGCGAGGTGTTGACCTGAAAGGTCATGGAGACCGTGGGTTCATCCACGCTCAACAGGGGCAGCGCCTCCACATGTTCCGGATCACAGAGGGTATCGGAAACGTTGGGCGCCTCTATCCCGGTGAGGGCTACGATATCGCCGGCCGATGCCTCTCCTATCTCATGCCGCTCCAAACCCAGGTAGCCATATACCAAACCGATCTTGGCCTTGTGTCTGTCACCATCCGCCTTAGCCACCACCACCTGCTGACCCGGCTTCACGATACCGCGTTCAATACGCCCAATGGCGATTGCTCCCACATAACTGTTGTAATCAAGGGTTGAAACCTGCATGCGGAACGGTGCGGCAGGATCTACCTGCGGTTGCGGACAGTGTTTCACGATGGCCTCGAACAGCGGAGTCATATCGCCGTCCCGCACCCCGTCGTCCTCGCCGGCATAACCGTTGATGGCCGAGGCATAGATAATGGGAAAATCGAGCTGCTCGTCCGTGGCCCCCAGGCGATCGAACAGTTCAAACACCTGATCGATTACCCAGTCCGGACGGGCACCGGGTTTATCGATCTTGTTTACCACCACGATGGGGCGCAGGCCGTGGGCGAAGGCCTTCTGTGTGACAAAACGGGTCTGGGGCATCGGCCCCTCCTGCGCATCCACCAACAGCAGTACAGAATCCACCATGGAAAGGACCCGCTCCACCTCGCCACCAAAATCGGCATGGCCGGGAGTATCGACGATATTGATCCGGTAATCGTTCCAGCGAATAGCGGTATTCTTGGAAAGGATGGTGATACCCCGCTCCTTCTCCAGATCGTTGGAATCCATAACCCTTTCGATAACCCCGAACCGGTCTCCCAGGGTTCCCGACTGTTTCAGCAGTTCATCTACCAGGGTGGTCTTACCGTGGTCGACGTGGGCGATAATGGCGATGTTACGCAGTTTTGAAATGTCTGTTTTGAGTTGCATGGGGCGCTTCGAACACAAAGGCAAAAAAGAGCGGCGCATTATAGCCTCCAACGGGCCGCCGCATAAGCGCTACGTGACGTACTAAAGCAAATACCCGATCTCAATAGACGAGGCCGGGAGACGCCACACCCCCGGAAAAAATGGACCGCCCGCTGAGTAGGGGAAAAACTGCAAGAACTTCTTTTCCTGCTCAGACAGTTAGAACGGGTTTATGAGGTAATGATGTCAGCTTGATAGATAGGATCTTGTCACAAAAAAGAAATAAAGTTTTATACACAAATTCTGTGGATAACTCTGTTAACAACATTCTCCATCATCTGCCTGACCCCGACCGTGGCCCTGTTTCAGAGGGATTGTAGAGTTTCTATACAGCCTATTAATGTTTTTTAAAAACAACGCGTTATAAATTTTTTCGCATATTTAGGATTTGACCCTTGACATACCGGAAATGATCGGGCAGACAAAAATGTCATATGTGTATAACTGACGGACGGGAATGGCTTTTTTGCCCTCTTCAAGCCCTACCAAACATGGAAGGTTTAGGTAGAATAGGCCGCGAACTCAGCCCCATTCCGAGGTTATTGTGAAGAAAATCCTACCCCTTCTGCTGCTCCTGCTCTGCAACACCATCCAGGCCGAGACCCGCTATGTCTCGGATGAACTGAAGATAAACCTACGCAGGGGTGAGGGCGTCGGCTTCAAGATCGTGCGCACTCTTCCCAGCGGAAGCCCGGTGGAAGTCCTGCAGACAAACCAGGAGAGCGGCTATTCGCAGGTGCGGACCCAGGACGGCGTGGTGGGTTATGTCCTCTCCCGACAACTGATGAGTCAGCCGAGCGCAAAGACGCGGTTGGCGAAGGCGGAATCGGAACGGGATAAGGCGCTGGAAAAAGCGGCAAACGCCATTCAGCTGGAGAAAGAACGGGACCAGGCCCGCGCCCAATACCAGCAGATGCTAAAAGAGCGTGACAGGTTGAACTCCGATTTGGAGGGGATACGACGCACTTCGGCAGATTCCATACGGATTGCGGAGGAACGCAAAACGTTAAAGGAACAGGTGGCCAACCTGACCTGGGAACTGGAGAACATGAAACTTCAGAACCGGGAGTTGCAGAACGACGAAGCCCGTGACTGGTTTATGCTGGGCGCCAGCGTCATCATCATCGGTATCGTAATCGGCCTGATACTTCCGCGCCTGAGTTTTCGCCGGCGCAAGAAGTCGTGGGATTCCCTCTGACGTCGACCCACTCTACCTCGCTCGACTGCAGGAGAGCCCGACACTCACCGGGACGACACGTACGTTTATAGAAGCTTCTTTTCACCCGTCGGGTATAAAGCCACGATTGGAATCGCCTCTGCGCCGGTTAGAAAACCACATTTAAACCACAGAGAACACAGAGGTTCACGGAGAAACCTCAACGCCGCCGTATCTGGGAAAGGTCGCGAACCGCACCCCGTGCCGCGCTGGTGGTGGTGGCCGCATAGTTCTGCAACGCCTGGGAAACCGCCCGATCGCGGTTTTCCGGCTGCCACGCCATCAGGCCTTTCGCCTCCATGGCCCGGCGACGCTCAAGCAGTTCATCATTGCTTACCGCTATTTCGATTCTGCGGTTGGGAATATCGATCTCGATCATGTCCCCTTCCCGCACCAGGCCGATATTGCCGCCTTCCGCAGCCTCCGGCGAACAGTGGCCGATGGAAAGCCCTGAGGTACCGCCGGAAAATCGGCCGTCCGTTATCAGGGCACAGGCCTTGCCCAGCCCCTTAGACTTCAGGTAGCTGGTGGGATAGAGCATCTCCTGCATACCCGGGCCTCCCTTCGGGCCCTCGTATCGGATCACCACGATATCCCCCGCCTGGATGCGATCCTCCAGGATCGCCGCCACCGCGGAATCCTGGCTTTCAAAGACACGCGCCGGACCACGGAATACCAGGATCGATTGATCCACACCCGCGGTCTTGACGATACAACCGTCCGCCGCCAGGTTGCCATAAAGCACCGCCAGCCCCCCGTCCCGGCTATAGGCGTGCGCCAGATCCCGGATACAACCGTTGCCGCGATCCAGATCCAGGTCCGGCCAGCGGCTATCCTGGCTGAAGGCCTCCAACGAGGGAACACCGCCGGGACCGGCCAGGTACCTTTGCCTGGTGGCCTCATCCGGCTCCCGGTTCACATCCCAGCGATCGATAGCGGCCCCGATGCTCGCGCTATGGACGGTCCGCTGCTCCCGATGTATCAGGCCGGCCTTGTCCAGTTCACCGAGGATGGCTATCACGCCGCCCGCCCGGTGGACATCTTCCAGGTGATACTTCTGGGTCGAGGGGGCCACTTTGCAAAGATTGGGAACCTTGCGGGAAAGACGGTCGATATCGGCCATGGTGAACTCCACCCCGGCTTCATGAGCAGCGGCCAACAGATGCAGCACGGTGTTGGTTGAGCCGCCCATGGCGATATCCAGAGACATGGCATTCTCAAACGCCTCGAAGGTGGCGATACCGCGCGGCAGTACCGAGGCGTCGTTCCCCTCGTAGTAGCGTCGGGCCAGATCCACGATCAACCGCCCCGCTTCCAGGAACAACTTCCGGCGTTCGGCGTGGGTTGCCACCAGCGAACCGTTCCCGGGCAGGCTGAAACCGAGAGCCTCCGTGAGGCAGTTCATGGAGTTCGCCGTGAACATTCCGGAACAGGAGCCGCAGGTGGGGCAGGCGGAACGCTCGATCTGCGCCACGTCTTCGTCGCTTTCGTTGGGATCGGCGGCGGAAACCATGGCGTCCACCAGATCCAGATGCACCTCTTCGCCATGCAACTTCGTCTTGCCCGACTCCATGGGTCCGCCGGAGACGAATACCGTGGGGATATTGACGCGTAGCGCAGCCATCATCATACCGGGGGTGATCTTGTCGCAATTGGAGATACAGACCATGGCATCGGCGCAATGGGCGTTGACCATGTACTCCACGGAATCGGCGATGATATCCCGGGACGGCAGGGAATAAAGCATACCGTCATGCCCCATGGCTATACCGTCATCGATGGCGATGGTATTGAACTCCTTGGCGACACCCCCCGCCTGTTCGATCTCGCGCGCCACCATCTGGCCGAGATTCTGCAAATGGACATGTCCCGGTACAAACTGGGTAAAGGAGTTGACCACTGCGATGATCGGTTTCCCGAAATCTTCATCCTGCATACCGGTGGCACGCCATAATGCACGGGCACCGGCCATGTTGCGTCCATGGGTGGTGGTACGGGAGCGGTATTGGGGCATGTTTCTCTCCGGAGGTTCTCAATTCACCGGGGAATTATCCATCATTTGCGCTCGCCGCACACGGTCTGTCACGGACAAATCCGCCGGGAGTGGGCGTACCGGCAAAATAGTGTTACAAATATATTCAAACTCCGCGGGGATAGAAACGTGACGAAAACAAGAAAGACCGACCTGGATCCGTTCGTGGAATGGTTTCGCGCCTCTTCGCCCTATATCCATGCTCACCGTGATCGCACCATGGTCATCGTCATCGGCGGCGAAGCCGTGGCCGATGCCGGATTCGCCGATCTGATCCACGACATCGCCCTGTTACGCGGTCTCGGTATCCGGCTAGTACTGGTACACGGCGCCCGGCCACAGGTCGAGGAACGGTTACGCCTCAGGGGTTCCGACACCCGGTATGTGGACGGTCTGCGGATAACCGACGACTCCGCCCTGTCCTGTGTGAAAGAGGCCGCCGGTGTGGTTCGGGTGGAGATCGAGGGGCTGTTATCCACCAGTATGGCCAACTCCCCCATGGCCGGCGCCCGCATACGGGCGCTCTCCGGCAACTTCGTGACCGCCAAACCGATCGGTATCCGCAACGGTGTCGATTTCTGCCACACCGGGGAGGTGCGGCGCATCGACAGCGAGGCTATACGCAAGGTGCTGGATTCCGGTGCCATCGCCCTCATCCCTCCGCTCGGCTACTCGGTTACCGGCGAGGTATTCAATCTGAGTGCCGCGGATGTGGGTTGCGCCGTCGCCGTCGCCCTCGGCGCCGACAAGCTCATCTTCCTGGCGGAGGGCAAAGGTCTTACCGACTCCAGGGGCAAGGTATTGACCAGCCTGCTGCCGGCCGACGTGGATACCCTGCTGAAGCGGAGAAGCACGCTGCCTGAGGAGTTGACCCAGCAGTTGCGTAACGCCGCCGGCGCCTGCCGCAGCGGGGTCGCCCGTGCCCATCTCATCGGCCGGCTGTTTGACGGCGCCCTGTTGCAGGAGCTGTTTACCCGTGACGGTATCGGCACTCTGATCTCGGCAGAACCCTATGAGACCATGCGCGCCGCCGGCGTCAACGACGTGGTCGGAATCATGGACCTGCTGGCACCGCTGGAGGAGCAGGGAGTGCTTGTACGCCGCCCCCGGGAAATGCTGGAGACCGAGATCAACCGCTTTACCGTGGTGGAACGGGACAATACGGTCATCGGCTGTGCCGCGCTCTATTGCTACGAAAAGGAACGCATGGCGGAGCTGGCCTGCGTTGCGGTTCATCCCGATTACCGCAAGCGCGGGCTGGGGGACGAACTGCTGGCGCGGATGGAAAAATCGGCCCTGAGCAAAGGGATGGAACAACTGTTTGTTCTCACCACTCAGACCGCCCACTGGTTTCGGGAAAGGGGGTTCCGTTCCCTTCCCCTGAAGTCGCTGCCGGTGAAAAGGCGTCGTCTCTATAACTACCAGCGCAACTCCAAGGTATTGGTGAAGACGCTCACCACGAGGGCCTAGGAATCAGGGCCGAGGATCAAAGGGATTGGTCAAGCGGTGTGGGTCAGGTTGCGCGTCAGCATTACCTGACAATGCTTTTTTCGAAATTGGTAACCAGTTTCGTGACCTGTCCGGCATGGGGCCGCCTTATCTCTGCCTTCGGCAAAAAGTCACGAGTACCTTCCTTTTGAGCGCTCAAAAGTAAACCGCCCCGCCATGACATCCTTTGCGCCTCCACGTCTTCGCCTCCTTCGCGTTTATTTCCGCTCGCCTGATTCCGAATTATTTTAAAAGCCGGACCGATTTAGCAGCCCCGATGGGGACTGCGTGGTATATTCGGCTGCCGTGGAGGGAAATTCCCGCTGCCCCACAGCGCCACTATTACACCCGCCGGCCATGCATCGGCGGAAGGAGGAGAGAGATGAAAGGCATCATATTTCTCATCAGTCTGTTATTTCTGCTGTCCATCGCAACCGGCTGTTCAACCCACCCCACCCGGGGTAATTGGGGCGAAGGCGCCACCCTCACTCCCGGATGGAACCGGATCAAGCGCGCCGCCTATAACTCGGCCACCGACCCGAAAACCTGGAGCCCGGCTTTGGGAGCGGCGGTTTTCTCCATCGGCGACCTGGATGAAGAGGTCTCGGAATGGGCCGTGGATCACCAGCCGCTTTTCGGCAGCGACGCTGAAGATTGGAGCGACGATCTGCGAACCACCACCACCGTCGCCTGGGTCGCCACCGCATTCGCGGCGTCCAGCGGCGGCGACTGGGCGCTGAACAAGACCAAGGGCATGGGCGTGCAACTGGCGGCGATCGGCGTCAGCGACAGCATCGTCGACGGACTGAAGGATCTCACCGACCGGGAGCGACCGGACAAATCCAATAACGGCTCCTTCCCCTCCGCCCACGCCTCCATGGCCGCCACCCGCGCAGCTCTCGCGTCCCGTAACCTGGAGTACATCGACATGCCGGACGGGGCGCGGACTGCGCTGGATATCGGTCTCTATACCGTCGCCCTCGGCACCGGCTGGGCCCGGGTGGAGGCGGAGAAACACTACCCCTCCGACGTGCTTGCCGGGGTGGCTATCGGCAACTTCGTGGCGACCTTCATCAACGACGCCTTTCTCGATCCCGCCCGGCTGGACGGGCCCCTGGTTTCAGCGCAAGCACTTCCCGGGGGCGGGGTGATACTGGTTCAGATACCGCTGCAATAACAACTGCCGGGAAAGAAACGCCATAACAAAATACAAACCCCGCATAACGCGGGGTTTGTGGCTATCGCTCTGTCGGCTTAACTCTTTTTCTTGCGGGAAAAACCGATACCGGCCAGGCCGAGGCCCAGGAGAGCCAACGTGGCGGGTTCAGGAACGGTAGAGAAATTAAAGTCATCATAGCCCAGACCTTCGAGGCGATACTCCTCGTCGGTGAGTATCACCTCCAGCCGAGTAATCCCAGAATAGGCCGAAAAATCCACCAAATGTGAAGTAAAGGGATCGGCGTCCCCCACCAGGGTCATGATGCTTAACAGGCCATTTGTGTCACTGATGAGTGCCGTACCGACGATACCGGCAAAATCATCCCCGGTGAAAAGAAAGGTCAGGAGGGAGGCCGGGTTGAGAAAATCAACCACAAGTGTTCCACCACAATAACTGTTGTCATCACGCGGACAGGCGATTTTCGGTGCCGCAGTCCCCCAGTCGACTGCTCCATAGTCGGATACCTCCACCGTACTGCCGGGAGCGGAAAAAAGAACACCGGGATACTGATTGGTCACCGTCCCATAATCGGGGATCGCTTCAAAATCTATGAACACGGCCTGGGCGGATACCGGGAGGAGCAGGACCAGCAGCGCAATAAGCTTTTTCATCACAAAATCCCTCTCGCTTGATCAATCTATAAAGTTTGTGGCCAATCGCATGCAAAATATACGCCGGAACAATTATTTCTTTTCGAAACAATATGTTATAGTTTTTCATGAATTACCATCGGCTAATATATGTAAAATTTGCTGACACCCGTCTTCCAAACCGGCCCCGTCTCCGGTCGTTAATTTTGCGGATAATTCATTAGTTATGCCTTACCCCCTTGATCGACGGTTAGCGATAGCCCCCATGCTGGACTGGACCGACCGCTATTTTCGCTATTTTGCCCGTCTCATCTCCCGCCACACCCTGCTCTACACGGAAATGGTCACCACCGGGGCCCTGCTGCACGGCGACCGGGAGCGATTCCTTGAGTTCCATGAGATGGAACACCCCGTCGCCCTGCAACTGGCGGGCAGCGACCCGCTGGATCTCGCCGCCTGCGCCCGCATGGGGGCGGATCGGGGCTACGACGAAATCAACCTCAATGTGGGCTGCCCTTCCGACCGGGTCCAGTCGGGCCGCTTCGGGGCCTGCCTGATGGCTGAGCCGCAAACGGTCGCCGATTGCATCGCCGCCATGACCGTGGGGGTAAATATCCCGGTAACGGTGAAACACCGGATAGGTATCGATGACCTGGACAGCTATGAGGCGTTAAACCGGTTCGTGGCCACGGTGGCGCAGGCCGGCTGCCGGACCTTCGTGGTGCACGCCCGCAAGGCCTGGCTGCAGGGGCTGAGCCCCAAGGAGAACCGCGATGTCCCGCCCTTGCAGTATGAGGTGGTACACCGGCTGAAACGGGACTTCCCGGATCTGGAGATCGTAATCAACGGCGGCATCCACACCCTGGAGGCCGCCCTGGAGCAGCTGCAGTTGGTCGACGGCGTGATGATCGGCCGCCAGGCCTACCAGGACCCCTGGATCCTGGCTGAAGCGGACCGGCTGATTTTCGGTGACGACCACCCCATCCCTTCCCGCCATGAGGTGCTGGAACAACTGCTGCCCTTGGTGGAGAAAGAGCACTCCCGAGGCACCCCTCTGAGCCGGATCACCCGCCACATCCTCGGGCTGTTCAACGGCCGGCCCGGCGCCCGCGCCTGGCGCCGGCACATCAGCGAACACGCCCATCGCCGGGGGGCCACCCCGGAGGTGATCCGCCAGGCGGCAAAACTTGTAGCCCCGTAGGGCGGCGGGCTGTGCCCCGCCTTGGCAACAGATATGGAGTAAAAAAACGCAGAGGCCGCAGAGACGCGAAGTGCACCTGTAGCCCAGCCCCCTGCAACCGCTTCCCCTCTCCTAACCTCCCCCGCAAGCGGGGGGAGAACGCCGCTAACTTCGGCATTCCGGACGCAGCACGACTGAGGTCCGGAACTCAGTGGCCGTTCCCCCGGATCGCGGCCTGCGTCGGGATGAAGGGAGAGACCCCGCCGCACCAGGAAATCCTTTGCGCCTCCGCGTCTTCGCGTCCTATGCGTTAATATGCGTATACCTTAATACCGACTGTATAGGACAAGCTCCCCGGAAGGACACCGACCCTCAGACATCTACAATCGATCATGTACTGGCTGCCCCTCACCCTCCTGTGCGCCTTCAGCCTCGCCTCGGCGGACGCCGCCACCAAACGCTGGCTGGGGGACTATGGCGCCCGGGAACTGGCGCTGGTGCGCTTCTTCCTCGCCGGACTGCTGCTTTCGCCGATGCTGCTCCTGCAACCGCTGCCGGAGCTGCCTCCGGCCTTCTGGGGCTGGATCGCCTTTCTGCTGCCCCTGGAGATCATCGCCATACTGCTCTATATGCGGGCCATACGCGACTACCCGCTCTCCCTCACCCTGCCTTATCTCGCCTTCACCCCGGTATTCGTGATCCTGTCCGGCTGGCTGCTGCTGGGAGAACGGGTATCCCTGGCCGGGCTCAACGGTATCCTGCTGGTGGTAGGGGGCGCCTGGCTGCTCAATCTGGAACCCGCCACCCTGCGGAGCTGGCGCGGCATCTACCGGCCGTTGACCGCCATCCTGCGTAACCCGGGCTCCCGCATGATGCTGGCGGTATCCTTTATCTACAGCCTTACCTCGGTGGGTGGTAAAGGCGCCTTGCGGTACATGCAACCGGACCAGTTCGGTCCCTTCTATTTCGCCCTCCTCGGCCTCTGCACCCTGGTACTGTTCAGCCTGCAACGACCGACCATTATCCGGGTCCTGTGGCGTCGGCCGCTGTACAATCTGTTGGTGGCGCTGCTGTTCGCGGCCATGGTGATGACCCACTTTCTCGCCATCTCCCGGGTGGAGGTGGCCTACATGATCGCCATCAAACGCAGCAGCCTGCTGTTCGGAATCCTGTACGGGGCCCTGCTGTTCCGGGAACGGGGTCTGTTTATCCACCTGATCGCCGGGGCACTCATGGTGGCCGGCGTCGCCCTGATCGCAACAAGCACTGTATGAAAACCGCCTACTCATCCGCTGAACCCTATGTCACCAAGGACGGTTCCACCATCCGCGAACTGCTGCACCCCGACCTGCACGGCGACGGCGCCCAGAGCCTGGCGGAGGCGCGTATAGCACCGGGGGGTGCCACCCTGTTCCACCGGCATCACCGAAGCGAGGAGATCTACCACATCACAGGTGGGGAGGGCGTGATGACCCTGGGTGACGAGCGGTTTCCCCTCAGAGTGGGAGATAGCGTTCGTATTCCTCCGGGCACGCCGCACCGGGTTGAAAATCCGGGCAGTGAACCCCTGGTGATCCTCTGCTGCTGCACGCCGCCGTACCGCCACGAGGACACGGAACTGTCAGGGGAGAGATAAGCGCTTTTTCAGCCCACCCATATCCATGGGCCGGTCCGGGGTCACGACGAAAGCCGCCGCGGCCTCCTCATGCGTCAGCGGTTCCGCATCGGCCAGTTGCAGAGCGAGTACCCGTTCGTCCGCCTCGGAGGGATCGCCGCCCCGCTCCGCCCGGGAGCGTACGCGCCGGCGCATCTCCTGCTCACCCGTCCGCATCTCCAGGATCAGGAACGGCACCTTCAGCCGATCGGCGAGCTGCGCGAACGGCCGCCGCTGCCGCCGCTGCAGAAAGGTGGCGTCCATGACCGCGATAAAACCGGCACCGAGGATCCGCTCCGCCGCATCCAGCAGACAACAGTAGGTGCGCTCGGTCATCTCCGGCGTATAGAGCGCCTGCCCGATGCCGGAGCCGCTGGGCGCCAGTTGCGGAAGACCTGCCAGGCGTTTACGTTCCACATCCGAGCGCACTTGAACGGCCGGAAGTTCCGCTGTCAGGCCGCGGGCGGCGACACTCTTACCGGAACCGGAAGCGCCATGGGTGATGATCAGCGCCGGGCTGCGGGAACGGGTGTAGCGCTCCGCCAGATCCAGATAGCGCCGAAACTCCTCTCTCAGGACCCCGCGTTCCTGCTGTTCCAGATCATCCTGACCCAGCCGTATGGCCGTGACCTTCGCCCGCACCATCGCCCGATAGACCTGGTAGAAGCGAAGCAGGGGGAGCCCCGCATAATCCCCGCTCCGTTGCAGATAGCTGTTCAGTACCCGTTGCGCCAGCTCCGGTCGTTCCTTCTCATCCAGGTCCATGACCAGAAAGGCGATCTCGTTGATGGTATCGATCCAGCGCAGCCCGGGATTGAATTCGATGGCATCGAAGATCACCGCTTCTCCGTCCACCAGCGTGATATTGCCGAGATGCATGTCGCCGTGACATTCGCGCACGAACCCCCCGGCCTTGCGTTCCGCCAGCATGCCGTGCAACTCACGATGTGTTTCACGGGTCCACTGCTCCAGGCGGATGAGCTGCTGGTCGATTCCCGGATCATGCTCCAGTTGCCGGATGGGTTCGAAATTCTCCAACATCGGACGGATAACGAAATCCGGAGACCCCCAGGGCTGATCTTCCCCACAGATCTCCACTACGGCATGAAACGCCGCCACCCGATCGGCGATGGAGTCCATCAGCTCCGGCGTGAGGCGCTCCAGCCGGTGGCAGAGCAGCCCGTCGTCCGGAAATCGGCGCATCTTTACCGCGTATTCGATGGGGGTCCCCTCCCCGCCGATGCGGGGAGACTCCGGTGTCCCCGTTATGGCCACCACATCCAGGTAGATGTCCGGCGCCAGACGGCGGTTGATACGCAGCTCCTCCCGGCAGAAATGGTGACGCTTCTCCAGGGTGGAGAAATCAAGGAATCCGAGATCCAGCGGCTTCTTGAACTTGTAGGCATACTCCCCCACCAGCAGGACATAAGAGATATGAGTCTCCGCCACCTCCACCGTCAACGCCGGATGGGGCCAGAGCGCCGGCGCAGTGAGCGCCAGGATCAACGGATCGTGGATGCGTTCAACTTCAGTCATTGAATATCCCCGGAGATAGTACGTTGACTTCAGTTTAGTAGGTCGGTAATAAGGGCTCTGAAAAAGATACGCACATGAATCCCCGGATTCAGACAAAACTATATTGAGGATAAGATATGAACGTAGACCGTCTCGTTATGGCCTTTGCCGGCGCCGTCATTCTTGTGAGCCTGCTGTTGACCCATTTCCACAACCCGCTCTGGATGTGGCTCACCGCATTCGTGGGCGTTAACCTGTTTCAGGCGGCCTTCACCGGGTTCTGCCCCCTGGCCATCATCCTGAAGAAGATGGGGAAGAGGTCCGGCGCCGCGTTCTGATCCCCGGATTCGATGTGGGTCCGATCTATCCCGCATAGTAAACGCGAAGAACGCTGAGGCGCTAAGGCGCAAAGTGTTCTTGTTACAAAATTGTATAAATCCCCCTGGGCTTTTGCGAACCCGGCGTTTATAACCGATATCAGTAGGGGCCCAGTCCTCTGGGCCACAAGTGGAGCCTGTTCAGTCGCCCGGGGACAAGATTCTCGTAGAAAACCCCAAGGCGCGGAGCCGCGAGGTGTTCTTTTATGAATTTCTACGAATAACTTTGCGACTCCGCGTCTTTGCGTTCTTTGCGTTAATATCCGAACCGAACCAGGGATTCCTTAACGCCGGAATTCCAGACGTTTCCCCAGAACCTCTTCGGCGATTCTGCCTTCGTGGTAAGCGAGGCGGCCGTTGACCAGGGTGGTTATCACTGAGGAACGCAGCCGCACCCCCTCCAGGGGCGACCAGCCACATTTATAGAGCACATCCTCCCGCTCCACCTGGAACGGGCGCTCCAGGTCCAGGATCACCAGGTCCGCCCAGTAACCCTCCCGCAGATACCCCCGCTCGGCCACCTGAAACAACCGTGCCGGGGCGTGGCACGCCTTCTCCACCAGTGTCTCCAGCGACAACAGTTCATCGTGATAGAGCTCGAGCAGCATGGGCAGGGCGTGTTGCACCAGGGGGAGACCGGAGGGGGCCTGGAAATAGTCGCGCTGCTTCTCTTCCAGGGTGTGGGGTGCGTGATCGGTGCCGATTACGGCGATACGGTCACTGTTGAGAGCCTGACGCAGGGCATCCCGATCCTCCCGGGTCTTGATGGCCGGGTTGCACTTGATCAACGCGCCTTTGGCCGCGTAATCGGACTCATCAAAGAAGAGATGGTGAGTACACACTTCGGCGGTAATCCGCTTCTCATCCAGCGGCCGGTCCTCGAACAGTTCCAGTTCCCGGGCGGTGGTGAGATGCAGGATATGCAGGCGGGTGTCGTGACGCTTGGCCAGCTCCACCGCCTTGGATGAAGAACGATAACAGGCCTCCTCGCTGCGTATCAGGGGGTGGCACTCCATGGGCACCTGTTCGCCGTATTGCTTGCGATACTCCTCCTCTTTCTGTTCGATCAGGGGCGTATCCTCACAATGGGTGGCCACCAGTACCGGTGCATCGCGAAAGATCTCCTCGAGCGTGGAGTCGTTGTCCACCAGCATGTTGCCGGTAGAGGACCCCATGAACACCTTGATGCCGCAGGTCTGGTTTTTGTCCAGGGCACGTATAGCGTCGATGTTGTCGTTGGTGGCACCCAGATAGAAAGAAAAATTGGCTGCCGCCTTCTCCGCCGCCAGTTGAAATTTAGCTTCCAGGGCATCCAGGGTCACGGTCTGGGGATTGGTGTTCGGCATATCCATAAAACTGGTGATACCCCCGGCCACCGCGGCCCGGGACTCGCTGTACAGGTCGCCCTTGCGGGGGGCACCGGGATCGCGGAAATGGACCTGGTCATCGATCATGCCCGGAATCAGCACCTTGCCGTCGATATCCAGTATCTGCCAGTTCTCGTCGGCCTCGATCCGTGCGGCAATCTGCTCGATCCGGCCGTTGCGTACCAGAAGATCCCCCTCCTGGATCCAGCCGTCGTTCACCATTCTGGCGTTCTTTATGAGAATTTCGTCCGCCATCAGTCGTACTCCCGGTCTTTCCAGTTGCGAATCGCCTTGAACACCTCGACGCCGTTCTCCAAACGGTCCCCCGCGTGACGCTCCGCCGCCGTAATCACCGCCGGATCGCCGGTGCGGAGGAAGGGATTGGTATCCAGCTCCAGTTGCAGCGTGGAGGGGACGGTGGGTTCATCCCGCCCCCTGGCCGCAACCGCTTCCCGTTCCCGCTGCAGCAGGGCCGGATTATCGGGTTCCACCCATTTGGCAAAACCGATGTTATCCAGGGAGTATTCATGGGCGCAGTAGATGAGGGTCTGCGGGGGCAGGGCGGCGATCCGTTGCAGTGAAGCATACAGCTGCTCGTGGGTACCGCTGAAAACCCGGCCGCAACCACAGGTGAAGAGGGTGTCTCCACAAAACAGAAAGCCGTCGCCGTAATAGGCCACATGGCCCTCGGTATGGCCCGGAACCTCCATGACCCCGAGCTGCAGACCCAGCTCTTCTATCTCCAGTTCGTCACCGTCGCTCACTCGCTTCGTCACCACTGGTATCTTCTCGTCGGCCGGCCCGAATACCTCGATACCCGGATAGGCCTCCACCAGCTCCCGTACGCCGCCGGTGTGATCTCCGTGTTTATGGGTCAGCAGGATGGCCTGCAGCCGCAACCCTTCCCGTTGCAGATACGCAAGCACCGGCTCCTCGTCTCCCGGGTCCACCACCACCGCTGTATCCGTGTTCGCCGGACGCAGCAACCAGATGTAGTTGTCGTCAAAGGCGGGAATGGGGATGATCCGAAGCATTCGGGATTCCGGTGTTATTTGCCGTAGAGTTCTTCAGGATCTATGAGGGGATCGCTGATCACCTCCAGACGCCCTCCACGTACGGCGCTGAAGAAACAGCTGCGGCGTCCGGTATGACAGGCCGGACCGGTCTGATCCACCAGCAGCAGCAGGGTGTCCCCGTCGCAGTCGAGTCGCAGCTCCTTGAGCTGTTGCACCTGACCCGAGGATTCCCCCTTGCGCCAGAGCTTTTGCCGGGAGCGTGACCAGTAACAGACCCGTCCGGTTGCAAGGGTCTCTTCCAGGGCCTCCCGGTTCATCCAGGCCATCATGAGCACTTCGCCGCTGTCATGCTGCTGGGCTATGGCGGGCAGCAGTCCGTCCGCGTTGAAAGGCAGCTGCTCCACCGCCTCATCCCAGGATGCGGTCTCGCCCGCCCGCATTTTTTCGATCTTCTTCCACATTCCGACAATTCTCCAGAAAATGGCTTCATAATAGCACTCTTCCTTCGCCGGTATCCTGATATACTTTAGGTGTATACGCCTCTCAACCAACACTCCCTTAACAGTATGCAAATTTTCAAGGTCTCCTTTATCAACCACGGAAAGGTTTACGAGCTCTATGCCGAAAATATCCGGCAGGGTGAACTTTACGGTTTTGTAGAGATCGAAAGATTGATTTTTGGGGAAACCAGTTCCCTGGTCATCGATCCCGGTGAGGAGAAACTGAAGAATGAATTTACCGGAGTCAGCCGCACCCTGGTCCCGATCCACGCCATCATCCGTATCGACCAGGTAGAAAAGAAAGGACACAGCAAGATCCTGGACCTGGATGTCAATGCCAATGTAACGCCCTTCCCGGCCACGTTTTTTCCACCCGGCTCGGGACCCGAGAAAAGTTAAGCCCCCGGCAGGACTCACATCGGGTGCCCCCAACGGAGAACGGAATGGACGAATATGCCGCCATACGCGAAACGTTACTGAACCGGAGGGATAAACTGCTGCGTCGCATTCACCAGGTAACCAATGACGTGCGCCACGCGGACGAACCCCTCAGCTCCGACTTTTCTGAACAGGCGGTGGAACGACAGCATGAAGAGGTCCTGGATGCCCTCGGCGAGGCAGGCCGAAGAGAACTCAGCCAGATCAACCGCTCCCTGGCCCGCATGGATGCCGGGGAATACGGTATCTGCGCCGCCTGTGGCGAACCCATACCCGAACAACGGCTGGCAGTGATGGCCCATTGCGATTACTGCGTCGCCTGCGCGGAACAAAAGGAATCCGGACGCTAGCTCCTTCTTACACCGGCATCGAACCACCGACCCCAGCACCAGAAATTATTTGCTCCAGCCGCAAATTTTCGCGGACTTCATTTCGCCCCTCGGGGCCTTGCCCTGCCAAAGCTGCGCCATGAAGAAACAGTGGGGCCGGGCCCCGCCCTGCACCGAAGAACCAATAACTGACAGCTGAAAACTGTTAACTGACATGCGAATAGTCATTGTTTTTTCGCCCCGCGATCTCTCTAAAATGTTCACTGGCCTGAGTCATCGGATCCAATGGCAATGAAACTGAAGACGCTGTTCCCGTTTTGTACTTTTCTGTTCCTTCTCGGTTGTGGTGCGAACGACAACGCACAGGAGAAGAGAGGCGAACCGTCCCTGATCGTGGCGGCGGAAACGGGTGATCTGGCGACGATCGAGGCCTTGCTGGCGAAGCAGAGCGATGTGGACACTCGTGACAGCTGCCAGTGGACCCCCTTGATGAAGGCGGCCCTGAACGGCCACACCTCAGCCGTTCAGCGCCTGCTGGAATCCGGCGCGCAACCGGACCTGGGCGATAAAGGGGGGTATACGGCGCTGATGCTGGCCGCTTCCAACAACCATGCGGATATCGTGGGGCTGCTGCTACGCCACGGCGCCGACATCAATCGGGTGGAATCCACCGAAGGATTCAGCGCCCTTATCTGGTCGGCAAAACTCGGGCATCCGGAGGTAGTAAAAATATTGCTGCAGCATGGCGCCGACCGCACCCTGCGCGATCACAAAGGCCTGAGCGCACTGGACTGGGCTGAACAAAACAATCATCAGTTGGTCGCCCGGCTTCTCTCCGCTGCATCACCCTCGAAATAGAATTCGACATTTATAGGCATCGAGTATCAAACGCAAAGGCGCGGAGACGCAAAGAATCATAATGTTTAAACTCCGCGTTCTCTGCGCCTTGGCGAGCTTGGCGTTACTGGCCAGGCCGAAACCAGGAGCCACGATATAGTGGTGGAGCGGTGCCCCACCCCAGACCGCTCATACTAGTCCCCCGGGTGGTTGTTCTTGAAATAGTCGCGGGTCAGTTTGAACACCACCGGACTCAGCAGCAGCAGGGCCAACAGGTTGGGCAGGGCCATCAGCCCATTGAGGATATCGGCCATCAGCCAGACGAAATCCAGCTTGAGAACGGCACCGAACGGGATGGCAATAATCCAGAGTACCCGGAAGGGGATAATGGACTTCACCCCGAACAGATACTCCACGCACTTTTCACCATAAACGCTCCAACCCAGCAGGGTGGTAAAGGCAAACAGGGCCAGACCGACGGTTACCACATGTCCACCTACTGCGGGTAATGAGCTCTCGAAGGCCAGCCGGGAGAGGGTGGCGCCGGTCTCGCCGCTGGACCAGGCGCCGCTCACCACGATAACCAGTCCGGTGACGGAACAGACGATGATGGTATCGATAAAAGTGCCGAGCATGGCCACCGTCCCTTGGCGCACCGGATTGTCTGTCTCGGCCGCCGCATGGGCAATGGGGGCGCTCCCCAGGCCCGCCTCGTTGGAGAAGACACCCCGCGCCACACCCCATTGGATCGCCATCATCACCGTCGCCCCGGCAAAACCCCCGGTAGCTGCTGAAGGAGTAAATGCGTGCTTAACGATGAGCGCAATGGCCGCCGGTATTTCGGCCGCATGCAGGACAAGTACCGCCAATCCGCCGATGATGTAGGCGACGGCCATAAAGGGCACCAGTTTCCCCGCCACTTGTGCGATCCAACGGATACCACCGATCAGCACCAATCCCGCCAGCACCGCCACGACGACCCCAGTAACCCAGTGAGGCAGCGCGAAGTTGGCGTTCAGGGCATCCGCCACGGAGTTGGCCTGGACCGTATTGCCGATACCGAACCCCGCCAGACCGCCGAAGATCGCAAACAGGGTACCCAACCAGACCCAGTTCCTGCCCAGTCCGTTCTTGATATAGAACATGGGGCCGCCGATATGGTTACCCTCCTCGTCCACTTCACGGAACTTCACCGCCAGTACCGCCTCCGCGTATTTGGTGGCCATGCCCACCAGGGCGGTGCACCACATCCAGAACAGGGCACCGGGACCGCCCATGAAGATCGCCGTGGCGACACCGGCAATGTTTCCGGTGCCGATGGTGGCGGAAAGGGAGGTCATGAGGGCGTTGAACGGGGTGATATCCCCTTCCCCTGTCCCCCGCCGGCCACGCCACAACATGCGAAAACCGTATCCCAGGCGATGTAACGGCATTACCCGCAGCCCGATCATGAGGAATAAGCCGGTACCCAGGATCAGGGCCAGCATATAGTCTCCCCAGAGCAGCCCTTTCAGCCCTGTCAGCAGATCGGTCAGCTGCTGCATGAAGTTCGGCTCTGTCACCGGATTGGTTTGTGGCTCCATGATGCCCCCTTATGCCGTTTGTTCTATTTCTGATTAAGCACTATACCTGTTCCCACCTGCGGTGTCGCAACGGGGCGGACAGCTTCGCCCTTGCAGTGGGAAGGGTATTCTCTTATTGTCTTTCCCCAGACCATAAGCATAAAACGGGATTGCCGACAAAAGGAACCGTTTGGACTTCAGAGATGCCTCCCTCCATATTGCTCGCCCGTCGCTCATTTTTGCTTTCCGGTCTCCTGGCCTTTTTTCTGTCCGGCTGCGCCGCCATGGCCACTCAGAAACTGGCGGACAATCTCAGCCACGCCATGCTCAACCAGGAAGATCCCGTTACCGTTAGGGCCGGCGCACCGGCTTACCTGTTGCTGATCGACAGCCTGATCGACGAGGAACCCGAGAATCAGGGGCTGCTTATGTCCGGGGCACGGCTCTACGGGGCCTACGCCGGCGGGCTGGTGGAGGACGGTGAGCGGGCGAAGCGCCTGACCCAGAAATCCAGGGACTACGCCCGCCGGGCCCTGTGCGGTTCCCTACCCCGGGTATGCGAGCTGGAAACACTCCCTTACGACCCGTTCGCCTCCTATATCGCCGCTATCGACGCGGACAGCCTGGAGCTTCTCTACACCTACGGTATCAGTTGGGCCGGGTGGATACAGGCGCGGAGCGGCGACTGGAGCGCCCTGGCCGATCTTCCCAAGGTGGAGGCGGTGCTGGAGCGGGTGGTGGCGATGGATCCCGGGCACGATCGGGGACGTGCCCACCTGTTCCTGGGGGTGATGCGGACCCAGGTGCCGCCGGCCATGGGGGGCACACCGGAACGGGGACAAGCCCATTTCGAGGAGGCTATCAGGCTCTCCGACGGCCGCGATCTGATGGCCAAGGTAGAGTATGCCCGCCACTATGCGCGCCTGGTCTTCAACCGGGAGCTGCATGATCGTCTGCTCAACGAGGTACTGGCGGCGGATCCCCTGGAGCCGGACCTCACCCTGAGCAACATATTGGCCCAGGAGCAGGCACGGCAACTATTGCAGGACGACTATTTTTGACCGCAGGTTCTCCCATCCCTCACGATAAATCGAGGTTTCTCACCCGCTTTATTTACTTAAGGCGAGGGCAGGAGCTGCCGAAATAGAAACCAAGAATATAATAAGGGTTTGCCATGCACCGATTTATCGCCATCGCCCTCCTGGCCCTCCTGCTCCCGCAGCAGGGCTACGCTGTCACTTTTAAGATCGCCACCCTGGCGCCGGACAGCACCCCCTGGATGACCGCCATGCGCGAGGGGGCGGAGGAGGTGGAGAAAAAGACCGAGGGCCGGGTTCAGATCCGTTTTTATCCCGGCGGTGTCATGGGTAACGATAAAAGCATGCTGCGTAAGATGAAAGTGGGGCAACTCCAGGGTTGTACCCTCACCGGAGGCGGCCTGGCCTCCATCTATCCCGACAGTCAGCTCTACAGCCTGCCCTTTCTCTTCCGCTCCTTCGAAGAGGTGGATTATGTGCGGGAACGTATGGATTCGATCTTCATCGAGGGAATGGAGAAAGAGGGCTTTATCAGCTTCGGGCTCAGCGAAGGGGGATTCGCCTATTTCATGTCTCAGAACCCCCTGCGTACGGTGGACGACCTGAAACACCAGAAGGTATGGTCCCCTGAGGGGGACGAGATCAGCCGTCAGGCGTTTGAAGCCCTCGGCATATCCCCGGTTCCGCTGCCGATGACTGATGTGCTCACCGGGCTTCAGACCGGTCTCATCGACACCGTCGGGGTTTCTCCGGTGGGCGCCATCGCCCTCCAGTGGCATACCAAAATCAATTATCTGGCGGATACACCGCTGCTCTATCTCTACGGCACTATGGTGGTGAAAAAAAGCGCCTTTACCCGCCTCTCCAAAGAGGATCAGGAGGTGATGCGTAACGCCATGGCCAAGGCGTTCCGAAAAATCAATACGCAAAACCGGCAGGATAACGCGGCGGCGCGCAAGGCCCTGCAGGAACAGGGCGTCGTATTTATCAAGCCCACCGGTGAGGATCTCGCCAAATGGCGCCAGGTGGTGCGCAACCGGATGGACGAAATGGGGAAACAGGGACTCTTCTCCGGAAAACTCCTTGACCAGCTTCGTGCTTATCTCCAAAACTACCGCGCTAACGTCAAGGCCAACTTAAACGCATCCAACAGACCATGAGCCCATTCAATCTTTTTGACCAGATCCCTAAACGCACCCAGGAAGAAGAGTTTAGGGAACTCTTTCGTTGTCGCAATGTAACGGTGGAGCGCATCTCCAGCCCCCCCAACACCAGCACCGAGTGGGTGATCCAGGAGCAGGATGAATGGGTCGCACTTTTGCAGGGCAAGGCCGACATCGAACTGGAGAACGGGATACGGGCATTGACCCCGGGAGATACCCTGTTCATTCCCGCCGGCACGCGCCACCGTGTAACCGACACCTCAACCGTTCCCTGCGCGGTCTGGCTGGCGATACACATCTATCCTGAAACCCCCTGATCCTCGCTACCGGAGGCCTTACGACCTCGCGGATCGACACCGACACCCCCGACATTTTCACCCGCCCGCCCCCGGCTGTCGGGGTGCGGGGTTCCGAACACCCTTTGGAACCGTTATGGTTAACATCTGACCGGCAGGGAAAATAGTGAGCTACGGAATCCAGGCAGCATAATGATAAATACCACCACTGAATCATCCGGCAAGCGGATTCATCGCTACCTCCTCCTGCTGGAGGACTGGATCCTGATTCTGTTGCTCTCCCTGATGATCCTGTTGGCATCGGCGCAGATATTCCTGCGCAATGTTCTGGACAGCGGCATCTCCTGGGCCGATCCCACCCTACGGCTTCTGGTGCTCTGGCTTGCCCTGCTCGGCGCCATGGCCGCCACCCGGGATAACAACCATATCACCATCGATCTGCTTTCCCGCTTTCTTCGGCCGGGGATCAAACGGACTGTCGAACGAATAACGGATCTTTTCGCCGGCGGCGTGTGCGGATTTGTGGCCTGGCATGCCGGACGCTTTGTCGCTATGGAATGGCAGGACGGAACCGTGCTGTTTTCCTCTATCCCCGCATGGCTCGGAGAACTGGTCCTTCCCGTCGCGTTTGCCGTGATGACCCTGCGTTTTCTGGTGAGCGCGGCCACGGGCAGATACGAAAAGGGAGCAGCGGAATGATGATACTCATCGGCCTGATCCTGCTCCTCCTGGCCCTGCTGGGCGCCCCCCTGTTTACCATCATCGCCGCCAGCGCCCTGCTGGGATTTTACTTTTCCGGGGTGGACCTTTCGGTGGTGGCCATCGAGTTCTTCCGGATCGCCGAGATGCCGGTCCTGGTGGCCATCCCCCTGTTCACATTCGCCGGTTACCTGCTCAGCGAAAGCCAGGCACCGCAGCGACTGGTCAGGCTGACCCGGGCCCTGCTCGGCTGGCTCCCCGGCGGTATGGCGATTGTCTCACTGGTGGCGTGCGCCCTGTTTACCGCTTTCACCGGCGCCTCCGGGGTCACCATCGTCGCTCTCGGCGCCCTGCTCTATCCGGCGCTGATCAAATCAGGATACCGCGAAAACTTCGGTCTCGGCCTGGTCACCACCTCCGGCAGCCTGGGCCTGCTGTTCGCCCCCGCCCTGCCGCTGATCCTCTACGCCGTCATCGCACAGCAACTGGGCATCGCCGGCGACATCACCGTGGATGCCATGTTTCTGGCCGGCATCCTGCCCGGCCTGTTGATGCTGACACTGCTTTCCGGCTGGAGCATATGGAGCGCCCGCGGCCAGCCTCTGGTGCCTTTCTCCAGGGACGAGGCGAAAGCGGCCCTGCGGGACGCCATCTGGGAGATCCCGCTGCCGGTGGTAGTATTGGGCGGCATCTACAGCGGCTACTTCGCCATCTCCGAAGCGGCGGCGGTAACCGCCCTGTATGCGCTTGTGATCGAGGTGGGGATTCAGCGGGAGATCCCCCTGGGGAAACTGCCCAGGGTGATGCGCAAGGCCATGGTTCTGGTGGGAGGCATCATGGTGATCCTCGGCGTCTCCCTCGCCTCCACCAACGCCCTGATAGACGCGGAGGTCCCCACGCGGCTGTTCGAAACGATCCAGGGGCTGGTTTCGAGCAAGCTCACCTTCCTGATGCTGCTCAACGTGTTCCTGCTGATTCTGGGGACCATGCTGGAGATGTTTTCCGCCCTGGTTCTCATGATCCCGCTGTTGTTGCCGGTGGCCCTCGGATATGGCGTCGACCCGGTACACCTGGGGATCATCTTCCTGGCGAACATGCAGATCGGTTACTTTACCCCGCCGGTGGGCATGAATCTCTTCATCGCCAGCTATCGCTTCGGGAGGCCCGTGCTGCAGCTCTATAAGGCCACCCTTCCCTGGTTTCTTCTCCTGCTGTTTGCGGTCCTCGTGATTACCTATTGGCCGGCACTCTCCCTCACCCTGCCGGGAAGGATGTGAACACCCCGGATCTGGAAGCCTGGTTTCTCGGGCCGGCGTCTATACTTTTTTCAGGGTCAGGAACCGGATAACCCGTTGGTCGGTGTGTGCACGAGACATCTGATAGGCAGCGAAACCCATGTCCAAAATTTCCACACTGTGCAAAGTAAGGCCATCGGAGATGGAAGCCCTGCAGCCAAAGCTGCGGAAACTGATAAAAAAACCCAAATATATCTGCCGAAAATGCCTTCGCGTCGCCAAGAAAAAGAGTCTGCTCTGTAAACCGGAAAAGCTCTGATTCACGAAATCGCCTGTCAACGCCGGGGAATACTCCCGGCCACAGCCCCCCAAAACACCGCCTTCATACCGATAGGAACAATATTCCTACATCCAGGCGCCGGCTGCGTCTGATTCCCCCAACTTATTTGGGGTTGACGGGAGGGGGTATATTGCTAGAATCATTTTAAATTCTTCCTAGTTATTCGCTTGGTTATTGAGGATGAAACGGTCATGAAAAGAGAACTGCCCAACCGGGACGGGGACGGCTATCTGATGAATATGGACGACTGGTCTCCGGAGATCGCGCATGCCATGGCGGAAATGGACGGCCTGGAGCTGACGGACATCAAATGGAACCATATCCTGCGAGCCCGTGAATATTACGAAGAGCATGCGGTAGTCCCGCCGATCCGGAAATTCGCCAAATACCTGGGTGAGGATCAGAGAGAGATATTCAAACTCTGGTTGACCGGCCCCATGAAACCGATCACCAAATACGGCGGGCTCCCCAAACCCACCGGCTGCGTCTGAACTCCACGGAGCGACGCCTCGCTAATTCATGTCCCCCTCCACCGCATTATTACGGTGGCAAGTTCGGCGGCTTCCCAAGCCGCCTTTTTTTTGCCTGGACGAACACCGGGGCGAGTGCTTTCCACTTACTCCAACCACACTGAAAAGGTGCTTAACGCCTCAGGGCTTGATAAAGTCCGGTTAAAAGGATGAAAAGACCCGAGCACTATGCAAGAACTCAACGACCTGGAACTGGTTCTTAAGTCACATACACCGATTATCGTTATAGAGTCTCCGGAAGAGCAGCGGATCCTGCAGCTGTTCGCCCAGCTCGGCATGCGCCTCCCCCATCCCTCTTTCAAATGGACCGTTACCGACGGACTGCAACGGCTTGAAGTGGATTTCGGAAACCAACAGTTCACCTCCGACCCCCCGAGCGTTCTAAAACATATTCGCGCGCTCACCAAACCCGGCTTTTTTCTGCTGCTGGATTTCCACCCCTATCTGGAAGACCCTCTGCACGTCCGGCTGATCAAGGAGATCGCCCACGGTTTTGAAACGGTTCCGCGTACCCTTATCTTCCTGAGCCACTCCTTTCGGATTCCGCCGGAACTGAAACATCTCACCGCCCGCTTCGAACTCCGTCTTCCTGATCGCAACACCATAATTCGTCTGATCCGGGAAGAGGCCAGACATTGGCGGGACAGCCTGGGTAACGGTAAGGTGGAAGCCGATAACGAGGCGGTGGAAAGGCTTGCCGCCAATCTTTCCGGGGTCACAACCAGTGATGCTCGGCAGCTTATCCGCAAAGCCATTCGCGATGATAGCGCCATAACCCACTCCGATCTGCCGGGAGTAATGAAGGCAAAATACGAACTTATCGGAGGCGATGGCGTCATTTCGTTCGAGTATGATACCGCCCTGTTTTCCGATGTGGCCGGCCTGGACAATCTTAAGCGTTGGCTGGAGCAGCGCCGAAAGGCCTTCGCCGGCAGCTCCCGCTCGCTGGACCGCCCCAAGGGTATTATGCTGCTGGGAGTCCAGGGCGGCGGAAAAAGTCTGGCCGCCAAGGCGGTGGCCGGCAACTTCGGAGTACCCCTCCTGCGGCTCGATTTCGGGGCCCTTTACAACAAGTATTACGGTGAGACCGAGAAGAACCTGCGTCACGCCCTACGTACCGCCGAGGTCATGGCGCCGTGCGTTCTATGGATGGATGAAATAGAAAAAGGGATTGCCGACGGCGGTTCGGATGACGGTCTCTCGCAACGGGTACTCGGTACCCTGCTCACCTGGATGGCCGAACAGGGGGATGGGGTATTCATCGTTGCCACCGCCAACAATATCGAACGACTGCCGCCGGAGCTTATACGTAAAGGACGATTGGACGAAGTATTCTTTGTGGACCTTCCCGACCCGGAAACCCGCCAGGAGATATTCAGGATTCATCTTAGGCGACGAAACCTGGCTCCCAGCGGATTTGATCTGGGGCTGTTAGGCGACAAGAGCAACGGTTTTACCGGCGCCGAGATCGAACAGGCCATCGTCTCATCCCTTTACGCCGCGCAGGCGCAGGAAGAGAGCATCAGTACGGCTCACTTGCTGGCCGAACTGCAACGCACCCGCCCTCTCTCCGTCATCATGGCCGAACAGATCGAACGGTTGCGCGGTTGGGCCGCCGACCGCACGGTTCCGGCCGGCTGACAAAAAAAGGGGACGAAAGGAAATCTTCCTCCGTCCCCCAATCTTCCCGCGTTGCTACCTATATCTTCTTACGCTCCCTCTCCGAGTTTACGCAACAGCAGTAGACCTTCTCTGTCTGACCCTGCATAGGCACTCCCATAGAGTTTCACCCCGCATCCTAGCCTAGTCCGAATCCCCCCAATTACCGAGAAGCGACGCCTCCTCCGCCGGGCTCACCGGACTCATCTCGCCACCGACGGCGTTTGCACCTGAGCTCTCACTGTCGCTGTCGTCTCCACCGGATTCCATCCCCCCTTCTTCCCCGCCATCGTCATCGCCAGCACCGTCATCACTGTCGTCGTCATCGTCGTCGTCATCGTCGTCATCATCATCGTCGTCGTCGTCATCATCATCATCGTCGTCGTCGTCGTCATCATCGTCATCGTCGTCATCGTCATCGTCGTCGTCACCACTATCGCCATCACCTCCGTCATCACCGCTACCGCCGTCCGCCATGGCTACAGAGAGATGCGGCCCCTTTGCAAGATCGAATCTTACGGGATAAAGACAGGCGCTGATCACCAGGACGATTCCCAACAACGTATAGGTGATCCGTCTCAAAAGCTGAGAAAAGCCCCCATTCCAATCCCGTGTACCGGTGAACCCCAATGACGCCCCTTCCCTGTTACCGATTCGATGGGATTTGGTGCGCCGACTCATCTGTAATCTCCCGTCGATGCCTGTTGCCTGATGTCGATTACGATCATATTCCCTGGTTATACGGGAAACATCTTCCCGTCAATTGTAAAACGAACCCCCTTCGCGCTCTCGCGACCGAGTCCAGGGTCGTTGTCATTATCATCACTACCCTGTTCGGCATTAATCTGCGGCAAAGGCCGGGCCGTATCGGAAGCGAGCCCTCAAAGATGTGAGACTATCGATCATCACCGTGATCATACCGGTCTACAGAGAAACCGAATACAGGCAGACGACGCCATAGATACCGCCGAATCCGACCTCCGCTCCCCCAACGAAAACCTGATCTTCCTGGTCACCGGGTAGGACTTGATATATCGACTCTTTCAAGATTTTCTGTCGATTTGCAAAACCTTTGTCGCGACTATAAAAGCCCTTGGAAAAGCAGGGTATCTATCGCTGTCATACATTAGACGGACAACAACCGGATTTTCATCCCTCAACCCCTGTTTTTCGTCGGAAGAATCTTTTTCCGGTGAGGGATTTCCAGCCAAAATCCGTCGACAAGGACGCCCCCGAACACATCAATTCCGGGAAAACCCCTATAGCCATGGGCAGCAACGCAAAAGAGCCGCTTCTTGGCGCACAAAATGATGATTCGATCCCGTTCCTTAATTTTTATTTCAGATTCGACTGCTAAAACACCTGTATGAGCGGGATTAATTTACGTTCTGAAACGTTTTTATTAATAACCCTGTATGAATAAAGGGATGGATAACAGTCTGGAACAGCAACTGGTCGAGCTGCTGCCGCGGTTGCGGAGGTTTGCGTACGGGTTGACGGGCAGCGCCGAAAAGGGCGATGAACTGCTGCAGGCGGCTTGTGAACGGGCACTGTCCAAATCGGCACAATGGCGTGCGGATACCAGACTGGATCATTGGATGTACCGCATCATACGGAACCTGCGTATCGATGAACTCCGATCCCAGAACATTCAGAAACGCGGCGTGGAAAAGATCATGCCGATCTACGAAGAGGCATACGATGGACGACGCATGCTTGATTCACAGATCTCCGCCGACGAGGTACATAAGGCCATGAACCGTCTGTCGGAGGACCACCGCACCATTCTGCTGCTGGTCGGAGTGGAAGGCTATGCCTATAAAGAGGTTTCAGAAATCCTGGGGATTCCCATGGGAACCGTCACCAGCCGTCTGCTTCGGGCCAGAAAGGCTCTATTAAAGGAACTCTCTCAATCCGATAGGCAGTCACCGCCACAGGAGGCCGCTTTATGAACATGGAACGCGAAAAGCTGCTATCCGCCTATGTGGATGGAGAGTTGAGCGCTGAAAACCTGGATTGGGTTGAAGGTCTTTTGACAAAGGACAGAGAAGCCGGGGTTTTCGTGGATACGATCACCAAAACCAACCGATTGCTCAAGGACGCCTATAACCCGATCTTCCACCAATCCCTGCCCGCATCACTGCTGCCGCATCATAGGAAGAACTGGCTACGCCGATTCACCAACCCTCTGTATATCGCAGCTGCCGCATCCGTCGCACTGGTCGTGTTTATCGGTGGTTATCTGGCATCCGATTTCATGACCCGACAGGAACTGGACGTTATGCATCAGAAACTGGCGGAGCTGCGGCGTCAAACCCTGGAATACTCTCCCAGTGGCACACCGGTATCCTGGAACGACGCCAGCGGATTACTGAATATTACCGTGGAGCCGCTGAAAACTTTCCGGACACCCGATAATCACTACTGTCGCGAATACCGCGAAATCATCAAGGAAGGCAGCGATACGGAAGTCCGAATAGGTGTGGCCTGCCGCAGCGGCAAAACCCAGTGGGATGTTCAGAACGAATCGACGCAGCAAAAATCCGATAACAAGGCAGACAGGAATCCGGGCAATCCCAAGGTAATATTATGAAGGCAAGGCTTCGTCCTCTGGTGGTCGTACTTATCGGAACGATTACCACAGGATGCAACACGCTCTCGCGAACCGTTGATATCAGAAGCAACGCCAGCAGGCTACCGCCGTCCCCATTGCCAAACTATCGGGCAGGCGACCGGATCCATTATAAGGATGGACATAACGAATACGTTACAAAAGTAACTGAACAAAAAATCCAGTGGGAGCGCTCAAGTACTCGCCGCTATACGACGTGGCGCAACTTCATGCTTCCACATGTCAGTTCGGGATCTCGGCGTTATCTGGGTAATGAGAACATCGATAAAGCGGTATCACCGGATATTCTTTGGCCGTTAAAAGTCGGGAATACCGCCCGTTTCAGTTCCCGCAAATACAATACCGCCAAAGCTTCAAATACCACCAAAATATCTCTGCGTTTCTGGAACTGCCAGGTCTCGGGAACTGCTAATGTCCAGGTTCTTGCGGGTACCTTCGATACCTATCGTGTGGAATGCTTCCGCCATAACGAATTAAACAAGCCCAGCCGTCATTTCGTATGGTATTACGCTCCCGAACTCCAACATCCGATAGTCAAGGTGGAATACAGAAAAAGCGGCAAGTTTCCCCCGAAGGTGGAGGAAGTACTGGCGTTAGAACGCGGACTCAACTGGCTGGCTGAAGATGAGCGCAATTCTTTGCGCGAAAAGCTGAATAAGGTCCTTGAGTACCACCCCTCGGGAAAACCCGGCTCCTGGAAATCGCGAGACGGCGGAACCCGGGTAACCATTATCCCGACAAATTCCCTACGCTCGGATAGCGGAAACTACTGCCGAAACTATCTGCAGAAAATCAGTTACGGAAAACTTAAGCAGACGGCCGCCGGACTGATGTGCCGCATCGAAAAGGAGCACTGGTCCATCCCGACAAAGGCCTGGAAATACGGCAATCTGGATCTGTTTCCCATGCTAAACATCCTGAATCTCTAACCGGCTTCTTGATGCCCGGGAGGCCGCCGTCACGTCTTGAGACACGAGACGGCCTGCGCAACAAATGTCCACAGGGAATCTTATAAACATGAGTTTTCTTGTCCGTACCGAGATATTCGCGTTGGTACTTATTGCGACCTTTGCAGCATCCAGAGGAGCCGGATTCTCGCCAGTAGATCGAATCGAGCTGGCGGCTAAACATCTGGGTCGAGTACAACAGGAGGATGGATTTTTCCGCTATCAGTTCGATTTTGTGACCGGACACTGGACCGAGGACAATAATATCGTACGCCAGGCCGGCGCCGGCTATGCACTGGGAGAATACCTTCGTTACCGGAAGAACCCGGAGATAGAAGCCCATCTGAGACGAGCGGTACAGGCATACCGCGACTCTTCGATGGAGTGGAAGAGCGGCAGACTGCTTACCGTTTCGGGTAACTACAAAAAGGCCAAATCCGGCGCAACCGCGTTGGCGCTGATCTCAGCCCAGTACTATCGCGAAGTTTCCGGCGACAAACGTTTTGACCATGATATTCACGCCTGGGTAGACGGCCTCCTGAGCCTGCGCAACAAAAATGCCGGCTTTTCCAAAAGACCCCGATTGAGCAGAGAATCACCCTACTCCAACGGCGAAATCTGGCTGGCCCTCGCGAACCACATACAGCAATTTCCCGGGGATATACGCGTCATTGAGGCCCTCAACCAGATCGACGGTATTTTCCTTGACCGCTATGGCAAAAAACCTGATATCGGCTTTTTCCACTGGGGCGTGATGGCGGCGGAAAAACGTTACCGGCAGACGACGGAGAGGCGCTTCGTCGATTTTGCCGCACAACAGGCAATCCAATACCTTGAAGAAATGAGGCCGCGGGTAAACCCGGCCAGCAACAGCTGCTACGCGGTGGAAGGGTTGGCAGCGGTCATGGGGATGCTGGAAGGGTTTCCCGAATATTCCGCGGTAAGACATCGTCTGGCCGACAGAATCAGCGAGGAGATGAAAAAGAATCTGCGCCTGCAGATAACGCCAGGACAGTCCGAGATTGCGTTAGGGCGCGGACGCACTCTGATAAACACCGAACTCGCGGACCACGCCGGCGCCTTTCTCGACAGCCGTCGGCGCCCCCAGATCCGTATCGACGCCACTCAACACTGCCTCTCAGCCCTGCTCAAGACCCGCCACCTCGATCTTTAACTTCCCGCTTCTAGCTTCCCGCTTCTAACTGTTAACTGTTAACTGTTAACTACCGATACGCTACCATTGCCCATTTTCCGGGAGAAGCCGATGACACCCCCTGACCTGCTTGGCCAACTCAGCGCGGTTCATGAGATGATGGTACGGCTCACGGAATCCGTCCCGGAAGTCGACTGTTACCGTTCGTATGCTACCGGGCTGGCACCCCTTGCCTGGTACCTCGGGCGCAGTGTCTATCAGGAAACCTACTGGTTACGGGAGGTGCTTCAGGGCGATGACGACCTGACGGGGCGGGTAGGAGAGCTCTTTAATCCGCAAGGCGAGACCGACCCTTCTCTATGGGACCGTCTTCCGCCACAGGATCACCTGCTGAATTGGGCCCTGGAGATCCTGGAAAACAACCTGATAATGCTTGCCAATCCCAGGCTGCTGCCTGATCATCCGCTGCTGCGGGAGGCGCGCCTGCAACAGTACATCCTGCAGGAACATCACCGAATATACGAAACCATGCTAATGGTGCTTGGTGAACGACGTCTGCTGGAAGATTTCAGCGAATACCAGGTCACCACACCGTTGAAGAGTAAGCCGCCGGCGACGGAGAGCCTGGGTATCTCCCAGGGCCACTACCGCATCGGCGCGAAGGACCAGACTCCCGCTTACGATAACGAGTTACCGGAACAGATCGTGGAATTGAGCAGTTTCCGCATCGCCCGACAGGCTGTTTCAAATGGAGCATTTCTGCGGTTCATGGAGGAAGGGGGTTACCTGGAACGGAAATACTGGTCGGAGGGAGGCTGGAACTGGCTGTCACGCAATCACTGCCATCACCCTCACCACTGGCGTCAGGACAATCACCAAGCCTGGTACGGCATCGGCCTGAACGGCCCCTTCGACCTGACCGCCGAGGATCCGGTGATGGGGATCAACCGCTATGAGGCCGGCGCTTTCGCCGCATGGACAGCGGAACAGGGCGAAGAACTTGCGGGCGCCGTACTGCAACACGAGTACCAATGGGAAGTTGCTGTCCGAACCCAGGCCCTGAAGGAGTTTGGCCGAGTCTGGGAATGGTGTTCCAACAGTTTTCATCCCTACAGCGAGTACCAGCCCACGCGGGACGGGCTGGGAACCACGGAAAATTTCGACGAAAACCTATTCAGCCTGCGGGGCGCAAGCCTCTACACCCAGCACTCCCTGCGTCGCCCCAGCTACCGTAACCGGGCGCCTGCGGAGAAAAGATATCTGTTCGCAGGCGCCCGGCTGGTATTCCCCCCGAAGACATAGTGGGGGTTTTTACGGACGCACCGCGCCCGTAAATAATCCCGCGTCCCGGAGGCGTCTCAGCCGGTAGTTACGGAAATCAGTTCGATCTCGAAGATCAGGGCCTCATTGGGGCCGATGGCCGGAGGAGCGCCTCTGGCCCCATACGCCATCTCAGAGGGAATGAAAATCCGCCATTTCGCTCCCGGCTGCATACGGGTCAGGGCTTCGCGGAATCCCTCGATAACACCGTTCAGCTGGAAGGTAACCGGTTGTTCACCGTGAGAATAGGAGCTATCGAACTCCTCACCATTGAGCAGGGTCCCGCGGTAATGAACGGTAACGGTATCGTCAACTTCGGGAGACGCCCCCTCTCCCGCTTTTAATACCTCATACTGCAGCCCGCTGGGCAACTCCACAACACCCTCTTTACTCTTGTTCTCGGCGAGGAAGTTCCGTCCCGCCTCAAGGGCACGTATAGCCTCTTCCGCACGGGCCTGGACAATCGCCTGCTGGCCGGCCTCCAGCGCCATGGCCATCTCTTCGGCGGTCATCTGCAACTCCCGCTCCTGTAGAACATCCGTTATGGCGGCGGTGATAGCCGTATTGTCTATCTCGATGCTCTTGGACTGCAGCTGACGCGCAAAGGCATAACCAATTGCGTAGCTGAATCTCTGTTCCGTGGTCTTCAGCTCAGCATCAGCGGGTGGATCAGAGGGCGAACATGAGGTCGTGATGAGAAGTGCGAAAGGAAGCAGGATCCTATAATTGATGGGCATAAATTTTCCTTACATATTTTTATATATATCGGCCGAAACCGCAGGAAATTGAACCCTACCCGCTTGCCGCAAAGAACGCAATTCCTAAATTGAATCAAATAGATACAATTCTTCACATTTTCGAAAACCGGGTCTTGGCAGGGGTGAAATTCCGACCTATTCTTCCATCACAGAAGGTAGGTTTTTATGATCATCAAATCTGTTTCCGGATCGGCGCTGCAAGGCATACAGCGAGGACTTCAGGGCGTTCGCCGTAACGCCGCTGAGATCGCGTCCGCGCACCACATGCGAAGCAGCACTGCCGCCCCCAAGGACCTGACCCGCTCCCTGGTTGAACTCAAGCAACATCAGCTGATAACGAGCGCCTCGGTGGAGGCCTTCCGTACGGAAAATGAGATAATCGGAACTCTGCTGGATGTAAAGGCGTAGCGAATCCAACGCCGGCTGTTTTCTTTCACGCGCTACCTTTTCGCAAAGGTAATCAAAAGTACCCGCAAACAATGCGGGTACTTTTGTTTCGGGGTCCTGAAAAAACCCGGAGCGTTGATGCCGGACGCCGCCCCACGCACGATAAACTTCTTGCTACTAACTACCAACTTCGTACTTCTGATCAAACGAAACGCATCGAAAGATCCACCGCGGTGACATCCTTCGTCAGGCCGCCGACCGAAATATCATCCACGCCGGTATCGGCGATCGCCCTGATGCGCTCCAGAGAGACCCCGCCCGATGCCTCCAGGCGCGTCCGGTTGCGGTTTACGCTGACAGCTTCCCGAAGCTGACCCAGGTCGAAATTATCCAGCAGTATGCGGTCGGACCCGGCCGTGATCGCCTCTTCCATGCCGGACAGATCCTCCACCTCGACCTCAATCTCCAGATCAGGGGCTTCCTGCCGCGCCGCCGCCACCGCGGCGGTAATCGATCCGGCCGCCGCAATATGATTCTCCTTGATCAGAACAGCATCATAGAGCCCGATGCGATGATTGTGGCAACCGCCGCAGGCCACTGCATACTTCTGCTGCACACGCAGCCCGGGGAGCGTCTTACGGGTGTCCAGTATCCGTACCCCTGTTCCCGCCACGGCGTCGGCGTATGCACGCGCCAGGGTGGCGGTGCCTGAGAGGGTCTGGAGATAGTTGAGCGCGGTCCGTTCGGCGGTCAATAAAGCGCGGGTATTGCCCTGCAGCCGGCAGATAACCGTTCCCGGCGACACCGAATCCCCGTCAGAGACGCTCCAGTGAATCGTGGTTTCCGGGTCAAGCAGGTAGAAGGCTTCTTCAAACCAGGCGCAACCACATATCACCGCCTCGTCGCGGCACACCACTTGCACCGCCGATCGGACATGTGCGGGGATCAGCGCGGCCGTACGATCCCCGGCCCCGACGTCCTCTTCCAGAGCCAGCCTGACCTGCTCACGAATCGAATCCAGAGGAGGAAGAATCGCATTCACATCCAGAAACCCTTTATTGTCGACCAGAGCCGCGGCCAGGGCATACTGCTCCCCTCGCGACATCCTTCATGAAGTTATGGAGAAGTAGGATTTTACGGCAGCCGCCTTAAAAAAGGCCAATGAAACGGCAACCGAAGGCAGTCCGCGCCGCCCCATTTAAGGGACGATATGGCGGAAAATGACGGAAAAGATAGGGAATCTACCCGCTTTGGACCTGTTGCAGGTTGTCAACGATTGCGCGCATGGCGCGATCCAGCAGCGGCTTGTCAGCTTCCTTCAGGAATATCGCGGTACCTGCGGCCAGCGCCTGAGCCAGCCCTTCCAGGGTCGCCTCCATGACCTTCACCCCTTTCCTGTTCACAAACAGATGGTTTCCGGTTACCACGCTCTTCCAGGCGAGTTTGACCCGCTTCGAGGTATTCGACTCCTGATCCACCAACTCTATCCACGCGCCGACCGGCAACGATTTGGCCTTCTGCAGATAATCATCGGCGGTGACAGGGGCTTTCGGTTTTTCCTTGGCGGCGGCCGCGGCAGGCTTTTGCTTCTGCACCACAGCCGAGGATTTATCACCCTCTTCAGGAGCGGCGGCCGGCAGCGGATGAATTCCGGGAACCTGCTCTCCGCGCAATGAAACCACATGACATGCCTGCAGCTCCTTGAACAGGCGTGCCGTCTTATGCTGATCGTAAGATATCTCGTTGAGTTCCTTGCGTAATCCCTTCAGGAGCACCGGGATGGTATCCAACAATTCACGCTGCTCTTCCCGGCTGGTCTTCGGAGTGACGCTCCAGATCAGCTGATCCATCATGCGCAGACCTGCCTGCCATTCCTGGCTTTCCAGTCCTTTGCGCAATACGATCAGCAACAGGACATCTTTCCAGCCGTCGCGAATCAACTCCACCACCGCCGGGGGCAGAGTACCCGCCTTCCTGAAACGCTTTTCGATCTCCTCTTCAACTTCCTGTTTCCCGAGCTGCAACTGCTCTTTGCCACGGGTAGCCTGGGTCGCCCGCTCCTCCGCAACCTTGGAGGCCTGCTGTTCCTTACCCAGATAGTCCAAAACCTCCTGATTCAGCTTTTCGAACAGGCTGACATCACGATCAAACTCGGACAATACCCGACTGACCACGGATTCGATTATTCCGTACAGACTCTTTTCCGAACGGTCGCCGTCATCGAACCAGCCGAGCGCCGCCTTGGCAAGATTGTTCAACAACACCCTGGCGGGATGGGACTTTCTGCTGAAAAAGTCACGGTCAAGAATCGCGACCTTGACCATCGGTATCTGCAACCGGCCCAGCAAGGCCTTCATGGCATCCGGCAGATTATGGTCCTCGAGGATAAAGTCGAAGAGCATCGATATGACATCGATGATGTTCTCATCGGTATGGCTGATGGCGCGACCATCCTCGCCTCTGCCGAGGTTCAGCTGTCTGAGCAGGTGTTCTCTGAGATCCACATGCTCTGGAATGATCAGGCCTTCGGGACCGAAGGAGATAAGCGCCAGATTGCCCTGCTGCAGATTGGAGAGTGCGCTGATGACCTGGGAGGTGTCGATAAACGCCTGGTGTCTCCCTGCCGGAACGGTGGATACCCCCCGGCGAAGGTTCAACAGTTCCTGCAACCGCGGGAACAGTTCCAGATCGATTTCGCTTTCCAATCCGCGCGTGGCGGTCCGTCCCTCTTCGGCCCTGGCATCATCTCTCGCCCTGTAGGAACCGCGTTGTACGGCCGGTGACACCGGATTCTGCTTAACCCTCTGGGACAGCTTGGGCAGGATTCCGGCCTGCGCCAGTACGTCGTTAATCCCGTCATACAGGCCACCCAGATACTGCATAACCTCTTTGTCGAAGATCTTGTAAACCACCAGCTTGACCGGCAGATCCAATTCCAGCGGCTGGATGGTTTCCCGGAACAGATGACAGATCGTGGCCGGGCTGATGGGATTGTTGTTGGAATCAACCACTACTTCGTGGGCGAGGCGGCTGAAGCGCTGTTCCAGGGCATACAGCTCGCGATAATAGCGGCTGTCCCCCTTGGAGATCATGTTGGTGGTGGCCAACTTCTCTTCCAGCTCTTCTTCCCCCACAAGGGAGAGATTTTCGGTATCCGTGGCACTCTCGAGCTCCCGGGTCGCGGAGATATCACCCAACCGCCAGAACTCGTCGAAGGCCCCCAGGACCCGCCTCTGAAAGCCGTTCTCCAGGCTCTCCCGCTCCTTGCGCAATACCCGCATGGCATCAAAATACTGTGTCTGCAGCTCGTTGCTGTCGGCCTTGTTGGAAAGGTCAAAAAGGGCATCATCAAGCTTATCGAACATGCCCTCAACAAGCTGGGGCATCATCCAAGCGACTACTTGCCGGCAGTTATCCACAGCCTTACGCTCCCCCGGGTTGAGGTTAATATGACGACCGGCTACTTTGTGCCCGGTGAACGAGAGGATATTGTCGTTTTGAGCCATGAGGTCCTACTCTTTGCAACGGAAGATGTTCCATACCTTGCGGTATCGACTGGGAGACACCTTATCTTAAGTTCTAACTTATGAATCAGGAAGGTTGCCCACCGTGAGGTTAATCACAAATTCCGATGATGGGCACCGGGAAAGGGGGGCAAATTGATAAAATGTGACCCTCATCATCGGATACCCGCCGGCGGCCACTCCCCCCTCCAGGCCGTCCCCGGCGCTGCCGGTTTCCCAAGGTCACCTTCCTCGTGTATGTTTCTGACTGTGAATATACATCTGGGACACCTCGGCCGCTCGCTTAAGGAGAGCATTCGCGATCTGCTCCCGATCCTTGGGGTAATCGCCTTCTTTCAGCTCGTTGTCCTGCGCCAGCCCATTCCAGAGTTCGCCAACCTCCTGACAGGGGCCCTGATGGTGGTCATCGGCCTGACGCTCTTCGTGCATGGCCTGAAAACCGGCCTTTTCCCTATCGGCGAATCAATGGCTCACAGCCTGGCCGGTAAGGGAAGCCTGTTCTGGTTGCTGTCCTTTGCCTTCGCTCTCGGCTTCGGCACCACCATCGCGGAACCGGCCCTGATGGCGGTGGCCGGAGAGGCCGCGGAGGTGGCCGCCGCCGGGGGGATGATAGAAAACACGGAACCCGCATTGCGGCGCTACGCCGACGGTCTGCGCTTGACCGTCGCCTTCTCGGTAGGGCTCGCCATCGCGATCGGCGTGCTGCGTATCATCAAAGGATGGCCGGTGCAGTATCTGATACTGGGTGGCTATGCCGGCGTCGTGGTAATGACCATTTTCGCCCCCCCGGAGATCATAGGCATCGCCTATGATTCCGGCGGAGTCACCACATCCACCATCACGGTGCCGCTGGTCACCGCCCTGGGCGTGGGCCTCGCCTCCAGTATCCGGGGCCGCAATCCCATGACGGACGGATTCGGCTTGATTGCGTTCGCCTCGCTGACCCCCATGATCTTTGTCATGGCTTACGGGATGCTGCTGTGATCTCCGGCCTGATGAGCTTTCTGGATACCCTGATATCCACCGTCCGTGACGTGTTACCGATCGTCGTAGTCCTGTTCGGTTTCCAGCTTTTCGTATTGCGCCGCCCGATCGCCAAACCGCGTCAGGTTATCACCGGTTTTCTGCTGGTACTCCTGGGGCTGGCGTTCTTCCTTCAGGGACTGGAACATGCGCTTTTCCCCCTGGGCAGACTGATGGCCGACCAACTCACGGCTCCCGAGTTCCTGGGGGTTTTGCCCGGCTCCGAAGAACATCACTATCTCTGGCTCTATCTGTTCGCCGCGGCCATCGGGTTTTCCACCACCATTGCCGAACCGTCTCTCATCGCCGTCGCCATAAAGGCCAATCAGGTGTCCGGCGGTGCGGTCGGGACCTGGGGATTGCGTATCGCTGTGGCCATCGGCGTGGCCTTCGGAATTGTATTAGGCGCCTACCGGATAGTCAGCGGAACACCACTGCACTACTACATCATCGCCGGTTACGTCATCGTTATGATCCAGACCTTTTATTGCCCAAAACCCATCATCGCCCTCGCCTATGACTCCGGCGGGGTCACCACCTCCACCGTGACCGTACCCCTGGTGGCGGCGCTCGGACTTGGGTTGGCGTCCAGTATTCCCGGCCGCAATCCGTTACTGGATGGTTTCGGCCTCATCGCTTTTGCCAGTCTGTTCCCCATTATGAGCGTTATGGCATACGCACAGCTCAGCGACTGGTATACCAGACGATCCCTTACGGATCCTTCCAACAATGAAGGGGGTTAACCATGCGTTTCAAGCTAATCATCACCTTTATCGAAGACAGCAAAACGGATCTGGTTCTTGAAGCCGCCCGCGAGGCGGGTGCAACCGGTTCCACGGTTATCAACCAGGCACGCGGCGAGGGCCTGAAACAGAGCAGAACCTTTTTCGGCCTCAATCTCGAGGTTCAACGGGATGTGGTGCTGCTGTTGGTGGAAGAACACCTCAGTCGCCGGATCCTGGAGCGGATCGCCGAAGTGGGGGAATTCGACGAAAAACCCGGCACCGGGATCGCATTCCAGATCAACGTCCAGGATGCCGTGGGCGTCAGTCACCAAATCAGACAGTTAGCCAGCAGGGTGGAGGAAAAGATATGAACAAAACTCAACCGGTACGAGTGCGCGATATCATGAAAACGCACTTCGACATGGTGGATGGAATGGCTACGGTGCAGGAAGCCATAGACACCATGGTACATGTTGAAACTCGGTCGTTGATCGTAAAGAAGCGGCATGATGACGACGAGTACGGCATGGTGATGTTGTCCGATATCGCCAGGCAGGTGCTGGCCCTGGACCGCGCACCTGACCGGGTAAATATTTACGAAATCATGTCCAAACCGGTAATAACCGTCGATCCGGAAATGGACATACGCTATTGCGCCCGTCTGTTTTCCCGTTTTGACCTGTCCCGGGCGCCGGTGGTGGAAAACCGCGAAGTGGTCGGGATCGTCAGTTTCACCGACATGGTATTGAAGGGGTTGAACAAAAAATGAGTACCGATCCGGAAGGGTGGTTGCGGCAAGCAACCCGCTGTCTTTCCCCCAATCAGGATGAACGCCCCGCGGATACCATAGTCGATCTGCTGGTTATTCATAACATCAGCCTGCCGCCGGGTGAATTCGGGGGACCCTGGATCGACGATCTGTTCCACAACCGACTCAACCGCGGAGCTCACCCTTACTTTGAAGAGATCGTCGATCTCAAGGTCTCGGCTCACCTGCTCATTCGGCGGGACGGCAGGCTGATTCAGTACGTACCGCTGCATCGCCGGGCATGGCATGCCGGCCCCTCCTGTTTCGAAGGCCGCGAACAGTGTAACGATTACTCAATCGGCATAGAACTTGAGGGAACCGATGATACCCCTTATACCCCGGAACAATATCTCACGCTGGCTGAGACCACAGGCGAAATACTCGCGGCTTTCCCCGCCATCACAGCGGATCGAATAAAAGGGCACAGCGACGTCGCTCCGGGACGCAAGAGCGATCCCGGGCCCGCTTTCGACTGGCGATACTTTCGCCAACTGCTGGAAGAGTATCTTGAATCCTGAAGACAGATAAAGGAGACTGCCGGCTATGGCCATACTCAGCATCATCCTCGCCCTCATCGCCGAGCGGTTTCTGCTGGACCAGGAGATATATCGTCACAGCGGCTGGTTTAGAAAATACCTGAACTGGTGCCACCGGCAATCTCTGGGGGAGTGGATAAACAGCGGGACCGTCGGCGTCATCGGATCTCTGCTGCCGCCGCTGGTCGCCGCGGGACTGATCCAGGCAGCGCTTCACGGCGTGCTGGGGGGCGTGCTGGAGTTCCTGTTCGCCACCGGCGTTCTTCTTTACTGCCTCGGACCCAGAAATCTGGATCGCCAGGTGGAAGACTTTGTGGATGCCTGGGACGACGGCGACCAGGACAAGGCATCCGAGATCGCCCGCGATCTCGTTATCGACAATCCGTCCGGTTCCGAGCAGGATATTGCCCTGGCGATCACTGACGGCATCCTGAGACAGGCGTGCTACCGCATCTTCGGGGTGTTGTTCTGGTTCATGGTGCTCGGTCCCCTGGGCGCCCTTCTTTACCGCCTCAGCCGTGATCTATATACGGGAGCCGCCGCCGATATGGAACCGGACGAAGAGTTCCTGAACAGCGTCCGGCGTCTGCTTGAAATCCTGAATTGGCTGCCCGCGAGGATAACCGCCGCTTCTTACGCCCTGGCGGGAAACTTCCAGGACGCCATAATGGGATGGCGCGGCAACGACAGATTGGAAAACGAAGAAGAAGCGGCTTCCAAAACCGCCGACCAGGTACTGATCTTTTCAGGGCGCGGCGCCCTTGGTCTGGGACATGGGCCGGAAGAGCAAACAACGGCCGACGCCGCCTCCCATCTGGCGGAAGCCGCCCTCGGTCTGATCTGGCGTTCCCTGACCATCTGGGTCGTGCTGCCCGCCGTCACCGTTTTCATCTTCTGGGTCGCCTGAACCCCGACCGCGCCCAACAGCAGTCGCTAGCGTTTTGCTTCCCGGTCTTTGCTGAAAAGCACATCGAGCAGCATCAATGCAACACCGACAGTGATGGCCGAGTCGGCGACGTTAAAAGCAGGCCAGTGCCACTGCCCGTAATAGAAATCGATAAAATCGATTACATGGCCATACAGCACCCGGTCCACCAGATTACCCACCGCCCCTCCGATGACGAGGGTCAGGGAGATGGCAATTGCACGCTCTTCCTGCCGCAGCCGCTTGACCCAGCCAACCAGCACCACGGTTACCACCAGGGCGAGGAGCATGAACAGCCAACGCTGCCATCCGTCCTGATCACTGAGAAAACTGAACGCCGCCCCTTCATTATAAACCAGGGTTATATTGAGAAACGGCAACAGCTCCATTGATTCGTACAGGGCGAAGTTCAGTTCGATCAACTGCTTGCTGGCCTGATCGAACGCCAGCACCAGGAATGAAAGCCAAAGCCAACGGAGCATGATCAGGCGAGTCCTCGCGGTTCACCGTCTCCATCGACATTATCCACACATCGGCTGCATAACTGCGGATGTTTGGGATTACCGCCCACATCCTCGCGGTGGTGCCAGCAACGCTCACATTTGTCATGGCCCGAGGCGGTGACCCGAAGGAACAATCCATCCATCTCGGTCTCTCTGGCATCGGCCGGCTTCTCCGCTGCCGGATGCAGCCGGGCGTAGGAGGTTATCAGGACAAAACGCAGTTCATCCTGCAGCCGGGCCAGAAGATCCCGCAGTTCCGGGTCACAGTAGAGATCAACCTCCGCATCCAGGGATGAGCCGATAGCGCGATCCGCGCGCAACTGCTCCAGCTGCTTGGAGACCTCAATGCGGACCTTGATCACCTGCTCCCAGAAATCCCGATCGTAGGGGTCGTCGACATCCAGTGCGAACAGGTTCGGGTACCAGGTCTCGGTAAAGACCGTCTCCCCCCTCTCACCCGGCATCTCCCCCCAGATCTCTTCGGCGGTGAAACTCAGGATAGGTGCCAACCAGCGGACCATCGCCTCCACGATATGGTACATGGCGGTCTGGCAGGAACGCCGAGCAAGACTGTCGGTCTTGGTGGTGTACTGCCGGTCCTTGATGATATCCAGATAAAAACCGCCCATCTCGGTGACGCAGAAGTTATGGATCTTCTGATAGATCAGATGGAACTGATAGTCCCGGTAAGCGGCGATGATCTCTTCCTGTAACTGCTGCGCACGATCCACCGCCCAGCGGTCCAGTTCGATCATCTCCTCCGCCGCCACCAGATTGACGGCCGGATCGAACCCGTTGAGATTCGCAAGCAGGAAGCGGGTGGTATTACGGATACGGCGGTAAGCATCGGCAGTGCGCTTCAGGATCTCGTCAGAAACGCTCATCTCACCCCGGTAGTCGGTGGCCGCCACCCAGAGGCGGATGATATCGGCACCGAGGGTCTTCAACACCTTCTGCGGCGCGACTACGTTACCCAGGGACTTGGACATCTTCCGCCCCTCGGCATCCACCGTGAAGCCATGGGTCAGAACCTCTTTGTAGGGTGCGCGATCATGGATGGCGACAGAGGTCAGGAGAGATGACTGAAACCAGCCCCGGTGCTGATCCGATCCTTCCAGATATAGATCGGCGGGGGATCTTAGTCCCTCACGGTGCTCCAGAACGCAGGCGTGGGTCACCCCGGAATCAAACCAGACATCAAGGGTATCCGAAACCTTCTCATACTGCGCCGCGTCCGCTCCCAGGAACTCTTCCGGCTCCAGGGCAAACCAGGCTTCGATGCCCTGCTGCTCCACCCGCCGCGCAACCTCCTCGATAAGGCGCGGCGTTTCCGGGTGCGGTTCTCCGCTGGACTTATGGACGAACAGGGTGATGGGCACGCCCCAGGTACGCTGCCGCGAGATACACCAATCGGGCCGGCTCTCCACCATACCCTCGATGCGGGCCTGACCCCAGTCCGGCATCCACCGGACCTGCTTGATCTCGCGCAGGGCTGATTTGCGCAGGCCTTTCTGGTCCATGCTGATGAACCACTGGGGCGTGGCACGAAAGATGATCGGTGTCTTATGCCGCCAGCAGTGGGGATAGCTGTGAGGGAAGCGGGCCTCCTGCACCAACGCACCCTTTGCCTTCAGCACCTCGATCACCTTCTCATTGGCGCTGAAGACGTGTTCCCCGGCGAACAGCTCCGTCCCTTCCAGAAAGCGACCGTCCCCCCCCACGGGATTGTCCACCGGCAGACCGTAGCGTTGCCCGACGATATAGTCATCAAGACCGTGTCCCGGAGCCGTGTGGACGGCACCGGTTCCCGCATCCAGGGTGACATGCTCACCCAGAATGACCGGCACTTCACGGGCATAAAAACAGTGCTGCAGCTTCAGTCCCTCGAAGGCGTCTCCGCGGCCGTAGGCGATGACCTGGTAGTCTTCGATATCCCAGCGGTCCAGGGTGTCTTTCATCAATCCCTCGGCCACGATCAGGCGTTCCTTGCCGTGGGGCCCGTCGCACTGAACTACCGCGTATTCCAACGCCGGGTTAAGAGCCACTGCCTGGTTGGCGGGCAGCGTCCAGGGAGTGGTGGTCCAGATAACCAGGGAGATCCGCCCTTCACCGTGATCGCCCGGAATCGAGTGGCAACGCGCCATCAGTGCCTCTTCATCCAGCACCTGAAAACGCACATCGATGGCGAAGGACTCCTTGTCCTTGTACTCCACCTCTGCTTCCGCCAGTGCGGAACCGCAATCGGTGCACCAGTGCACCGGTTTGTAGCCCTTGTGGACATGGCCGTTCTCAACGATACGGCCCAGGGCCCGGATGATGTCGGCCTCGAAACGAAAATCCATGGTGAGATAGGGATTCTCCCAATCCCCCAGCACCCCTAGGCGTTTGAAATCCACCCGCTGCTTATCCACCTGCGCCGCGGCGTAATCACGGCATGCCTCGCGGAATCCGGCGGCGGACACCTTCTTGCCCGGTTTACCGACCTTCTTTTCCACCTGCAGTTCGATCGGCAGACCGTGGCAGTCCCAGCCCGGCACATAGGGGGCATCGAAGCCGTCCAGGGTGCGGCTCTTGACGATGATATCCTTGAGCACCTTGTTGACCGCATGACCGATATGGATCTCGCCGTTGGCGTAGGGAGGGCCGTCGTGCAGGATAAACTGCGGCCGCCCCTGACACGCCTCACGTATCTTCCGATACAGCCCGGACTCCTCCCAGTGCTTCAGCATCTCAGGCTCGCGCTGGGCCAGGTTGCCCTTCATGGGGAAAGTGGTCTTGGGAAGATTGAGTGTCTCTTTGTAATCAGTCACGGCTTGCTGCCTTGGTAAATCTCTAAATAGTATGTCAGTTGATCTTCATTCATTAGCCACAGAGGCACGGAGGACACAGAGTTATCATAAATGATTTCAGATCCGGGATCTTTTTCGTGATGAAAAGATCTGATCATCTGTCTCGTTGACGAACCTTCCGACTATTCCCTCTGTGTTCTCTGCGTCTCCGTGGCTACATTTACATCTTCACGCAATCAAAATCTCAATAAGCGAATTCAGTTTGTCGCCGACAGACCAAAACAGGCTCGCGCCTCGGCCGCATCCAGTTCGATCTGCTGCCGCAGCAGTTCGAAGGAGTCAAACCGTTTCTCCTCCCGCAGCTTTTTGCGAAACTCCACTTCCACATGTTCCCCATAGATGCTGCGGGAAAAATCGAACAGGTGCACCTCCAGCAGATAACGGCTATCTCCCTCCACCGTCGGCCGGGTGCCGATATTGGCCACCCCCGGACGGGGACCCCCGTCCAGACCATGGACCAGCACCGCATAGACCCCGTGCAAAGGACTCACCTTGCGGTGCAGATCGATATTGGCCGTGGGAAACCCGATGGCGCGTCCCCGCTCATCGCCGTGGGCCACCCGTCCACAGATGGTGTAGGGCCGGCCCAGATTGTGTTCCGCCTGCTCCAGATCCCCCCGGAAAAGGGCGTCACGGATCCGGGTACTGCTGACCCGTTCCTTCCCCACCGCAAAGGTATCCATACTTTCCACTTCGAAACCGGCGATATCACCGACCTGACGCAGCAACCGGATATCACCGCTGCGGTCCTTGCCGAAACGGAAATCGTCGCCCACGAAAAGATAACGGACGCCGAGTCCCTCCACCAGCAGCTCCTGCACGAACCCGTCCGCGGACATGGCGGCCATTTTCGGCCCGAACTCCAGCAACACCACCCGGTCGATACCGGCCTCATGGATCGCCTGCAGCTTCTCGCGCATCCGGGTCAGGCGGGCCGGCGCCGCATCCGGAGCAAAATATTCCATCGGCTGGGGTTCGAACGTGATCACCGTGGCGGGCAACCCCAACTCTTCCCCCTTCTCCAGCAAATGACGAAACACCGCCCGATGGCCGAGATGCACCCCATCGAAATTTCCGATGGTGGCCACACAACCCCGGTGTTCGCTACGCAAATTGTGTAAGCCGCGGATTATCTGCATCGGAGCCGAACCAATCCAAAACCGGGCATTATAGGCCAAGTTCTGGTTCAAGTCCCTGTATCAGCGGAGAAAGTCGCTCTTCTATCCGCTTCTGGAAGCCTGAAAGTGACGCACCCGGATACCCAGGACAAAAAGCGATGCAAAATAGAGTACCACGCCACCAACCACCAGTCCGGTCAGTCGCATGGCCCGTCCCCAGGTCCCCGATTCGAGCCACCCGGAGAGATCGCCCCCAATCCAGAACAACACGATCCCCATCAGGATCGCCGCAACGGCGCCGCGCAGAATAAGCGCGCCCCACCCCGGTTCCGGCTGAAAGATCCCTTCCCGGCGCAACCCCCGATACAGCAGGGCGGAGTTGAGGCCGGCGGAAACCGCGGTGGCGAGAGCCAGTCCCGCATGGGCCAGGGGAAACACCAGGGCGATGTTGAGCACCATGTTGGACGCCATGGCGATAACGGCGATACGTACCGGGGTCCGGGTGTCCTGACGGGCATAGAATCCCGGCGCCAGCACCTTGATCAGGATAAAGGGCACCAGGCCCAGGGAATACGCCATTAGGCTGCGTTGCGACATGGCGACGTCCGTGGCATCGAAGACGCTGGACTGGAACAGGGTGGCGATCAAGGGCCCCGCCAGCACCAGAAGACCGACGGAGGCGGGCAATCCCAGCAGAAGCACCCAACGCAGGGCCCAGTTCAGGGTATGGGAAAATCCTTCCGGGGATTCCAGGGCATGCTTTTCGGAAAGATTGGGCAGGATCACGGTGGCCAGCGCCACGCCCAGGATACCCACCGGAAACTCCATCAGGCGATCGGAGTAGTAGAGCCAGGAGATGGACCCGCTGACCAGAAAAGAGGCGATCAGGGTATCCAGCAACAGATTGAGCTGGGTCACGGAAACCCCGAATACCGCCGGCATCATCAGCCTGATAACACGCCGTACCCCCTCGTCCTTCGGTGCCGGCCGATACCGGGGCAACAGATTGATACGGTGGAGAAACGGCAGTTGAAAGGCGTACTGGACCATACCGGCGATCAGCACACCCCAGGCCAGCGCCATGATCGGCTCCTGCATCCTCGGCGCCAGCCAGAGAGCGCACCCGATGAGCGACAGGTTGAGCAGGACCGGCGTAAATGCCGGCACCCCGAAACGGCCGTGGGCGTTAAGGATGCCCCCGGCGAAGGCGGTGAGAGAGATAAACAACAGATAAGGGAAGGTGAGCCGCAGCATATCCGCCGCCAGTTGCAGCTTGCCCTCGGCGCCCCAGAAGCCCGGCGCGAACAGCATCACCAGAAGCGGAGCCGCCAGGACCCCGATCACGGTAATCAGCAGCAGGATACTGCCCAGGGTACCGGCCACATGGTCGACAAACGCCTTCAGCTCCTCGAAGCGCCGTTTGGTCTTGTACTCGGTCAGAACCGGAACGAATGCGACTGAGAAGGCCCCCTCGGCGAACAGGCGGCGCAGGAAATTGGGGATCTTGAAGGCGACGAAAAAGGCGTCGGTCTTGGCGTCCGCCCCGAAGATGTGAGCCAGCACCAGGTCCCGCACAAACCCGAGGATACGGGACAGGAAGGTGTTCGAGCCGACCTTGGCTACGGATTTGGACAGCGATGACAGATTGTTCTCCTCGGACTTTGCGGCACAAAGCAGCGATTATAAAATAAGCCGTTGACCCCGAACCACCGACAACTGAACACTACCATACCCCCTATTGACAAATCCCCACCCAGCCTCCAAAATACCGCGCTCTTTCAAGCATTAACCGGATTTTAGGAGACAAACCTTGGCCAATTCAGTACAAGCCCGCAAACGTGCTCGTCAGGCGGAACAACACCGCCAGCACAATGCGTCCCGCCGTAGCGCCATGCGCACCCGTGTCAAGAACGTGGTGAAGGCAATCGGTACTGGAGACAAGGACGCGGCCTCCGAAGCTTACAAACTGGCGGTCCCGGCGATTGACCGCGCGGCGAATCAGGGCCTGATCCACAAGAACAAGGCCGCTCGCCACAAGAGCCGCCTGAACGCGCAGATTAAAGCGATGTAACCCGAAGCTCTGCGCATTACGAAAAACCGGCCACAAGCCGGTTTTTTTATGCCTGCTGGATAGATTTCGGTAACCAGGTACCTGACCTGGGATTATTTAGCTATTGGTAATAAGTTTCGTGACCTGAATGAAAAACGGGCTACAAGGCTTGCCGGGGTCTTACCCCACCCTACAAAGCAAGAGAAATAACTACACCAGAACCAGATTATCCCTGTGGATCAACTCCTCCTCATCCACATAACCCAAAATCTCCTGAATACGACTGCTGGGCTGCCCCTTGATCCGGTCCGTCTCCAGGGCGTCATAGTTGACCAGGCCCCGCGCCACTTCACGACCCTCTTCATCCACGCAGGAGACCACCTCGCCCCGGGCAAAGCCACCGGAAACCTCCTTGATTCCCACCGCCAACAGACTCCGGCCACGCTCCCGTATCACGGCCACGGCACCGGCATCCAGCACCAGCCGGCCACGCACCCGCAAATGGCCCGCCAGCCATTGCTTACGCGCCGCCTGGGGTTCCTGGGCCGGGGCCAGCAAGGTCCCGATATCCTCCCCGCGGCTGATACGGCCGAGGACATCATCTCTGTTACCGGAGGCGATTACCGTTGCGGTTCCGGAACGGGCCGCAAGCCGGGCCGCCCGCACCTTGGTCACCATACCCCCCAGACCGAGACCGCCGGCGCTGCCTCCCGCAACCCTGTCCAGATCGCCGTTATCCACCCGGGTCTCGGAGATCAGAGCGGCGTCGGGATTGAAACGGGGATCGCTGTCGAACAGCCCCTCCTGATCCGTCAGGAGCACCAGCAGGTCCGCCTCGATAAGATTGGCCACCAGCGCCGCCAGGGTATCGTTGTCCCCGAAACGGAGCTCCTCGTTGGCCACGGTGTCGTTCTCGTTGACCACCGGCACCACTCCAAACTGCAGCAGTGTCCTCAGGGTGCTGCGGGCATTCAGGTAGCGCCCACGGTCGGTCAGATCGTCATGGGTAAGAAGGACCTGGGCGGTATGCCGACCGTGCTTCTGAAAACAGGTCTCATAGGCGCGGATCAGGCCCATCTGCCCGATGGCGGCGATCGCCTGAAGCTCATGCAGGGTCTTCGGTCTCTTGGGCCAACCCATGCGACTCATGCCCTCCGCCACCGCACCGGAAGAGACCAACACCAGCTCCCTGCCCGCGGACATCCAGGCCGACATCTGCTCCACCCAGGAAAAAAGTCGCTCCCGCGCCAATCCCTCGCCGTCCCGGGTAAGCAGGGCGCTGCCGATCTTCACAACCCAGCGGCTGGTATTGGGGATCTTTTCGCGGGTGATCATAGTTGGTAGTTGGTAGTTGGTAGTTGGTAGTTGGTAGTTGGTAGTTGGTAGTTGGTAAAGAGGATATCACCTAAATTTTCATATACCTATATGCCATCCATCGCTCGTCATAAACATCTTCCTTCTAACTTCTAACTTCCAACTACTAACTACCAACTACTAAACTACTAACTTCAGACTTTAAACCGGCTCCCAAGGCTCTTCATCAACCGTACTCTCAGTAACCGCCCCTAGCTCATCCCGTCGCAACTCCTCCAGCCGGTTCATCAGGGCGTAGACCAGGGCCTCTGTGCCTTCACCGGTGAGAGCGGATACGGCATACACCGGTCCCTGCCAACCCAACTCCTCCAACAGCCGTTCACTGCGCTGTTGGAACTCGTCCTGCGGAAGCAGATCCATCTTATTGAGCACCAGCCAGCGCTCCCGTTGGCTCAACTCGCTGCTGAATTTCACCAATTCCTCCTCGATCTGACGCACCTCCTGCAACGGATCAACCGCTTCGTCCATGGGCGCCATATCCACAAGGTGCAGCAGCAACCGGGTACGGGTCAGGTGTTTGAGAAACTGTATCCCCAGGCCGGCACCTTCCGCCGCACCTTCGATAACTCCCGGGATATCGGCGATCACAAAACTGCGTTCGCTACCCACGCTTACCACCCCCAGATTCGGGTAAAGGGTGGTGAAGGGATAATCGGCCACCTTCGGTCGAGCGCTGGACACCTTGGTAATGAAACTCGACTTACCGGCGTTAGGCATACCCAGAAGCCCGACATCCGCCAACAATATCAATTCCAGATGAAGCTGGCGCTTCTCTCCGGGGGTGCCCGGGGTAAACTGCCGCGGGGCGCGGTTGGTGCTGCTCTTGTAGCGGGCATTCCCGATGCCATGGAACCCGCCCTTGGCCACCAGCAGGGTCTCCCCATGCTTCAGCAGCTCGCCCATCTCCTCTTCCGTATCCTCATCCCGGACCCGGGTACCCACCGGCACTTTGACATACCGGTCCTGACCGCTGCGGCCGGTGCGGTTGCGTCCCATGCCGGGCTGTCCCTTCTCCGCCCGATGCATGCGCAGGTGTCGGAAATCCACCAGGGTGTTGAGCCCGGAGTCAGCGATAAGATAAACGCTGCCGCCGTCACCGCCGTCACCGCCGTCCGGTCCGCCCTTGGGAATGAATTTCTCCCTGCGGAAACTGACGCAGCCGTTACCGCCGTTACCGGCCTCTACTCGGATAATTGCCTCGTCGACGAATTTCATGGTGATTAGTTTACAGGTTGGAAGTTGGAAGTTGGAAGTAAGGATAACATCCACTCCTGGACTACCAACTTCTTATCTACTTACTTCTAACTTCCCACTTCAAACTAATACCCTTAAAGCAAAAAGCCCCGTCAAATGACGAGGCCCTTGCTGATCGAATGAAAACGGCGTAATCAGGCCGGAACCACGCTCACGTATTTACGCTTCTTCGGTCCCTTAATCTCGAACTTCACCACGCCGTCGGCCTTGGCGAACAGGGTGTGATCCTTACCGCAACCGACATTGACCCCATCGTGGAAACGGGTGCCCCGCTGACGCACGATAATGTTGCCCGCCTTTACCGCCTGACCGCCATAGATCTTGACGCCAAGACGTTTGGATTCTGAGTCGCGGCCGTTACGGGTACTGCCGCCTGCCTTCTTATGTGCCATGCTCTAACCTGCCTATTTGCCTGCGGTTATCTTGGTGATTTCAAGCTCGGTATACCACTGCCGGTGACCCTGGCGCTTCAGGTGATGCTTGCGCCGCTTGAACTTAATGATGTTGACCTTTTTGCCCCGGCCGTGAGCCTTCACGGTGGCCGTGACCTTGCCGCCCTTTACATAGGGGGTTCCGATCGAGATCTTGTCGCCATCGGCAACCATCAGAACCTTGTCGAGCTCGACCTTGGCGCCCTCGTCTGCTCCCAGTTTTTCGACCCGAAGCTTATCACCCTGGGACACCCGGTACTGTTTACCCCCGGTCTGAATTACGGCATACATTTGCCAAATCTCCGTAAAAATCTGTCACTTAGGCATACGCCCTCAGGAATATGCCAACTAAAAGAGGCGGGATTTTACCTTCCCAGCCGTTACCAGGTCAACATCTCCCTACCCCTGAGTGCCGGTTCGGGCGTATCTTAAGGCACCTCGCCCCATGCCGTCCCCCGCCAACTTCCCGCCAGACACCCCTGATAGACCCGGGCCTCCCCTTCCCGCGGAACTTGACAGCAATACGACGCCCTCCTAGCATGCCTCTTCCCCCCCGAACACCTATATAGATAAAGGGTTGTATGGAAATCTCCGTAATCCGCGAGTTGGTCGCGGAAGACATGAAGGCGGTCGACAGTCTGATTCTGCGACAGCTGCACTCAGATGTGGTGTTGATTAATCAGATCGGTCATTACATCGTCAACGCCGGCGGAAAACGCCTGCGCCCGATGATCGTCCTGCTGGCGGCGCGGGCTCTCGGCTATCAGGAACACAGGCATGTCGACCTGGCCGCCATCATCGAATTCATCCATACCGCCACCCTGCTCCATGACGACGTTGTGGACGGCTCCGAATTGCGCCGCAGCCGGGAGACGGCAAACGCGGTCTGGGGTAACGCCGCCAGCGTGCTGGTGGGGGATTTCCTCTACTCCCGCTCCTTCGAAATGATGGTGGATATGGAAAGCATGCGTGTCATGGAGGTGCTGTCTCACGCCACCAACCGCATCGCCGAAGGGGAAGTCCTGCAGCTCCTGAATTGCCACGACCCGGATACCAGTGAAGAGCAATACCGGGAAGTGATCATCAGAAAGACCGCCACCCTGTTCGAGGCGGGGGCACGCCTGGGGGGGGTCTTAGGAAACGCCACCACCGAAGAGGAACAGGCCCTGGCCGACTACGGCCTGCACCTGGGAATTGCGTTCCAGATAATCGATGATGCGCTGGATTACAGCGATTCCTCGGAAGATATCGGCAAGAACATCGGCGACGACCTGGCCGAAGGAAAACCCACCCTGCCGCTGCTTCGTGCCATGCAGGTGGGCAGCCCGGCACAGCGCCAGGTCATCCGGGAGGCGATCGAAAACGGCGGACTCGACCAGATAGCCGCCATCAAGGCCGCCATTGAATCCACGGACGCAATCGCTTACACTTCGCGCCTCGCGTCGGAAGAGGCGGCACTGGCCAAAAAGGCCCTGGAAGCACTGCCGCCCTCCTCCTTCAGAAACGCATTGGCGGCACTGGCGGATTTCTCCGTGGAACGCGCCAACTGATCCATATTCGGGGTGTAGCTCAGCCTGGTAGAGCACTGCCTTCGGGAGGCAGGGGCCGGAGGTTCGAATCCTCTCACCCCGACCAATTTTTCACATCACCTGCCTCCAGCTCCCCTCACCTATCTCAAGCAGCACGCAGCAGCAGTTCTTGAGAGGATAAGAACCGACTGGAGGTTCGACCGAATCGCCGGGAGCGATTCGGCAAATGAGCGAAGGCAGGTTTTTGCTCCTGCAAAACCTGCACTTCCGCCATCCATGGCGGTCGCGAACCCGAAGGGCGAGGGCCAGGAAGGCCCGAGTAATCCCCTCACACCGACCACTTTTTCACATCACCTGCCCCCAGCTCCCCTCACCTATCTCAAGCAGCACGCAGCAGCAGTTCTTGAGAGGATAAGAACCGACTGGAGGTTCGACCGAATCGCCGGGAGCGATTCGGCAAATGAGCGAAGTGAACCCGAAGGGCGAGGGCCAGGACGGCCCGAGTAATCCTCTCACCCCGACCAATTTTTCACATCACCTGCCTCCAGCTCCCCTCACCTATCTCAAGCAGCACGCATCCGTGCGCCGCTCCGGCACAGGCTTGCCAACCGGTACGTCGCCGGCATCCGCGGTGTCGATATCGCCAGGTACCGGGATGAACGACTGAAAAAGGTCTCCCCCGGCACCGCCAAGCGTGACCTGGTGATCCTGTCCCACCTGTTTAAGGTCGCGCACAAGGAGCGGGATATCCACGTCTACAGTCCGGTACATGACATCAAACTACCCCCACATGCCAAGACCCGTGACCGGAGATTACGTCCAGGTTACGACTCAGGGAAGATGGTACCGGGGAAGCCTGCCCGGACCCCTGGGAGGTTCTGAGCGACGGTCGTCTGCCGGAGAACGAGGCACAGGCGCCGGCCGAGGCACAGCAGCTCTTCAGTATGAACCAAGGGTCACGGGTTCCGGGCAACACCTTCGAGCAGCACACCGGGATTTGTTGCAACCTGATTGAACCGTTTGGCTATCTGCTGCGACGAATTTGTTGCAGCCTGATTGAACCGTTCGGCTATCTGCTGCGACACATTGCATATTGTAGTCAGGTTAGTTATCTCAAGGAGGGTATCCCCATGAAGCAGTTTGCAATTATTTCTGTAGTCCTTGCCTGTGGCGTCTTGCTGGTCCAGCCGGTCCATGCCGAGCTGAAAATACCGCCCAATGCCGCCAGTCCCAGGCAACAGCAGACCAAACCCCAAATGCAGCAGATGAAACCCAAGGCCCATGCGTCCAGCAAGCCGGGCAGACCCGGCGAAGAACTTGGCATGGAAAAAGCCGACGAGGAGGAGCGGCCATCACCTGCTCAGCTCCTGCATGGTCCAGCCAAACCCCAGATGAATGTTATGCCGGCGCGTGGCGGCGATATGATCATCAATGACGACACACCTGCCGGTGATGCCTCGCCGGAACAGATACCCTCCCTGCAGCAACAGCAGCAGCAGGGCAATGGTTTCAGTATGCCCGGTTCCGAGGTAGGTATGGAAAAAGCCGACGAAGAGGAAAGACCGTCACCGGGCAGCCTGCAACAGAACCAGGGCTTTGGAGGTCTTGGTGGAGGCAATCCCCCACCCGGCGGAGACCCGGCACAACAGCAACAGCTGCAACAACAGCAATAATCGCCACGGGAAAATTATATTGCAGGCCAGGCATCAGTGTTTTGCTGATGCCTGGTGACCCCACCCTACAGGAGGCGTCATGAGTCTACTAAAGCACATGGTTAGTTCTTTCGCTATTGTCATTATTCTGTTTCACACGACCATATCGTTTGCAAATGACTGGACAGACGGTGCCTGGACAATAGTGAATGGGCAAAAACAGGCGCTCAACAAGGAAGGTGACAGCTACCATATCGTGACCAATGCCAACTGGCCGGCCACGATCGGAGTGGAGGCAGAGTGGTCGATTGGTCCCAAGAAATGGGGAAGTACGAAGGTAGCTTTTATCTGTACAGACGCATCCCTCACTGCATCCGATGGCAGCCCCGAACAACCCGCCACCATCGAGCCTATTAGTTATAGTAGTTATAGTAGTAGTAGCCACCGTAGAAATTATCGTATCTCTGCAAATGGTGTAACAAATAACCCGTCCGTTAACAACAGCGTGATTTATCACCTGCAGGCAAACTGCCGCTCTAAAAATCCAGATCCACATCCAAAACCAGGACATGAGTACAAGTCTTTCACGTACTCGACAACATTCGTTGTGGATGCCAACGGCACTTCAGACTGGCAACCCTTGGTTCCCAGCGGTGAACCACACTATCTCACGATGATGGCTCCCCAGGAAGGGGCAAGGTTGAAGGGAGAACTTGAGTTAAAACTGCGAAATAATCTTTATGGTATGCACACACCGTCTTATCTGGATGTTGAAATCAAGAAAGCCGGTAAAGTGGAATACGGTACGCATGGTGAGATGAGTTTACCTGAAGGACAACCCCATGGCAGCCAGTGGGAAACTGTTCTCACTGAACGGTATCCCTGGCCTGAAAGTCAACCCATGTGGATCAAGCGTCCTGGCCTGGCGGAACCCGGCCTGTATGAAGTGACCGTAACAAGCGCATGGAACAATGGCAATGGGTCCGATGCGAACGGGGCCTACACGCGGACCTTTCAGATTGTGGGCTCAGTAAGCGTCCAGAAGGCCAAGATGGTCACGAAGACGGCGAATGAAAACCTCAGACCAGCCGGTAAGCCGGCAGGAGGATTTGGTCCACCGAAACTGAACAATCCCTCACAAGGTCAGGACAATGCCGCCCCGGCAACTGGTTTTTCTACCGGTATTGGTCCGGCAAAGCTTAACCGCGCTACGGCAAGCCTGATCGTTGTCGATACAATCAGTGTACACCCCACGCCACTGAAGGAAGGCACACCGGTCAACCTGGAGATCAACTTCAAGAATAACGGCAGCGTAGCCAGTTATGCAGCAGCACGGTACCAGTTGACCTGTACCGTGGTGCAGGGAAGCAATGATTGCCCGGTACCTTCCCGGACTGCCGCAATCGGCGAGGCAATCGAACCGGGCCAGACCGCGTCGGTTATACTCATGGGTGCCAAGCCGGCGTCGGCAGGACAATACCGGGTGTCGGTATCACCCTTACCGGCATCACCGGGTCGCTCTTTCAGCGTGACCTTGAACGTGGCCGGTAGTCGCGTGACGTCGCCCAGTCCCGGCTTGCGTGTCTCTCCTGCAGCATCGCCATCCCAGACCCCGGCCGCAGCTCCGGCAACTCCCGGCACGGTACCAGTACAGCCTGGGACCAGTCCCACCAAACCACGACTGGTGAGCCCGCGTTAGGGGAAGGGATAGGAATTTGCATTCAGCGAATGAAGGACGGGGCAAGCCAGCTCCAATATCAACAAAACAGAGGAGGGGGAACCCATGCCCCGCATTGAACATCCGATTCATGTTTTTTTCGATGATACCGATATGGGTGGTGTCGTCTATCACGGTCGCTATGTGGTATGGATGGAACACGCCCGCCATGCGCTTATCAGCAGTTCCGGGGCCAGCCCGGCGCAGATCATGAAAGAACACGGCGTCGCCCTGGTGGCATCTCGCATGGCAGTCAAGTTCGTTCGCCCAGCATGTTTCGAGGATCGTCTGGTAGCTACGGCGCGTATCGCGGACTTCGACCATTACCGGCTTCACTTCGACCAAACAATCGAAAGGGGCGGCAAGTTGCTGGTTCGCGCCGATGTAACAGCGACCTGCATTGATATTTCTACCGGCCGCCCTGCAGTAATGCCGGCCGCAATCATAAAACGACTGACAAACGCCGCTCCGCAGAATAGCGCGGCCCAGCGAATAGGAAAGAGAGCAATGAGCAAGCGCGTCATTAATATTGCGCGTCCGCGTGAATACTCTGCAGGTAACGGGCCGGTGAAAACTGTCCGGGATCGCCACGGAGTGTTGGTAGCGGATGGAAAGAATCTGAGCAAGGGATAGGGATTTGCTTTCAGCGAATTATCCGGAGCGAAGACATGAAATGGTTGGTGTTAATAGCATTCGGAGGCATAGGTCTGGCTACCCTTGCGGGCGGCTTGTTATGGGGCTGGAACCGCTTGCCCCTGTTTCAACATGGCGTGCATACAACAGGAACTGTAGCCGGACAAGAAGAGACCTTATCTACCAGATCCGGGTCGGTGAGCAATCGTGTCGCCAGTCCTTTTGGGGTCATCAACTATAATCCAATCGTCGAGTTTACTGATGCGAACGGCGAGAATTTCCGTTTTGTCGGATCGACCGGCGGAGGGGGAAGGCCGGTAATTGAGACCGGGTCCGAGGTCGAGGTGATCTATGATCCGGCCGATCCGCATCAGGCACAGATTGCGTCCTTTAAACAATTTTGGCTGGGTCCGCTGGTCGTCACCGTATGTGGTCTGATCTTTCTTCTGATGGGGGCAGGCAGTTTTTTTCTGACGAGAGATAACGACCGGAGTATGGAAGAGCTGGCGGATATGATGCAGCGCGAACGTCTTCTCTTTTCCTCGGAAGCGCCGATTGTTTCAGGGACGATCATCAGGGCCGAAGAGCGACCGGCAGGCAGTGGTCGATATGTATTCATCTGCCGGGGGATTCGGCCAGGGGGCGTGTTTGACGAGGAGTTCGTTTCTGACTTCCTGCCTTTCGATCCGGGTCCCGGCTATCGCGGAAGAAACGTGATCATTCATACCGACCCGGCAAATCAGAATGGATATTTTGTGAACATTGATGCGCTATTGCCGGAGATTATGAATGACCGTTCACATGAATAATCCGCATTATGCGTAATATGAAAACAGCAATATTTATCATACTGTTTTCCCTGGCATCTAACACTCCAGCCTGCGAACTGGAGGAGAATGCGGTATTAGGGGCATACAGTTATATAGAAGGCGATGGCCACTTCGAGGAGTTTTCAATCGAGGCAGGCGGCAAATTCATCTCATGGTTGCATCACAGGCCCGGTAGTGTCGGCAGATGGCAGTTAAGCGGTTGCACAGTTGTTATACAAACAGGCATGCCCGAACCTATCAGGCTAAAGTTTATTAGTCTCACACCAACTGAGGCCATAATACAAACTGATGACGCAGACGAATATGCAACGTATAAACGGATATAACATATGAAAAATCGGTCGAGTTCACTCCGCCCCTTCGGGGCTGCGCGGGACCTCGGCCCCTTACCGTAAACTTTAGTTACTACATATGAGAAAAAGGATCACCATTGTTATTACCTTAACAGGACTGCTGATCGTACTTTATGCGTCGTATGTAGGGATAGTGTTCTCACACGGAATTGACCATCAATTATTAGCTGCCATTACAGAAGACTCATATCCAATGATCCCCAGGCCGCTGGCATTGGCATATCTAAAATACGGGCCAATTTCCATCCAAGACAAAACGAGCCATGGTCAACCACCTCTTTCGTTCGCGCTGGCAGGATCAGGGATTGCTGGTGATGATACTGATGTGTACAAGACGATTGAAATTCTTATCAATCGTGGTGCGAATGTGAATGAATATAATGATGGTGTGACGCCGCTGCATGAGGCGGTACTATTTGGAGATATTGAATTAATTAAGATTTTGCTTTCCGCCGGCGCTAATCCGGAAGCGGTGATTACACGCAATAATAGTGCAAATGGACTCAATGCTTTTCAGTTTGCTGAACTGCTGGAGTCTAAGGATAGTGAAAAATACAAACCAGTTGCCGAGTTTATGAAAAAGATAACTAAAGATTGAGTCAATTTTAAACCCAAAAACTATGCAACTTACCCATAGCTTTATAGGTGTTGAATAATTATGAAATCAAGAAACCCGATTTTAGTCTTATGTTTGATGGCGATCTCTCTAAGTGGGGCATTTGCCTCGCCTGCCGATATTCCAAAGGATAAAAAATATTGTAATGTAGCTATCCTGCCAGACGGATCTGGAGAAAATAATTATGATAAATTTTATGCGATTAAGGTTTTTCCCAGAAGAAGCGATATGGGCCCTAATTACAATGGGTGCCAAACAATATGGATTGAGATAAATGGAACCTTTTTACGGTCTATGGTTATCTATTACGATGGCGGAAAGTTACAAATAATGAAACACATTGATACGGAAAATCAACAAACAACCGATATATGTTTATATAGGGACAACAAGTTACTATCAAAGAAGCTTGGGTGTGAAGATGTTGAACCTAGTATCGAGAAAGACCTGGGCCCACCTGTTCCAAGCATGCCTGAAGGTTGCATTGAAAAAATTCGAGAGTCAGAGGCTACAGGGAAAGAGAGGCCGAATGAATGTACATATGATTGATAAGAGAGAGCCTACGGGTCGGGCGTAAATATTTCTCCTGACGGAACGCCGTCCGGAATTCAACGCGGGATCCGCGATCATCGGCGGATTTGAACCCCTCTCTGTCCTTTCGGGTTTGGCGGCGGATTTGAACCCCTCTCCGTCCTTTCAGGTTTGGCGGCGGACGGCGGCGAATGCACGAGGATGGTCTGGGTGCGGGCATTGTTTCCCTCGCTCGACTCGAGCAGGTCATTCCCGGCGTCGGCCGTTGCCGTTACATAGTAACCGCCCTGGTAGAGAAACTTGGCTTTTCTTTCACTGAAGAA